>NZ_JBVHVE010000001.1:0-665406 GCF_055564995.1 Streptomyces sp. NPDC028907
CTGGCGTTGATTTTTGGCACGCTGTTGAGTTCTCAAGGAACGGACGCTTCCTTTGTACTCACCCTCTCGGGCTTTCCTCCGGGCGCTTCCCTTCGGTCTTGCGTTTCCGACTCTACCAGATCCTTTTCCGATCCGATTCCCTGTCGGGGGGTTGTCGTTGGGCTCTGGGCTTTCGCCCTCCGGCCTTTCGACATTCACTACGTTAGCCGATTCCCCCGTCCGATTCATAATCGGACTCTGTGGGCTCGAATTCAGGCATGCGAGCACGCCAAAAGACGACCCCGTTGAGGGTGTTTCGTTGGTAGTGGGTTGGCCGCTCCGGCTGCTGACTTCGCAGTACCCGGTTCAGCGGCTCGGGCTACGTTACGCGCCTCCCCTGGGCGCGTCAACTTCGGCGGCGCCTCGGGATGTGGGCTCGATAGGGGCTCACCGTCGGGTCGTCGGCGATCCAGTAGCGCCAGGGGTGGATGTCCCCGTTCCCGCCGTCGCCTGCAACGCCGGTGCGTGGGCCGTTGCGTACCTGGTCGGAGGGGGTCGGGGTGCCGGTCAGTATCCTCAGCGGGGTCTCGCCCGTGGCGCACGCGTCCGTGCCGTCCAAGGCGCGGTCCACGTCCAGGGCGGTGGCGAGGCGGGCCGGGCCTTTGGCCAGTTCCTTGTCGTTGCGGGCCGAGAGTCGACGGGTGCGGGCGAGCTCGGCGCCCTCGACGATCTCGCCGGCGCGCAGCAGGACCGCGCATGCCTGGCCGTCGGGGCCGCACACCAGGTTCATGCAGTGCCACATGCCGTAGGTGAAGTAGACGTAGACGTGGCCGGGGGGACCGAACATCACGTCGTTGCGGGGTGTGCGGCCGCGATAGGCGTGGGAGCCCGGGTCGTTCGGGCCGTCGTAGGCCTCGACCTCTGTGAGGCGAAGGGCGATCGGACCGTCCGGGGTGGTGCGTACCAGGATGCGGCCGAGGAGGTCGGGGGCGACTTCCAGGACGGGCCGGTCGAAGAAGTCCCGGGGCAAGGGCGTACGGTCGGGGGTCGCGATCATGCCGTCCGAGGGTAGTGCAGACGGGTGGTCGCGACGGGGTGGTCAGGGGGCGTGCGTCTTGCCAGGGTGGGACGCGGAACCGGCCACGGCCGGATCGCGTTTGTAGGGATCAAGGATCCACTCTGAAAAGAGGAGAGTCATGGCGTTCAAGAAGCTGCTCGCGAGCCTGGGGGCCGGCGGGGCTTCGGTCGAGACGGTGCTGACGGAGGTCAACGTCGTTCCGGGCGGTGTCGTCCAGGGTGAGGTGCGGATTCAGGGCGGGTCCGTGAACCAGAACATCGAGGGCCTGTCGGTGGGCCTTCAGGCGCGCGTCGAGGTCGAGGGTCAGGACTCGGAGTACAAGCAGGACATCGAGTTCACGAAGATGTCGCTCGGTGGTGCCTTCGAGCTCCAGGCCGGGGCCGTGCACGCGGTGCCGTTCGGGCTCGAGATCCCCTGGGAGACGCCGGTCACGACGATCGACGGTCAGACGCTGCGCGGCATGAACATTGGTGTGACGACGGAGCTGTCGATCGCGCGGGCCGTGGACTCCACGGACCTGGACCCGATCAACGTGCACCCGCTGCCCGCTCAGAAGGCTATCCTCGACGCTTTCATCCAGCTGGGCTTCCGCTTCAAGAGCGCGGACATGGAGCGCGGTCACATCCGGGGTACCCGGCAGAAGCTGCCGTTCTACCAGGAGATCGAGTTCTTCCCGCCGCAGCAGTACCGCGGTATCAACCAGGTCGAGTTGAGCTTCGTCGCGGACGAGCACACGATGGACGTCGTCCTGGAGATGGACAAGAAGCCGGGGCTGTTCAGCGAGGGCAGCGACACCTTCCGGTCGTTCCAGGTGGGGCTGAACGACTTCCAGGGGACCGACTGGGCGGCGTACCTCAACCAGTGGCTGTCCGAGGTCGGCAGCAAGCGCAACTGGTTCTAGGCTCGGAACAGCTGATTCCACTGTTTCGTCAGGAGGTATCGAAGTGACCGAGCTCAAGAGGCGGCCGCTGCCCCACGACTTCCATCCGCCCGTGCCGTCCTTCACGGTCACGAGTGAGGACGTCGAGTCCGGCGGGATCCTCAAGGACGCTCAGGTCTACGCGGCCGGCAACACCTCTCCGCAGCTGCGCTGGGAGGGTTTCCCGGCCGAGACCAAGAGCTTCGCCGTGACCTGCTACGACCCTGACGCCCCTACGGGCAGCGGGTTCTGGCACTGGGTCGTGTTCGACATCCCGGCCTCGGTGACCGAGTTGCCGGTGGGCGCGGGCAGCGGCAAGTTCGAGGGGCTGCCGGAGGGTGCCGTACAGGCGCGGAACGACTACGGGTCGAAGGACTTCGGGGGTGCCGCGCCTCCGCCTGGTGACGGGCCGCACCGCTATGTGTTCACGGTGTACGCCGTGGATCAGGAGAAGCTCGGTCCGGACTCGGACGCCAGTCCGGCCGTCGTCGGGTTCAACCTGCGCTTCCACGCCATCGCACGCGCGCACGTGATTGCCGAGTACGAGGTACCTGCCGAAGCCTGACGTTCATGGAACGTTTGCCCGCCCCTGGTCATGGAAGTGATCGGGGGCGGGCATTTTTTATTTCGTTGTCCATCTCGGCGTGCCCGGCCAGAGTTGATCCCAGCCCGCCAGGGGGTGGGCAGGTGCACACGGGAGGTGGGCTGCAATGCGGGACACGCTGGTACTGAACGCGAGCTTCGAGCCGCTGTCGACGGTGACGTTGAACCGAGCCATCGTTCTGGTGCTTCAGGACAAGGCCGTCGTCGAGCAGGCCCACCCCGAACTGCGTATGCGTGGAGCCGCGGTGGACATACCCGCGCCTCGGGTGATCAGGCTGTGCAGGTACGTACGGGTGCCGTTCCGAAGACAAGCGCCGTGGTCGAGGCGGGGTGTGCTGGTGCGGGACCGGCACCGGTGCGCGTACTGCGGGCGCCGGGCCACCACCGTGGACCATGTGGTGCCGCGGTCCCGGGGTGGGCAGGACACGTGGCTGAATACGGTCGCCTCGTGTGCGGAGGACAATCATCGGAAGGCTGACCGGACGCCTGAGCAGGCGGGTATGCCGTTGCTTCGGGAGCCATTCGAGCCTACGCCGGCTGACGCGATGTTGCTGACGCTGGGGGCGGAGGAGTTTGCGGCGCTGCCGGATTGGCTGGCGACGGACGCGGCCTGACCAATCGCCGTAGGGCTTTGGGTTGTTCGTTGGCCGCGGGTTTGTGCGTGGCTTGTCGCGCAGTTCCCGCGCCCCTGAGGGAGTTCGGGCCCGCCTTCGTTTGAAGGCGGGCCCCGCTGTCGTACCGCAGAAGACGAGTCAGTCGATGGACGGCTTTTCTCGGCGTTCTGTCGGTGTACCGGAGTTGCCGTTGCCCGAACCGCCGCCCAGGCCGCCCAGGTTGCCCATGGCGCCGGAGAGGCCCTTCAGTGCGTCGCCGATTTCGCTGGGGACGATCCAGAGCTTGTTGGCGTCGCCTTCGGCGATCTTCGGGAGCATCTGGAGGTACTGGTAGGAGAGGAGCTTCTGGTCGGGGTCGCCGGCGTGGATGGCCTCGAAGACCGTGCGGACGGCTTGGGCCTCGCCCTCGGCGCGCAGGGCAGCCGCCTTGGCCTCGCCCTCCGCGCGGAGGATCTGGGACTGCTTCTCGCCCTCTGCGGTGAGGATGGCGGCTTGGCGCGTACCTTCGGCGGTGAGGATCGCGGCACGCTTGTCACGGTCGGCGCGCATCTGCTTCTCCATCGAGTCCTGGATGGAGGTGGGCGGTTCGATCGCCTTGAGTTCGACGCGGTTGACGCGGATGCCCCACTTGCCGGTCGCCTCGTCGAGGACCCCGCGGAGCGCCGCGTTGATCTCCTCGCGGGAGGTCAGGGTGCGCTCCAGGTCCATGCCACCGATGATGTTGCGGAGCGTGGTGACCGTGAGCTGCTCGATCGCCTGGATGTAGCTGGCGACTTCGTAGGTGGCCGCGCGGGCGTCGGTCACCTGGTAGTAGATGACGGTGTCGATGTTCACGACCAGGTTGTCCTGGGTGATCACCGGCTGCGGCGGGAACGGCACGACCTGTTCGCGCAGGTCGATGCGGTTGCGGATGGTGTCGATGAACGGGACCACGATGTTGAGGCCCGCGTTGAGCGTCCGCGTGTAGCGGCCGAAGCGTTCGACGATGGCCGCGCTCGCCTGTGGGATGACCTGGATCGTCTTGATCAGGGCGATGAAAACCAACACCACCAGAATGATCAAGACGATGATGACCGGTTCCATCGTCGTTTCCCCGTACCCCTTCTCCGCTGCGGCAACTTCGGCAGATCTTATGGTTGTTGAAGATCTTGCTGGTCGAGTCTGACAGACCGTCGCGTGGCCCGTGGCGCGTTCGCGTCACTTACGTCGTGCGAGGTCACATGACGATCGCCGTGGCCCCCTCGATGTCCACGACGTCCACTTCCTGGCCTGGTTCGTAGGCGCGGTCGGTGTCGAGGGAGCGTGCGGACCAGACTTCTCCGGCGAGCTTGATCCGGCCGCCGGAGGCGTCGACGCGCTCCAGGACGACGGCCTGTTTGCCCTTCAACGCGTCGATGCCGGTGGCGAGTTGGGGCCGTTGTGCGCGATGTCGGTTCGCGATGGGCCGTACGACGGCGATGAGTGCGGTCGATACGACGACGAAGGCCGCGACCTGGACGACGGCGTCACCGCCGAAGATGCCGGCGACCGCCGCGGCGGCGACGGCGCCGACCGCCAGCATGCCGAGTTCGGGCATCGCTGTGATCACGAGCCCGATGCCGAGCGCTGCCGCGCCTATCAACCACCAAACCCACGCGTCGATTTCCACATGGTCATGGTAGGACCGTGGGCCCTGTCGCGGACAGGGCGCCGATCGTTTGAGAGGCCCTTCTTACCGTGGTTCTCCACCGGGGTTCCCCGGGGTGAAGGAGGGGGTCAGGAGAGTGGGAGGCCCTGTGCGGTCCAGCGGTCGCCGACCTGTTCGACGACGAGGGGGAGGCCGAAGCAGAGGGAGAGGTTGCGGGAGGTGAGTTCGAGCTCCATCGGGCCGGCGGCGAGGACCTTGCCCTGGCGGATCATGAGGACGTGGGTGAAGCCCGGGGGGATCTCCTCGACGTGGTGGGTGACCATGAGCATCGAGGGGGCGATCGGGTCGCGGGCGAGGCGGCCGAGGCGGCGGACGAGGTCCTCGCGGCCGCCGAGGTCGAGGCCGGCGGCGGGCTCGTCGAGGAGGAGCAGCTCGGGGTCGGCCATCAGGGCGCGGGAGATCAGGGTGCGCTTGCGCTCGCCCTCGGAGAGGGTGCCGAACTTCCGGTCGAGGTAGTCGCTCATGCCGAGGCGGTCGAGGAAGGCGCGGGCGCGCTGCTCGTCGATGTCCTCGTAGTCCTCGTTCCAGGTGGCGGTCATGCCGTAGGCGGCGGTCAGCACGGTCTGGAGGACGGTCTGGCGCTTGGGCAGCTTCTCGGTCATGGCGATGCCGGCCATGCCGATGCGCGGGCGCAGCTCGAAGACGTCGGTGCCGGGCTTGCCGAGGGTCTCGCCGAGGATGGTGGCGGTGCCCGTCGTCGGGTAGAGGTAGCTGGAGGCGAGGTTCAGGAGGGTGGTCTTGCCGGCTCCGTTCGGGCCGAGGATGACCCAGCGCTCGCCCTCCTTGACCGACCAGGAGACCTGGTCCACCAGAGCCCGGCCCTCACGGACCACGGATACGTCCTGAAGCTCCAGAACATCGCTCATGAGCGCGTTGTCTCCCCTTGCAGTGTGACCGGTGTCGGCGTCTCGGCGTCTCGGTGGTCGCGTGCGCCGGTGGGCGCAGCCCTCTAGGAAATCTACGCCACCGGTCGGGCGCTTCATTCCATCGGTCCGGTCCTTAGGGTGGGGGCATGCTCTCGGAACCACGTTCAGGACGCCTCGCGGCTTGGGGAAATGCCCTTTTGGCCGGACTTGTCTCGCCGGATGACGCTGTGCTGGAGATCGTCGGGGACGATGCCCTGCACCGGGTGGAGGGGCTGCCGGATGAGTCGGCACCCGTCGGGCTCACGCTGGCGTTGGGCCGGCTGCGGACGCTCGGGGTGAACGGGCTGCGGGTCGCGCTGCCGGTGCCGGGGCATCCGCTGGGGCTGAGCGGGCCTCCGGAGTTCAACGCGCGGGCGATGGATGCCGAGGAGGCGGTGGTCTGTCACGGCGCCGCGTTCGGGTTGGTGCCGGAGGTGTACGAGGCCGGACCCGACGGTGATGTGCATGTCGAGGTCGTCTGGCATGTGCTGCCGGTACGGGAAGCGCCGCCTGCGGATGTGCCGTCGCTGGGTGAGGCCGAGCGGGAGCTCGCGGAGGCCCTGCGGGACGCGACGGAGGTGTTGTCGCGGCTGGACGTCGCCGGGTCGGGGCCGGTTGCCGAGGCGGCGATCGATGCGTACCGGGCGCGGGCCGAGCGTGGCCGGGAGGTGTTGGCGCCGGGGTATCCGCCGCGGGCGGTACGGGTGCTGGAGCTTGCGCGGCGGGTGGGGTTGTTGGTCTCGCTGGCTTATGAGAACGGGCACGGGGGTGCGGTCAGCTCCGCTGAGATGGGGGCTCGGGCGGAGGCGTTGCGGCCGGTGGAGCGGGTGGCTCGGCGGGCGCTCGTCGCTGCGTACAACTCCGTCGTGGAGGAACGGGAGCGGGGGGTGCGGTGAGTGTGGGCCTGTTGGTGATCGGCGTTGGTGTGAGCGTCGCCTGGGGGCTCTGCCCCCAGACCCCCGTTTCGGCCTGAACGGCCTCGTCCTCAAACGCCGGACGGCCTGGAGGGGCGGGGCGGCGCCGATAGGGCCTGCCTCGTGCGGCCAAGCCCCCGCGGGTGGGTGGGGGCCCGGGATGGAAACCCGGGGCTGGACACAGACCGGCCTCCCGGGGGTGGGCCGGGAGGCCGGAGGTCACTGCTTGCTTCGGGGTGGCGTCAGCGGTTGACGGCCAGGTTGTCGAAGGCCGGGTTCAGGATGCCCACGACGTTCACGGTGTTGCCCGAGACGTTGGCCGGGATGTGGACCGGGGCCTGGACGAGGTTGCCCGAGGCGACACCCGGGGAGCCCACGGCCTTGCCGTCGGCGTGCGCGCCGTCGGTGGCGGAGGCCATTCCGGCACCGGCGGCCATGAGGCCACCCGCCACCATCGTCACAGCCACGGCCTTCTTCAGGTTCTTCACTTTCAAGCCCTCCTTGCGATTGCCGCGGCAGTCGCCGCAGCACGCACTGGAGAACGGCGGAGATCCGCGAAGGATGCGCCATCCGGGGGACATTCCCACGACGGTATGAATCTCAGTCCGGAGCGGAACCCTCCGTATTGCCGTCCGTCATGCCCTGCGGAGAGCGTTTCAGCCGGTCACGCCATGGCGTACGGCCCACAGGGCGGCCTGGGTGCGGTCCGCCAGGTCGAGCTTCATCAAGATGTTCGAGACGTGGGTCTTGACGGTCTTCTCCGAAAGCACCAGGGCTCTGGCTATCTCGCGGTTCGAGCGGCCGTCCGCGATCAGCCCGAGCACCTCGCGTTCGCGCTCCGTCAGGGAGCCGGCTCTGCCCTGCCCGGAGTTGGCCTCCTCCTGGGACAACAGGGCGCCGGCGACCTCCGGTTGGAGCAGGATGTGGCCGGCGTGGACGGAGCGGATGGCTCCGGCGAGGGCGTCGGGATCCACGTCCTTGTAGACGTACCCGGCGGCGCCCGCGCGCAGGGCCGGGATCACCGTGCGCTGCTCGGTGAAGCTGGTGACGATCAGCACGCGCGCGGGGTTGTTCAGTTCGCGGAGTTTGCGCAGGGCGTCGACGCCGTCCATGCCCGGCATCTTGACGTCCATCAACACGACGTCCGGCTTGAGTTCCTCGGCGCGGGCCACTCCCTCGGCGCCGTCGGCGGCCTCGCCCACGACCACGATGTCGTCCTGCACTTCGAGGAACGTACGCAGGCCCCGGCGGACGACCTGGTGGTCGTCGACGAGCAGCACCTTGATTGCGTCACCCACCGGGGACCTCCATCTCGATCGTGGTGCCCTTGCCGGGCGCCGATTCCACGGTCAGCGTGCCGCCGGCCCCGCTCGACCGGTCCCGCATGGAGACCAGGCCGAGGTGGCGTCCGGCCCGGCGTACCGCCTTCGGGTCGAAACCGCTGCCGTTGTCCGTGACCCGTAGGACCGCTCCGCTGCCGCGCCGGTCCAGCGTCACGTCGACGTGCTCGGCCCCGGAGTGCCGCAGGGCGTTGTGCAAGGCCTCCTGGGCGACGCGCAGCACGGCCTCCTCCTGGGCGGCGGGCAGGGCCTTCACGCCTCGGCCGGCGAAGGTCACACGCGCGCTGTGGGCACGGTCGAGGACCTGGATCTGGGTGCGCAGGGTGGCTACGAGGCCGTCCTCGTCGAGGGCCGCGGGGCGCAACTCGACGACCGCGGCGCGCAGTTCGTCGGTGGCTTCGGCGGCGAGGGCGGCCACCTGGTGCAGTTCGCCCTTGGCTCGGGCCGGGTCGCGGTCGATCAGGGCGGCGGCCGCCTGGGCCGTCAGGCGCAGGGAGAACAGCTTCTGGCTGACCGCGTCGTGCAGTTCGTGGGCCAGCCGTGAGCGTTCCTCGGCGATGGTCAGTTCGCGGCTGCGTTCGTAGAGGCGGGCGTTGGTGAGGGCGATGGCGGCGTGCTGGGCGAGGATGGAGAGGAGTTCCTCGTCCTCCGCCGTGAAGCCGCAGCTTCCCTCCGGCTTGGGGCAGGTCTTGTTCGCCAGGAACAGAGCGCCGATGACCTCGTCGCCGTCGCGGATCGGCAGGCCCAGGAAGTCGGACATGTCCGGGTGCGCCGACGGCCAGCCCTCGAAGCGGGGGTCCTGGCGGACGTCGGCGAGGCGCTCGACCTTGGCCTCCTGGAGCATCGCGGCGAGGATGCCGTGCTGGCGCGGGAGCGGGCCGATGGCCTTCCACTGGTCGTCGCTGACTCCGTCGACCACGAACTGGGCGAAGCCGCCGTGGTCGTCCGGGACGCCGAGCGCGGCGTACTGCGCGTCGAGCAGCTCGCGGGCCGAGGCGACGATCGTCTTGAGGACGTCGCGCACCTCGAGGTGCCTGCTCATGGCCAGCAGCGCGGAGCTCACCGCGGCGAGGCCGGACCTGTGGCCTTGACTCATGCCCTCACGGTACCGGCGGGGTGTGACAGCCGGATCGGACCTGTGGCGGCGGCCGACTGCGGCGCGGGACCTAGGCCTGTGGTCGCAGGTTCGGCGGCGTAGGGCGAAAGACCCCCGGTGCGCGGCGTAGGACGAAGGGCCCCGCGACTTTGCGGCCCGCGTCCGACGCGGGGCGGGCGGCCCCGTTCCTACGTTGAGGGCACCGCCGATCGAGGCGGCCGGAGACGAGGGGACGGTTGTCATGCCGGTAGCGATCATCACGGGGGCCTCCAAGGGGCTGGGGCGGGCGCTCGCCGAGGCGCTGGCCGCGCGCGGCTGGGATCTGGTGCTCGACGCCAGGACGACGGAGGCCCTCCAGGAGACGGTGGCCGGGCTTCGTGCGTACGGCACGCGCGTGACGGCCGTTCCGGGGGACGTCACGGACGCCGGGCACCGGTCCGAGCTGGTGGCGGCGGCCTGGCGGCTGGGCGGTGTCGATCTGCTGGTGAGCAACGCCAGCGCGCTGGGCGTCGAGCCGCTCGTACGGCTGGACGCGCTGCCCCTGGCGGGGCTGCGGCGGGCACTGGAGGTGAACGTGGTGGCCGCGCTGGCCCTCGTGCAGGAGGCGCTGCCACTGCTGCGGGCGTCCGAGGCGGGCACGGTGATCACGGTCAGCTCGGACGCGGCCGCCGAGGCGTACGAGACGTGGGGCGGGTACGGGGCGTCGAAGGCGGCCCTGGACCATCTCGCGGCGGTGCTCGGCGAGGAGGAGCCGGGGCTGCGGGTGTGGGCGGTGGATCCCGGGGACATGGCCACGGACCTGTACGCGGCGGCCGTACCGGACGACGACGATCCGCGGCCGGCGCCGGCCAGTGTGGTTCCGGCGTTCCTGCGACTGCTGGACGAGCGTCCGGTGAGCGGCCGCTATGGGGCTCCGGCTCTGTTGGAGGGGCGGGGGTGACGCTCGCGATGGGGGTCCCCCCGCGCGAGCCTGTTCGGGCGTGGGGGAGGGTGCCGCAGGAGCTGTCGGCGCGGGTTCCCGCCGAGCAGCGTGGCCCGGGGCTGGACCGGGATGCCGTACGGCTGCTGGTGTCACGGGGCACCGAGGTGTCGCACCACGCGTTCGGGGAGCTGCCGCGGCTGTTGCGGGCCGGGGATCTGCTGGTGGTGAACACGTCGGAGACGCTGGCCGCCGCCGTGGACGGGTGGGTCGGGCACGCGCGCGTGGTGGTCCACTTCTCCACGCGCGGGGACGACGGGCGGTGGGCGGTCGAACTGCGCGATCCCGACGGGCGGGGCACCACACGCGCGCGTACGGGCGGGCCCGCGGGGACTGAGGTGCGGCTGCCGGGTGGGGCGGGGCTGGTGCTGGAGGAGCCGCTGAGCCCGGGGAGCGGGCGGCTTTGGTGGGCAAGGGCCTGGGGTGATGGTCGAGCGTGGGGCACGGGGGCGGGCGGTGTGCGGGGCGCGGGACGGGGTGGGGCTGGCGCAGAAGCTGAGGGGGTGGGCGGAGCAGGTCCCGAGGCGCCGCGGGGAGCTGGTCCGGAGGGAAGCCGGGGCGCAGGTACCGAAGGGGCTGGGGAAGCAGGGTTCGAGAGAGCCCGAGCCGCAGACATTGAGGGACGGCACGGAGCCGGTCCCGGGCGCGCGCGAGCCGCCGGCGCCGACAGGCCGGGGGAAGCAGGTCCCACGGGAGCCCGCGCCGCAGCTGCGGCCCCGGAAGACCGCGCAGCGCACGGCGCCCAAGCCGGCGACACCGCAACCGCTGCAGACGACGGAACCGGGATTTTCCGCGTGATGCGGGAGTACGGGCGGCCGATTCGGTACTCCTACACCGAGCGTGACCAGGCGTTGTCCGTGTATCAGACCGTGTTCGCGCTGACGTCGGGCGATGGGGCCGGCAGTGCGGAGATGCCGAGTGCGGCGCGGCCCTTCACGGTGCGGATGGTGACGGAGCTGGTGAGTCGGGGGGTGCAGTTCGCGCCGGTCACGTTGCACACGGGGGTGGCGTCGGCGGAGGCGCACGAGCCGCCGTATCCGGAGCGGTTCGCGGTGTCGGAGGCCTCGGCGCGGTTGATCAACGCGGTGCGGGCCGCGGGTGGCCGGGTCGTCGCTGTCGGGACGACGGCCGTGCGGGCCGTGGAGTCGGCGGTGGACGCCGACGGGGTCGTACGCGCGCGTGAGGGGTGGACGGACCTCGTCGTCACGCCGGAGCGCGGGGTGCGGGCGGTGGACGGGCTGCTGACCGGGCTGCACGAGCCGGAGGCCTCGCATCTGCTGATGCTGGAGGCAATCGCCGGGCGGGCCGCGATCGACCGCGGTTACGAGGCGGCCCTGCACGGGCTCTACCTGTGGCACGAGTTCGGCGACGTGCATCTCATCCTGCCGACGGAGGATCCTCACACAGAGCATTGCGACAGCAACTGCCGGTGAGACTGTCACGCGACTGATGTGAGCCCGCGCATAGGGCGCAGGTCACGTACGAAAGTCCGTAGTAGGTAGCGACGTCCCTTTTGAGCGGGACAGACGGTCCTGTCTGTCCTGATTTGCCCTCTGCGCGTCCACTATCGGGGATCGTACGTCACACCTTTGCCACACAATTTTGCGGCCGCTAAGAATTGCTCTCGTCGCTCAGCGCCGCGGGTTTCCCCCGCGGCGTTTGTGCAGGAAGCACCCGTGTCCCCCGACGGACAGCGAGCGACCTCCGCGCTATTCGATGAGGTCCCACTGCCATGCTCAAGAACGCCAAGAACCGACTCAGTCGTACGCTGACCAACCGGCACAAGATCGCGATTGCCGGTGTCGGCACGCTCGGTGCCGCCGCTCTGGCGCTGTCCGCCGTACCCGGCAACGCCCAGACGACGACGGCCGAAGCCCCCACGGGCAAGGTCGCGTACAGCAACGAGCAGATCAAGGACGTCAAGGGCAGCGTCACCGACCAGCTCGCTTCCGCCAGTGTGAAGGCCGAGGACATCGCGGCCAAGAAGGCCGAGCAGGAGGCCGCGGCCAAGAAGAAGGCGGCCGCCGAGGCCGCCGCCAAGAAGAAGGCCGCGGACGCCGCCGCGAAGAAGAAGGCCGCCGCCGCTGCCGCCGCCAAGAAGAAGGCCGAGGCGGAGCGCAAGGCGAAGGAGGCCGCGAGCCGGTCCGCCAAGCGCGTCCAGGCCAAGCCGGTCGCCGCGAAGACCTACGCCAACAACCTCGACGGCTGGATCCGCGAGGCCCTGGACATCATGAAGAAGCACAACATCCCGGGCACCTACGACGGCCTCCACCGCAACATCATGCGGGAGTCCTCGGGTAACCCGAACGCGATCAACAACTGGGACATCAACGCCCAGAACGGCGTTCCGTCGATCGGTCTGCTGCAGGTCATCAAGCCGACCTTCGACGCGTACCACGTCCCGGGCACGGCCAAGAGCCAGTACGACCCGGTCGCCAACCTCACCGCCGCCGCCAACTACGCGGCCGACCGGTACGGCTCGATCGACAACGTCAACAGCGCGTACTGAGCGAGGTAGGCGCGGGCCTTGCGATCCGTACGCCGAAGGGCGGCACCCTCCTGACGGGGTGCCGCCCTTCGGGCGTCGTACGGAAAGGCGACTACTTGCGCATGACCTCGGGCTCGTGGCGGCGCAGGAAGCGGGCCACGAAGAAGCCGCAGATCACGCCGAGGACGATCAGGGCGATCATGTCCATGGACCAGGCGCCGACCGTGTGCTCCCACAGCGGGTCGTTGCTGTCGCCCTTGGCCGGTGGACTGATCTGGTTGAAGTCGAGCGTGGCACCCGCGGCGGCGACCGCCCAGCGCGACGGCATCAGATACGAGAGCTCGTTGACGCCGATGGAGCCGGCCAGCGGGAACAGGCAGCCGGTGAAGACGACCTGGACGATCGCGAACATGACCAGCAGCGGCATGGTCTTCTCCGCGGTCTTCACCAGGGCCGAGATGATCAGGCCGAACATCATCGCGGTGAAGCCCAGCGCCATGATCGGAATGCACAGCTCCAGCAGGATCTGGCTGCCGAGGATCAGGCCCTCGTCCGGGATGGTGCGGCTGGAGAAGCCGATGACACCGACCATCAGGCCCTGCAGCACGGTGATCAGGCCGAGCACGAACACCTTGGACATCAGATACGCGGACCGGGACAGGCCGGTCGCGCGCTCCCGCTCGTAGATGACCCGTTCCTTGATCAGCTCACGCACGGAGTTGGCTGCGCCGGCGAAGCAGGCGCCGACCGCGAGGATCAGCAGGACGGTGAGGGCCGTGCCGTTGGCGACGGGCTTGCCGGTGTTCGGGTTGATCTCCGTGTTGACCAGGAGGTCCTTGCCGGAGTCGATGAGCAGGCTCACCGAGCCGAGGACGAGCGGCAGGATGATCGACAGGGCCAGGAAGCCCTTGTCGGAGGCGATGACCGAGACATAGCGGCGCACCAGGGTCAGGAACTGCGACAGCCAGCCCTGAGGCTTGGGCGGCTTCATCGCCTGCATCGGCGGCATCTGTACGGACTGCGGAGCGATCGCGTCGATGTCCGCGGCGTACATCTGGTAGTGCTGCGAGCCCTTCCAGCGTCCCGCCCAGTCGTAGTCGCGGTAGTTCTCGAAGGCGGAGAAGACGTCGGCCCAAGTGTCGTAGCCGAAGAAGTTCAGGGCTTCCTCGGGCGGGCCGAAGTAGGCGACCGCGCCGCCCGGTGCCATCACCAGAAGCTTGTCGCACAGCGCCAGCTCGGCCACGGAGTGCGTGACGACGAGGACGGTACGGCCGTCGTCGGCGAGACCGCGCAGCAGCTGCATGACGTCGCGGTCCATGCCCGGGTCGAGGCCCGACGTGGGCTCGTCCAGGAAGATCAGAGACGGCTTGGTGAGGAGCTCCAGGGCCACCGAGACGCGCTTGCGCTGACCGCCGGAGAGGGAGGTGACCTTCTTCTCCTTGTGGATGTCCAGCTTGAGCTCGCGCAGCACCTCGTCGATGCGCTGCTCGCGCTCGCGGGCCGTGGTGTCGGCCGGGAAGCGGAGCTTGGCCGCGTACTTGAGGGCCTTCTTGACGGTCAGCTCCTTGTGCAGGATGTCGTCCTGCGGGACCAGACCGATGCGCTGACGGAGCTCGGCGAACTGCTTGTACAGGTTCCGGTTGTCGTAGAGGACGTCGCCCTGGTTGGCGGGGCGGTAGCCGGTGAGTGCCTTGAGCAGGGTCGACTTGCCCGAGCCGGACGGGCCGATGACCGCGATGAGGGACTTCTCCGGGACACCGAACGAGACGTCCTTGAGGATCTGCTTGCCGCCGTCGACCGTGACGGTCAGGTGGCGGGCCGAGAAGGAGACCTCACCGGTGTCGACGAACTCCTCGAGCCGGTCGCCGACGATCCGGAACGTCGAGTGACCGACACCGACGATGTCCGCCGGGCCCAGCAGCTGCGAACCACCCTTGGCGATCGGCTGACCGTTGACGTACGTGCCGTTGTGGGAGCCGAGGTCGCGGATCTCCATGCGGCCGTCGGGCGTCGAGTGGAACTCGGCGTGGTGCCGGGAGACCTGGAGGTCGGAGACGACCAGCTCGTTCTCCAGGGCACGGCCGATGCGCATGACGCGGCCGACGGAGAACTGGTGGAACGTGGTGGGGCTGCGGTCGCCGTAGACCGGCGGCGCCCCCGCGCCACCGCCGGGGCCCTGCTGGTGCGGCACCTTCGCCGCGGACTGCGGCTGCTGCTGCGGCGTCGGCTGCTGCTGCTGCCAGCCGGCCTGCTGCTGCGGGATCTGCTGGGGCGGCGCCTGCTGAGCGGGGGCCTGCGGCGCCCAGCCGGGGTTCGCGCCCTGCGCGGCGTACGGCTGCTGCTGCGGCTGGGCCTGCGGCGAGGCGACGGAAGCCGCGGTTCCGGAGAGGTTCAGGCACGGTCCGTCGGTCGCGTTGCCCAGGTATACGGCCGAGCCGGGGCCGATCTCCAGGTGATGGATCCGCTGACCCTGCACGAATGTGCCGTTGGTGCTGCCGTGGTCCTCGATGACCCAACTGCGGCCGCTCCAGCTGATCGTGGCGTGCCGCCAGGACACCCTGGCGTCGTCGAGCACGATGTCACCCTGCGGATCGCGTCCGAGGGTGTAGGGCCTGGACGCGTCGAGCGTCCAGGTCCGTCCATTCAATTCCAGTACGAGTTCCGGCACTCCATGCCCCACTGAGTAGTCCCCCGAGTTACCCCCAACACAGGGAGTCTAGGGATGTCGAACATCGTCGGGAACTATTTCAGGCTCCGCCCCCTGACCGAAAGTCGGGCCTTGTGAGGACCACGCCCACGCGCTTCGACTGGTTCCGTTGACGGGGTTGAAATCAGTCCGGAGAGTGGTAATCCACGCGAGGGGGACATGCGCGGCGAACACCTCGCCGCGCCGCGGATCGGGGGGTCTGCCATGAGCGCGTCCACGAACGTCGAGACCCCGAGGCACGGCACGCGGTTGCCGTGGGGGGACATCCTGTTGTCCGCGATCGCCTGCGTGAGCTGGGCGTTGATCGGGATGGCGGGCACGGCGGCACTCGGACTCCATTTACTGGAGGCCGACAGCTCGGCCTCTCTCGGGCCCATGACCGCGGCGGTGGTGGCCCTTGGGGCGGGTGGTTCTGTCACGCCGTCCGGCGATGTGTCCGCTTTCGGACTGACCGGCGCGGAGGCGGCGACCGCCGTCGAGATCACGCCACTGGGGGTCAGCCTGGTCGGAGCGGTCCTCCTGTCGTGGTTCTTCTTACGGTCCTTGCGGGGTGCGGGAGTTGTGATCGCGCCGGCCGAACTGATCGCGCGCGGGGGCGCGGTGGTCGCGCTGTTCGTGGCGATGCTGGGGGGACTGGCCTGGGCGGGGCACGACGTCATCACGATCGACGGGAGCTCGCTGGGGCTCGACGACCTGCCGGGAGGCGGCGGAGGTGACGGGGGCGGTGGCGGGATCGAGATCCCCGGAGTGGGTGACATCGGGGACATCGGGGGGCTGCTGCCCGACCAGATCGGCGACCTCATCGACGCCAAGGCGGCGGTCGGCTTCACCGTGGACACGGCGCCGACGCTGCTCGGCGGCCTGGGCTGGTCCGCCGGCATCCTGCTGATCGCCCTGCTGGCCTCGCGCCGCGCCCCGCTGCCGCGCGGCTGGGAGGCCGTCCACCGCGTCGTACGGCCCGCCGCGTCCGCCCTCGTCACGGTGGTGCTGGTGGCGGTCGCGGCCGGCTTCGCGGCGGCCGCGTACGCGGCGATCGGCGACGCCCACCCCAGGCGGATCTCGGGCGCCGCACTCCTCGGCGCCCCGAACGGCGTCTGGCTCGGCATCCCGATCGGCCTGTTCGTCCCGTTCGACGGCAGGGCGACGGGGCCGCTTGCGGCTCTGCTGCCGGATCCCCTGGACGACCTGCTCGACAGCGGAGCCGACCAGTCCGTGACGCTGGGCAGGCTGGCCGAGCTGGACGGGCGGGTGTGGCTGCTGGGGGTCGCCACGGCGATGATGATGCTGCTCGCGGGGGTGCTGACGGCGGTGCGGACGCCGGTGGGGGGCCCAGGTGATCCCGAGGGTGTACGGGATCCGGGGACCCTCCGTTTCGCCGGGCGGTGTGCGCTGCGGCTCGGGGTCGCCACGGCGTTGACGCTGCCGTTGCTGGTGTGGCTGACGGAGCTGTCGGTGGACGCCTCGCTTTCGGTGCTGGGCTTCGATGCGTTCGGCGCCGGGGTGCGGCTGCGGGGGAACCTCGGTATGGCGCTGGTTCTCGGGGCGGTGTGGGGCGCGGGGGCGGGGGCCGTGGGGGCGCTGCTGGCCCGGGCGAGCGAGGCTGCGGGGCTACGGGCGGCGCCGTTGGCCGTGGGGGCGACGCCGGGGGTGGGTGCCCGGGCCGCCACGGAGCCTACGGTTCCGGCTGGTCCTGCCGGTGAACCTGCTGGTCCTGCTGGTCCTGCTGGTCCTGCTGGTCCTACGACCGAGGGCGCCGGGGTTTCGCCGTACGCAGGCCGGTCCGGGCCGTACGCCCCCGGCGCCCCGTACCGGCCTCCGAACCCGGCGACGAACCCGTATCTGCGTGTGCCGGACCAGCTGTGCGAACCGGAGGACGCGCGGCCGCCCGGGGCGGTCCCGCCGTCCGAGGGTGCGCGGTCGCCCGGGGACGCGCCGGGGCGCGACGGTGGCGACGACATGTACGGCGCGCCCACTGTCGTCCGGCCGATCGAGCCGCTTCCCAGGTCGGCTCGACCTCCTCGAGGGCGTGGGAAACGGCCGTCACCCGGAGCGGACGACGGGCCTCCCTCTCCGCCCCCGCCGCCTCCACCTCCACCTCCGCCGCCCGCTCCCCCGCCACCGGGGAATCCGAAGCGGCGTTCCTGATCCACCGGAGGCGCTCCTGAGGCACCAGCTGGACCGGCATCTCTCGGGGAGATCCGCCCTGGTGTCGGCTCACGGGTGCCTCCGGGGCACCTCACAGCCACCGAGGCAGTCGTGACCGTGACGTAAGGCGCGCGCCACCCGACCGACACCCAGTGTTCCGTGTCCGCCAGACGGACCTCAGGGGCGGCAGGCACGGGGTGCCGGATACGGTGGAAGCACCATGAGCGCTTCGCAGACCTCCGACATCCCCACCCTTCTCGTCAAGATCTTCGGGAAGGACAGGCCGGGCATCACGGCCGGACTCTTCGACACGCTGGCCGCCTACTCGGTCGACGTGGTCGACATCGAGCAGGTCGTCACCCGTGGCCGGATCACGCTGTGCGCTCTCGTGACGCAGCCTCCGGCCGGCGTGGAGGGCGATCTCCGGGCGACCGTCCACAGCTGGGCCGAGTCGATGAAGATGCAGGCGGAGATCATCTCCGGCCTGGGCGACAACCGGCCGCGCGGCCACGGCCGCTCCCTGGTCACCGTGCTCGGACACCCGCTCACCGCGGAGGCGACGGCCGCCATCGCCGCCCGGATCACGAAGTCGGGCGCCAACATCGACCGCATCTTCCGGCTCGCCAAGTACCCGGTGACGGCGGTGGAGTTCGCCGTGTCCGGTGCGGAGACCGAGCCGCTGCGCACGGCCCTGGTGACCGACGCGGCGGCACTGGGCGTCGACATCGCGGTCGTGGCGGCCGGGCTGCACCGGCGTGCCCAGCGCCTGGTCGTCATGGACGTCGACTCGACGCTCATCCAGGACGAGGTGATCGAGCTCTTCGCGGCACACGCCGGGTGCGAGGACAAGGTGGCCGAGGTGACGGCGGCCGCGATGCGCGGGGAGCTGGACTTCGAGCAGTCGCTGCACGCGCGCGTGGCGCTGCTGGAGGGGCTGGACGCCTCGGTGGTGGAGAAGGTGCGCAGCGAGGTGCGGCTGACGCCGGGCGCGCGCACGCTGATCCGTACGCTGAAGCGCCTCGGGTATCAAGTGGGTGTCGTCTCGGGTGGTTTCACGCAGGTCACCGATGACCTCCAGGAGCGGCTCGGACTCGACTTCGCCCAGGCGAACACGCTGGAGATCGTCGACGGGAAGCTGACGGGCCGGGTCACCGGCGAGATCGTGGACCGGGCGGGCAAGGCGCGGCTGCTGCGCCGGTTCGCCGCCGAGGCGGGAGTTCCGCTGTCCCAGACGGTGGCGATCGGGGACGGCGCCAACGACCTGGACATGCTGAACGCGGCCGGCCTGGGTGTCGCCTTCAACGCCAAGCCGGTGGTGCGGGAGGCGGCGCACACGGCGGTGAACGTGCCGTTCCTTGACACGGTCCTGTATCTGCTGGGCGTCACCCGCGAAGAGGTCGAGACGGCGGACAGTCACGACGAGGTCTGACGGCCCACGGCGTCGGGTGCGTCGACCGCCTCGGGCGCCGTCGACCGCCCAGGCCGCGTCCCGGGGGCCCTACGTGCACAGGGGCCCGGCACCGTCACGGTGCCGGGCCCCTTCGCGTGGGTCGGTCACTCGGAGGGGGCCCAGTAGTCGAGCAGCGTGGCCACGCCGGGCTCCAGCGTCTTCCAGCTGCCGCTGAAGGAGAGGACCGCGAAGGCGGCGGCCGGGAAGCCGCGGCGGCTCATACGCTCGCGTGCGTCGCTCTCGGCCGCGCCGGAGAGGATCTCCGCGAGGCCCTGCACGCCCGGGTTGTGGCCGATCAGCAGGACGTTCTGCGCGTCGTCGGGTGTCTCGTTGAGCAGGGCGATCAGCTCGCCGGGCGAGGCCTCGTAGACCCGCTCTTCGTAGATGGTTTTCGGCCGGTGCGGGAACTCGTGGACGGCGAGCTTCCAGGTCTCCCTGGTCCGGGTCGCGGTCGAGCACAGGGCCAGATCGAAGGGGACGTCGGTGTCGGCCAGCCTGCGTCCGGCCTCTGCCGCGTCCTTTCGGCCCCGGTCGGCGAGCGGCCGCTCGTGGTCGTTCACCTGTGGCCAGTCGGCTTTCGCATGCCGGAAGAGGACAATCCTGCGGGGTTCTGCGACGCTCATGAGATCCAGCTTCGCATGAAACACGCCACGGGGCGCAGGGAGTTGACGGGCGGCTTCCACCGTGCTCAGCGCGTGATCAACTGCTGTATGCGCTCGAGGAGCTGCGTGATCGCGGGCTCGGCGGTCGCTGCGTGCGCGTCGGAGGGGTTGAGAATCAGCGTCAGCAGGGTGACGAACGCGAGCGTCGGCAGGGCGAGGGCCCACCAGGGCAGCCGGATGTCGGCACGGCCCGTGGACGCCGGGTGGGGCGGGGTGTGGGTGCGGGCCGACATGTCGCCTCCGTAAGTCTTCGAGTGTCCGTGTCCGCCTCTCGCGGTCACACTTCGAAGTTACGGACTTCCCGGCCGTCAACCCATCCGGTGATCCACCCAGTTGACCCTGACACTCGCCCCCTAGGGGATGGTGGTGCTAGCCCCACCATCGGCTTGCCGACCTCGCCGGGAGTGGCGGCCGTCCCGTCTCAGGGCGCGGCGATCGTCGCCACGATGGCGATGATCGCGAAGATGGCGAAGAAGGCGCCGAAGACGAGCAGCATCTTCTTCTGGCCGTTCTGGGGATTCGGGTCGAGCACTGGCATACGGCAAGTCTCGCACCCGCGGTCCGCGGCGGGTGCGCCGGGGTGACGCTCAGCGGGCCGCCTCGTCCTCCACGGTGCGGTTGCGTCCCGCCAGGACGCCCACCGCCATCTGCGGGATCATCAGGCCGGCCATCAGCGCGATGGGCAGCCCCCAGCCGCCGCTGTGCTGGTAGAGAACGCCCACCAGGAGCGGGCCGGGGATGGAGATGAGATAGCCGGTGCTCTGCGCGAAGCCCGACAGCTGGGCCACGCCCGAGCTGGTCCTGGCCCGCATGCCGACCATGGTGAGGGCCAGCGGGAACGAGCAGTTTGAGACGCCGAGCAGCAGGGCCCAGGCCCAGGAGCCGGCGACGGGCGCGAGGTACAGGCCGGCGTAGCCCAGGAGGCCGCAGACGCCCAGCGCGAGCACGATCGGGCCCTGGTGGGGCAGCCGGGTGGCGAGGCGCGGGATGACGAAGGCCAGCGGAACTCCCATGACCATGGTGACGGCGAGCAGCAGCCCTGCCGTGCCGGCGTGCACGCCCGCGTCGCGGAAGATCTGCGCCATCCAGCCCATCGTGATGTAGGCGCCGGTGGCCTGGAGGCCGAAGTAGACGGCGAGGGCCCAGGCGGTGCGGCTCCGGGTGATCCGCAAGGTGGGGGTCTCCACGCGCGCGTGCTTCTCCTGCGCGGATTCGGCGGGCGCCGCTCCCCCGTCCCGTCCCCGCGCGCCCGCCCGGCCCGGCTCCTGGTCCCGGTCCCGTACGAAGGGGATCCACGGCAGGACGGCCAACGCCGCGAGGCCCGCCCAGACCGCGAGCCCGGTCTGCCAACTGCCGCCCAGCGCCTCGGTCATGGGCACCGTGACGGCCGCCGCGGACGCGGTGCCGAGGGCGAGGGCCATCGAGTACAGGCCGGTCATGGAGCCGACCCGGTCGGGGAACCAGCGCTTGACGATGACCGGCATCAGGACGTTGCTGAGCGCGATGCCCATGAGGGCGAGGGCGCTGGCGGCCAGGAAGCCGGCCGTGCTGCCGACGTACGGGCGCAGGAGCAGGCCTGCGGTGATGGCGGCCATGCCGGCGCAGACCACGGCGCCGGGGCCGAAGCGGCGGGCGAGCCGGGGGGCCATGACGCCGAAGACGGCAAAGCAGAGCGGGGGCACGGAGGTGAGCAGTCCGGCCACGCTGCCGCTCATGCCGAGCCCGTCGCGGACCTCTTCGAGGAGGGCGCCGAGGCTGGTGATGGCGGGGCGGAGATTCAACGCGGTCAGCACGATGCCGAGCACCACGAGCCGCGTCGTCCACGCGCGCGCGGCGGACCGTGCAGGGGTGGGAGCCTCGGTGGTGTGTGTCTGGGCCGTGCGTATTCGCGTGGACGTCGCCGTCCGGGGTTCCTCGCGTGCCATGAGGCCCATCATAGAATCATGGGATGATTGGTTGTCCACCTCCGGGCCGACCGGTGCCCGTCCTCCCGTGCGAAGGTGTGCCATGCCCTTGAGCCACCCCCGTCGTTCGGCGCTGTCCGAGCAGGTCATCGCGGCGTTGCGGAACCAGATCACCTCCGGCGAATGGCCGGTCGGCGCCCGGATCCCGACCGAGCCCGAGCTGGTCGAGCAGCTCGGTGTGGCCCGCAACACGGTCCGCGAGGCCGTCCGCGCGCTCGCCCACAACGGCCTGCTGGACATCCGCCAGGGCTCCGGCACCTATGTCGTGGCCACCAGCGAGCTGGCCGGCGTCATGCACCGCCGCTTCGCCGGCGCCGATCCCCGGCACATCGCCGAGCTGCGCTCCACGCTGGAGTCGGCCGCCGCGAAGCTGGCCGCCGAGCGGCGCTCGGAGAAGGACCTCAAGCAGCTGGACGCACTGCTGGTGCGGCGTGAGGAGGCCTGGGAGTCGGGTGACGCGGAGGCCTTCGTGGCGGCCGACGCGACCTTCCATCTGGCGGTGGTGGCGGCCTCCCACAACGACGTGATGACCGCGATGTACGCCGACCTGGGCGAGGTGCTGCGGGACTGGCTGCGCGAGGACGTCGGCCAGGAGCTGACGCCGGAGACGCACATGGACCACGCGCGGCTGGTCGACGCGGTCCGCGCGGGCGACGCGGAGGCGGCCGCGGCGGAAGCGGCGAGCTATCCGTTCCTGTGCCGCCCGGGGCGCTTCAGCCCTCCTGCCGGTGGCTGACCCACACCGAGGCGACCTCCTTCCAGCAGCGCCCGGTCAGCCGCACGGTCTGCGCCGGCTCGGCGTCCACCGAGGAGCCGTCGCTGTCGAGGTCCCACCAGCGGGCGCACTCGACGTGCAGGCTCACGCTGTCGGTCTCCGGATAGGGGTTGTGGCAGTACGCGGTCACATGGGAGCCGGTGACACGTATCCGGCAGGCGGCGCCGAACGGATCCTCGGGCTCCGCTTCCGCGATGTGCACGCGCGCGTGGGCTATCGCGTCGTACGACAGGGGCAGTACGAGAGCGACGGCGACGGTCGTTGAGGCCAGGCGGCGGGACAAGCGCACAAGGGGACCTCCTCGGCCGTGGTGGGGAGGGGCTCGCGAAGTGAACGCGTACTCCAGAGTGCGCAGTTGTGGGCCCGGCCCGCCCGGCCGGATAGGCCGAACGGGTGACGCCCCGCACCCCGCGCGCGGCGGGGAACGGGGCGTCGAACGGCGTACGGGAGATCAGGCGCCGATGGCGTGCAGACCGCCGTCCACGTGGACGATCTCGCCGGTGGTCTTCGGGAACCAGTCCGACAGCAGGGCGACGACGCCCTTGCCCGCCGGCTCCGGGTCCTCCAGCTTCCACTCCAACGGGGAGCGGCTGTCCCAGACGGACGCCAGCTCGGCGAAGCCGGGGATGGACTTCGCGGCCATGGAGCCGAGCGGGCCCGCCGAGACCAGGTTGCAGCGGATGTCGTGCTTGCCGAGGTCACGCGCCATGTAGCGGTTCGTGGCCTCCAGGGCGGCCTTGGTCGGGCCCATCCAGTCGTACTGCGGCCAGGCGAACTGCGCGTCGAAGGTGAGGCCGACGACGGAACCGCCCTCGGTCATCAGCGGCAGCAGGGCCATGGTCAGCGACTTCAGGGAGAAGGCGGAGACGTGCATGGCTGTGGCCACGGACTCGAACGGCGTGTTCAGGAAGTTGCCGCCGAGCGCGTCCTGCGGCGCGAAGCCGATGGAGTGCACGATGCCGTCGAGCCGGTCGCCCAGGTGCTCACGGACCTGGCTCTCCAGGCGGGCGAGGTGCTCGTCGTTGGAGACGTCGAGCTCCAGGACCTTGGCCGGCTTGGGCAGCTTCTTGGCGATGCGCTCGGTCAGCGTGGGGCGGGGCCAGGCGGTGAGGATGATCTCCGCGCCCTGCTCCTGGGCCAGCTTGGCGGCGTGGAACGCGATGGAGGACTCCATCAGCACACCCGTGATCAGGATGCGCTTGCCCTCGAGAATTCCGCTCATGGTGATCAGTGACCCATTCCCAGTCCGCCGTCAACGGGGATGACGGCTCCAGTGATGTACGAGGCGTCGTCCGAGGCGAGGAAGCGCACCGCGGCGGCGACCTCCTCCGGCTGCGCGTACCGGCCGAGCGGGACCTGCGCCACGATGTTCGCGCGCTGCTCGTCGGTGAGCACCTTGGTCATGTCGGTGTCGACGAAGCCGGGAGCCACGACGTTGAAAGTGAGGTTGCGCGAGCCCAGCTCACGGGCGAGGGAGCGCGCGAAGCCGACCAGGGCGGCCTTGGAGGCGGCGTAGTTGGCCTGACCGGGACCGCCGTACAGACCGACGACCGACGAGATCAGGACCACGCGGCCCTTCTTGGCGCGCAGCATGCCGCGGTTGGCGCGCTTGACGACGCGGAAGGTGCCGGTGAGGTTGGTGTCGATGACCGAGGTGAAGTCCTCCTCGGACATGCGCATCAGGAGCTGGTCCTTGGTGATGCCGGCGTTGGCGACGAGCACCTCGACAGGCCCGTGCGCGTCCTCGATCTCCTTGTAGGCCTGCTCCACCTGCTCGGTGTCGGTGATGTCGCACTTGACGGCGAGGAAGCCGGCCGGCGGCTCACCCGAGCGGTATGTGATGGCGACCTTGTCGCCGGCGTCGGCGAATGCGCGGGCGATGGCGAGGCCGATGCCCCGGTTGCCTCCGGTGACGAGAACCGAGCGGCTCAACGGATCACCCTTTCGATAGGGGTCTGACACACCCGCCCGAACAGCTGGATGACAGGCGGCTTCTCCGAAAACCTATCGGGCCGGTCCGGTCCGGGGACATTCGGGCACCGACAGTGGCGTAGGGGTGTCGCTGTCGGGTCCCTACAGAAAGACGACGGCTCCAGCCGGAAACGTGTGGTCCATGACCCTGCCCGCGCGACATGATCGGTGCCGACAGGCCACGACAGCAGGGAGACCTCCGTGCCTCATACGATCGACGAAGCCTTCACGGCGCTTCCGCTACGCGCCCTGGCAGACGCCGCCCTGGCACGCGCGCGTGCGCTCGGTGCCGAGCACGCGGACTTCCGGTTCGAGCGGGTGCGCAGCGCGTCCTGGCGGCTGCGGGACGCCAAGCTCGCCGGGTCGTCGGACACCACCGACCTCGGGTACGCGGTGCGGGTGGTGCACGGCGGGACCTGGGGGTTCGCGTCCGGTGTGGACCTGACGCTGGACGCCGCCGCCAAGGTGGCCTCGCAGGCGGTGGCGATGGCGAAGCTGTCGGCGCAGGTGATCAAGGCCGCCGGGTCGGACGAGCGGGTGGAGCTCGCCGACGAGCCGGTGCATGCCGACAAGACGTGGATCTCGTCGTACGAGATCGATCCGTTCTCCGTGCCCGACGAGGAGAAGTCGGCGCTGCTGGGGGACTGGAGCGCGCGGCTGCTGGCGGCGGACGGCGTCAATCACGTGGACGCCTCGCTTCTGACGGTCCACGAGAACAAGTTCTACGCCGACACCGCCGGCACCGTGACCACCCAGCAGCGGGTACGGCTGCACCCGCAGCTGACCGCCGTGTCGGTCGACGAGTCGAGCGGTGAGTTCGACTCCATGCGCACCATCGCGCCGCCGGTCGGACGCGGCTGGGAGTACCTGACGGGCACCGGCTGGGACTGGGAGAGCGAGCTGGAGCAGATCCCCGCTCTGCTCGCCGAGAAGATGCGGGCGCCCAGCGTTCAGGCGGGGCCGTACGACCTCGTCGTCGACCCCTCCAACCTGTGGCTGACCATCCACGAGTCCATCGGCCACGCCACCGAACTGGACCGCGCCCTCGGCTACGAGGCCGCCTACGCCGGCACCTCCTTCGCCACGTTCGACCGGCTCGGCAAGCTCCGGTACGGCTCCGACCTGATGAACGTCACCGGTGACCGCACCGCCGAGCACGGCCTGGCGACCATCGGGTACGACGACGAGGGCGTCGCCGGCCAGTCCTGGGACCTGGTCAAGGACGGCACGCTCGTCGGCTACCAGCTGGACCGGCGGATCGCGAGGCTGACCGGGTTCGAGCGGTCCAACGGGTGCGCGTTCGCCGACTCCCCCGGCCATGTGCCGGTGCAGCGCATGGCCAACGTGTCGTTGCAGCCGGATCCGGCCGGGATGTCGACCGAGGACCTGATCGGGAGCGTGGACCGCGGCATCTACGTCGTCGGCGACCGGTCCTGGTCGATCGACATGCAGCGCTACAACTTCCAGTTCACCGGACAGCGCTTCTTCAAGATCGAGAACGGGCGGATCACCGGTCAGCTGCGGGACGTGGCCTACCAGGCGACGACCACCGACTTCTGGGGCTCCATGGCAGCCGTCGGCGGTCCCCAGACCTATGTGCTCGGCGGCGCCTTCAACTGCGGCAAGGCCCAGCCGGGCCAGGTCGCGGCGGTCTCGCACGGCTGCCCCTCGGCCCTCTTCAAGGGCGTCAACATCCTCAACACCACGCAGGAGGCCGGTCGATGAGCGCTCACTCCACCAAGGCGCACAAGCCGCACGAGATCGTCGAGCGGGCCCTGGAGCTGTCCCGCGCGGACGGGTGTGTGGTCATCGCCGACGAGCAGTCGACCGCCAACCTTCGCTGGGCGGGCAACGCGCTGACCACGAACGGCGTCACGCGCGGGCGGACGCTCACCGTCGTCGCGACCGTCGACGGCAAGGAGGGCACGGCTTCGGGGGTCGTGTCGCGGTCGGCCGTGACAGCCGACGAGCTGGAGCCGCTGGTGCGGGCCGCCGAGGCCGCCGCGCGCGGTGCCGGGCCCGCCGAGGACGCGCAGCCGCTGTTGCCGGACGCACCGGCGTCGCCGGACTTCACGGACGCCCCGGCCGAGACGTCGTCCACCGTGTTCGCCGACTTCGCCCCGGCGCTCGGCGAGGCGTTCGCACGCGCGCGTGCGGGCGGCCGGGAACTGTACGGCTTCGCCAACCACGAGCTGGTGTCGACGTACGTGGGCACCTCCACGGGGCTGCGGCTGCGGCACGACCAGCCCAACGGGACGCTGGAGCTGAACGCCAAGTCCCCGGACCGCACCCGCTCGGCATGGGCGGGGCGCTCCACACGGGACTTCAAGGACGTGGACCCCACGGCGCTCGACGCCGAGCTGGCCGTACGCCTCGGCTGGGCCGAGCGGCGCCTGGAGCTGCCGGCGGGCCGCTACGAGACGCTGCTGCCGCCGACGGCCGTGGCGGACCTGCTGATCTACCAGATGTGGTCGGCGTCGGGGCGGGACGCGGTCGAGGGCCGCACCGTGTTCTCCAAGCCGGGTGGCAAAACGCGGGTCGGCGAGAAGCTGAGCGAGCTGCCGCTGAGCCTGCGCAGCGACCCGAACGAGCCGGGTCTGGAGTCCGCGCCCTTCGTGATCGCGCACGCCTCCGGCGGCGACCAGTCGGTGTTCGACAACGGGCTGCCGCTCACGGCCACCGAGTGGATGCGCGAGGGCGAGCTGAAGCACCTCACGACCACCCGCCACAGCGCCGGACTGACCGGACTGCCCGTGGCGCCCGGCATCGACAACCTCATCCTGGACGGCGGCGACGACCGTTCGCTGGAGGAGATGGTCGCGGACACCGAGCGGGGGCTGCTGCTGACCTGCCTCTGGTACATCCGCGAGGTCGACCCGGCGACGCTGCTGCTCACCGGGCTGACCCGGGACGGCGTCTACCTCGTCGAGAACGGTGAGGTGACCGGCGAGGTCAACAACTTCCGGTTCAACGAGTCGCCGGTGGGGCTGCTCGGGCGGGCGACGGAGGCGGGCCGTACGGAGAAGACCCTGCCCCGGGAGTGGAGCGACTGGTTCACCAGGGCGGCGATGCCGGCGCTGCGCGTCCCCGATTTCAACATGAGCTCTGTCAGTCAGGGCGTATAACCTCGTAGGCGTTTGCAGTCGGCTGTCATCCGACTGGCCGAAGATCATCGAGGAGACACGAGAACCGTGACGGACATCGTCGACGAGCTGAAGTGGCGCGGCGTGATCGCCCTGTCCACTGACGAGGACGCTTTGCGCAAGGCGCTCGCGGACGGTCCCGTCACGTTCTATTGCGGTTTCGACCCGACCGCGGCCAGCCTGCACGTCGGCCACCTGGTCCAGGTCCTCACGATGCGCCGCCTCCAGCAGGCGGGCCTGCGCCCGCTGGCGCTGGTCGGCGGTGCCACGGGCCAGATCGGCGACCCGCGCCCGACGGCCGAGCGCACGCTGAACGACCCGGAGACGGTCGCGAACTGGGTGAACCGCCTGCGCGCGCAGATCCAGCCGTTCCTGTCCTTCGAGGGCGACAACGCCGCGGTGATGGTGAACAACCTGGACTGGACGGCCGGCATGTCGGCCATCGAGTTCCTGCGGGACATCGGCAAGCACTTCCGTGTCAACAAGATGCTCACCAAGGACTCCGTCGCCCGCCGGCTCCAGTCCGAGGAGGGCATCAGCTACACGGAGTTCAGCTACCAGCTGCTCCAGGGCATGGACTTCCTGGAGCTGTACCGGCGGCACGGCTGCACGCTCCAGCAGGGCGGCAGCGACCAGTGGGGCAACCTCACGGCGGGTCTGGACCTGATCCACCGGCTGGAGCCGCATGCCAACGTGCACGCGCTCGCGACCCCGCTGATGACCAAGGCGGACGGCACCAAGTTCGGCAAGACCGAGGGCGGCGCCATCTGGCTCGACGCGGAGATGACGACGCCGTACGCGTTCTACCAGTTCTGGCTGAACGCGGACGACCGGGACATCTCGACGTACATGCGGATCCTGTCCTTCAAGTCCCGTGCGGAGCTGGAGGAGCTGGAGAAGCAGACGCAGGAGCGGCCGCAGGCGCGGGCCGCGCAGCGGGCTCTGGCCGAGGAGCTGACGACGCTGGTGCACGGGGCCGACCAGACGGCCGCCGTGATCGCCGCGTCCAAGGCCCTGTTCGGGCAGGGCGAGCTGGCGGAGCTGGACGATCGGACGCTGGCGGCGGCCCTGTCCGAGGTGCCGCACATCCGGGTCGAGCAGCTCGGCCCGGTCGTCGACCTCCTCGCCGAGGTCGGCCTGGTGGCCAGCAAGTCGGCTGCGCGGCGGACCGTGAAGGAGGGCGGGGCCTACGTGAACAACGTGAAGGTCGCCGGGGAGGATGCCGTGCCCGCCAAGGAGGACCTGCTCCACGGGCGGTGGCTGGTGCTGCGGCGGGGGAAGAAGAACCTGGCGGCTGTAGAGGTCACGGGCGCGTAGCGCTCCGCGGGAGGCTCCGTCTCGGTTGCGCCGTAGGGGTGCGGTGATCTGCGGGCTGCGGCTTCGTCGTGGCTGGTCGCGCCCCGCGGCGGAGCCGCAGATCGATACCGTCCCGCGCCCCTCTGGGGCGCGTCCGCCCAGGGCGTCGTGCGCTCAGGGCGTCGTGCGCTCACGCCCGTCGCTGTTTTCTCTTGCCCAGCGTCGACATGTACAGCATGTCCCCCGCGTACACGATGATCACCGCGGCGACGATCTGGAAGATGTGCCGGCTCCAGTCGATGCCCCTGGTCTCGTCGACGCCGAATCCGCGGGCGACGGCGTTGCCGACGATGGCGCCGAGCATGCCGAAGATGGTGGTCAGCCAGAGGGGGCTGTGCTGCTTGCCCGGAATGAGGGCCTTCGCGATCAGGCCCAGCACGAATCCGACGATGATCGCCCACAACCAGCCCATGGCTGCCTCCTCGTACGGCTCGGGGTGAGCAGTACGCCCAGTCTTGGTCCGACGGGAGTACGCCGCATGCCGGGTACGGCCGTACGCGTTACGGCCCACCGCGTTCCCCCAGGTGACAGGGGCCCCGGTCTCGTAGGCGGCGGAGGCGAGGCGTACCGTGGAAGACGAGACGGGCCGGGGGCGAGTCCGATGCGGGCGGATGGTGGAATGTGATGCGGAAGCTGCACGCTGACGGCAATACCGAGGTGTTCCGGATCACCGGAGCCCGGGCGGGCCTCCACGACGATGTGCGCGCGCGACAGCGTCGGTACATCATCTCGATGTCGGTCCGTACGGTGTCGGTGATTCTCGCGGCCACGCTGTGGAACGTCGAACGGCACGTCGCGATCGTGGCGTTGGTCCTCGGAGCGGTCCTGCCGTACATCGCGGTGGTGATCGCCAACGCGGGGCGGGAGAATGCGCCGTCTCTGCCGTCGACGTTCGTGACCGCGCATGTGCGGCCGATGATCGCGCCGCCGCGAACGAATGACGGTTTCGCGGAATCCGTCCCGGAAGATGTCGCGGGCGACTCCGCGTCGGGCGCACAAAGCAAACCACGCGACGAGGCGTGATTTCGCGGACCGGTGTCCTCCGGAAGTCGAGTCCGCGCCAAGCTCAGGAAAAGCTCAGATCAATAGTGTTGTTCCGGTGCCGGGCGGCGGGTTACCCGTGACATACTTCGTAGGCGCTCCGCATCCCCCGTCGGAGCGACGGACCGACGCCGGGCAGCTCCCCCCGTGGCTGCTCGGCGTCGCCTTTTTGTGCGCGAATCTGTGAGACGAATCTGTGAGTGACGAGACGCCCATCTGCTCCGCCAAGGGGTGCCGTGCCGACGCCGTGTGGGTGCTGGCGTGGAACAATCCGAAGATTCACACGCCGGAGCGTCGCAAGACATGGCTCGCTTGTGAGGAGCATCGCGAGCATTTGTCGCAGTTCCTCGGGGTGCGGGGTTTTCTGAAGGACGTCGTCCTGTTGATGGAGTGGGAAGAGGGCTCCGGGGAGGACTCCTCAGCCACCGATGGCTGACATCGGACGGTCCGGCTGGACGAACGACGGATCGTCCAGTCCCGCTCCCGCCTTCTTGCCCCACATCGCCAGCCGCCAGATGCGGGCGATCTCCTCGTCGGGGGCGCCCGAGCGCAGGGCCGCGCGCAGGTCGGTTTCCTCGCGGGCGAACAGGCAGGTGCGTACCTGACCGTCGGCCGTCAGACGGGTGCGGTCGCAGGCCGAGCAGAACGGGCGGGTGACGGAGGCGATCACGCCGACCACATGCGGGCCGCCGTCGACCAGCCAGCGCTCGGCCGGGGCCGAGCCGCGCTTCTCCGCACCCTCGGGGGTCAGCTCGAAGCGGGTGCGCAGGGAGGTCAGGATGTCCCCCGCGGTGATCATGCCGTCGCGCTTCCAGCCGTGCTGGGCGTCCAGGGGCATCTGCTCGATGAAGCGCAGCTCGTAGTCGTGCTCCACGGCCCAGGCGAGCAGGTCCGGGGCCTCGTCGTCGTTCAGGCCCGGCATCAGGACCGAGTTGACCTTGACCGGGGTCAGGTCCGCGTCGCGAGCGGCGTGCAGTCCCTCGATGACGTCCTTGTGGCGGTCACGGCGGGTGAGGGTCTTGAAGACGTCGGGGCGCAGGGTGTCCAGCGAGACGTTGACCCGGTCCAGGCCCGCCGCCTTCAGCGCCGTCGCCGTGCGCTTGAGACCGATGCCGTTCGTCGTCAACGACATCTGCGGGCGTGGCTTCAGGGCCGCGACCCGCTCGACTATGCCGACCAGGCCGGGGCGCAGCAGGGGCTCGCCACCGGTGAAGCGGACCTCCTCGATGCCGAGGGAGGTCACCGCGATGTCGATGAGGCGGACGATCTCGTCGTCGTTGAGCAGGTCGGGCTTGGCCAGCCACTGCAGGCCCTCCTCGGGCATGCAGTACGTGCACCGCAGGTTGCAGCGGTCGGTCAGCGAAACCCTCAGGTCGGTGGCCACACGGCCGTAGGTGTCGATGAGCACTGGGCCCCCTCCCTCGTCACGACCAGATTCAACTTCCGTCACCTGTGAGCCTACGTGACCGCACTGACAGAGACACCGGCCCGATCCCACGACGTACGACGCGGCCGCGTCGTAGGGATCTACGACGCGGCCGCTCGGGGGTGCCGCTCAGTGGGCGCCGGTGCCGGTCAGGGACCGGACCTCCAGCTCCGCGTACTTGCCGGCGTCCGGCTCTTCCTTGGACAGGACCGTGCCGAGCCAGCCCATGAAGAAGCCGAACGGGATGGAGATGATGCCCGGGTTCTTCAGCGGGAACCAGGCGAAGTCGACGTCCGGGAACATCGCCTTCGGGTCGCCGGAGACGACCGGCGAGAACAGCACCAGGCCGACGGCGACGATCAGACCGCCGTAGATCGACCACAGGGCGCCCTGGGTGGTGAACCGCTTCCAGAACAGGCTGTAGAGGATCGTCGGCAGGTTGGCCGAGGCCGCGACCGCGAAGGCCAGGGCGACCAGGCCGGCGACGTTGAGGTCGCGGGCGAGGGCGCCGAGGAGGATGGAGACGGCGCCGATGCCGATGGTGGCGAGGCGGGCCGCCCGGATCTCCTCCTTCTCGGTGGCCTGCCCCTTCTTGATGACGTTCGCGTAGATGTCGTGGGCGAACGACGAGGACGAGGCCAGGGTCAGACCGGCGACCACGGCGAGGATCGTCGCGAAGGCGACGGCCGAGATGGTGGCGAGCAGGATCGCACCCCACGCCGAGTCGACGCCGCCCAGATGCAGGGCGAGCAGGGGTGCCGCCGTGTTGCCGGACGGGTTGGAGGCGATGATCTCGTCCTGGGAGATCAGTGCCGCGGCGCCGAAGCCGAGGGCGATGGTCATCAGGTAGAAGCCGCCGATGATGCCGATGGCCCAGTTGACGGACTTACGGGCGGCCTTGGCGTTGGGCACCGTGTAGAAGCGGATCAGGATGTGCGGCAGGCCGGCGGTGCCGAGGACCAGGGCGATGCCGAGGGAGATGAAGTCCAGCTTGGAGGTGCCGGTGGCGCCGTACTGGAGGCCGGGCTCCAGGAAGGCGGCGCCCTTGCCGCTGTTCTCGGCGGCCGTGCCCAGCAGGTCGGAGATGTTGAAGTTGAACTTCAGCAGCACCAGGAACGTAATGAGGATCGTGCCGCCGATCAGCAGGACGGCCTTGACCATCTGGACCCAGGTGGTGCCCTTCATGCCGCCGATGGAGACGTACACGATCATCAGGACGCCGACCAGGGCGACGATGAGGATCTTGCCCGCGTCGGAGGTGATGCCGAGCAGCAGGGAGACCAGGATGCCGGCGCCCGCCATCTGGGCCAGCAGGTAGAAGATCGACACGACGATCGTCGAGGTGCCGGCCGCCGTGCGCACCGGGCGCTGGCGCATGCGGTACGCGAGGACGTCGCCCATCGTGTAGCGGCCGGAGTTCCTGAGCGGCTCGGCCACCAGGAGCAGCGCGACCAGCCAGGCGACCAGGAAGCCGATGGAGTACAGGAAGCCGTCGTAGCCGAATAGGGCGATGGCGCCCGCGATGCCGAGGAAGGACGCGGCGGACATGTAGTCGCCGGAGACGGCGAGGCCGTTCTGGAAGGCGCTGAAGGACCGGCCGCCCGCGTAGAAGTCGGCGGCGTCCTTGGTCTGGCGGCCCGCCCAGACGGTGATGAAGAGGGTCGCGACCACGAAGAGCGCGAACAGGGTGATGATCAGCGGACGGTGCTCGCTGGCCTCGTTCGCGGCGAGCTGGACATGGGTCATCGCGGGGCTCATGCGCCGCCCTCCATACGGGTCTTGATGGCCTCGGCCTTGGGGTCGAGCTTCGCGCCGGCGTGGCGCGAGTACCACCAGGCGATGAGGAACGTGGTGACGAACTGGGCGATACCGAAGACGAACGCGATGTTGATGTTGCCGAACAGCTTGGTGCCCATGAAGTCGCCCGCGTAGTTGGAGAGCAGGACGTACAGCAGGTACCAGGTGATGAAGGCGACGGTCAGGGGGAAGGCGAAGGAGCGGTAGGAGCGGCGCAGTTCACCGAACTCCGCACTCTGCTGCACCTCGGTGAACTCCTCGGTGGTGGGGAGTTTGTGTGTCTCTTTCGAGGGGGGCGGTGCGTCGGTAGCCACGGAGTCTCCTCGCGTTGCGGGCGCTGTTGCGACGGTGGACGGGGACGGTTGGGGGGTTGGGGACGGATCGGAGGTCGGGGGCGGATCGGGTACGGGCATGACGGCTCTGTTCCTCGTGGTGACGTGGATCACTTGAGCCGGCTGGCGATGTTAGGGCCCCGGCGCGTGATCCGACAGGGGGCTCGATCGTGCTCGCGCCTCCTGTCCAAGGTCACGGCGCCACGCGAGGACCGGTTCAACTCCCCGGACGTCTTTCCGAAGTCGCTCGGATCAGCGATTGCTGGCCGGGAGGTTCAGGGATAGCTTCACCCTGCACCACTCGTCATGTACCTGCCCGCGCGCCCACCCGCGCCCGGGCGGTGCTCGTTCCGGATGATGTGGAGATCCCATGGGTCATCTGCGGTTCAGACGCGGGCTCGGTCTCGCCGTACCCCTCGCTCTGTCGCTGACCGCCTCGCTCGGCCTGCTGCCGACGGCGGCCTCGGCCGCACCGGCCGCCGAGCCCGTCGTACGGGCCGGTGACGCGCCCGCTCTGGCGTATGTCGTCAACACCCGGCCGGACCATCGCACGATCGAGTCGGTGAAGAGGGCCATTGCCACGGTCGGCGGAACGGTCGTGATCGCGTACGAGAGGATCGGGGTGATCGTCGTCCACTCGGCGAACCCCGACTTCGCGAAGACGATGCGCACGGTGCGCGGCGTCCAGTCGGCCGGTGCGACGCGTACGACGCCTTTGACCGCCGCCGGCGCGACGGACGAGGGTCCGGTCCAGCTTCTGTCGGAGCGGCAGGCCGCGAGAACGGCCAGGGCGTCCGCCGCCGCGACCGGCAGCGAGCCGCTGGAGGCCGACCAGTGGAGCCTGCGCGCGATCGGCGCCGACCGGGCGGCGAAGATCAATCCCGGCAGCCGCAGGGTGACCGTGGCCGTGATCGACAACGGCGTCGACGACACCCACCCGGACCTCGCGCCGAACTTCTCCGCCGCCCAGTCCGCGAACTGCGCCGGCGGCAAGGCGGACACCGGGGCGGGCGCCTGGCGGCCGTACACGAGCACCGACTCCCACGGCACCCATGTGGCGGGTGAGATCGCCGCGCCCCGCAACGGCATCGGCGTAGCGGGGGTCGCCCCCGGCGTCAAGGTCTCCGCCATCAAGGTGAGCGACCCGGTCAACGGCCTTTACTACCCCGAAAGCGTCGTGTGCGCCTTCGTGTTCGCCGCCGACCACGGTGTCGAGATCACCAACAACAGCTACTACGTTGATCCGTGGCTGTACAACTGCATGGACGATCCGGACCAGCGGGCGATCGTCGACGCGGTCAACAGGGCCCAGCTGTACGCCCAGCGCAAGGGCACGCTCAGCTTCGCCTCGGCCGGCAACTCCAACCACGACCTGGACTCCGACGCGATCGTCGACGACAGCAGCCCCGACGACTCCAAGCCCGTGGAGCGTACCGTCGACCCGCACGCGTGCCTCGACGTACCGACACAGTTGCCGGGTGTCGTCACGGTCAGCGCGACGGGCGTCCAGAACGTCAAGTCGTACTACTCCTCGTACGGTTACGGCGTCGTCGACGTCGCGGCCCCCGGCGGCGACCGGCTCTACCAGATCCCGGACACGCCGTCGAAGAACGGCCGGATCCTCTCCACTCTCCCGAACGGCCAGTACGGCTTCCTCCAGGGCACGTCGATGGCCTCGCCGCACGCCGCCGGCGTCGCCGCGCTGCTGAAGTCGCGGTACCCGCACGCGGGTCCGGCCCAGCTGCGCTCGCTGCTGAAGGCCCTGGCGGACAACCCGGGCTGCCCGGCTTCCTACGACCAGGACGGCGACGGCACGCAGGACGCGGTGTGCGAGGGCGGCAAGCGGTCCAACGGCTTCTATGGGCTCGGCATTGTCGACGCGATGGACGCTGTTGATTGATCGGCGGGGCGCCTGCACCGCAGTGGGCGCATTCCGGTCAATATATTGATCGAGTCAATACTGCATAGTGCAGTCATGACTGGAATCAAGTTCGCATGGTCCGCGGTGGGCGGCGATCCCGCCCTGCTGTCCCGGGTGTCGACCGTGGTGCGGGAGGGCGCGCTTCAGGCGCGCCTTCCCGTACGGGAGTTGGCGCGTGCCTGTGTGGGTGCGTGCGCGCTGGCCGCCGCGGAACTCGGGGCGCGGCGGGCCGGGCTCGCCGAGGTGCCCGGGGTGACCCTGGACGACGGGGCGGTCGCCACGGCGTTCGTGAGTGAACGGCATCTGCTGGTCGACGGGCGCGCGCCCGTGACGTTCGCGCCGCTCTCGCGCTTCTGGCGGACGGCGGACGGTTGGGTGCGGACGCATGCGAACTACCCCCATCACCGGGCCCGTTTGCTGGCCGCGCTGGGCGTGGCCGAGGAGGATCCCGACGCCGTGGGGGCGGCCCTCGCCGAGCGTTCCTCCCTGGAGGTCGAGGAAACCGTGTACGCGGCCGGCGGGCTGGCGGTGGCGCTGCGGACGCCCGAGGTGTGGGCGGCGCACGAGCAGGCGGTGTCGGTGGCCCGGCGGCCGCTGGTCGAGCACGAGCGGTCGGACACGGTACGCGCGCGTGCGCTCGCGTCGCTCGACGGCACTCCCCTGCTGCCCGCCGCCGGGGTGCGCGTACTGGATCTGACGCGGGTCATCGCGGGACCGGTCGCCACCCGCACGCTCGCGCTGCTCGGTGCGGACGTCCTGCGCGTGGACGCGCCGCGGTTGCCCGAACTGGCCGACCAGCACGCCGACACGGGCTTCGGGAAGCACTCGGCGACGCTGGACCTCGCGGCCGACCGGCGCGCCTTCGAGGAACTGCTCGCGGCGGCGGACGTCGTCGTCACGGGGTACCGGCCGGGCGCCCTCGACCGGTACGGCCTGTCGGCACGGGCGCTGGCCGAGCGGCAGCCGGGGCTCGTCGTGGCGGAGCTGTCGGCCTGGGGGTCGTACGGACCGTGGCGCGAGCGGCGCGGGTTCGACAGCCTCGTGCAGGCCGCCACCGGAATCGCGGCGATCGAGGGGGCCGCGGGAGCGACGAGGACCACGGCCGACGCGCCGGCCGCCATGAAGTCGCCCGGCGCCCTGCCCGCGCAGGCCCTCGACCACGGGACGGGGTATCTGCTGGCGGCGGCCGTGCTGCGGGCGCTGACCGAGCAGTTGGAGCAGGGGGAGGGCCGGGGCCGGTGCGTTCGGCTGGCCTTGGCGCGTACGGCGGAGTGGCTGATGAACGGGATCCGGCCGGGGCCGGAGGAGGGCCCGGCGGACGGCGCGTACGGCTCGTCCGGCACGTACGACGTCGACAGCCCGCCCGACGCCTGGCTCACCGAGCGGAGCAGTGCGCTCGGGCGGCTGCGGTACGCCCTGCCGCCGGTGTCGTTCGCGGGCGGTCCGGTCGACTGGGCGCGGCCCCCGGGGGTCTGGGGCGCGGATCCGGCGCGGTGGGTCTGAGGTCCGGGACCCTCGGAGCCGTACCTCCGTGCGGAATGCCGCACCACCACTTGGTTTCCGGTGCTTGCCCGAGTCTGTAATGTTTTGTGAAGATCATGAGGTGACATTGACAAGACCCTCCCTCGGCGTGGCCGACGGGAGTGAGCCCGGAGCGCGCCCCGGCGTCGGCCGGTCCGTCGCCGTTCTCGTCCTGGTGGCACTGGCGGCGCTGATCCCGCTGCTCGGGCCGTCGGTCACGCTGGACGGCACCGGGGAGGCCGCCGCACCCGGCACCGAGGGGATCGCGCTGCTGCGTACGGTGCTGTTCGCCGCGCTGTGCGTCCCGGTGGGCGAGCTGTTCGTCAACCGGCTGGCCCGGTCCGTTCCGGGCGCTCCGACGGTCGTGCCCCGCAGTTGGGCGGCCTACGCGGCCGGGGCGGGTTTCGTCGCCGCCCTGGGGCTCGCCTCGGTCGTCTCCACGGGCAACCTCGTGCCGCACAGCCCCGCGGACCTCGACGTCGGCGGCCTCTACGCGTCGCGCGACGGCAAGCTCGCGCTGATGGAGGTCAACGCCTTCGCGTTGGCCGGGCTGTGCGCTCTCTCGCGTCGGCCCGCGACCCAGCTCTGGCCGCTGGCCGCGGTCGTGGTCGCCGAGGCCTTGCGCGCGCACCCCACGACCGAGCACAGCCCGCTGCTGGGTTCGGGTCTGACGTTCGTACACCTGACCTGCGCGGCGCTTTGGGCCGGCGGGCTGCTGCACGCATTGCGGACGCTGCGTGGCTGGGGCGTCCGGCAGACCGGCGCGGCTCTGCTCGGCCTCTACGCGCGCGTGGCGGCCGTACTGCTCGCCGCCATCACGGCGACGGGCGTGTGGAGTTCGCTGCGCCGGATGCCGTCGGACACGATCGTCGAGCAGCTCACCGAGACGGCGTACGGGCGGGCCCTGCTGGCCAAGGTGCTGCTGATGGTGGCCGTGGCCGGGCTCGCCCTGTGGGCCCGGTTCCGGCTGCGCCGGGCGGCCGACCCACTGACCGCCTGCGCTCCCGCGCGGGCGGAGGTCGTCGCCCTCGGGGCGGTGGTCGCGGTGTCGGGGCTGCTGACGGCACTACCGGTGCCGATCCGCTGGTGAGCCCGTCAGGTCCTCGTCGCCGAGCGCGTCAACACGTGCGTACGGGCGAGTCGCGGACGCCGTCGGTCCACAAAGGCCTGGGCCCGGCCCCGCCTCGCAGGGCCTACGCCCCCGCCACCTCCAGCAGTGTCCCTGCCACGTAAGTGACCGCCATGGCCAGCGCACCGCCCGCCGTGTTGCGCAGGACCGCGCGCGTCGGGGCGGCGGCGCCCAGGCGGGCGCTGCTCCAGCCGGTCAGGGCGAGGGCGGTCAGGACGGAGACGACGGTGACCGTCAGGCGCCAGTCCGCCGGTGGCAGCACCATGGCCAGCAGCGGCAGCAGCGCACCGGCCGTGAACGCCAGGAAGCTGGCCCAGGCCGCGTGCCAGGGGTTGGTCAGGTCGTCGGGGTCGATACCGAGCTCCACGCGCGCGTGCGCCTTCAGCGCGTCCCGTTCCGTCAGCTGGACGGCCGCTTCCCTGGCCACGTCCCCGGACAGACCCCGTCGTTCGAGCAGTCCCGTCAGTTCGTCCAGTTCCGCCTCCGGCCGCTCCCGCAACTCCCGCTTCTCCTGGGCCAACGCGGCCTTCTCGGAGTCTCGCTGCGTGGAGACCGAGACGTACTCCCCCGCCGCCATCGACATCGACCCGGCGAGCAGTCCGGCGAGGCCGGCCGTGAGCAGGGCCGAGCGGTCGTCGGTCGCGCCGGCCACACCGACGACGAGTCCCGCGGTGGACACGATGCCGTCGTTCGCCCCGAGAACGGCCGCCCGCAGCCAGTTCAGCCGCTCGCCCAGCGAGCCGCCGTGGGTCTCGTCATGCCTCGATTCGGTCACATGCGGAGCATCGCACCGCGGTGGACATCCGGGACGTATCGACGCTCCTGGGCGGACAGCGGGGTCACCGGCGCGCGGCAACGCCGCGCGTACGGCGACCGGTTGACGCGCCTGCGTTCGTCGCGCTCGAACAGGTGGGCGGCGCAAGGCACCTGACGGCCTGGACTGTCAGTCCCGGCCCGTATCCTCAGTGACCATGCTCGAAGACCGTGCGATCGCAGCGCCCTCCCCCACCGCGTGGCCGACCGCGTATCCCGAGGGATACGCGGTCGTTGACGTGGAGACCACCGGTCTGGCCCGGGACGACCGGATAATCTCCGCGGCCGTCTACCGGCTGGACGCGCGCGGTGAGGTCGAGGACCACTGGTACACGACGGTCAACCCGGAGCGCGACCCGGGCCCGGTCTGGATCCACGGTCTGACGAGCGAGGCGCTGGAGGGCGCTCCCCTCTTCTCGGACATCGCCGAGGAGTTCGCGGCCCGGCTCGACGGACGGGTACTCGTCGCGCACAACGCCGTCTTCGACTGGCAGATGATCGCCCGGGAGTACGCGCGCGCGGAGCGCGAGGCCCCGGTGCGGCAGCGGCTGTGCACCATCGCGCTGTCGAAGGAGCTGGGCCTGCCGCTCCCCAACCACAAGCTGGAGTCGCTGGCCGCCCACTTCGGCGTCGTGCAGCGGCGCGCGCATCACGCGCTGGACGACGCGCGTGTGCTGGCCGAGGCGTTCCGGCCGAGTCTGGCGGCCGCGGCGGCGGGCAGCGTGCGGCTGCCGCTCCAGGAGTGCCGGCCGCTGACCGAGTGGCGGGACACGGCCACGCCCCGGATCGGACAGCAGGCGGGCGGAGGCGGCAGCAGTTACGGCGGCGGATATGGCGGCGGTTACGGCAGCTATCGTCCGACCAGTTGGCGCCCGTCCCGCAAAAGGCCCGCTTGCCCCTACCCCAACCCCGGGCGTTACGAAGAGGGCAAAAGGCTCAAGCAGGGCATGCGGGTCGCCTTCTCCGGGGACACGTCGATCGAGCGCGACCTGCTGGAGGACCGCGCGATCGAGGCCGGGCTGCACGTGGCCACGAGCCTGTCCCGGCTGACCAGCCTGCTCGTCACGAACGACCCGGACGCGGGCACGTCGAAGGTGGTCAAGGCCCGCCAGTACGGGACGCCGGTGATCGACGAGGCGGCGTTCGGGCAACTCCTCAGGGACGTGGAACCGGCGTCGGAGCAGTGACCGTACGGACGGGTGATTGCCGGGCGACTCGCCCCGAGCCGTCTCGCCCGGACCGCGGTGACGGCTCACCCTGTGGCGCATGGCGACATGTGAAGTGTGTGGAAACGACTACGGCATGACCTTCGAGGTGCACGCGCAGGGCGCCGTGCACGTCTTCGACTGCTTCTCCTGTGCGATCCACCGCATGGCACCCGTCTGCGAGCACTGCCGCGTCCAGATCATCGGGCAGGGCGTCGAGGTCGAGGGCCAGTGGTTCTGCGGTGCCCACTGCGCCCGCGCGGAGGGAAAGGTGGGGATCGTCGACAAGGTGTGACCGGCCCGGACCCGTACCCGCCTGAAAGCACCCCACGACCGAGTTGTACGGTCGTGGGGTGTACCGCTTCCTGTTGTCCCGGCAGTGGGTGATCCTCACGCTGGTCGCCCTGCTCCTCATCCCCACGATGATCAGGCTGGGCATCTGGCAGATGCACCGCTACGAGGAGCGCCACGCCCGGAACCAGCTGGTCGCCGACGCGCTGGGCGCGCGGGCGGTGGCGGTGGAGAAGCTGACCGCCCCGGGACACACCGTCACCTCCAAGGAGCGGTACCGCACCGTGACCGCGGTGGGCCGCTTCGACACCGAGCACGAGGTCGTCGTCAGGCGGCGTGTCAACTCCGACGAAGAGGTCGGCTTCCACGTCCTGACCCCCTTCGCCCTGGCGGACGGCAAGGTGCTGCTGGTCAATCGCGGCTGGATTCCCTCGGACGGGCCCAGCCAGACGGCCTTCCCCAAGATCCCGGCGCCGCCGAGCGGCCGGATCACCGTCACCGGGCGGCTGATGCCCGACGAGACGACCGAGGCGAGCGGCATCAAGAACCTCCAGGGCCTCCCCGACCGCCAGGTCATGCTGATCAACAGCGAGCAGGAGGCGCGGCGCCTCGACGCGCGGGTGCTCGGCGGCTACATCGTGCAGACGACGCCGGAGCCGAAGGGCGACACACCGGAGCTGATCGGGAAGCCCGGTGAGGAGAACGCCCCGCTGAACTACGCGTACGCCCTCCAGTGGTGGCTGTTCGCGGCCGGCGTCCCGGTCGGCTGGTTCGTCCTGGCCCGCCGCGAGGCCCGGGATCGGGCTCAGGCGGCCGCGCCGAAGGAGACGGAGACGACACCGGCCCCGGTGTAGCTCCGGGCGCGCCCGTGCCACCGGCGCCCTCTCACTTCCCGCGGCGGCCGTGCAGCCGGTCCCGCCAGTACAGGAAGGTGCGTTCCGGCTCGGGCAGCAGATCCCAGGGGTGGCGGGTCATATGACGGCCGATGCGCTGGAAGACCTGCCCCGCGTCGGCCGGGCGGTGGGCGCGGATCAGGGCGAAGGCGAGGACGTTGAGGTCGATGACGGCCTCGGCGTGCGGTGTGGCGGCGCTGTGGAACCAACGGGAGAGGGCCGTATCGATCTCCTGTGCCGCCCTGGGCTCGTTCCAGTGACCGCTCGCACCGAGCTCGGCGAGGCCCGTGCCCCCCTGGCGGTGGGCGGCGAGTTCCACACGGGCCGCCACCGGGAGCAGGGCGACCGGGGACCCGTGCGGTGCCTGGAAGGCGGCCTGCCAGGCGAAGTCCATCATGTCGGGGACCGCGCCGTGCCCGCGCGGGGACAGGTACCGCAGCATCAGGTGGTAGGCAGTCCGATGCCAGGGCGCGCGGCTCACGGCCTGGTCCCACACCGGCGCGGCGTGCTGCACCGGCACCGCACAGGAATGCATCAGGGACAGTAAGGCCAGCCAGGGCGTCGGGTCCTCCGGGCAGGCCGCGGCGGCGCGCAGACACGTCTGCTCGGCCCGGCGGAACGCGGCTCGCCCCTCTGCCGGGGCGCGGGCCGACTGGACGAAGGCGCGCAGGACCAGGGCGTCGCCGTCGTCGGGGCGGTCGGTTGCCCATCTCTCGGAGACCACGGCGGGTAGCTCCTCGGCGAGCACGGAGATCCGGTGGGTACGGCGGTCCCAGTCGCGTCCGGTGGTGTGCAGCAGGTCGGCCACGGGTTCCCAGGCGGGGCTGGAGCGGCCTGCGCCGAGGCCGTGGAGCTGTGGGGTGGGGCGGAGGTCGAGGAGGGTTCTGTGGAGGGGGTCGTCGTCGAGTTCGGGGCGGGTCAGGAGGGATGGTCGGCGTCTCAGCATCTTGTCCGTGTCTCGCCGTGGGGGTTCTGATTTGCGGGCACCTGCGGGCACCTGCGGGTAGCCGGTGGCCGGTCGCGCAGTTCCCCGCGTCCCTTGAGGTACGTCCGCCGCACGTCCTCAAGGGGCGCGGGCGACCACGAACCATCCGCAGCCGCCCTCCGGCATCAGCAACAGCGGCCCTCCGGCTGGTCCTCCCGGTGCAGCAGGCTCAGTACGCCCATCAGCTCACGCACATACCACCGCACCCACCGCACCGCCCTCATGACCGGACACCCACCAGCGGCTCGCCCTCCCGCTCCGGCACGTCGATGCGGGACTCGACGTACGGCGCCTCGGTCGTCGACAGTGGCTGCGGGGCGCGGACGGCGCGGACGCAGACCACGGCGCAGTTGACCAGGACCGTGAGGACCAGCAGGAGGAAGATCGCCATGATCACGCCGTCGACCGTGTTGTTGAGCACGATGGTGTGCATGTCGTCCATGTTCGTGGCCCCCGGCAGGAGCTGGCCGTCCGCTATGGCCTGCGCGTACTTGTCCCGCAGGGCGAAGAAGCCGATCGCCGGGTTGTCCGAGAAGATCTTCTGCCAGCCGGCGGTAAAGGTGACGGCGACGTCCCAGACCAGCGGGACGCCGGTGACCCAGGCCCAGCGCAGCTTGCCGGACTTGACCAGCACGGTGGTGGTGACGGCCAGGGCCACGGCGGCCAGCAGCTGGTTGGCGATGCCGAACAGCGGGAACAGCTGCTTGATGCCGCCGAGGGGGTCGGTGACACCGGCGTAGAGGAAGTATCCCCAGGCGCCGACGACCAGGGCGCTGGTGATCCAGATGCCGGGCTTCCAGGTGACGCGGCCGATCGGCCTCCACACGTTGCCGAGCATGTCCTGGAGCATGAAGCGGCCGACCCTGGTGCCGGCATCCACCGTGGTGAGGATGAACAGCGCCTCGAACATGATCGCGAAGTGGTACCAGAAGGCCTTCATCCCGGCGCCGCCGAAGACCCCGGCGAAGATCTCCGACATGCCCACCGCCAGCGTCGGCGCGCCACCGGAGCGGCCCACCAGCGTCTCCTCCTCGACGGCCCTGGCCGCCGCGGTGAGCTGGTCCGGGGTGATGCTGAAGCCGAGGTTCCGCACCGCCTCGGCGGCGCTGTCCACGGTCGGTCCGAGCAGGGCGGCCGGGGAGTTCATGGCGTAGAACAGGCCCGGTTCGAGCACGCAGGCGGCGATCAGGGCCATGACGGCGACGAAGGACTCCGTGAGCATGGAGCCGTAGCCGATCAGACGGACCTGGGACTCCTTCTGGATCAGCTTCGGCGTGGTGCCGGAGGAGACCAGGGCGTGGAAGCCGGACAGCGCGCCACAGGCGATGGTGATGAACAGGAACGGGAACAGCGACCCGGCGAACACCGGGCCGGAACCCGTCGAGGCGAACTCCGTGACCGACTCGGCCTTGAGGTTCGGGGCGGCGATCACCACACCGACGGCCATCAGGGCGATGGTGCCGACCTTCATGAAGGTCGACAGGTAGTCACGGGGCGCGAGGAGCATCCACACCGGCAGCACGGAGGCGAAGAAGCCGTAGCCGACCAGGCAGAAGACCAGGGTCTCCGGACTCCAGACGAAGTACTCGGCCAGTGAGGAGTCCTGGATCCAGCCGCCGCCGAGGATGGCGAACAGCAGCAGGGCCACACCGATGAGGCTGGTCTCCACCACCCGGCCAGGACGCAGGTAGCGCATGTAGAAGCCCATGAAGAGGGCGATGGGAATGGTCATGGAGACCGAGAAGGTGCCCCACGCGGACTCCGCCAGCGCGTTGACGACGACCATCGCGAGGACCGCCAGCAGGATGATCATGATGGCGAAGACGCCGATCAGCGCGGCGGCACCGCCCACCCTGCCGATCTCGTCCCGGGCCATCTGGCCGAGGCTCTTGCCGTCCCGGCGCATGGAGAGGAACAGGACGATCATGTCCTGTACCGCGCCGGCGAAGATGACGCCCGCGATGATCCAGACCGTGCCCGGCAGATAGCCCATCTGGGCGGCCAGGACCGGGCCGACCAGCGGTCCGGCGCCGGCGATGGCCGCGAAGTGGTGGCCGAACAGCACCCGCTTGTCGGTGGGGTGGTAGTCGACGCCGTCCTCAAGACGTTCGGCCGGCGTGGCACGGCTGTCGTCGACCTGCAGGACCCGTCGGGCGATGAACCGAGAGTAGAAGCGGTAGGCGATCGCATACGAGCCGAGGGCCGCCACGACCAGCCAGACGGCCGAGATCTCCTCTCCCCGGGAGAGGGCGAGCACGGCCCAGCCGAGGGCGCCGACGAGGGCGACGGCGCTCCAGATCGCGACCGACTTAGGCGATATTCGTGACTTTTCCGGCGCCTCACGGCCGGATTCGGGCATGGCTGATGCGGGCATGGCGGCTCCTGACCTGAACAGGTGGGCACAGCGGGTGTGCGGCAGAAAGGGAAGTGCGGCTCAGCGACGTCGATGTCGGTCCGTCAGCGCGTACGCCGCGAGCAGGCAGAGGCCGCACCCCGGCACCCAGGCGAGCTGGTACCAGTAGAAGAACGGCGTCCCGGCCAGCCGCGGTTCGGCACCGGCGTACCAGGGGACCCACAGCAGACCTGCGGCGGGCGCGAGAAGCAGTACGGCGATCACGACGCGCCGTAGCCGGTGATGACCGGTCCGTGCCATGACCTGCGCTCCTCTCCCCCTCGCTGTCGGTCTGTGCAAGAGTTGCCCACCCCCGCGAACCGGTTGACAACGAATTTCCAGGAAATTTCCCGCCGGTTCCCTGTCCTCCGATCCGGCGGCTCGCGCAACCAAGACGCGAGGGAACAGGCACACCAAGGACGGTGACCCATGGCCGACGGCGCCATGACCGCGACGTTTCTCGCCGTGATCGGCGGAGCGTCGCTGCTCGCCGTGACCGCGCGGCGCCTGCACCCGAGCGAGAAGCTGCCGTCCCTGGAGGGCTGGGCGCTGGCCGACCGCAGCCTCGGCCCGGTGTGGACCTGGCTGCTGCTCGGCGGCACGATCTTCACCGCGTACACCTTCGCCGCCATACCGGGGCTGGCGTACGGCAACGGCGCGCCCGCCTTCTTCGCGGTGCCCTACACCGTCATCGTCTGCCCGATCGCCTTCGTGCTGCTGAGCCGTCTGTGGAGCGTCGCCCGCCGGCACGGCTACGTGACGGTGGCCGACTTCGTGCGCGGCCGGTACGGCTCGGCGCCGCTGGCCCTGGTGGTCGCGCTGACCGGGATCCTCGCGACGATGCCGTACCTCGCGCTCCAACTGCTCGGCATCCGGGCGGTGCTGACGGCAGGGGGTCTGTATCCGCGGGGCGCGGCCGGTGATCTGGTGATGGTGGCGCTGTTCGCCGGGCTGGCGGTCGCCACCTACCGGCACGGGCTGCGCGCCCCCACCGTCATCTCCGCGCTCAAGGCCGTGGCCGTCTTCGTCTCGCTGACCGCGGTGACCTGGCTGGTCCTGGCCCGGCTCGGCGGCCCGGGTGCCGTCTTCGACGGCGCGGCCGAGCGCCTCGGCGGCCCGGCGCTGCTCCTCACCCCCGAGCAGCAGCCCGCCTATGCCACCCTCGCCCTCGGCTCCGCGCTCGCCCTGCTGATGTACCCGCACGTGCTGACCGCCGGTTTCGCCGCCGACGGCCCGCGGACGCTGCGCAAGGTGTCGGTGGCGCTGCCCGCCTGGACGGGGCTGCTCGCCCTCTTCGGCTTCCTCGGCATCGCGGCACTCGCGACGGGCGTCCGCGCCCCGGCAGGCGGCGCCGAGGCCGCTGTACCGATGCTGGTCGACCGGCTGATGCCGGCGCCGCTGGCCGGGCTGGTGTTCGGGGCGATCACCGTGGGGGCGCTGGTCCCGGCGGCGGTGATGTCGATCGCGGCGGCCACCAGCTTCGTGCGCAACGTGTACGTCGAGTACGTCCACCCGACGGCCACGCCCAAGCGGCAGGTGCGCATCGCCAAGGCGGTGTCACTCACCGCGAAGGTGGGCGCGGTGGCGTTCGTGTTCGGGCTGCGCGACCAGGACGCCATCAACCTCCAGCTCCTCGGCGGAGTCTGGATCCTGCAGATCTTCCCGGCCGTCGCGGTGGGGCTGTTCACCGGGCGGCTGCATCCGCGGGCGCTGCTCGCCGGGTGGGGCGTGGGCATGGTGGCCGGGACCTTCATGGTCGTACAGGAGGGCTTCTCGTCGGTCGTGCCCCTCGGCGGCGGGCCGGAGATCTACGCCGGTCTCGCCGCCCTGTTCCTCAACCTGACCGTCGCCGTGGCCGGGACCGCGGTGCTCCAACGCCTCGGCGTCCCGCGCGGCGCCGATCTGACCGACCTGCCGTCACGCCTGAGCCTCGGACGGCGCCCCGAGACGGGAGCGAGCAACCCGTGAGACACCAACGAGACGCACTGCATCTGCCTGCGGCTCCGCCACCCGGCGGGGACGCGGTACCCGCCGCGCCCCTCGCCCCCGCGGCGAGCGATCCGGCCGACCTGGAGCGCGAGGCCGGTCTTGCCCGCCTGTTCGAGCTGCACTACTCCTCGATGCTGCGCCTCGCCGTCCTCCTCGGGGCCGACGACCCGGAGAACGTGGTCGCGGAGGCCTACTACCAGATCTACCGGAAGTGGCGGCGCCTCAGGGACATCGAGGCGGCGGAGGCGTATCTGCGCTCCACCGTGTGCAATCTGACGCGGATGCGGATACGGCATCTCCAAGTGGCCCGCAAGCACGTCGAGAAGCCGGCCGACGAACTCGTCGCGTCCGCCGAGAGCACCGCGCTCCTGCAGGACGACCAGCGTGTGCTGATCGACGCGCTCCAACAGTTGCCGGCCCGGCAGCGTGAGGCGCTGGTACTGCGGCACTGGCTCGGACTGAAGGAGAGCGAGATCGCCGCGGCGATGGGAATCTCCTGCGGATCCGTCAAGACCCATACGGCGCGCGGTCTCGCCGCCCTGACCCAGGCGATGGAGGCCCGGCGATGACGCATCGAGACGCGACCGAGTCGCACGGCACCAGTGCGGACCGCACTGAGCGGGAACTGCGCGAGGCGCTCTCGGCGCTCGCCGACGGGGTGCGGGCGGCGCCCGACGCCTACCGCACGGCGCGCGGCGAGTGGCTGCGCCGGGAACGCCGGCGTCGGCTCGTCCTCGCCGTGCTGATCGCGGTGGTGTTCGCCCTGGCCACCCTGATCGGGCTCTGGGTCCTCAACCAGACCCCGGCGGAGCACGGCGTGATCTTCTCCGGCACGGGATCCCAGGCGGGCGTCTCACTCCCCGGGCCCCCGTAGGACACGTCACTCCCCCGGCCCCGCCCCTGATTGGCCCACCGGCCCTTGGGGAACCCGCAATTGCGTGCACCCGCGCATCGAGGACTACGCCCTCATCGGCGACGAGCAGACGGCCGCCCTGATCGGCAGGGACGGGTCGGTCGACTGGCTGTGTCTGCCCCGCTTCGACTCGGGAGCCTGCTTCGCCAGACTCCTGGGCGACGAGGACAACGGCCACTGGCGCATCGCCCCCAAGGACGCGCAGGGCCCCTGCACCCGCCGTGCCTACCGCCGGGACACCCTGGTGCTGGACACCGAGTGGGAGACCGACGAGGGCGCGATCCGCGTCACCGACCTGATGCCCCAACGCGACCGCGCCCCCGACCTCGTACGCATCGTCGAGGGCCTCAGCGGCCGGGTCACCGTACACAGCACCCTGCGGATCCGCTTCGACTACGGCTCGCTCGTGCCCTGGGTGCGCGAGTCCGACGGGCAGCGGGTGGCCGTGGCCGGACCGGACGCGGTCTGGCTGCGCAGCGAACCCGAGGTGCGCACCTGGGGCGAGAACTTCGGTACGCACTCGGAGTTCACGGTCGAAAAGGGAGAGAAGGTCGCCTTCGTCCTCACCTGGCATCCCTCGCACGAGCCGCGCCCGCCGCTCGTCGACGCGTACAAGGCGTTGCACAGCAGCGTCCGGGACTGGCGGCACTGGGTGAAGCACTGCCGTTACGACGGCCCGTACCGGGACGCCGTGGTCCGTTCCCTGATCACCCTCAAGGCCCTCACCTACCGGCCGACCGGCGGCATCGTCGCCGCCCCCACCACCTCGCTGCCCGAGGCGCTCGGTGGGGTGCGCAACTGGGACTACCGCTACTGCTGGCTGCGCGACTCCACCCTCCTGCTGAACGTGGGACTGTCGGCCGGCTACCGGGAGGAGGCCGAGGCCTGGCGCGACTGGCTGCTGCGCGCGGTCGCCGGTGACCCGGCCGACCTCCAGATCATGTACGGCCTTGCGGGCGAGCGGCGGCTGCCCGAGTTCGAGGTGCCGTGGCTGTCCGGCTTCGCCGGCTCCGCTCCCGTACGCATCGGCAACGAGGCCGTGAAACAGCTCCAGTTGGACGTGTACGGCGAGGTCATGGACACGCTGGCACTGGCACGGCAGGCGGGCCTGCCCATCAAGCCGCACATGTGGGCGATCCAGTCCTCCCTGATGGAGTGGCTGGAGACGGAGTGGCGGCAGCCGGACGAGGGGCTGTGGGAGGTGCGCGGCGGGCGCCGGCACTTCGTGCACTCCAAGGTGATGGTGTGGGTGGCCGCCGACCGCGCCGTGCGCACCCTGGAGCAGAACCCGCACCTCGAGGGCGACCTCGAAGGCTGGCGGGCGATGCGCGACGAGGTGCATCGCGAGGTGTGCGAGAAGGGCTACGACGCCGAGCGGAACACCTTCACACAGTCCTACGGCTCCCGTGAACTCGACGCGGCACTGCTGCTCATCCCGCGTGTGGGCTTCCTTCCGCCGGACGATCCGCGTGTCGTCGGCACCATCGACGCGATCCGCGCCGAGCTCAGCCACCAGGGCTTCCTGCGCCGCTACAGCACCGACGGGACGACCGTCGACGGGCTGCCCGGCGACGAGGGCACCTTCCTGGCGTGCTCGTTCTGGCTCGCTGAGGCCCTGCACATGACGGGGCGTACGCGCGAGGCACGGGAGCTGTTCGACCGGCTGGCGGGCCTGGCGAACGACGTGGGCCTGCTGTCCGAGGAGTACGACCCGGTGACCGACCGCCAGCTCGGCAACTTCCCGCAGGCCTTCAGTCACATCGGCCTGGTGAACACCGCCCTCGCCCTGTTCGGGGACGACGGGGCAGGATAGGGACCATGGATCTTGGACTTAAGGACCGGGTGTACGTCGTCACGGGGGCCACCCGTGGGCTGGGCAACGCGGCGGCGCGTGAGCTCGCGGCCGACGGGGCGAAGGTCGTGCTGACCGGCAGGGACGAGAAGCGTGCCGTCGACGCCGCCGCCGAGCTGGGGCCGAACGCGTTCGGGGCGGGCATCGACAACGCCGACCCGGAGGCGCCCGCCCGGCTCATCGCCGCCGCGCGGGAAAGGTTCGGCGGCTTCCACGGCATCTTCATCAGTGTGGGCGGGCCGCCGGCCGGGTTTGTCGCCGACAACTCCGACGAACAATGGCAGTCGGCGTTCGAGTCGGTGTTCCTGGGCGCGGTCCGGCTGGCCCGGGCGGCGGCGGCCGAGCTCGACGACGGCGGGGTCATCGGATTCGTGCTGTCGGGCTCGGTGCACGAGCCGATTCCGGGGCTGACGATTTCCAATGGACTACGGCCCGGGCTGGCCGGTTTCGCGAAGTCCCTCGCGGACGAGTTGGGGCCGCGGGGCATTCGCGTGGTGGGCCTCCTTCCGGCACGTATCGACACGGACCGGGTACGGGAGCTGGACGGGATGTCGGCCGATCCGGAGGCGACGCGGGCCGCGAACGAGGCGCGGATTCCGTTGCGCCGATATGGCACTCCGGAGGAGTTCGGGCGTACGGCCGCGTTCTTGTTGTCTCCGGCGGCTTCCTATTTGACGGGAATCATGGTGCCGGTGGACGGCGGAATGCGGCACGGATTCTGAGGGCGCCGTCAAGTCACCCTTTCCGCACGGTGTTTGACGCCCCGCAGCCGGACGTCCGTCGGCAGTGCCGCGAGGCCCGCTGAATTGCGCGCGTGGGCCAGGGCCTGTTCGGTGAGGCCGTTCAGGGCGGCCCCCGGGTCCACGTGCGGTTGCAGCAGGAGGCGCGCCCGGGCCTCGGGGGCGCCCCGGCTGCCGGTCAGGTGGACCTGGGCCCGCTGGACGCCCTCCAGGCCCGCCGCCTCGCTCGACAGGACGCCCTCCAGGGCCCGGCCCCGCAGCAGCGCGCCCTCGCCGTCGCCGGTGTCGACCAGGACCTCGGTGAGCCGGCGCCGGCGCAGGACCGAGGTCAGCCACCACAGGGCTAGCAGGACCAGGACGGCCAGCACGGCGATCACGGTCGGCCACCACCAGCCGTCGTCCCGCCAGCGGGTCCGCTCGGCATCGCTGAGCAGCACGTCGTGCCGGCTGTCGTGGATCCACCAGGACGGGGGGTCGAGACCGAGCCCCACGGCCAGCACGGAACCGCCGATCACGAGCAGCACGAGACCGACGAGCCCGATCAGCACCCGGTTGACCACCCTGAGCACGGCCTCACCCCTTCCGTCCGAGCCGCCGCACATGCACCGACAGCGAGGGCGGGCGGGACAGCCCCAGGCCCCTGATCGCGTCGGCGAGCGTGGCGTCCAGGTCGGCGCGTACCTCGTCCAGTTCGCGGAAGTGCGAGACGGCGCGGACGTCGGCACGCCGGCGGCGGACCCGCACCCGTACCGACTGGACGCCGGAGACCTCCACGGCCCGGTCGCGCAGGACCAGGGCGGCGAGGTCGCGGTGGAGGCCGGCGCGTACGTCGGGGTGGGTGCGGCGCATCGGCAGGACGGAGCGCAGGCCGGGGGTCACGGCCAGGACGAGGAGCCAGAGGCCGAGGACGGCGGCGACGCCAGCGCCGACGAGCACCCAGATGTCGTCGAGCGGGCGGTCGGCGAGTTGGTGGGCCAGTTCCCGGCGCCAGTACATGGGCGGCCGGTCGGCGCGCACGGACGCGATGTCGTACAGGAAGAAGCCAGCCCCGAGCGCCAGCACCAGCGCCGTGATCGCGGCCGGGACACGCCGTGCCGACCAGAAACGGCCGTCGCCGCGGCGCTTGTAGTCGACCGGGGGCGGGGGGTCGTAGTCCCCCGCTGCCTTGAAGGCGTGGGAGGTGCCCCCATCTGCGGACGCCGACTGGTCGAGGGGGTCGGGACCGGTCTCCTTCTCGATGACCGGCAGTCGTTGTGTGGTGCCTTCGGAACCCTGGGACTCGCTCATCGCGTCCTCCCTGCCGCGCCCTGCCCGCGCGCCGGGTGCAGCCGCTCCACGTGCACGGCGACCTCCGGCACCTCCATGCCCACCAACGCGCCTACCCGCTCCACGACATGCCGACGCACGGTCGCGCACCGGGAGCCGATGTCGCAGGGGTAGTCCAGTTCGACATGGACGCGGACCCGGGCGGCGTCCACGGGCGTCCCGTCCCCGGCCTGCGGCCGGACGACGACGTCGGCGTACGGCCGGGCGGCGCCCTCGGGCAGCCCGCCGACCGCCTCGCGAGCGGCCTGTGAGGCGATCTTCGCCACGACCCGGTCGGCGATCCGGGTCGCCCCTCGCTCACCGGGTGGGACGGCGTACGGCGCGCTGCCGAGTTCCGTGGCCCCACCGCTCACCGACGTCACCGCCGCCGTTCGTCACGCTGCCGGAAGAAGTCACCGAGCTCCCAGTCCCCCTCCAGGAACCGCCCGGTGACGAAACCGACGGCACCCAGGGCCGCCACCAGCAGGAAGGCGCCGAACCCACCGAAGTACCCGGCGAATCCCAGTGCCATGCCGGCGATCATGCCGACCACGGCCATGCTCATGATGCGCTCCTCAGCTCATCGCTCCCCGGCTACTTGCGGCCACTGCGTCGTCCGGCCGCCGACGGATCACTGGATCCGGCGCTCCGGTTCCTCTTCCTCTTCTTCCGGCAGCTTCACATCACTCACCGCGATGTTGACCTCGACGACTTCGAGCCCGGTCATCCGTTCCACGGCGTTGATCACGTTCTCGCGCACGTCACGCGCGACGTCGGCGATGGAGACGCCGTACTCGACGACGATCTCCAGGTCGAGCGCGGCCTGTACCTCGCCGACCTCGGCCTTCACTCCGCGCGTCACCGACTTCGTCGTCCCGCCCGGCACCCGGTCGCGCACGGCCCCGAAGGTCCGCGAGATCCCGCTGCCCATGGCGTGCACACCGTCCACATCGCGTGCGGCCATCCCGGCGATCTTCTCCACGACGCCGTCCGCGATGGTCGTCCGGCCCCGGGCGCCGGGGTCTCCCCCACCGCGCTTGGTGACCTGGGTCCTGCGTGAGGTGGCGGCCTCGGCCTCCGTCCCCCGGTTCTGGTCCGTCGTCTCAGTCATGGCCGTTCGTCCTTTTCGGTTGCGGTCCCTCGACCACCGTAAGCACGGTTGCGCGATCGCGCCCCAGGGATGGGGCAGGCTGGAGGAATGACGACGGCGGACCGGTGGACGCAGGCAGTGCGGCAGCAGATCGGGCTCGGCAGACTGCTGCCCCTGGGCGGCGCGCGCGACGGCGCGTGGATCTCCGAGAGGGCGGCCGAGGCGGCGCTGCGGCGCGCGGCCGAGGACATGCGCGGGGTACGGCTGGAAGCGCTCCGGATCGCCCTCGCCGACCCGGAGGAGACGTACGAGGCCGCCGTACCGCCGCCGCCGAGCGCTCTGTCACCGGGCCCGCTGCGGGTGAGGGCGGACTTCGCGGCGACGGCGGCCCAGGCGCTGCCGGTGACGGCGGACCGGCTGCGGGAGCTGCTGGCCGCCACGGCCACGGAACGCCTGGGCCTGACGGTGAGCGAGGTGGACCTGCGGGTGACGGAGCTCCTCGACGAGGACGCCGAACCGTCACCCGTACGGCGGCCGGAGCCGACGCGGGCCGCCGAGCCCGGGAACCCCGACGAGGAGCGCGTCGCCGCCGTCACCCTGGCGGTGCCCGGGGTGACCCGGCTGACGGGCGTGCTGGGCGGGTCGAGCCGTGCGGTGCACATCGAGGAACGGCGCGACGGGACGGCCCTGCCGCGTCGGCATGTGCGGGTGGAGCTCGCGGTGAGCGCGGACCACCGGGCCGTTGAGGTGGCCCGGGAGGTCCGTGCGAGGGTGCACGAGGCGCTGGTGGATCACCCGACGGTGGCCGTACTGGTCACGGCCGTCGGTTGATCGGCGCGGCGTTATTCGCCGAGGCCTGCCAGGTCCCGCAGCCGGCGCGCCTGCGCGGCCCGCTCGGCGCCGCGCTGCTCGTCGTAGGTGCGGTCCACGGCACCGCGCAGCAGCGCCTTGGTCTCGATCACCGCGTCCCGCGGCGCGGCCACGATCGCGCCCGCCAGATCCCGTACGGCGTCGTCGAGTTGGTCGACGGGCACCGCGAGGTTGGCCAGCCCGCTGCTGACGGCCTCCTCGGCCGTGACGAAGCGGCCCGTGACGCAGATCTCCAGCGCGCGGCCGTATCCGACCAGCCCGACCAGCGGGTGGGTACCCGTCAGGTCCGGCACCAGCCCGAGGCTGGTCTCGCGCATGGCGAACTGCACGTCGTCCGCGACGACGCGCACGTCACAGGCGAGCGCGAGCTGGAAGCCCGCACCGATGGCATGCCCCTGTACGGCGGCGATGGACACGACGTCGTTGCGCCGCCACCAGGTGAAGCCCTCCTGGAACTCGGCGATGACAGCGTCGAGTTCACCGTCGCTGCTGCGCGCCAGTTCGATGAACGAGGGCTCGCCCTCGATCCCGTCAGGCGTGAACATCCGCCGGTCGAGGCCGGCGGAGAAGGACTTGCCCTCACCGCGCAGCACGACGACCCGCACGCTGCCCGGAACGGCGCGCCCGGCCTCGGCGAGCGTCCGCCACATGGCGGGGCTCTGTGCGTTGCGCTTGGCCGGGTTGGTCAGCGTCACCGTGGCGATAGCGCCGTCGACGACGAGCCGTACGCCGTTCTTGTCGAGCAGGGGTGCGTGTTCCTGGTCGGGCGAAGCCATGGGGCGCCTCCGATGAGTGCGGTCATCATGGGATGCCCGGAAGGGCACCCCCTAAGTGACTGCACAGTAACCACCCGGTCGATCAGCCGACCGACCGGGTGGCCACCATCGAAGCCGATGGGCCGCCCGCGATCAGCCTGCGGCCTTCTTGCCTCGTGTCGCGCCGCCACGCCCACGAAGCGTGACGCCGGACTCGCTGAGCATCCGGTGAACGAAGCCATACGAGCGGCCGGTTTCCTCGGCCAGCGCCCGAATGCTCGCACCGGAGTCGTACTTCTTCTTCAGGTCTGCCGCGAGCTTGTCGCGCGCGGCGCCGGTTACCCGGCTGCCCTTCTTCAGAGTCTCGGCCACCCGTGCCTCCTCATGGGAAGTGCGCTCTGGTCTCCTCATGATCACCCCTCCGGGCCTTCATGGCCACCCATTCGGCAAGGTCCGTGAGACAAGGTTTTGACGACAGGAGCACATCCCCACAAGCGGAATACGGGGTTCCGTCGGGAGTTGTCCGTACGGCCGAACGGGTTCTTTTGAGAAGCCCCAGGTCAGAGCAGCACGACGGCCGAGCCCTTGTCGATAAAGGACTCGGCCGCGAATTCGATGTAGCACACACCTCGGTACGAGGAGATCTCACACAGATGATGGATCACGGATGGGCCGAATGATCCATAGCCCGGTGATCACGCATTCGATCAAGCGAGGGCGACGAGATCCGCGTAATCCGCGCCCCACAGGTCCTCGACGCCGTCCGGCAGCAGAATGATCCGCTCCGGCTGGAGCGCCTCGACGGCGCCCTCGTCGTGGGTGACGAGCACGACGGCGCCCTTGTAGGTGCGCAGCGCGCCGAGGATCTCCTCGCGGCTGGCCGGATCGAGGTTGTTCGTCGGCTCGTCGAGGAGCAGGACGTTCGCCGAGGACACCACCAGGGTGGCGAGGGCCAGGCGGGTCTTCTCGCCGCCGGAGAGGACACCGGCGGGCTTGTCGACGTCGTCGCCGGAGAACAGGAACGAGCCGAGCACCTTGCGGACCTCGACGAGGTCCATGTCCGGGGCGGACGAGCGCATGTTCTCCAGGACCGTGCGGTCGGGGTCCAGGGTCTCGTGCTCCTGGGCGTAGTACCCGATCTTGAGGCCGTGGCCGGGGACGACGGCGCCCGTGTCGGGCTGTTCGGCGCCGGCCAGGAGCCGCAACAGAGTGGTCTTGCCCGCGCCGTTGAGGCCGAGGATGACGACCCGGGAGCCCTTGTCGATCGCCAGGTCGACGTCGGTGAAGATCTCCAGGGAGCCGTAGGACTTCGACAGGCCCTCGGCTGTCAGCGGGGTCTTGCCACAGGGCGCGGGCTCCGGGAAGCGGAGCTTGGCGACCTTGTCGGAGACCCGGACCGCCTCGAGTCCGGCGAGCAGCCGGTCGGCGCGCTTGGCCATGTTCTGCGCGGCGACCGTCTTGGTGGCCTTGGCGCGCATCTTGTCGGCCTGCGAGTGCAGAGCGGCGGCCTTCTTCTCGGCGTTCTGCCGCTCGCGCTTGCGGCGCTTCTCGTCGGCCTCGCGCTGCTGCTGGTAGAGCTTCCAGCCCATGTTGTAGACATCGATCTGGGCGCGGTTGGCGTCCAGGTAGAACACCTTGTTGACGACCGTCTCGACCAGGTCGACGTCGTGGGAGATCACGATGAAGCCGCCGCGGTAGGTCTTGAGGTAGTCGCGCAGCCAGACGATCGAGTCCGCGTCGAGGTGGTTGGTCGGCTCGTCGAGCAGCAGCGTGTCGGCGTCCGAGAACAGGATGCGGGCGAGCTCGATACGGCGGCGCTGACCACCGGAGAGCGTGTGCAGGGGCTGGCCGAGCACCCGATCGGGCAGGTTGAGCGCGGCGGCGATGGTGGCGGCCTCGGCCTCGGCGGCGTACCCGCCCTTGGTGAGGAACTCCGTCTCCTGGCGCTCGTACTGCTTCAGCGCCTTCTCGCGGGTCGCGCCCTGGCCGACCGCGATGCGCTGTTCGTTCTCGCGCATCTTGCGGATCAGTACGTCCAGGCCGCGCGCGGACAGGACGCGGTCACGGGCGAGGACGTCGAGGTCGCCGGTGCGGGGGTCCTGCGGGAGGTAGCCGACCTCGCCGGAGCGGGTGATGGTGCCGCCGGCGGGGATGCCCTCGCCGGCGAGGCACTTGGTGAGGGTCGTCTTGCCGGCGCCGTTGCGGCCGACGAGGCCGATGCGGTCACCCTTGGCGACGCGGAAGGTCGCGGACTCGATGAGGACGCGCGCACCGGCGCGCAGCTCGATACCGGAGGCGGAGATCACGGACAGACTCCAGGGCGGGGGTAGGTGGCGGGATGGGCGGCTGAGGACGTTCCCGCCGTCTAATGCGCGAGGAGAATGGCCATACGGCCAGTCTAACGGGGCTGTGCAAGCACTTTTTCTGGGTCCGGGTGTTCGAGACGGGGTCTTCCGTCTCCCGGGTCGTCCTCGTCGGGCACCTCGCTGCCGAGCGGTCCGCGGCGCGGGGCGATCCGCCCCAGGTCGTCCAGGGCGACGAGCTGCGCGGTCCAGGCCGCGCTGGGGCAGGGCCGGGCGACGATGAGCGACTTGGTGTGATGTACGGCACGTCGGGGCTGGAAGCCGCAGCCGTCGCTCGCGGGCAGCACGTGCGCAGGTCACCGTCGGCTATGCGGTGGGCGGCGCAAAGCCGCGGGGTGACGACGGCCGGCCTGCCGCGGCCGAGGAGGCGCCGGTGCGGGTCGTGGGCCCGGAGGGCGTCGCCGTCGGTGCGGAGCCGTGGGGCCGCGTGCGGCACGCGTGCAGGGCCGTGTGAGGGACCGTGAGCTGGTCGCCTCAGGGGGGGTGGGGCGGGCGTGGGGGCGAGGGCCAGGAGCGGGATCACGTCGAGGAGGGCGTACAGGGGCGCCGGCAGTCGGAAGCGGATCGCCGCCTTGCCCCCCTCGGAACCCGTCTCGGGACCTTACGGCCTCACCCAGGCGATCCACTGCCCGCGGATCCGGCGCAGCGCGTAGCCAGGCCCGAGGCGGCCGGCGGGGCATCCGGTGACGACACATCGGCGGGGTATGGGTCCGTCCCTCGTTCGGCCGCTGCCGGGGCCCGGCTCGACCGGCCGTTGTCAGTGGTCGCTGCGAGACTGGGGATCGGGTGGGAATCCCGGCCGGTGGCGGCGAGGGAGCACATGGGTCACAAGGGAGTGATCGGCATGGCAGGTACGAGCGGTGGGCGTCCGAGCGTCTATCCCACGGTGCTCTACGCGGACGCGAAGGCGGCGATCAAGCAGCTCACGGAGGCCTTCGGGTTCACGGCGCTGGCGGTGTACGAGGGCGAGGACGGCTCAGTGGGCCATGCCGAGCTGGCGCAGGGGAACGGCGTGGTGATGCTCGGTTCCAAGGGCACCGGCAGCACCTTCGACAAGGTGATGAAGGACGCGGGGACGACCGGGGTGTACGTCGTCGTGGAGGACGTCGACGCACACCACCGGCGGGCCGTGGAGCAGGGCGCGGAGATCCTGATGCCCCCGACGGACCAGGACTACGGCTCGCGGGACTACATGGCCCGGGACCGCGAGGGCAACGTGTGGAGCTTCGGCACGTACACCCCCGACCTGGACCCGAGATAGCGGGCTGAGCGCCGGGGTCCGGCTCCGGCCCGCTCAGCTCCCTCCGGTGTGCACCTGGAAGGCGGCGCGGCGTACGGCCTTGGCGAGGGCGGGGTCGGGGTGCGCGGCGGCGAGCGCGACCAGCACCTGCACGGTGCGGGGATGCCCGACGGCACGCACCTCGTCCAGGAGCATCGGCACCGTCGGCTGCACCGCGGACTCCAGGTGCCGTACGAGCATCGGGGCCTCGCCGTGGTCGGCGACGGCGGCGGCGGTGTCGACCCACAGCCAGGTGGCCTCGTCGCGGGTCAGCACCTCGTGGGCGTCCTCGGGGTCGATGCCGTCGTGCTCGGCGAGCCACAGCAGGGCGTACGGCCGCAGGGTCGGCTCGTCCACGACGGCCCGTACGTCGGGCTCGGCCGGGGCGCCGACGACGCGCAGCGCCTCGAACGCGAGGCCGCGCAGGAGGGCGTCGTCACCGCGGGCGGCGCCGAGGAGTTCGGTGACGGCGCTGCCGACGGGGCGGGCGGCGAGCCAGGCGCGGTACTCGTCGCGGGCGGCGTTCGGGCGGAGCTGGGCACAGCCGCGGAGCATGTCCTCGGCCGCCTGCTCGATGTTCCCGGCGGGGCTCTGCGCGGCGACGCAGATCTGCTCCAGCTTGACCCAGACCGCCCAGTTGCCGAGCGGGGTGAGGGTGGCCTGTCCGTCGCCGTAGGTGAGGGCTCCGACGGAGGCGAGCGCGTGCAGGGCCCAGTCGAGGAGGGGGGCGAGGGGCGCGTCCTCGGGGTCCTCGGTGGGCGGCGCGTCGGGGAGGGGCTCGGGCTGCGGTCCGTAGGGGATCTCGCAGCGTTCGGTGCGCAGTTCGGTGACGCGCTGTTCCAGCAGGTCCAGGAGCTGCTCCACGGGGACGGGCCCGGCGGACAGCTGGAGGAAGGAGAGCACCTGGGGCAGGGCCGAGACGACGTCGGACACGGCGCCGTGGGCGTGCTGCTCCGGTTCCGGGTGGGCGAGCGACCAGGCGTCGAAGAGGGCGACCCAGCCGCGCAGCACGGCGCTGTCGTCGCGGTCCCAGGCGCGCAGCCGCCAGCCGGGGCGGGCGCTGTCGCCGTGCACCTCGACGAGGCCGGCGAGCCGGGCGGTGTCCCAGTCGGCGCGGACCTGAGCCACGGTCAGGCCGAGGTCCTGGGCCGCGCGTTCGGCGGTCGCGTCGGAGAGGGTGCCCTTGCCGTCGGGGCTCGCGCCGTCCCGGCCGGGGCGCAGCGCGGCGTCCGCCCAGTGGGCGACCCGGGCCGCCGCGGCCAGACCCGAGCGTGCCATTCTGGCCAGCTCGGAGCGGGCCGGTGTGCCCTCCGGAGGGCGGGGTGCGGGGCGGCGCGGGCGCCGCTGGTTCACAGCTCTGGGGGCGGCGGCCAGGGGTCGCGGGCGGACGAGTCGAAGCCTGGAGTCGCGCGGGATACGGGACGTCACGGGTGCAGTCTTCCGGTTGACGGTCCGAAAACCCAAACGGAATGTCACGAGGGGCTACGGGGATGGCCAACGCACGGGGTCCGGCGAGCGGCGAGGGACGCAGAACAGGCCAGTGGTACGGGGTTAAACGGAATCCGAGCGACCGGTGCTGTCGGCAGGCTGTCGACAGCAGGCGGGTGCGGGTCCGGCGGCGTCACATCAGCGGTGTCATGAAGCGGCGCAGGGCCTCCTCGTAGGACTCCGGGTCGGCGTTCCACATGGCGGCGTGGGGGGCGCCCTCGACCGTGCGGAGGGCCACCAGGTTGGGGTGGGCGTCGGCGAGACGGCGGGAGAGGCTCCAGGGGGCCACCCGGTCCTCGGGACCGTGGAAGATCAGGGTCGGCACGGTGAGCGGCTCGGGGGCGCCGTCGCCGGTGAAGTGGTCGGCGCTCAGTCCGGTGCGGCCCTGTGCGGCGCGGACCGCGAGCGGCAGCAGCGGGCCCGGGGTGTGGCGGGCCCTGGCGAGGGCGCGCAGGGTGGTCTCCCAGCTGAGGACCGGGGAGTCCAGGACGAGGCCCGAGACCCGGTCCCGCAGGCCCGAGTGCGCGGCGGCGCGCAGTGCCATCGTGGCGCCGGTGGACCAGCCGAGCAGGACGAGTTGCCGGGCGCCGTACCGCACGGCGTAGCGCATCGCCGCGTCCAGGTCGCGCCACTCGGTCTCGCCGAGGTGGCCCAGGCCGTCCGGTGGGCGGGGTGCGCCGAGGTCGCCGCGGTAGGCGAGGGCGAGGACCGGGAAGTGGCGGCCGCTGAGGAACTCCATGAGGTTCATGGCCTGTTCGCGGGTGGTGCCGAGGCCGTGCACCGCGATGACCCAGGTGTCCCGGGCGCCGGGGACGAACCAGGCGGGCAGGGGGCCGAGTTCGCCCGGGATGTCGATGTCGGCGTGGTCGAGGCCGAGGGCGGCGCTCGGGTTGCCGACGTGGACGTTCGGGGTGAGCCAGACGCTGTCGCCGGGTTCGAGGGTGCCGTGGGTGACGCGCTCCAGACGGCGTACGACGGTGTCGGCCGAGTGCTTCGCCGTGACGAGGACGGGGCCGACGACCGCGTGCGAGGCGTCGCCGGAGAGGCCGTAGGTGCCCGGTCGCAGGGAGGCGAGGTCGCGGGTGAGGGCGATCTGGCCGGCGGCCGTGGCGTGCACGGTGAGCCGGGGTTCGGTGGGCAGGGGGCGGCCGGCGGGGGCCGTCAGCGCGGCACCACTGGCGAACCGCCCGGCGGCGACGCTCGCGGCGCCGGCGGCCAGTGCCACGGTGACGGCGGCGGCCGTCGCTTTGACTGTGCGCACCTGTCCAGTGTCCGGGCGGACGGGGGGTGGGGCCAGCGGGAGGGCGACTTGGTGTGAGGGGCGGGTGGTGGGGGCGCCGGCATTTTCCTCGCCCCCGCCGCCCCTACCCGTCCCGTCCCTGGGGGCTGCCGCCCCCAGACCCCCGCCATCGGCCCTGCGGGCCTCGTCCTCAAACGCCGGACGGGCTGGAAATCCAGCCCCGGCGTAGCGCCCTGCGGGTGGGTGGGGGCTCGGGATGGCAATGGCTCGTCCTCGAACGGCGGACGGGCTGGAAGCACTCCGGGCGAGCTGAAATACCTAGCCCCGTTGCCCGTACCCCCGCAACCGCTCCCCCGCCTCCGCCACCTGCCCCGCTGACAGCAGGGCCGGGGACAGGCCGGGTACCGAGGACGCCGTGAGCCACAGGCGGGACATCCACTCCAGCTGGGCCGTGCGGTCGTAGGCCTGGTCGAGGGTGGTGCCGTAGGCGATCGTGCCGTGGTTCTGAAGGAGGCAGGCGGTGCGGTCGGTGAGGGCCCGGAGCATGTTCTCGGCCAACTCCGCCGTGCCGTACGTCGCATACGGGGCAACCCGGACGGGTCCGCCGAGGGCGCCGGCCATGTAGTGGATCAGCGGGAGCTCGGGGACGAGGGTCGAGACGGCTGTCGCGTGGACCGCGTGGGTGTGGACGACGGCCCCGGCGCCGGTGGCGCGGTAGACGGCGAGGTGCATGGGCAGCTCGCTGGTCGGTACGAGTGTGCCGAGCACCCGTCGGCCGGCCAGGTCGACCCCGGTCACCTCGTCCGGGGTCAGCCGATCGTAGGGCACTCCCGACGGCGTGACCAGCACGGTGTCACCGACGCGCACCGAGACGTTCCCGGACGTGCCGACGACCAGTCCGTCGGACACGGTCCGGCGAGCCGTCGCGACGAGGGCCTCCCAGGCCTCCATCTCCTCGGGGCGGGCACTTCTGCCCCACGACTCCCCCACTTCCTGTGCGCCCTCCCGCGTATCCCGCGCGCCCCGCTGGTCCCGCCGTTCCTCAGCCATGCGGCGATCCTGCCAGGCGGGGCGGCGGCATGGCCTCAAGTCGCCGTCGGAACGGGGCACTTTAGGGCGGAAGGTCGACGTCCGGAAGGGTGCATAACGGCACAGAACACCCTCGCGTCTCGCTTGGCCTGAGATCGACCGGGATTCAACGATCTTCCCGTAATCTCTGGGGGATTTGTCGTGCACGCAGCCATTCCGGGGGGAAATATGGCCCGTGATCGCAAACCGTCCCGTCACCGCTCCCGCCTCGTGGCGGCCTCCGTGGCGGCGCTCACCCTGGGCGGAACCGCGCTGGTCGAGATGCCGGCCGCGGCGGCCGGCAAGCCCAGGGGTCATGACGTCTCTTCCCATCAGAAGGACGTCAACTGGCAGAGCGCGAAGGGGAAGGGCGCCCGGTTCGTCTACGTCAAGGCGACCGAGTCCCACACCTACCGCAACCCGTACTTCAACCAGCAGTACAACGGCTCCCGCAACGCGGGGCTGATCCGCGGCGCGTACCACTTCGCGCTGCCGAACAAGTCGTCGGGCAGGGCACAGGCGGCGCACTTCGTGCGCAACGGCGGCGGCTGGCGGTCGGACGGCTGGACCCTGCCACCCGCGCTCGACATCGAGTACAACCCGTACGGCAAGCACAAGTGCTACGGGCTGAGCAAGGCGAAGATGGTCGGCTGGATCCAGTCCTTCAGCAACGAGGTGAAGCGACTGACCGGCCGCCGTCCGGTGATCTACACCACCACCCACTGGTGGAACACCTGCACCGGCGCGAGCCGCGCCTTCGCCTCGAACCACGCACTGTGGATAGCCCGCTACGACTCCGCGACGGCGGGGAACCTGCCGGCCGGATGGCAGTTCTGGACCATCTGGCAGTACGACAACGGCAGCGGCAGTCTGCCGGGTGACCAGAATCTCTTCAACGGGTCGATGGCCCAGCTCAGGAAGTTCGCCCGGGGCTACTGACCCTTGGGGCGACCGGGTCGCGCGGTGACCTCAAGAGGGGGGCGGAGGGGAGGCCTCCCCTTCCGGACGAACAACCCCCTCTTACAGACACCGTGCGGCCCGCCTCAGTTCATCTTCCGTTCACTCAGGTTACTTACGTTCGTCCAGCCAATGACCTCGAACGATTGCCTGGGTAAATGGAAAACTTCTCGCTGATCCTCGCGATTGTGGTGGTAACCGCACTCGCGTTCGATTTCACGAACGGTTTCCACGACACCGCCAACGCGATGGCCACCACCATCTCGACCGGCGCGCTCAAGCCCAAGGTCGCGGTGGCCATGTCCGCCGTGCTGAACCTTGTGGGCGCTTTCCTCTCCGTGGAGGTCGCCAACACGATCTCCAAGGGTCTCGTCGACGAGACCGGCATCCGTCCCGAGGTCATCTTCGCCGCGTTGGTCGGCGCGATCCTCTGGAATCTGCTCACCTGGCTGGTGGGCCTGCCCTCCAGCTCCTCGCACGCCCTGATGGGCGGCCTGATCGGCGCCACCATCGCCTCGGCCGGCATGGGCGCGGTCCACGGCGACGTGCTCGTCACCAAGGTGCTGATCCCGGCCATCGCCGCCCCGCTGGTCGCGGGCATCGCGGCGCTGCTCGCCACGCGCCTGACCTACACGCTCGGCAAGAAGGCCGACGGCGAGGCCAGCAGGAAGGGCTACCGCGCCGGCCAGATAGCCTCCGCCGGCCTGGTCTCCCTCGCGCACGGCACCAACGACGCGCAGAAGACGATGGGCATCATCACCCTCGCTCTGGTCGCCGGCGGCACCCTGGCCCCCGACTCCGACCCGCCCATGTGGGTCATCCTCTCCGCGGGTCTGGCCATCGCGCTCGGCACCTACCTCGGCGGCTGGCGCATCATCCGCACCATGGGCAAGGGCCTGACCGACCTCCAGCCGCAGCAGGGCTTCGCCGCCCAGACCAGCGCGGCCACCGTCATCCTGGCCTCCTCCCACCTCGGCTTCTCCCTCTCCACCACGCACTCCGTCTCCGGCTCGGTGATGGGCGCGGGCCTCGGCCGCAAGGGCGGCGTGGTCCGCTGGTCGACGGCCACCCGGATGTTCGTCGCCTGGGGTCTGACCCTGCCGGCCGCCGCCCTGGTCGGGGCGCTCGCCGAGTACGTGACGGGCTTCGGCGCCTGGGGCACGGCCATCGTCGCGGTCTTCCTGGTCGGCTCCAGCGCCGCGATCTGGAAGATCTCCCGCCGCGAGGTCATCGACCACACCAACGTCAACGAGACCGAGGAGCCGGCCGGCGTGGTGACCACGGCCATGGCCGCCGTGACCCCGCCCCCGGCGGGCACGACGACCGAGGACCTGTCGGCCACCATCCCGGCCCCGGCCTCCGAGCCGACGGCGACGCCGTCCGCGTCCCCCTCGCCCTCTCAGGCCACGGTCTGACCCCACCCGGTTACCCCTCCCGGTACTCAAGGAAGAAGAAGCATGAAGATCGACTGGGCGGCTCTCGGCTCCGTCTTCGGCGTCAGCCTCGTGGTCACCGTGGCCCTCGTGGGCCTGTTCACCCTCGGCATCTCGGGCCTGTCCCGCCGCGAACGAGCGGTGGCCCAGGGCGACTCGGCCGCGCTCGCGGTCACCGGCGCGTACGCGTGCTTCGCGGCATGCGCGGCGGCCGTGGGATACGGCATCTATCTGATCGTGGCCTGACGGCCCGACGTACGGCGCACGCGCCACCTGAATCACCCGAGGTGCGGGACGGATCACCGTCCCGCACCTCACGCCTGTGTGGGCCTTCGCACACTCTCCCGTCGCAGGTCAACGGCAAGTTGACGGCCCTTCCAACCCCGTGGTGGACTTCCGGGGCCAGCTACGGCGGCAGGAGAGGAAGCCGGTGTGAATCCGGCGCGGTCCCGCCACTGTCACCGGGGTAGAAAGCCCCGGGAGCCAGGAACTCTCACCGCCGGTCTCGTCGAACCAGGGCGTGGACACCCTGAGTGAGGACAGAACGCGATGCTCGCCTGCCGATCGACACGCAGTATCAGACCGTCGTCTGACCCCACGGTCGGCTGACCCCGATGCGAGCCGATCGCGTCTTCGCGTACGGCGCCGCCGCCGGACTTCTCGGTGACCTGCTGCTCGGCGACCCTCGCCGGGGGCATCCGGTCGCCGCGTTCGGGCGTGCCGCCGGCGCCGTGGAAAGAGTGTTGTGGCGCGACCACCGCGCGCGGGGTGCGGTGCACACCGCTGTGTGCGCCGGTGGCGCCGTGGCGCTGGGCGCCGTCGCCGCCCGTGTCGTCCGTACCTCCTCCGCCGCCTCCGTCGCGCTGACCGGCGCCGCCACCTGGGCGGTGGTCGGGGGGACTTCGCTCGCCCGGGAGGCGCGGACGATCGGGCGCGCCCTGGAGGCCGGTGACGTCGAGGGTGCGCGGGCGCGGCTGCCGCATCTGTGCGGGCGGGATCCGCAGGCGCTGGACGCGGACGGGATCGCGCGGGCGGTCGTGGAGTCCGTCGCCGAGAACACCTCCGACGCGGTGGTCGGGGCCCTGGTGTGGGGGGCCGTCGGCGGGGTGCCGGGGCTGCTCGGGTTCCGGGCCGTGAACACACTCGACGCCATGGTGGGGCACAGGTCGCCCAAGTACCGGCGGTACGGCTGGGCTTCGGCGCGGCTCGACGACGTGGCCGGATGGCCGGGGGCGCGGTTGACCGCCGTACTGGCCGCCGTCGCGGGCGGTGACCCCCGGGGTGCAGTACGGGCCTGGCGGGCCGACGCCGGCCGGCACCCGAGCCCCAACGCCGGGCCCGTCGAGGCCTCGTTCGCGGGGGCGCTCGGGGTGCGCCTCGGCGGGACGCTGTCGTACGGCGGGCGGGTCGAGCACCGGCCGGTGCTCAACGGGGCGGGGCGCGCCGTCGCCGTCCAGGACATCGAGCGGGCCGTACGGCTGTCGAAGCGCGTCGGCTGGCTGGCGCTCGGCGTCTGTGCCGCCGCGCGCCGTATCGCGAAGGGACGTACGTCATGACGGGCGGGGGACTTCTCGTCGCCGGCACCACCTCGGACGCCGGCAAGAGCGTCGTCACGGCGGGAATCTGCCGGTGGCTGGTACGGCAGGGGGTCAAGGTCGCGCCGTTCAAGGCGCAGAACATGTCCCTCAACTCGTTCGTGACGCGCGAGGGCGCCGAGATCGGGCGGGCGCAGGCCATGCAGGCGCAGGCGTGCCGCGTGGAGCCGACCGCGCGGATGAATCCCGTGCTGCTCAAGCCCGGCGGCGAGCGGAGCAGCCAGGTCGTGCTGCTGGGCAAGCCGGTGGGCGAGATGAGCGCACGCGGGTACCACGGCGGACGGCAGCGGGCGCTGCTCGGGACCGTGCTCGACTGTCTCGCGGAACTGCGGGACACGTACGACGCGGTGATCTGCGAGGGCGCCGGGTCTCCGGCGGAGATCAATCTGCGGCGGACCGACATCGTCAACATGGGCATCGCCCGCACCGCCCGGCTGCCCGTGCTGGTCGTGGGCGACATCGACCGCGGGGGCGTCTTCGCCTCCTTCTTCGGGACCGTGGCGCTGCTCTCCCCCGAGGACCAGTCGCTGGTCGCCGGGTTCCTGGTCAACAAGTTCCGCGGCGACGTCTCGCTGCTCGAACCCGGGCTCGACATGCTGCACGGCCTCACCGGCCGGCACACCTACGGCGTCCTGCCCTTCCGGCACGGCCTCGGCATCGACGAGGAGGACGGGCTGCGGGTCTCCCTGCGCGGGACGGTCCGGGAGTCCGTCGTCGCTCCGCCGGTCGGCGAGGACGTACTGCGGGTCGCCGTCTGCGCCGTGCCGCTGATGTCCAACTTCACCGACGTGGACGCCCTCGCCGCCGAGCCGGGTGTCGTCGTGCGGTTCGTGGACCGGCCCGAGGAACTGGCCGACGCGGACCTGGTGGTGCTCCCCGGCACCCGGGGAACCGTGCGCGCGCTGGAGTGGCTGCGCGAGCGCGGGCTCGCGGACGCCCTGGTGCGACGGGCCGCCGAGGGGCGGCCGATCCTCGGCATCTGCGGCGGCTTCCAGGTACTCGGCGAGCACATCGAGGACGAGGTCGAGAGCCGCGCGGGGCACGTCGACGGGCTCGGGGTCCTGCCCGTGCGGGTGCGGTTCGCCCGGGAGAAGACCCTCACCCGACCGGAGGGCCTGGCCCTCGGGGAGCGGGTCGAGGGGTACGAGATCCATCACGGGGTCGCCGAGGTCGACGGGGGCGACTCCTTCCTCGACGGATGCCGGGTCGGTCAGACCTGGGGCACGCACTGGCACGGCTCGCTGGAGTCGGACGGTTTCCGGCGGGCCTTTCTGCGCGAGGTGGCGGCCGCCGCGGGCCGACGCTTCGTTCCGGCGCCCGACACGTCGTTCGCCGCCCTGCGCGAGGAACAGCTCGACCGGCTCGGCGACCTGATCGAACAGCACGCGGACACGGACGCGCTCTGGCGGCTCATCGAGTCGGGCGCGCCGCAAGGACTGCCCTTCATTCCACCGGGAGCGCCCGCATGAGCACACCCTTCCCCTTCACGGCCGTCGTCGGCCAGGACGACCTGCGGCTGGCACTGCTGCTGAACGCCGTGTCACCGGCGGTCGGCGGTGTGCTGGTGCGCGGCGAGAAGGGCACCGCCAAGTCGACGGCCGTACGGGCGCTCTCGGCGCTGATGCCGGAGGTCCCGGTCGTGGCCGGGTGCCGTTTCTCGTGCGACCCCCAACGGCCCGACCCCGGGTGCCCGGACGGGCCGCACGAGCCGGGAGCGGGCGTCGAGCGGCCCGCCCGTATGGTCGAACTGCCCGTCGGCGCCTCCGAGGACCGGCTGGTGGGCGCCCTGGACATCGAGCGGGCACTGGCGGAGGGTGTGAAGGCCTTCGAGCCCGGCCTGCTCGCGGACGCGCACCGCGGAATCCTGTACGTCGACGAGGTCAACCTCCTCCACGACCACTTGGTCGACCTGCTCCTCGACGCGGCCGCGATGGGCGCGTCGTACGTCGAGCGCGAGGGTGTCTCCGTACGGCACGCCTCGAAGTTCCTGCTCGTCGGCACCATGAACCCCGAAGAGGGCGAGCTGCGGCCGCAGTTGCTCGACCGGTTCGGGCTGACCGTCGAGGTCGCCGCCTCGCGGGAGCCCGACCAGCGGGTGGAGGTCGTTCGGCGCCGCCTGGCCTACGACGACGACCCGGCGGGCTTCGCCGCGCGCTGGGCGGACGACGAGGCGGAGGTACGTCAACGTATCGCGACCGCAAGGGAGTTGCTGCCGTCGGTGCGGCTCGGTGACGGGGCGCTGCGGCAGATCGCGGCGACCTGCGCGGCGTTCGAGGTGGACGGTATGCGCGCCGACATCGTGATGGCGCGTACGGCGACGGCGCTGGCCGCGTGGGCCGGGCGGACCGATGTGCTCGCCGAGGACGTCCGGCAGGCGGCGCTGCTCGCGCTGCCGCACCGCAGGCGGCGCAACCCCTTCGACGCTCCGGGACTCGACGAGGACAAGCTCGACGAGACGCTGGAGGAGTTCGCCGGCGACGACGAGAGCCGGGGCGAGCACCAGAACGAGAACGAGGGCGACGAGGATCCCGATCCGGACGGGCCCGGCGGGGGCGGCGGGCAGCCGCCTTCCGGACCGGAGGGGCCGGACGGGCCTGACGGGCCGCAGAGCGGTGACGTGGGCGCGCCGCCGCCCGAGGCCGGGGAGGGCGGGCAGCCGCAGGCTCCCGGTGCCGGGGAACAGCAGCCCGTGCGGGCCTCGGAGCCCTTCCGGACCAAGGTGCTCAGCGTGCCCGGTCTCGGCGAGGGCGCGGCGGGGCGGCGTTCGCGGGCGCGGACCGAGCACGGGCGGACGACCGGGGCGCGACGTCCCCGGGGGGTGCTGACCAAGCTGCACCTGGCGGCCACCGTGCACGCGGCCGCGCCGCATCAGCGGACGCGGGGACGGTCGGGGCCTGGACTGGTCGTACGGCGTGACGATCTGCGGCAGGCGACCCGGGAGGGGCGCGAGGGCAACCTCGTGCTGTTCGTGGTGGACGCCTCGGGGTCGATGGCGGCGCGGCAGCGGATGTCCGCGGTCAAGGGAGCCGTGCTCTCGCTGCTGCTGGATGCCTACCAGCGGCGGGACAAGGTGGGGCTGGTGACGTTCCGGGGGACGGCGGCCGACGTGGCCCTGCCGCCGACGTCGTCGGTGGACGCGGCCGCGGCCCGGCTGGAGTCGCTGCCGACCGGGGGGCGTACGCCGCTCGCGGCCGGGCTGCTCAAGGCGCACGAGGTGCTTCGGGTGGAGCGGCTGCGGGATCCGGCGCGGCGGGCGCTGGTCGTCGTGGTGACCGACGGGCGTGCAACCGGTGGCCCGGAGCCGGTCGCCCTGGCCGGGCGGGCCGCGCGGCTGTTCGCCGCCGAGCAGATCGCGTCCGTGGTCGTCGACTGCGAGGCAGGGTACGTGCGGCTGGGGCTCGCCGGGCAGCTGGCGGGTGAGCTGGGCGGTACGGCGGTGACGCTGGAGGAGTTGCGGGCGGACTCGATCGCCGGGCTCGTCAGGGATGTTCAGAGTGGATCGCAGGGTGGTTCGAAGAGGAGGGCCGCGTAATGCCGCAGGGACAGCCGAGTGTGGTGCCGGACGATGGGCTGACGACTCGTCAGCGTCGTAACCGGCCGCTGGTGATGGTGCACACCGGGGTCGGCAAGGGCAAGTCCACCGCCGCCTTCGGGATGGCGCTGCGCGCCTGGAACCAGGGATGGCCGATCGGGGTGTTCCAGTTCGTCAAGTCGGCGAAGTGGAAGGTCGGCGAGGAGAACGCGCTGCGAGTGCTGGGCGCGAGCGGCGAGGGCGGCACCGTCGACTGGCACAAGATGGGCGAGGGCTGGTCGTGGGTGCAGCGTGACGACCAGATGGACAACGAGGAGAAGGCCCGGGAGGGCTGGGAGCAGGTCAAGCGGGACCTGGCGGCCGAGTCGTACAAGCTCTACGTCCTCGACGAGTTCGCCTATCCGCTGCACTGGGGCTGGGTCGACCTCGACGAGGTGATCGAGGTGCTGCGCGACCGGCCGGGAACCCAGCATGTCGTGATCACCGGGCGGAACGCGCCGGAGAAGCTCGTTGAATTCGCCGACCTCGTGACCGACATGTCCAAGGTCAAGCACCCCATGGACGCCGGGCAGAAGGGGCAGCGGGGTATCGAGTGGTGATGTCCTCGTCCGCCTCCGTCCCACGGCTCGTCATCGCCGCGCCGTCGTCCGGCAGCGGCAAGACCACCGTGGCCACGGGGTTGATGGCCGCGCTCGCCGCGCGGGGGCTCGCCGTGTCCCCGCACAAGGTGGGGCCGGACTACATCGACCCCGGGTACCACGCGCTCGCCACCGGGCGGGTGGGGCGGAACCTCGACGCGTATCTGTGCGGGCCCGAGCTGGTCGGGCCGTTGTTCCTGCACGGGGCGCGGGGCTGCGACATCGCGGTCGTCGAGGGGGTCATGGGGATGTTCGACGGGGCCGCCGGGCAGGGGGAGCTGGCGTCCACCGCGCATGTGGCGAAGCTGCTGCGGGCGCCGGTGGTGCTGGTCGTCGACGCGTCGTCGCAGTCGCGGTCGGTGGCGGCGCTGGTGCACGGGTTCGTGTCCTGGGACCCGGAGGTGCGGGTCGGGGGCGTGATTCTGAACAAGGTCGCCTCCGATCGGCACGAGGAGTTGTTGCGGGAGGGGTTGGAGTCGGCCGGGGTGCCGGTGCTGGGGGTGTTGCGGCGGACGGCTCAGGTCGATACGCCGTCGCGGCATCTGGGGTTGGTGCCGGTCGCCGAGCGGCGGGCTGCCGCGGTGGATGCGATGGCCGCCATGGCCGCGCAGGTGCGGGACGGGTGTGATCTGGAGGCGCTGGTGTCGCTGGCGCGGAGGGCGGGTGAATTGTCGTGTGCGGGGTGGGATGCGGCTGAGGTCCTGGCTGTCTCGCCCCCGCCGCCCCTACCCGTCCCGTCCCTGGGGGCTGCCGCCCCCCGACCCCCGCATCGGCCCGAAGGGCCTCGTCCTCAAACGCCGGACGGGCTGAGAGACCGGATCGGGACCGCAGAGACCCGTCTCCAGACCCAGCCAGTGGTAGCCGTTGCCGGGGGGCCTGCCTTCACCTTCTCCTACGCCGAGCACACCGAGTTGCTCACCGCCGCTGGGGCCGTCGTCGTTCCCTTCGATCCGTTGCGGGACGAGCAACTGCCGGACGGGACACGAGGGTTGGTGATCGGGGGCGGGTTTCCGGAGGTGTATGCGGCCGAGTTGTCGGCCAATGAGCCGCTGCGCAAGTCCATCGGGGAGTTCGCGCTGAGCGGGGCTCCGGTCGCTGCCGAGTGTGCGGGGCTGTTGTATCTGTGCCGGGAGCTCGACGGGCAACCGATGTGTGGTGTGCTCGACGCCGGTGCCCGGATGTCGGAGCGGCTGACGCTCGGCTATCGGGACGCGGTGGCCGTGAATGACAGTGTGCTCACGGTGGCCGGGACGCGGATGCGGGGGCACGAGTTTCACCGGACGGTCGTGGAGCCCGGGGCGGGGGAGCTGCCCGCCTGGGGGATGCGGCTGCCGCACAAGCGGGTCGAGGGGTTCGTGCGGGGCGGGGTGCACGCGAGCTATCTGCACACGCACTGGGCGGCCGAGCCCGGTGTCGCCCGGCGGTTCGTGGAGAGGTGCCGTACCGCGGACGGGGGCGGCCGGTGAGAACGGGCGCGGTCGGCGACCTCGTGGTCGGTGTCGGTGCCTCGAAGGGCGTCCCCGTCGGTGAACTCCTCGCACTCATCGAGGGCGCTCTCGGCGACGCCGGCCTCTCCCCCGCGTCCCTCACCGAACTCGCCACCCTCGACGCCAAGGCCGACGAACCCGGCATCGTCCGGGCCGCCGCGCGTCTCGGCGTTCCCCTGGTCGCCTACTCCGCCGACGAGCTGGCCGCCGTCGACGTCCCCCACCCCTCCGACGCGCCCCTCGCCGCGACCGGCACCCGCTCGGTCGCCGAGGCCGCCGCCCTCGCGCGCGGCGGGGAACTCCTCGTACCGAAGCGGAAGTCGCGGCGTGCCGACGGACGGCCGGCGAGGGCGACCTGTGCCGTCGTACGGCGTCCCGGGCCGGACGGGCGCCATGATGACCGTGCCGCCGTGCGCGAGGTGCCGGCACACCACCCCGGTCCACCCGCCGAGGAGTCATCGTGACCACTGGGCCGCCCGCCCTGCCGATCGCCGGTCATCGCACCCGGTTCGGACGGGAGTCGGAGCGCTGCCATCCCGAGGGTGCGCCCGAGGAAGGGCACGGACACGGACATGGAGACGAGGAAACCCGCTCTTATGCACACTGAAGCGCATGACCTCCGGCATCACGGCGACGCCGAGGTCCGTGACGACGGTTCGGCGCTCGTCGACCTCGCCGTGAACGTCCGCGCGGACACGCCGCCCGCATGGCTGCGGGAGCGGATCGCAGCGTCGCTGGGCTCGCTCGCCGCCTACCCGGACGGACGGGCGGCGCGGGCGGCGGTCGCGGCTCGGCACGGGCTGCCGGTGGAGCGGGTGCTGTTGACGGCGGGGGCGGCGGAGGCGTTCGTGCTGCTGGCGCGGGCGCTGAAGGTGCTGCGGCCGGTCGTCGTGCACCCGCAGTTCACGGAGCCGGAGGCGGCTCTGCGGGACGCGGGGCACAGCGTCGAACGGGTGCTGCTGCGGGAGGAGGACGGCTTCCGTCTCGATCCGGCGGCCGTTCCCGAGGACGCCGACCTGGTGGTCATCGGCAATCCCACCAACCCGACCTCCGTGCTGCACGCCGCCGCCGCCATCGCCGAACTCGCACGTCCCGGGCGGACGTTGGTGGTGGACGAGGCGTTCATGGACGCGGTGCCGGGTGAGCGGGAGGCGTTGGCGGGGCGGACGGACGTGCCGGGCCTGGTGGTGCTGCGCAGCCTGACCAAGACGTGGGGGCTGGCCGGGCTGCGGATCGGCTATGTCCTGGCCGCACCGGAGACCATCGCCGAACTGGAGCGCGCCCAGCCCCTGTGGCCCGTCTCCACGCCCGCGCTCGCCGCCGCCGAAGCCTGCGTGGCACCGCCGGCCCTCGCGGAGGCGGCCCACGCGGCCCACCGCGTCGCCGCCGACCGGGCCCATCTCGCTGCCGGGCTGGGCGAGTTCGCCTCGCTCGGGCTGCGGGTCGTCGAGCCCGCCGAGGGGCCCTTCGTCCTCGTACGACTGCCGGGCGCGGCCGACGTACGGCATCATCTGCGCGATCTCGGGTTCGCGGTGCGGCGCGGGGACACCTTCCCGGGGCTGGGCGAGGAGTGGCTGCGGCTGGCGGTGCGGGACCGGGGCACGGTCAACCGGTTCCTGCGGGCGCTGGACCAGGCGATGGCTCTGGCCCGTCGCTGAGCCCGGCCGGCACGCGCTCCACGCCGCCGTCCGGGAAGCGGACCTCCACGGTGCCGTCGGCGGCGACGGTCGCGCTCGCTCCCGTGAGCGGGGTCCGCGGGTCGGCGCTCAGCATGACGAGGGTGACCAACAGCGGGCCCGATCGCGGTAGTTGGAGCACGGGGGTCGCCGAGTGGTGGCCCACCGCGTTCGTACCGACGGCCCGTACGACCGATGCCCCTGCGTCGTCCCAGCCGTGGAGGCCCACCAGCGCGCTGGTCAGTCCGTCCGCGCGACGGGCCACCGCCCGGGCGGCGCCGGTGTGCACGTCCGGAGGCGCGGCGTCGTCGGCCACCGCCCAACCGCCCTCCCGCACCGGCGTGTCGGACGGTACGTCGAGTCGGTGCACCCGTACCTCCCAGGCCCCGCGCACCACGCTGACGGTTTCGACCCGCCCGTCCTGCCCGCGGGACCCGGCCCGCCCGGCTTCGGTGCCCAGGGGGTGGATGCGTCCGCGTGGGGAGGGGGTGCCGTCGGGGGACAGGAGCGCGAGGTGGTTGTCGACACCCGGGGTTTCGGGGGCGGTCGCGCTGGAGTAGGCGAAACGGGCGTAGTGGGGGCTGTCGTCGTCCGTGGCGGGTGGGGGCGGGAGGCGGTCGCTGCCGTGGTTGACCAGCCGCACGATGCCGTCGGCCGTGGTGGAGTGCAGCAGCCAGCCGGGGGCGGGCAGGGCCAGGCTGACGTCCCTCGTGTCGACGGGCGCCGGCTCCTCCGATGCCGTCCAGACCGGGTGGTCGGCGGGCAGGAGCAGCCCCAGGAAGGCCTTGCTCGCCCAGTACGGGGAGGCGGGGCCCGAGTAGCGCTGGGTGACGGGGCGGAAGGGCCGGTACCAGCCGAGGCTGAGCAGGCCCCGCTCGTCGGGCACGCCCCGCTCGGCGAAGTGCTTCAGTGCGCCGGAGGCGAGGCGGCGGGTGCGGCCCGGCGGGAGCGGGGTGGCGTCGGCGAGGGCGCCCGCCCACAGCGGGGCGGTGGCCGCGAAGCGGTAGGTGAGGGAGCGGCCCTGGTGGACGGGGGCACCGTCCGAGCCGAAGAAGTGCTGGTGGACCGCGAGGAACTCGCGCAGCCGCGCCCGGTGCCGGGTCACGGTGGCCGGATCCGCCCGCGGCCCCGCGATCCGCGCCCACAGCACCGGGTACAGGTGCAGCGCCCAGGCGTTGTAGTAGTCGAACTTCCGCCCGTCACCGTCGGTGTACCAGCCCCCGCCCCGGTACCAGTCGTCCAGCCGGGCCAGCCCCGCGTCGATCTCACCCCGGCTGTGCGGCGCGCCCACCGAGGCGAGGAACTCCTCGGTGATCACCTGGAACAGCCGCCAGTTGGAGTCGTTGACGTCCGCGCCGACGAACCCGCCGAGCCAGACGCACACCCGCTGCCGTACGCCGTCGTCGAGGTGGTCCCACAACCACGGGCGTGACTCGTGCAGCGCGAGGGCGATCGAGGCGGCCTCGACCATCGGCTGGGCCCGGTCGATGATCGGCGGCCAGTGCTCGGCGTGGTGCGGATCCGTGCCGGCGGCCAGTCCGGCGGCGGACCGCTCGATGAGCGCGGGGCCGACCCGGCCCTCCGAGCCGGCGATACGGAAGGCGGCGAGCAGGAAGGAGCGCGCGAAGCCTTCCAGGCCGTCTGACCAGGGGCCGGAGTGGCTGGGCGGGCCGGGGAGGCGGTACTGGGCGAGGCTCGGGGTCGCGTAGGGCAACAGCCCGTCGAGGAGCCGGTCCGCGATCGACTCCCAGTGGGCGCGGGTCCAGCCGGTGAGGGGCGAGAGCGTCGGGTCGGTCGCGGGAAGGTGCGTCGGATCGTCGGGGAGCGACACATGCGGCGCGGTCATACGAGTTTCGGTCCTCCATGGGTTGGGGGCGACTGAAGCGCCCCTCAGGGGCGCGGGCCGTTATCGATATGCGGCTCCGCCGCGTGGGCGTGACCAGCCACAAACCACCCGCGGCCGCCTACGACACCCGAGGCGAGGCGACGCTGCGGCGCACAACGATGTGCGTACCGAGCAAGTGATGGTTCCCGGCGGCATGGTCAGGGTCACGCAGCGCAATGCGCACCGCAGCGCGTCCAAGTTCCTCGGCCGGCGTACGAACAGTCGTCAGTGGCGGATTGAAGTCCTCGGCCAGCGGAATGTCGTTGTACCCGACGACCGAGATGTCCTCGGGCACCCTCAGACCAGCGTCGGCGATGGCACGCAGCGCCCCTGCGGCAACCATGTCGTCCCCGGCGACCACGGCCGTGAACTCCAGCGTCTCCTTGAGGAGTTCGGTCATCGCCCGCAGACCCGCCGCCCGCCCCAGGCCACAGTCGACGACGCGCGCGGCCGCCGCGGGCACGCCGTGTTCGGCGAGCGCGGCCCGGTAGCCGGCGACGCGGGCGTCCAGAGCCGTGTTGCCGGGCAGTCCGCCGAGGAAGACGATCCGGCGGTGCCCGGCGGAGAGCAGATGCCCGGTGACGGCCCGGGCACCGGCCTCGTTGTCGAACTCGACGACCAGTGCGGGGATCTCGGGACCCGGAGCGGGCCGGCCGCACAGCACCAGCCGCGCCCCCGACGCGTCCAGCGCCTGCGCGTAGTGGGCCACGCGCGAGCGATACGCGTCGTCCTCGACGACCCCGCCGACCAGGATCACCAGCCGTGCCCCCTCCTCCCGCATCAGCTGCACGAACTCCATCTCGCGCTGCGGATCCCCGCCGGTCGCGCCGACCACGCACAGCCAGCCCCGGTCGGCCGCCTCGGCCTCGACGCCCTCGGCGACCTGGGCGTAGAAGGGGCTGGTGACCTGGCGGACGACGACGGCGGCCATCTTCCGGCCGCCGCCCACCAGGGCACGGGCGTGGGCGTTGGCGACGTAGTCGAGGTCGCTGGCGGCCCGCAGCACGCGGGTCCGGGTGGAGGTGGGCACGGGATGGTTGCCGCTGAGCGCGCGCGACGCGGTGGCGACGGACACGCCGGCCCGTTCGGCGACCTCGCGGATCGTCACCCTCCGCCTGGGCCCCGTGTCCCCCATGGTGTTCCCCATCCCCCGCGCCTCCTGTTCCGCCGGCCCGCCGCTCACGCGCCCGCCGCGTGGTCCTTCGCGAACTCCTCGGCCATTCTGTCGCCGCCCCGGGACCGCCACGTCTTCACGGCCGCGTCCCATTCCGTCAGCGGCAGCCGCCCCGCGACGATGCCGGTGACCGTGTCGTCGAGGAGGGCCTTCAAGGTGGTGCCCTGGGAGTTCCTGGTGCGGGACTGGAGGCCGAAGGAGGCGTCGCGGACGGCGTGCGGGACGACCTTCCGCTGCCAGGTGTGCAGGGCGCGTACGGCGTCCGGCCTGCCCGGTACGAACAGCACCTGGGGGCCTTCGGCGAGGTACTTCAGCGGCAGGTTGGTGTTGTTCTCGGTCTCGCCGAGCTTGGTGGGCTCGGGTGAGCCGTCCTTGCCGCGGGTGAAGTGGGTCCCCTCGACGCCGTAGTGGACGAGTTCCCACTCCTGGCTGCCGAAGGGGGCGGCGAGGTGGTCGAGGACGCGCAGGAGCAGCTCGATCCGTTCCTTCTTCGCCTTCTTCAGCACGGTGTATCCGAAGGAGCGGCGGGCCGCGACGATGCCGCCCGGTTCGCCGCCGACGCTGTACGGGAGCGCCGCGGCCGGGGTCATCCCGTCCGGTGCCTCGCGGTACTTGGGCAGGTAGGCGCCGAAGCCGTCCTGCATGGAGCCGACGGTGCCGTTGTAGTAGAGGGTGGTCAGGTCGATCTGGGAGATGGACGTGGCGTCGGGGTGGTAGCAGCCGTCCTTGCGCAGCCGTGCCTGGAAGGCGATGGACGCCTTGTACCGTTCGTCGGCGCAGGCCGGCAGGAAGGTGCCGTCCTTGGTGACGGCCCAGTTCTGGGGCGCGTTGTGGGCGGCGGAGTGGACGGCGTTGCCGAACAGGGAGCCGTTGGCGGCACCGAGCGCGTACGTACGACCGCTGGTGGCCCGCTTGGCCACGGCGGCGAAGTCGTCGGAGGTCCAGCCCTCCTTCATGCCCGCGTCGGCGAACATGCCCTGGTTGAGCCAGAGGGTGGAGCCGGGCAGCGGGCGTTCCAGCGGGATGCCGTAGAGGCGGCCGCCGATACGGCCCATGTCGCGCCAGGCGTGGGTGGGGATGCCGGCGAGGTTGGGATAGTCGGTGATCGCCTCGCCGGAGAGGAAGGGGGTGAGGTCCTCGGCGCGCCGCTGGACGAACTCGGCCTCGCGGGGCAGGACGAAGCCGGAGAACAGGTTGATGATGTCGGGCAGGGTGTCGGCGTCGGCCGCCATCACCGTCGCCATCTTCTTCTGGTAGTCGGCCTGGGAGACGATCGTGTACTCGATCCTCACCCCGAGGGCCTTCTCGACGGCCGCCCAGAACCGGTTGGCGGAGGCCGGCTTGGGCGGGGTGCCGAAGGAGACCGACATGACCTTGACGGTGGAGCCGTCGCCGGGCGTGCGGGCGACGGACTTGACGAGGTCGGCGGGGTAGGAGGTGTAGCCGGCCTGCACTCCGGCGTCGGTGGGGGCGAGGTCCGGCTTGGGGCCCGCGGCGGCCCGGTACGCGGGCCAGGGGGCGAGCTCCTTGCCCGCGTTGGAGACGTTGCTGTCGCCGGAGCTCGTGGAGCAGGCGGTCAGCAGACCGGGGACGGCGGCTGCGGCGCCACCGGCGGCGACGGAACGCAGTACGGTACGTCGTGACATGCCGGGCATGGGCGAATCACCTCTCTGCGTACGGATATTGATGCTGCGTCAGCTCTTGATGGCGCCGGTGAGCACGCCCTTGGTGAAGTACTTCTGCAGGAACGGGTAGACGAGCAGGATCGGGACGGTGGCGATCACCAGGACCGCCATCTGCACGGTCTGCGGCGCGGTGACGGTCCCCTCGCCGGTGGTGGCGTCGGTGAGTCCGGAGCCCGCGATGACGTAGGTGCGCAGGACCTGCTGGAGGGGCCAGTGGTCGCTCTCCAGGTAGAGCGAGGCGTAGAACCAGGAGTTCCAGTAGGCCACCGCGTAGAAGAGCCCCACGACGGCGAGCGCGGCCTTGGACAGCGGCAGTACGACGGAGACGAGCACCCGCCAGTGCCCCGCCCCGTCGAGCCGCGCGGCCTCGTACAGCTCCTCGGGGATGCCCTGGAAGAAGCCGCGCAGGACGACGAGGTTGAAGACGTTGACGAGGACGGGCAGCACCAGCGAGGCATAGCTGTCCAGCAGGCCGAGTTCCTTGACCAGCAGGAAGCCCGGGATCATGCCGGGCGGGAAGAGGAAGGTGAACAGGACCAGGAGCAGGACCGGCCGGCCGCCGAGGACGCCTGGGCGGGAGAGGGCGTAGGCGAGGGTGACGGTGCAGGCGAGGCTGAGCAGGGTGCCGACGACCGTCACGCCCGCGCTGACGCCGAGGGCGTGGGTGACGATGCCGCCGTCGAGGATGTCGCGGTAGGCGTCCAGGCTGGGCTCGGTCGGCCACAGCACCCAGCCGCCGTTCGCCACGACCTCGTCGGTGGAGGCGAGCGAGGTCGAGACGATGACGAGGAACGGCACGCAGACCAGGAGCACCACGGCGACGAGGGCCACCGCCTTCGCACCCTGGGTGACGGGCCTCGGCTTCTCCATCCAGCCCGGCCGGGCGGGGGAACGGGTTCCGGGGCTCACTTGTAGACCCCCTGTTCGCCGAGGCGGTGGGCGACCTTGTTGGCGGCGTAGACGAGGAGCGCGCCGATGACGCCCTTGAACAGGCCCGCGGCGGCGGCGAATCCGTAGTCGCCGCCGACGATGCCCTGGTAGTAGACGAAGGTGTCGATGATCTCGGCGGCCTCGGGGCCGACCGCGTCGCGCTGGAGGAGCATCTGCTCGAAGCCGACGGAGAGGATGTCGCCGAGCCGCATGATCAGCAGCAGCACGATCACCGGGCGGATGGCGGGCAGGGTGACGTGCCAGAAGCGTCGCCAGGGCCCGGCGCCGTCGATCGCGGCGGCCTCGTACTGCTGCTCGTCGACCTGGGCGAGGGCGGCGAGGAAGATGATCGTGCCCCAGCCGGCGTCCTTCCAGATGACCTGGGCGACCACGAGCGGCTTGAAGGCGTCGGGGTCGCCGATGATGTCGACGGTGTGCAGCCCCATGCCGTCCAGCGAGGAGTTGAGCAGCCCGGTGTCGCCGAGGACCTGCTGGAAGAGGGCGACGACGATCACCCACGAGATGAAGTGCGGCAGATACGCCACCGACTGCACGAAGCGGCGGACCGTGCTCCAGGTGAGGCTGTGCAGGAGCAGGGCGAGGGCGAGCGGCACCGGGAAGTAGAAGACGAGCTGGAGGACGGCGATCCAGATCGTATTGAGGACGGAGTCCCAGAACGCGCCGTCCTCGAACATCCGCTGGAAGTTGCCGAGACCCACCCAGGGGCTGCCCCAGAGGCCGTCGAAGGGCACGTACTCCTTGAAGGCGATGACGTTGCCGACCAGGGCGCCGTAGTGGAACAGCAGGAAGTAGGCGAGGCCGGGGAGCATGAGCAGGAGGAGGGCGCGGGATTGAAACCGTTTACGCTCCACTGATCCCCTCGTATCTCGGAGTTGGAGTGAGGGGAAGTTAAAACGTTTTCAGACGCCGGTCAACAGCCCTGACAAGAAGGGCTGTTGACCGGGGTCGCCGCGGGACGGCCTCGCGGGGTCAGTTCCTGCCGCGCCGCGCCAGGGCCACCGCACCCCCGCCCGCGAGGAGCAGGGCGACCGCGCCGCCCGCGATGTACGGCGTCATCGAGCTGCCGCCGGTCTCCGCGAGGCCCTCGTCGCCGGACTCGCCCTGGGGCTTCACGTCACCGGCCGAACCGGCACCCGGGTCGGTACTGGGCTCGGCGCTCGGGTCCGTCTGCCGCGCGGGCTCGGCCGGGGTCTCGCAGGTCGCCTCGGCCAGGGTCAGGGTGCCCTGGACGTCGGCCACGTTCAGCTTCAACGGGTTGACGGACACCTTGAGTTCGAGGGCGGTGGCGGCCGCCGTACGCGAGGTCTCCTCCGTCCTGGAGTAGTCGAGGCGCACGTCGCCGACGCCGGGCACCTTGACGTTCGTGGTGCCGCCGGCGGTCAGGGTGACCTTCTTGCCCAGGACGGTGACATCGCCGAGGAGGTTGGAGGTGGCGGTGGGCGTCCTGCCGGCCTCACAGGTCGCCTTGGAGGTGACCTGGCCGACCTCGATGAGCGAGAGCAGCGGCAGACCGGGGACATGGACCTTGGCGTGGGCGAGGTGGGTGTATCCCTCGGCCTTGCCGCCCTCGACCGTGGCCTTCGACTGGGCGACCTCGGCGTTCAGCACGCTGAAGGGCCGGCCGCCGTCGACGCCGTTCAACTCGGCGGTCAGCGTGGTCTTCTCGGCGCTCTGCGGCGCCCGCACCTCGTTGAGGGAGACCGCGAGCGGGACGTTCACGGTCTTGTTGAGCAGGGAGACGTCGAGCCCGGTGCGGAGCACGACGGCGCTCGCGCGACCCTCGTCACCGGTCGCGTGCGCGGTGCCCGCGGCGCCCAGGGCCGCGGGACCGGCGGCCAGGGCGGTGGCCGTCGCGACGGTGGCGAGACGGCGTGCGGGCAGGCGGAAGTTCTTGCCGTTCAAGGTGGGGACCCCCAGAGGAGACTTGCTCGGGACCCGGCAAGAATCGCGTACCGAGAGTGAACAGTCAGCAATCCGCCAGGACTTCACTCCTACGTGGGGTTTCCGTGAACCTTTTCGAATCCCGCGGCACGGGTGTTCCATGCTTTCACCGTCGCACCGGCATCTTTCCGAATACGCCGGTTGACGCCCCGGAGCGCGGGACGGCGTGCACTACGGCCCACCGCCGGATTCCGTCACGCTCCGTCGCGGCCCGTGGGGCTCAGCCGACGACCCGCCCGTTCAGCACCACGCGCCGGGGCGAGGCCAGCACCCGTACGTCCGCCCGCGGGTCGGACTCGTACACCACGAGGTCGGCCGCGGCGCCCTCCTCCAGGCCGGGGCGGCCCAGCCAGCTCCGGGCCGACCAGGTCGTCGCCGCGAGGGCCTCGACCGCGGGGATGCCGGCGGTGACCAGTTCCTCCACCTCGGTGGCCACCAGGCCGTGCGGCAGGGTGCCGCCCGCGTCGGTGCCGACGAAGACCGGGATGCCGGCGTCGTAGGCGGAGCGGACGGTGTCGTAGCGGCGCTCGTGGAGCCGGCGCATATGGGCCGACCAGCGGGGGAACTTGGACTGGCCGCCGTCGGCCAGCTTCGGGAAGGTCGCGATGTTCACGAGGGTGGGCACGATGGCCACCCCGCGCTCGGCGAACAGCGGGATGAGGTCCTGGGTGAGACCGGTGGCGTGCTCGATGCAGTCGATGCCCGCCTCGACCAGGTCCTGGAGGGAGTCCTCGGAGAAGCAGTGCGCGGTGACCCGGGCGCCCAGCCGGTGCGCCTCCGCGATGCCCGCCTCGACAGCGTCCCGTGGCCAGGTCGGTGCCAGGTCCCCGAGGTCGCGGTCGATCCAGTCGCCGACCAGCTTGACCCAGCCGTCGCCGCGGCGGGCCTCCTGGGCGACGTAGGCGACCAGGTCCTCCGGTTCGATCTCGTGGGCGTAGCCGCGGATGTAGCGGCGGGTGCGGGCGATGTGCCGGCCCGCCCTGATGATCTTCGGCAGGTCCTCGCGGTCGTCGACCCAGCGGGTGTCGGAAGGCGAGCCGGCGTCGCGGATGAGCAGGGTGCCGGCCTCGCGGTCGGTGAGCGCCTGCTTCTCCGCGACGTCGTCGTCGACCGGGCCGTGCGGGCCGAGGCCGACGTGGCAGTGCGCGTCGACGAGGCCGGGGAGGGCCCAGCCCGCCACCGTCCGGACGTCGCGGGCGTCGACGGGCCGGTCGTACGAGATCCGGCCGTCGACGACCCACAGCTCGTCCCGGACGTCGTCGGGACCGACGAGGACCCGGCCCTTCACGTGCAGCACCGCGCGTTCGCTCATGACTGCACCCTAATCAGCCGCTAGTCGCCCTTGCCGACCTGGTCGGAGGTCCCCTCCTCCACCTCGGCCATCGCCGGGTCCAGGAGGCGGGACAGGAAGTGGCGGGTGCGTTCGTGCCGGGGGTTGCCGATGACCTGGTCGGGGGTGCCGTCCTCGACGATCACTCCGCCGTCCATGAAGACGACCCGGTCGGCGACCTCGCGCGCGAAGGTCATCTCGTGGGTGACGACCATCATGGTCATGCCCTCGTTCGCCAGCATGCGCATCACCGCCAGTACGTCCCCCACCAGCTCGGGGTCCAGCGCCGACGTCGGCTCGTCGAAGAGCATCACCGCGGGGCCCATGGCGAGCGCGCGGGCGATGGCGACGCGCTGCTGCTGGCCGCCGGAGAGGGAGGCGGGGTACGCCGACGCCTTCTCCGCGAGGCCGACGCGCTCCAGGTTCTCGGCGGCGACCTTCGCGGCGGCGGCCTTGTCCCGCTTGAGGACCCGCCGCTGCGGCAGGGTCAGGTTCTCGGTCACCGTGAGGTGCGGGAACAGGTTGAACTGCTGGAAGACCATGCCGATACGGCGGCGTACGGCGTCGATGTCGACGTCCGGGTCGGTGAGCTCGGCGCCGCCGACGAAGACCTGGCCCTTGCTGGGCTCCTCGAGCAGGTTCACGCACCGCAGCAGCGTCGACTTGCCCGAGCCGGACGGGCCGATCACACAGACGACCTCGCCCTGCTTGATCTCCAGGTCGATGCCGCGCAGCACCTCGTTGTCGCCGAAGGACTTGTGCAGTCCGCGGACGTCGATCTCCGGCCGGGAGCCAAGGGTGTTGTCAGTCACTTCACGGCCTCCTGGGCCTTCGCCTCCATGCGGCGTACGACGAAGCCGAGCGGGATGGTCACCAGCAGGTAGCACAGGCCCGCGACCAGGATCGGCGTGGAGTTCGCGGTCTGGCTGGCCAGGTCGCGGCCGAACTTGGACAGCTCGCGCTCCTCCAGCGTCACACCGAGGAACAGCACCAGCGAGGAGTCCTTGAAGAGCAGGACGAGTTCGTTGGTCAGCGGCGGGAGGATGATCCGGAACGCCTGCGGGATGATGATCGAGATCATGGCGCGGGCGGGCGAGAAGCCGAGCGAGCGGGCCGCCTCCATCTGCCCCTTGGGCACGGCCTGGATGCCCGCGCGGATCGTCTCCGCCATGTACGCGGCGGCCACCAGGCCGAGCGCGAGCGCCACCTTGCCGTAGGTTCCGCCCGGGATCTCCGTACCCGGGAAGGCCAGCGGCACGGCGACCCCGATGAAGATGAAGATCAGCAGGGCGGGCAGACCGCGGAAGATCTCGATGTAGACGCCGGCGAGCCAGCGGTACGGACCCACGGACGACAGCCGCATCAGCGCGATCACCATGCCGAGCACCAGTCCGACGGCGAAGCCGGACACGGTGTACAGCACGGTGTTCTTCAGCGCGAGCGTGATGACCTCGGGGAACATCTGCTCCGCGATGGCCTTCTGCGCGAACTGGTTCTGCAGCCGGTCCCAGTCGGCCGCGACCGCGAAGGCGATCACGGCCGCGACGAAGACGATGTACTGGACGCCGCGGGACAGGCTGCGCTTCTGGCGCCGGGTCAGGCCCTTCTTCTTCGGCTGGAGTCGTACGTCCGTTCCGGTCATGAGGCGGACGGAGACGCGGACGCCGCGGACTCGTCGTAGGGGCCGATCCACTGCTCGTACAGCTTCTTGTACGTGCCGTCCGCCTTCGCGTCCTTGATCGCCTTGTTGATGGCCTCGCGGAGCTTGGTGTTGCCCTTCTTCACCGTGAAGCCGTACTGCTCACCGGTGTTGATCTGCTCGGCGACCTCGAAGGCGTCCGCGTTGGCCTTGTCCTTCAGCCAGCCCTGGACGACCGGGTAGTCGATGACGACCGCCTCGACCTGGCCGGTGCGCAGGCCGTTGATCACGGCGTCGGAGGACTCGAAGGAGACCGGGTCCAGGCCCTTGCCCTTGGCGTAGTCCTCGCCGGTGGTCTGCGCCTGGGCGCCGACCTTCTTGCCCTTGAGGTCGGCGAAGGACGAGATGCCGCTCTTCTTGTCGACCAGGACGGCCTGGGTGGCCTCGAAGTACGGGTCCGAGAAGTCGACGTTCTTCTTGCGCTCCTCGGTGATGGTCATGCCGGCGGCGGCGAGGTCGCACTGGCCGGCGTTGAGGGACCCACCGGTCTTGAAGTTCTCGAAGGGCTGGTCGACGATCGCCTGCTTCACGCCCAGGTCGTCCGCGACCAGGTCGACGAGGGCGACGTCGAAGCCCTGCACCTTGCCGTCGATCTCCGACTGGAAGGGCGGGTACGGCAGGTGGGTGCAGGTGGTGAGCCGGCCCGCCTTGACGACTTCGACACCGCCGGCCGCCGTCTTCGAACCGCTGCCGCCGTTGCCGTCGGAGGAGCAGCCGGCCACGAGCACCAGCCCGGCCGTCGCGGTGGTGGCGGCCAGAACGCGGGTCCGGCGCCCGAGGGTCGTCTTCACGGGGGGCCTCCTGTCAGGGAACTATGAGTTCCGATTATAAGGAGAGGTTTGAGATCCCCAAACCAAACCGATGGTTACGGGGCCGTTCGACCTAAGAAGTCGGGTGTGAGAAGGGGTGTTGGGGTGCGCGGTTACGCTCGTCACGTCGTCCCCCGGAGCGCAGAGAGCGAAGAGAGCCCGCCGTGACCCACCCCGCCTCGACCCATCCCTTCCTGGACCTGGCCCCGCTGAGCGCCGCCCGATTCGCCGCCATCGAGGACCGGGTGGCGTGGCTGCTCGGCACCGAGCAGGACGTCGTGATCATGCAGGGTGAGGCGCTGCTGCCGTTGGAGGGGGCGATCCGGGGGACGGCCGGGCCCGGCACGGTCGCCCTGAACGTGATCACCGGTCCGTACGGGCAGACCTTCGGTGACTGGCTGCGGGACTGCGGGGCGACCGTGATCGATCTGGCGGTGCCCTTCCACACGGCGGTCACCGCGGACCAGATCCGGGAGGCCTTCGCCGAGCACCCGGAGATCGACTTCGTGTCCCTGGTGCACGCGGAGGCGGCGACCGGCAACACCAACCCCGTCGCGGAGATCGGTGAGGTCGTGCGGGCGCACGGGGCACTGTTCTACCTGGACGCGGTGGCGTCGGTCGGGGCGGAGCCGGTGCTGCCGGACGCGTGGGGTGTGGACCTGTGCGTCATCGGGGCGCAGAAGGCGATGGGCGGGCCGGCCGGGGTGTCGGCGGTGTCGGTGAGCGAGCGGGCGTGGGCGCGGATGGCGTCGAATCCGCGGGCGCCGCGGCGGTCGTATCTGTCGCTGCTGGACTGGAAGGAGCGGTGGGTCGACGGGGGACGGAAGGTGCTGCTGCATGCGCCCGCGCAGCTGGAGATGCTGGCGCTGGAGGCGTGTGTGGAGCGGATCGAGGGGGACGGGCTGGAGGCGGTGATGGGCCGGCACCGGGCCGCCGCGCTGTCCACCCGGGCCGGGGCGGTGGCTCTGGGTGGGGGGTTGGAGCCGTATGTGCACGACGCCCGTGAGGCCGCTCCGGTCGCCACCACGCTGCGGGTGCCGGCGGGGGTGGTCGCGTCGGAGGTGGTGACGCGGGCGGTGGCGAGTGATCCGGGGTTGCCGCTGGTCGCCGGTGGTGGGGCGTTGGCCAAGGAGATGATCCGGGTCAATCACTACGGTGCGGATGCGAGGGTGGGTGTGGTGCGGGGGTGCCTGGCGGCGCTGGGCGCTGCGCTGGCGGAGCAGGGGCTGGGTGTGGATGTGGAGGGCGCGCTGCGGGCGGTTGACGCCGCCTGGCACTGACCCCGCTTTCCTCGCCCCCGCCGCCCCTACCCGTCCCATCCTTCTGGGGCTCCGCCCCAGACCCCGCTCCTCAAACGCCGGAGGGGCTGGATTTGCCGGGCCGGGGCTGGATCTTTCAGCCCGTCCGGCGCTTGAGGGGCGGATCGGGGACGGACGATGGCAGGGGTCGAGGTCAGTCTGCGGTGGGGGCTCATTCACATGATCGAGGAGTACGCGCGACACAACGGTCACGCCGATATTCTGCGAGAACGCATCGACGGTGTAACCGGAGCCTGAATTCAACGTAATTCCAGGAATTCTTTTCAGGGCAGCTTCCCCTGTTCTTCTGCCCGCTTTCTCCAGCCCTAAACACAAAGATTTAGCGAACGCCATCCGTACCAATTCGGACAGGTCTCGTGAGAGTTACACGGCTGTGACGCGTTCCACATCGTGACCGTTTTGTACTGGATTTAAGGGACGGAATTGGGCACTTCACCCCGGTGAGCCATGGGCTCTCACGCCCGCGTGATAACACACCCACCGCTCATACGTAACCCCACACGGCCATGCAATTTCGAATTTCCCTCGGTAAATTCAATTCGCATGACTGCCGCACAAGCAGACCTGCAAATCGACCGTCCGGCGGTGGCCGACGGGGCCGCGCTGTGGCGGATTGCCAGAGACTCCAAGGCCCTCGACCTCAACTCGTCGTACAGCTATCTGCTGTGGTGCCGCGACTTCGCCGGCACGTCGGCCGTCGCCCGCGACGAGCGCGGGGAGCCGGTCGGCTTCGTCACCGGATACGTGCGGCCGGAGCGACCGCGCACCCTGCTCGTCTGGCAGGTGGCCGTGGACGACGCCTACCGCGGACGCGGCATCGCCGCCGCGCTGCTCGACGGGCTCGTCGCACGGGTCGGCGGCGAGTACGGCGTCACGAACATCGAGACCACCATCACCCCCGGCAACATCGCCTCCGAGCGCCTGTTCGACGCCTTCGCCGAGCGGCACGGTGCCGCCCTGGAGCGCGAGGTGCTGTTCCCCACCAGCCTGTTCCCCGACGGGCCGCACGACCCCGAGGTCCTGTACCGCATCGGTCCCCTCTCCCTCTGACTTTCCCCACACGCAACGAGGAGCGATTCGTCGTGACCATCACCCAGCCCGACCTCAGCGTCTTCGAGACCCTGGAGTCCGAGGTGCGCAGCTACTGCCGCGGCTGGCCCACCGTCTTCGACCGCGCGCGCGGCAGCCGTATGTACGACGAGGACGGCCACGAGTACCTGGACTTCTTCGCCGGTGCCGGTTCACTGAACTACGGGCACAACAACCCCGTCCTGAAACGGGCGTTGATCGACTACCTGGAGCGGGACGGCGTCACGCACGGGCTCGACATGTCCACCAGCGCCAAGCGGGCCTTCCTGCAGACCTTCCAGGACCTGGTGCTGCGGCCGCGTGACCTCCCGTACAAGGTCATGTTCCCCGGCCCCACGGGCACCAACGCCGTGGAGTCGGCGCTCAAGCTGGCCCGGAAGGTGAAGGGGCGCGAGGCCATCGTGTCGTTCACCAACGCCTTCCACGGCATGTCGCTGGGCTCGCTGGCCGTCACCGGCAACGCCTTCAAGCGGGCCGGCGCCGGCATCCCGCTCGTGCACGGCACGCCGATGCCGTTCGACAACTACTTCGACGGCACGGTCGAGGACTTCCTGTGGTTCGAGCGGCTGCTCGAGGACCAGGGATCCGGGCTGAACAAGCCCGCCGCCGTGATCGTGGAGACCGTGCAGGGCGAGGGCGGCATCAACGTCGCCCGCCCGGAGTGGCTGCGGGCGCTGGCCGAGCTGTGCGAGCGGCAGGACATGCTGCTCATCGTCGACGACATCCAGATGGGGTGCGGGCGTACCGGGGCCTTCTTCTCGTTCGAGGAGGCGGGCATCACCCCCGACATCGTCACCGTGTCGAAGTCGATCAGCGGGTACGGACTGCCCATGTCCCTGTGCCTGTTCAAGCCGGAGCTGGACATCTGGGAGCCGGGCGAGCACAACGGCACCTTCCGCGGCAACAACCCCGCCTTCGTCACGGCCACCGCGGCCCTGGAGGCGTACTGGGCGGACGGGTCCGCGATGGAGAAGCAGACCCGTAAGCGCGGTGAGCAGATCGAGCAGGCGCTGATCTCCATCACCGAGGAGAACCTCGCCGACGTCAAGGAGTACCGCGGGCGCGGGCTCGTGTGGGGCCTGGAGTTCCACGACAAGGAGCGCGCCGGACGGGTCGCGCACCGGGCGTTCGAACTCGGGCTGCTCATCGAGACGTCGGGCCCCGAGAGCGAGGTCGTGAAGCTGCTTCCGGCGCTCACGATCACCCCGGAAGAGCTGGACGAGGGACTCAGCGTCCTCGCCCGCTCCGTCCGGGAAACCATCTGAAACACCACCTAGGAGGCATCGCAGCACCGTGATCGTCCGTTCGTTCAAGGAGATCGAAGGCACCGACCGCCATGTGAAAGCGGCGTCCGGCACCTGGGAGAGCAAACGCATCGTCCTCGCCAAGGAGAAGGTCGGCTTCTCACTGCACGAGACGATCCTGTACGCGGGTACGGAGACGTCGATGTGGTACGCGAACCACATCGAGGCCGTCGTCTGCGTCGAGGGCGAGGCCGAGCTGACCGACCACGAGACCGGGCGGACGCACACGATCACGCCCGGAACCATGTACCTCCTGGACGGGCACGAGAGGCACACGTTGCGGATCAAGGAGGACTTCCGCTGCCTCTGTGTCTTCAACCCGCCCGTGACCGGCCGGGAGGACCACGACGAGAACGGCGTCTACCCGCTGCTCACCGAGCCCGAGGAGGTGTGAGAAACCCATGACCACCGCCATGACCGGAAACGTCACCGATCTCTACCCCAGCCGCGGCGCCACCGAGGTGTCGACCCCGCGCCAGGACCCCGTCGTGTGGGGCTCCCCCGACACGCCGGGCCCGATCGCCACCGGTGACCTGCAGTCCTTCGAGCGCGACGGCTTCCTCGCCATCGACCAGCTCATCACCGAGGACGAGGTCGCGGTCTACGCACAGGAGCTGGAGCGGCTGGTCACCGACCCGGGGATCCGCGCGGACGAGCGCTCGATCATCGAGCCGAAGTCCAAGGAGATCCGGTCCGTCTTCGAAGTGCACAAGATCAGCGAGGTGTTCGCCTCCCTGGTGCGCGACGAGCGGGTCGTCGGGCGGGCACGGCAGATCCTCGGCTCGGACGTGTACGTCCACCAGTCGCGGATCAACGTCAAGCCGGGCTTCGGGGCGAGCGGCTTCTACTGGCACTCGGACTTCGAGACCTGGCATGCCGAGGACGGTCTGCCCAACATGCGGACGGTGTCCGTCTCGATCGCGCTGACCGAGAACTACGACACCAACGGCGGGCTCATGATCATGCCCGGCTCGCACCGCACCTTCCTCGGATGCGCGGGGGCCACGCCGAAGGACAACTACAAGAAGTCCCTGCAGATGCAGGACGCGGGCACGCCCTCGGACGAGGCGCTGACCAAGATGGCCTCCGAGTACGGCATCAAGCTGTTCACGGGCAAGGCCGGTTCGGCGACCTGGTTCGACTGCAACTGCATGCACGGCTCCGGCGACAACATCACGCCGTTCCCGCGCAGCAACGTGTTCATCGTGTTCAACAGCGTGGAGAACGCGGCCGTGGAGCCCTTCGCGGCTCCGGTACGGCGGCCGGAGTTCATCGGCGCGAGGGACTTCACGCCGGTGAGGTGACACTGCGCCGGCCGGGCCGGGCGCCTTAGAGCTCGGGGGGCGCGGGTTGTGTGGCGAGTGCCGCTGCGTTGTGGCTGGTCGCGCCCACGCGGCGGAGCCGCGAATCGACACAGCCCCGCGCCCCTTGAGGCGGCTACGCCGCCTCAAGGGGCGCCTCGCCGGTGGTTCAGGAGGACAGGACGTCCAGCAGGCGGTCGACGTCGGCCGCCGTGTTGTAGAGGTGGAAGGCCGCGCGCAGGTTGCCCGCGCGGTTGGAGACCTCGATGCCGGCCGCGCTCAACTCGGGCTGACGCCCGCCGAGTCCGGGAACGGAGACGATCGCCGAGCCGGGCGCGGGCACCGGTTCGTGGCCGAGGGTCGTCAGTCCGGCGCGGAAGCGGTCGGCGAGGTCGAGGTCGTGGGCCTGGATGGCGGGGACCCCGAGTTCCTCGACGAGCTCCAGGGAGGCGCGCAGCCCCGCGTAGCTGAAGAGGCCGGGGCTGATGTCGAAGCGCCGGGCCGAGTGGGCGAGGTCCTGGACGGGGCCGTAGCAGCTGTCCCAGGGGAGTTCCCCGGCGACCCAGCCGGCGAGCAGCGGCGTCAGGCCGCCGAAGTCCTCCGGGACGACGCAGAACGCGGCCCCGTGCGGGCCCAGCAGCCACTTGAAGCCGACGGCGGCGACGAAGTCGTGCTCGCCGGCCGCCAGCGGCAGCCAGCCGGCCGACTGGGAGGCGTCGACGTAGGTGCGGGCCCCGTGCGCCTCGGCCGCCGCGCGCACGGCGGGCAGGTCGGCGATCCGGCCGTCGGCGGACTGGGCGGCGCTGACCGCGACGAGGGCGGTGTCCGGGCGGACCGACTCGGCGAGGCGCTCCAGCGGGACGGCGCGAACCTTGAGGTCGCCGCGCATGTGGAAGGGGTTCACGAGGGAGGCGAAGTCGGCCTCCGCGGTGAGGACTTCGGCGCCGGCGGGCAGCGAGGCGGCGATCAGCCCGCCGTACTCGGCGACCGAGGCACCGGTCGCGACCCGCTCGACGGGCACACCTGCCAGCCGGGCGAAGGACGCGCGCACCGCCTCCACGTCCTCGTACAGGGGCCCGAGCGGCGTGCCCGCGGCCCGCATCCGCACGGCCCGGTCCAGGGCGGTGACGGTGCGGGCCGGCAGCAGGCCGTTGCTCGCGGTGTTGAGATAGACGTTCTTCGGGGCGAACTCGGCACGGACCAGGCTCTCGAAGGTCTCCATGGCTCCACTCTGGGCCCTGAACACCTGTCGGTCCATTGCGATTCTTTACGTGGTTTCGCTAAGCAACGCTTATGGATCCGCCCCGACCTGCGTGTTCGCCCGGCGGCTCAGTGCTGCGGCACCGCGCACCCGTCGGGACCGCAGGCGTCCGCGTCACCCTGGTCGATGAGCTGGAGTGGCGACCGGTCGCCCCACGCCTGGGCCAGCGCCTGCGTGAAGACCTCGGCGGGCTGGGCGCCGGAGACGCCGAACCTGCGGTCGAGGACGAAGAACGGCACCCCGTTGGCACCGAGCTCGGCGGCCTCGCGCTCGTCGGCGCGGACGTCGTCGGCGTAGGCGTCCGGGTCCGCGAGCACCTTACGGACGTCGTCGGCGTCCAGCCCGGCGGCGACGGCCAGCTCCACGAGCCGCTCGTCGCCCTCGGTGAACACCGACCGTTCCTCGGCGAAGTTCGCCCGGTAGAAGGCCTGGATCAGCGCGTCCTGCCTGCCCTGCTCCTTGGCGAGGTGCAGCAGCCGGTGCATGTCGAAGGTGTTGCCGTGGTCGCGGCCCTGGGTGCGGTAGTCGAGCCCCTCCGCGGCGGCCTGCGCGCCGAGGTTGTCCTCGCCGGCCTGTGCCTGCGCCTCGCTCATGCCGTACTTCCTGGTGAGCATCGTGATGACGGGCTGTACGTCGCCCTTGGCGCGTCCGGGGTCCAGTTCGAACGAGCGGTGCACCACCTCGACCTGGTCGCGGTGCGGAAAGGCGTCGAGCGCCTTCTCGAAGCGGGCCTTGCCCACGTAGCACCAGGGGCAGGCGATGTCGCTCCAGATCTCGACGCGCATGTCTGTGGCTCTCTCCAGTCGTACGGCTCGGAGACTCCCTCCGCTTAATGCGTGAACCTTCAATCAGCCGACTTCATTCCCCGGGACGGAGAAGCGCAGAAAGAGATGGTGGTCGCCGTCGGCCGGCGGGTTCTCCGGGTCCGGAACCCAGCCCTGACGGGCGTAGAAGCCCTGGGCGCGCCGGTTGTCGACATGCACGTCCAGCACGGCCGTCCGCTTCCCGTCGGCCCGCCACTCCTCGACGCAGGCCGCGTGCAGGGCGGCGCCGACGCCGGAGCGCCAGTGGTCGGGGTCGACGTGGAACTGGAACAGCTTGACCGTGTCACCGGGGGCGCCCTCCGGGGTGCGGAAGGAGGCCAGCCCGATGATGCGCCCCTCCTCGACGACGCACAGCACATGCCCGTCCGGCCGCGCGATGGCGCTTCGCCAGGAGGCGAGCCAGTCGGTGCCGTCCTGCGGGATCCCGTCGGGGTAGTACGTCCCCCGGGCGCGGGCGTGCAGCGCGACGACGTCCTCGGCCTCGGCGGGCACGGCGGTGCGAATCACACGGTTCGCGGTCATCCGGTCACTGATCATGCAACGGAGGACGTGGCTGCCGCGGTGCCGGTTCCGAGCCGGCTGAACTGCGCCCGGTAGCCGCTCGGCGTCAGTCCCGTACGCCGGACCAGGTGCCCCCGCAGCGAGTCGGCCGTGCCGAGGCCGCTGGCGTGGGCCACCTGGTCCATGGGCAGGGTGGTGGTCTCCAGCAGCTCCTTGGCACGCTCGATGCGCTGGTGGAGCAGCCACTGCAAGGGGCTCGCCCCGCTCTCGGCGTGGAAGCGGCGGGTGAGGGTGCGGACGCTGACGCCGGCGTGCCGGGCCAGGTCGGTGAGGGTGAGCGGCTTGTCGAGGTTGCGCATGGCCCAGCCCCGGGTGTCGGCGCAGGCCTCGCCGCGCTCGGGCGGCAGCGGGGTCTGGGTGAACTGGGTCTGGCCGCCGGGCCGTACGGGCGCGACGAGGGCACGCCGGGCGACCTCGTTGGCGACGGCGGCGCCGTAGTCGGTGCGGATGACGTGCAGGCACAGGTCGATGCCGGCGGCGTAGCCGGAGGAGGTGACGTAGGGCCCGTCCTGGACGTACAGCACGTCCCCGCGGAGCTGGACGTGCGGGTAGCGGCGGCGCAGCTCGTCGGCGTGCGCCCAGTACGTCGTGGCCCTGCGCCCGTGCAGCAGGCCCGCCTCGGCGAGCTGGAAGGCGCCGGTGCACAGGGACGCGATCCGCTTGCCGTCGGCGGCCGCCTCACGGACGGCGGTCACGATCCTGGCCTCCGGTTCGAAGGGTTCCCCGGTGCCGGCCACGAGCAGGGTGTCCGCCTCGCGCACGGCGTCGAGTCCATGACGTACGTACAGGTCGAGTCCCCCGGTGGTGGGCACCGGGCCCGGCTCTGCGGCGCAGATGACCACCTCGTAGCCGGGTTGTCCGTCCACCTCGACCTTGCCGAACAGCATCTCCGGGATGGCGAGGTTGAACATCGAGACGGGTGAGGGTGCGACGACGGCGATGCGGTGCGGGGCGCGCGACTGCGGCATGGCCAGAACCTCCGGGTGCATGGCGTTCCGGCCACTACTGTACGTCGGCCCGGGCCCGCAGCATGGAGGGCATGTCAACGAAGCAGACCCTGAAGGGCGACGAACTCGCCCTGCCACACGGCGAGTTGGAGCCCAGGAGGTCCTCCGCGGCCGTCACCCTCACCGCCGGTCTCCTCGGCTTCGCGCTGGTCTGCCTCGACGCGTCGATCGTGAACGTGGCCCTGCCCGCGATGGGTTCCTCGCTCGGGGGCGGGATGTCCGGCCTCCAGTGGGTCGTGGACGCCTACACCTTGGCGTTCGCCGCGCTGATGCTGTCGACCGGCGCGTTCTCGGACCGGGTGGGCGCGAGCCGGGCGTACGCGCTCGGTACCGCCGTGTTCACACTCGCCTCGGCGGCCTGCGGTCTGGCGCCGAACCTGCCGACGCTGATCGGCGCGCGGGTGGTGCAGGGCGTGGCGGCGGCCGTCGTGCTGCCGGCCTCGCTGTCGCTGGTGCGGCAGGCGTACGCCGATCCGGCGCGGCGAGCGCGGGCGGTGGCCGTGTGGGCGGCGGGCGGTTCGGCGGCGGTGGCGCTGGGTCCGGTGGCGGGCGGTGTGCTGACCACGGCGTGGGACTGGCGCGGGATCTTCTTCGTCAACCTCCCCGTCGGCGCCCTGATCCTCGTGCTGCTCCTGCGGGCCCCGCGCTCGGAACGCCGCCCGGCGCCGCTGGACGTGCCCGGCCAGGTGACGGCGGTGGTGGCGCTCACGGCGCTGACGTTCGCGGTGATCGAGGGCGGCACGGCGGGCTGGGCGGCGCTGGCGGTGGCCGTGGTGGCGGGTGCCGCGTTCCTGAGGATCGAGGCACGTCACCCGCATCCGGTCGTTCCGCTCGGCCTCTTCCGCGACCGGACCGTCGCGGTGACGGTGGCGGCCGGCGCGGCGGTCAGCGTGGCCTTCTACAGCATGGTGTTCGTCTTCTCGCTCTTCTTCCAGCAGGTGCAGGGCCGGTCCGCGCTGGAGGCCGGGCTGATGTTCCTGCCGATGACGGGCCTGATCGCGGTGACGAACGTGGTGGCGGGCAAGCTCGCGGGCCGCCACGGCGCCCGGCTGCCGATGCTGCTGGGGCAGGGCCTTGCCGTGGCGGGACTGCTCGCGATGCTGTACGTCGACACCGGCACGCCGCCGGTCGTGGTGGCTCTGCTCCTCGTCCCCATGGCCCTGGGCTGCGCGCTGACGGTGCCGCCGCTGACGGCGGCGATGCTGGAGGCCGTGCCCGCCGAGCGGGCGGGTCTGGCGGCCGGTGTGCTCAACGCGGCGCGGCAGATGGCCGGGGCGCTGGGGATCGCCGTGTTCGGGGCGCTGGTCTCCGACGGCTTCGTGACGGGGATGCGGCTGAGCCTGGTGGTCAGCGCGGCGCTGCTCGCGGTGACCGGCCTGCTCAGCTTCCGTCTCGCAGGTCCTTCGGCCAGTCGGGCCTGAACTCCAGGTGGTCGTACGTCACGACGCACCCCTCCCCCATCGGGGACTGTGCCATGAAGCCGACCAGGGCCGCGTCGGTCTCCTTCTCGTCGCCCAGTGTGAAGAGCCGGACGAAGGTCCAGTGCTCGCCGTCACGGGAGGCGTGGAAGGCGAAGGCCCGGCCGGTGCGGCTCACCCGCAGCCAGACCGAACTGCCCTCCACGGTGAAGGAGTTGGCGTCGTCGGAGTGCCCCCGCGTGACCACCGTGCAGACGGTGGGCACGTCCGGGGAGTACTCCAGGCAGAGCTTGGCCCAGGCCCGCTCCCCGACGTGGACGTAGAGCACCCCGGCGTCGAAGCCGGCGGCGAACCCGACGGTGACCCGTGCGATGAGCTGGAAGTCGCCCTCGGGCGCACCGAGGAGACGCGGCGCGTCGGAGGCGGGGTCGAGGCCCTCGTCGGTGGGCGGCACGAAGCGGTCCTGGCGAGGGCCGGCCCATCCGGAGAGGATGCCGTCCTCGTAGGCCCAGTGACCGTCGGGGCCGTAGCTGCGGAGGGGAAAAGGCAGTTCAGGAAGTTCCATGTCCATCCCCGGATTCTTTCAGTTTCCCCTCCGCCATGGGCCCTCAATTCGTTCAGCGTTCGAGGCGACCGTTGAACCGCCGCGGCAGTCCGAGGGGGTTGTCGTCCCGCAGCTCAGGCGGCAGCAGTGCCTCGGGGGCGCCCTGATACGCGACCGGCCGCATCCAGCGCTCGATCGCCGTACCGCCGACGGACGTCGACGTGGAGGTCGTCGCCGGGTAGGGACCGCCGTGATGCTGGGCCGCCGCGACCGCAACGCCCGTCGGCCACCCGTTCACCAGCACGCGCCCGGCCAGCGGCGTCAGCTCCGCGAGGATCTGGGCGCCGCGGCCCTCGCCCGCCGCCTCCTCGGCGGAGAGGTGGACCGTCGCCGTGAGGTTGCCGGGCAGCCGGGACAGCACGGCCTGGGCCTGCGCGTCGTCGTCGTAGCGGACCACGACGGTCACCGGGCCGAAGCACTCCTCCAGCAGCAGGTCGTACGCGCCCTCGCCGGCCAGCTTCTCGGCCGCGACCGTCAGGAAGCCGGGGCTCACGGTGTGCTCGCCGCCGGCGCCCGGCGTCACCGGGGTCTCCACGTCGGGCAGCTCGGCACGCTCGGCGACCCCGGCGATGAAGTTGTCCCGCATGCGGTGGTCGAGGAGGACACCGGCGTCGGTGTCGCTGACGGCGTCCGTGAGCGACTTGACCAGGCCGTCACCCGCGGCGCCGGACGGCACCAGCACCAGGCCGGGCTTCACGCAGAACTGGCCGACGCCCAGCGTCATGGAGCCGGCCAGCCCGGCGCCGATCGCCTCGGCGCGCTCGGCGGCGGCGGCCTCGGTGATCACGACCGGGTTCAGGGACCCCAGCTCGCCGTGGAACGGGATCGGCACCGGCCGCGCGGCCGCCGCGTCGAAGAGGGCGCGCCCGCCCCGGATGGAACCGGTGAAGCCGGCCGCGGCGACCAGCGGGTGCCTGATCAGCTCGATGCCGGCCTCGAAGCCGTGGACGAGGCCGATGACGCCCTCGGGGATGCCGTGCTCGGCGGCGGCCCGGCGCAGGACGGCCGCGACCAGCTCGGACAGCGCCGGGTGGTCGGGGTGGGCCTTGACGACGACCGGACAGCCGGCGCCGAGCGCGCTCGCGGTGTCACCGCCGGCCACGGAGAAGGCGAAGGGGAAGTTGGACGCCGAGTAGACGGCGACGACACCGAGGGACACCTTGTAGCGGCGCAGGTCCGGGATCGGCGGGGTCGCGGTGTCGTCGGGGTGGTTGATCACGACGTCGAGGAAGGCGCCCTCGTCGACGATGTCCGCGAAGGCCCGCAGCTGGAAGCAGGTGCGGGCGAGTTCACCGGTGAGGCGGACCGGGCCTAGCGCGGTCTCGGCGTCGGCGGCCTCGACGAGCTGGTCCTTGGCCGCCTGGAGCTTGTCGGCGGCGGTGCGCAGGAAGGCCGCGCGGACCGTGCGGTCGGCGAGGGCGCCGCGCGCTTCGTGCGCGGCGCGGACGGCGGTGTCCACCTCCTGGGCTGTGGCCTCCACCGCAACCTGTTCACGCTGCTTCCCGGTTCGGGGGTCGACACTCCAGACTGGTGCTGCTGCCACCGCGGGTCCCTCCACACATGTATTGCCGCAGTACGGGGTCATCCACCAGGCTCGTTCGATATACTGAACGCTGTCTCTGATGATGAATATGCTTCGGAGACTATTTCCCGTCCAACGAAGGGGTCAAGGGCGATGTCGGCTGGCGAGACGGGCGGCGGGGCGCAGGTCAAGTCCGCGGTACGGACGGTTGAACTGCTGGAATACTTCGCCGGACGCCCCGGCATGCACTCCCTCGCGTCGGTCCAGGAGGCCGTCGGATACCCGAAGTCCAGTCTCTACATGTTGCTGCGCACGCTCGTGGAGCTGGGCTGGGTGGAGACGGACGCGACGGGCACGCGGTACGGCATCGGCGTCCGGGCGCTGCTGGTCGGCACCTCCTACATCGACGGCGACGAGGTGGTCGCGGCGGCCCGCCCGACCCTGGACCGCCTGTCGGACGACACGACGGAGACCATCCACCTGGCCCGGCTCGACGGCACGAACGTCGTCTACCTGGCCACCCGGCAGTCCCAGCACTACCTGCGGCCCTTCACCCGGGTCGGCCGCCGCCTCCCGGCGCACTCCACCTCCCTCGGCAAGGCGCTGCTGAGCACCTACTCGGACGAACAGGTCCGCAAGCTGCTCCCGGAGACGCTGCCCGCGCTGACCGAGAACACGATCACCGACCGCGAGAAGCTGATCGAGGAGCTCCACCAGGTCCGCGAGCAGGGCTTCGCCGTCGATCGCGAGGAGAACACGCTGGGGCTGCGCTGCTTCGGCGTCGCGATCCCGTACCGCACGCCGGCCCGCGACGCGATCAGCTGCTCGGTGCCGGTGGCCCGGCTGACCCCTGCCCACGAGCAGATGGTGAAGGACGCGCTGTTCGACGCGCGCGACCGGCTGACGCTGGCCACCCGCCGGCTCTGACTCCCTAGGCTCTGTCCTCATGGATGTGGAACTCCGCGAGGTGCACGACAGCGATCTGCCGGTCTTCTACCGGCAGATGAACGACCCGGAGGCCCTGCGCATGGCGGCCTTCACCCCCAAGGACCCGGCCGACCGGGACGCCTTCGACGAGCACTGGAAACGGATCCGGTCCTCGGCGGACGTCCTGCGCACGATCCTGGCCGACGGCGACGTCGTGGGCAGCACGGCCGTGTACGGGGAGCCGGGCGAGCGTGAGGTCACCTACTGGGTCGACCGCGCGTACTGGGGGCGCGGCATCGCGACTGCCGCCCTGCGCGGGCTGCTCACCGAGGTCCCCGAACGCCCGCTGTACGCGCGTGCGGCGGCGGACAACGAGGGCTCGCTGCGGGTGCTGCACAAGTGCGGGTTCCGGGTGACCGCGCGGGCGCGGGGGTTCGCCAACGCGCGGGGCGAGGAGATCGACGAGGTCGTGCTGCATCTGGAGGGGTGAGGGCTTCTCCCCCGTACGGCGGAGACGGATCATCGCCGTGCAGGAGGTGCCGACCGGCGTTCTCGCGGGAGCGTGGCCGTATGACGCAGACATTCGCTCACGCCCCGCAGACCGACCGCGCCGTCGGGCTCGGCAGGTCCCGTCGCGCCCTGCGGGCCGTCGCCATCGTCTCCTGCGTGCCGTATCTCTCGCTCAAGGCCGCCTGGATCGCGGGGGGTCGGATCGGCATCCCGGACGGCAGCTCCCTGCTGGAGCACCGGGCGACCATGGCCGTGGCCAACAGCGTCACCGTGCTCATGGACGCGGCCGTCATCGTGCTGGCGCTGGCGCTGACCCGGCCGTGGGGGCTGCGGGCACCCGCGTGGCTGCTCGGCCTCCCCGCCTGGGTGGCCACCGGGCTGCTCGCGCCGATCATGGCCGGGTTTCCGCTCCAGGTGCTGGTCGACGCGCTCGGCGGGTCCACGAACACCGCCGCGGCCGATGGTGAACCCTTCCTCGACGCGTGGGTCTTCGGGGTCGTCTACACCGGGTTCATCGTGCAGGGACTCACCCTGGGCGCACTGTTCGTGCTGTACGCCCGCGACCGCTGGGGCCGGTTGTGGGCAGGGCGGGTCTGGGAACTTCCGGTCGGCCTCATCGGTGCGGCCCAGCGTGCCGTCGCCGTCGCGGCGGCCGGCTGCGCGCTGCTGCCGCTGCTGACCCACCTGCTGTGGGCGTGCGGCGGCACCGCGGGGCTCGACGAGCGTCATGTCACCGGCCGTACCAGTGGCTTCTACGTCATGGAGGCCCTGTCCGTCGTCTTCCTCGCCATGGCCGTCGTCGGCGGCCTCCTGCTGGCGTTCCGGCGCGGCCGCACGCTGCCCGTCCGGGTGCCGCTCGGTCTCGCCTGGATCGGCTCGGCCGCCACGGTGTGCTGGGCGGCCTGGCTGTCGCTGGCCCCGCTCACCGACGTCGCCGACGGCCCGGCACCGCTGCTGAACCTCACCTACGCTGGTCAGATGATCGTCGGCATCCTCGTCGCCTGTCTCGGCGTGCACTTCCTCGCGGAGCGCGACGCGAGCCGGAAACCCCGTACGGCGTGAGCCGGTTCAGCGGGTCCAGCGAGTACGGCCGTTTCCTGTTCGGGCGGCGGGCGCGCCGGCGCTGGATCCATCTGGTCCTCGGCGGCGCGCTCGCCATGCCGTACGTGTTCGTCGGCCAGCTCGTCGTCGGCCCCGCCACCGACTCCAGGTACGTCTTCAGCGACCTGCCCCTGCAACTGCTCTCGTTCGCCGTCGGGTTGCCCCTGGCCGCGCTCACCGCCGCCTTCTTCCCGCTGACCCGGTCCCTCGAGGCGGGTGCGGTGCGGTCGCTGTGCGGGGTCGACGCGGGGCTGCTGGCGTACGGCCCGGCCCGGACGCGAGCGGCGAAGGGGCGGGCGGCGGCCTGGTTCACGCTGCATCTGGGGTTCGGCGGGATCATCTCGGGGATGTCGCTGGCGGTGCCGCCGTTCGCGGGCTTCCTCGCCGCGCTGCCGCTGATCGTCTGGGCGGGCGGCGCCGAGGCCGTCGAGCTGCCCGAGTCCCTGGACCGACCCTGGGTGTTGGCGTGTGCGCCGGTCGCGGGCGTGGCGACGCTGCTCGCGCTGGCCGGCTGCGCGGCCGTCGCCGGGGCGCTGCTCGCCCGCTGGGCGCCCGCGTTGCTCGGCCCCACGCCCGAGGACCGGCTCGCGGCGGCCGAGGCGCGCGCCGCCGACCTCGCGGTACGCAACCGGCTCGCGCGCGAGCTGCACGACTCCGTGGGCCACGCCCTGAGCGCGGTGACGCTCCAGGCGAGCGCGGCCCGGCGAGTCCTCGACACCGACCCGGAGTTCGTCCGTGCGGCCCTCGCCGCGATCGAGGACACGACCCGGCGCACGGTCGGCGAACTCGACGCCGTCCTGGGCGTGTTGCGGGACGGCGACGCTCCCGGAACGGCGCCCGCGCCCACCCTCGCCGCCGACCTGGCCGGCCTGCTGCGCCGCACCCGCGCGGCCGGACTGCGGGTCACCGCGAGTCTCGACGCCGCCCCCGAGGCCCTGCCGCCCGTCCTGTCCCGCGAGGCCTACCGCATCGTGCAGGAGGGGCTGAGCAACGCCCTCAAGCACGCCGGTGACCGGACCAGCGTGACCCTGCGGATCGGGGTCGCCGGCGAGCACTTGGAGATCACCGTCGAGAACCCCCTGGCCGACGCCCTGGCCGACGCCTCCCCTTGCCGCCCCGGCGGCGGTCACGGCCTGCGTGGCATCGCCGACCGGGCGCGCCTGCTGGGCGGGACCGCACGGGCCGGTGCCGCCGAGGGGACGTGGCGGCTGAACGTACGACTGCCCCTGAAGGGACCCGCATGACCGCCCGTCCGCCCGTCCGCGTCGTCCTCGCCGACGACGAGCGCATGGTGCGCACCGCTCTGCGCGCGATCCTCTCCGCCGAACCCGACCTGGAGGTGGTCGGCGAGGCGGCCACCGGGGCCGAGGCGGTGTCCGTGGTGCGGGAGCTGCGGCCCGACGTGGTCCTGATGGACGTCCGGATGCCCGACATCGACGGCATCCGGGCCACCGAGCAGATCCTCGCCACGCTCGACGAGCCGCCCCGCATCGTAGTCGTCACCACGTTCGAGAACGACTCCTACGTGTACGACGCGCTGCGCGCCGGAGCCGCCGGATTCCTGCTGAAGCGCGCGGACGCCGACGCGCTGGTGCAGGCCGTACGACTGGTCTCGCACACCGACACCCTGCTGTTCCCGGCGGCCGTGCGCACCCTGGCGGCCGAGCACGCACGCGCGTACCCGGCGCCGCCGGCCTGGGTGGCGCGGCTCACCTGCCGGGAGAGCGAGGTGCTGCGGCTCATGGCGCAGGGCCTGACCAACGCGGAGATCGCGCGGCGCATGGAGGTCGGTCCGGCCACCGTGAAGTCGCATGTGGCGGCGATCCTCGCGAAGACCGGCACCCGGGACCGTACGCAGGCGGTGATCGCCGCGTACGAGGCGGGCTTCATGAACGCCCGATGAGAAAACGGGGTGGAAGGGAACGTTCCGCCCCATCCTGATCGTCCCTCGGAGTGGGATGAACAAGACGATCAGGCGGGCGTCCGTCTTCACGCTGCTGCTGGTGTTGGCCCTGCTGGTCCGGGCGACATGGGTGCAGTTCTACGAAGGCCAGGCACTCGCGGACGACAAGGACAACCGGCGGAACACGATCGCGCTGTACAGCGAGCCGCTCGGCAACATCATCGTGGGCGGCGAGGCCATCACGGGCTCGGCGCCGATGAAGAGCGGCGACCTGGCGTACAAGCGGACGTACCAGGACGGCGAGCTGTACGCGGCGGTCACCGGGTACAGCTCGCAGGCGTACGGCGCGACCCAGCTGGAGGGCGTCTACCAGAAACTGCTCGACGGCAGCGACACCCGGCTGAAGAGCGTGATGGACACGGTCACCGGCAAGCGGGCCGACCCGGGCAATGTGATCACGACGATCGAGCCGGACGTCCAGAAGGCGGCGTACGACGCGCTCGGCGACAACAAGGGCGCCGCCGTCGCCATCGACCCGACCACCGGGAAGATCCTCGCGGTCGTCTCCACCCCGTCGTACGACCCGTCCCGGATCACCACGGGTGACGCGGACGCGTGGAAGCAGCTGACCAAGGATCCCGACAAGCCGATGACGAACCGCGCGCTGCGCCAGCCGCTGCCGCCGGGGTCGACGTTCAAGCTGGTCGTGGCGGCGGCCGCGCTGGAGGACGGGCTGTACTCGTCGGTGGACGAGAAGACGGACAGCCCGGACCCGTACCCGCTGCCGCAGTCGAGCGACAAGCTGGGGAACGAGAACCCGTCCGCGCCCTGCGAGAACGCCTCGATCCGGGTCGCCCTGCAGTACTCGTGCAACAACGTCTTCGGGAGCATGGCCGTCGCCCTGGGCCAGGACAAGGTCAGGGAGATGGCCGAGAAGTTCGGCTTCAACGACAAGGAGCAGGACGTGCCGGTGCGGGCGTACACGAGCGTGTACCCCTCCGACATGGACGAGGCGTCGACCGCCCTGAGCGGCATCGGCCAGTTCGACGTCACCGCCACCCCGCTCCAGATGGCCATGGTGTCGGCCGCCATAGCCAACGACGGCAAGCTGGTCTCGCCGCACATGGTGTCCCAGATCACCGACGGCGGCGGCGACGTCCTGGAGAACTACGACGACAACGCCGGCAGCAAGGAGATCGTCAGCTCCGACACCGCCGAGCAGCTCCAGTCGGCGATGCAGACGGTCGTCGAGAAGGGCACGGGCACGAACGCGCAGATCTCGGGCGCGACGGTCGGCGGCAAGACGGGCACGGCCCAGCACGGCGAGAACAACAGCAAGACGCCGTACGCCTGGTTCACGTCCTACGGGAAGGCCGACGGCAAGGAGGTCGCCGTGGCGGTGATCATCGAGCAGTCGGACGCGGAGCGCTCGGAGGTCAGCGGTAACGGGCTGGCCGCCCCCGTCGCCAAGAAGGTGATGGAGGCGGCGCTCAAGGGTTAGGGCCTGTCGTTTGGATCAGGCCCTGGGTGACCTACTTGACGCCCAGGATCTGTTCGATCGGGTTGATGGCGAAGTACACCAGGAAGAGCACCGAGGTCCCCCACAGCAGCCAGTGGATCTCCTTCGCCTTCCCGAGCACCACCTTGATCGCTACGTAGGCGACGAATCCCGCCCCGATGCCATTGGTTATCGAGTACGTGAACGGCATGACGGCGATGGTCAGGAACGCCGGGATGGCGATCTCGTACTTGTCCCAGTCGATGTGCTTGACCTGGGTCATCATCAGGAAGCCGACGGCGACCAGGGCGGGCGCGGCCGCCTGGAGGGGGACGATGGTGAGCAGTGGGGTGAGGAAGAGGGCCAGGGCGAAGAGGCCGCCGGTGACCAGGTTGGAGAAGCCGGTGCGCGCGCCCTCCCCGACGCCGGCCGCCGACTCGATGTAGGAGGTCGCCGAGGACGAGGAGGCCGCGCCGCCTGCGGCCGCCGCGGCGCCGTCGATCAGCAGCACCCGGCCGAGGTTCGGCACCTTGCCCTGTTCGTCGAGGAGTCCGGCCTCGGCGCTGATGCCGACGACCGTGCCCATGGTGTCGAAGAAGTCGGACAGGACCAGTGTGAAGACCAGTAGGACGACGGTGATGGCGGTGGTCTCGCCGAAGGCGCCGAACAGGCTGAAGTCGCCGACGAGTCCGAAGTCGGGGGTGTCGACGATCTTGTCGGGCCAGGCGGGTGTGGTCAGGCCCCAGGCCTTGATGTCGGCGACCGAGTTGATGATCATCGCCGCGACCGTCATCGTCACGATGCTGATGAGGATGGCGCCCTTCACCTTGCGGGCGAGCAGGGCGATCGTCAGCAGGACTCCGAGGCAGAACACGAGGATCGGCCAACCGGTGAGCTGGCCGGTGCCGCCCAGCTGAACCGGCACGGTGGTGTTCGCGGCGTCCGGGATGCGGGTGACGAAGCCGGCGTCCACGAAGCCGATGAAGGCGATGAACAGGCCGATGCCGACGCTGATCGCCTGCTTGAGCGGCTGCGGGATGGCGTGCATGACGGCCTCGCGCAGCCCGGTGAGCACGAGCACGCAGATCAGCAGGCCTTCGAGGACGACCAGCCCCATCGCGTCGTCCCACGCCATGAGCGGGGCGATCTGGAAGGCGACGACGGCGTTCAGGCCCAGCCCCGCGGCGAGCGCGAGCGGGAGGTTGCCCCCGACGCCCATGATGATCGTCATGACCGCGGCCACCAGGGCGGTGGCGGTGGTGAGTTGGACGGCGTCCAGTTGGTGGCCGAACTTGTCCTTCGCGCTGCCGAGGATGATGGGATTCAGGACAAGGATGTAGGCCATCGTGAAGAACGTGGCGAAGCCGCCGCGTATCTCACGGGCGAAGGTGGAGCCCCGAGCGGAGATCTTGAAGTACCGGTCGACGCTGTTCACGCCTGGCGGCGGGGCACTTGACCGGTCGGCCACCTTCTGGGATTCGGACATGACGGTTGCTCCTTGCTGCCTGACTTGATCGGTGTGCGGATGCTGGCTGGATTGTTCCCGCGTTGAACGCGGTTCAGGTTTTCTCCGTGTTACGGAATCAGCGCTGTTCACGTACGACGTACCACACGGTGTTCGAAGTCCCGTACGAACCGAGCTCTCGATCGCTGCTACAGTTCCGGGCCTCGACCGGATGATCGCGAATTGATCGCCGGACGACCACATTCGTCATCAGAACGACACTTCGCAGGCAGGAGGGGTCGCCCGTGGGCACGGTCGTCGACGACGCCGCCTCCGTGGAGTTCCATGCCTTCTTCGAGCGCCACTATGCCGAACTGTCGCGCCTGGCCCATCTGTTGACGGGCGAGGCGGACGCCGCCGACGATCTGGCGGCGGACGCGCTGCTCGCGCTGTGGCACCGCTGGGACCGGGTGCGCGCGGCCGACCATCCGGTGGCTTACGCGCGCGGCGTCGTCGCCAACATGGCCCGCACGAAGATCCGCAGCGCGGTCCGCGAGCGGCGGCGGGTGGCGCTGTTCTGGTCTCAGCGCGAGGAGAAGACCGAGAACCCGGACGTGGCGGGGGTCGTCGACGTCCAGGAGGCGTTGCGTAGACTTCCGTTCCGCAAACGCGCCTGTGTGGTGCTGCGGCATGCGTTCGACCTCTCCGAGAAGGACACCGCGCTCGCCCTGGGCATATCGGTCGGTACGGTGAAGAGCCAGACCTCGAAGGGGATGGCCGAACTGCAGCGGCTGCTCGGGACGCAGGGCGCTCCGCTCAAGGTGCATGCGGCGGCGATGGCTCGCACCGGGGACGCCGGAGGAAGGAACCGATGATGCGGCGGGACGTGCACGACGAACTGCGCGCCCGGCTGCACGAGGCGGCCGAGGGGCACGAGCCCGACCGCGAACGGATCCTGGCCCGGATCGAGCGCGGGATGGCGGACCCGTCCGGTCAGTCCCGCCGTGACCACCGCGCGACCCGTCCACCCGTGTACGGCTGGGTCCGGGTGGTGACCGCCACCGCCGCGGTCGCCGGTGTTCTCGCGGTCGGCGGTTACGCGGTGGCGTCCGCCGTGAAGGAGGACACCCCGCAGCAGACGGTGGCCACCTCGCCGACGCCCACCCCGTCCCCGGACGCCACGAGCCGCCCCCCGGCCCCGCCCGCCCCACCGGCGGACCCGACTTCCGAGAACACACCGGAGTCCCGCGAGACGACCGAGGCGCCGACCCGGCAGCCGGCCCCCACCACCGCGCCGCCCGCCGCTGAGGACGAGGAGGACGGCCCCCTGTGGTCGGACGGCTCGGTGGACCCGCACAGCAACGACTTCTGGGCGCAGAGCAACCTGACCCTGAAGACCAGCGAGCAACTCACCGCGCTGACCGTGCGGTTGCAGGTGGCGCAGACCGGCGGGGTCAACAACGCGGGCGCCTGGCGTTCACTGCCCGAGGACGACTTCACGCTGACGGTCGAGGAGAAGGACGGCTTCCTCGTCTACACCTGGGTGCTCAAGGAGGGCCGTACGGTCCGCGAGGGCGAGTGGGTGTTCGCCGGACAGTACGACCATGAGCGCGGCGGCCGGGACGCGCAGGACGACCGCTATGCGATGACGGCCACGGCGGGCGGCGACCAGCTGTCCGTGGCGGGCGGCTTCGCGGCGCACGACGACAACGATTCGGCGGCCGACGGGGATTCGTAGAGAAGTGCCCGCCGGACCGGCAACCCTTTCCGTACGCGTGGCGACCAGGAGACGCAAGGATCCCCCTCCACGCAAGGAACCGGTTCATGACAGCACAGACCGAACAGCGCGTCCGGCACCGCCGCAAGGCCACGAAGCGGCGGGCGCTGATCGCCGGAGTCTCCGCCCTCGGCATCACCGGCGCGGCCGTCTTCACCACCACGTCGTTACTGTCGTCGGCCGACGCGGCCGCGGCCTGGCCGACGCCCACCGACAGCAAGCCGGTGCCGAAGACGATCCCGGTGTCGGGCACCTACGACGGAAAGATGGCGAAGTTCTACGGCACCGGCGACCTGGGCGGCAGCGGCCAGGAGGAGGGCCAGGACCCGATCTTCGAGCTGGCCGACGGCGCGGTCCTCAAGAACGTCGTCATCGGCACCCCGGCCGCGGACGGTGTCCACTGCAAGGGCTCGTGCACCCTCCAGAACGTGTGGTGGCAGGACGTCGGCGAGGACGCCGCGACCTTCAAGGGCAAGTCGTCCTCGGCCGTGTACACGGTGTACGGCGGCGGCGCGCGGAACGCCGACGACAAGGTGCTCCAGTTCAACGGCGCCGGGAAGCTGGTCGTGACCAAGTTCCAGGTGCAGAACTTCGGCAAGCTGGTGCGCAGTTGCGGCAACTGCTCCACGCAGTACAAGCGGTCGATCATCATCAACGACGTGGACGTCACCGCGCCCGGCAACTCGATCGTCGGCGTCAACTCCAACTACGGCGACACGGCCGCGCTGCGCAAGATCCGCGTCCACGGCGACAACGGCAAGAAGATCAAGACCTGCACCCGCTTCGAGGGCAACAGCAGCGGCAAGGAGCCGAAGGAACTCGGCACCGGTCCGGATGGAACCGCTTGCAGGTTCTCGGCATCTGACATCACGTACCAGTGATCGAATCCCCAGGGACCTGCTGATCTGAGCCCCCCTCGGTCAGCAGTGGAACGCCCCCGCCGGTGACGACCGGCGGGGGCGTTCGCGCCCTGAAGGGGCGCGGGGCTGTTTCGATTTGCGGCTCCGCCGCGCGGGCGCGACCAGCCACGACGAGCCTGCGGCCCACAACCGGCCTTCAGGGGCGGTCACTTCATCGTCGAGCCGATCGCCGACGACCCTGTCGTCAGGAATGTCGTCGTCGGCAAGGCCCCGCTCGCCTGCCGGGAGGCATACGCGGTTCCCGCGTCCGTCGACCTGAGGGCCGGGGTCGGGACACCACCGTCCCAGTTGTTCGCCGCGCACACCGTGGACGCCCCGACCTTGGAAAGCCCCTTCTTGTTGCCCACCGCGAGGTTCCGGGCCAGCCGGGCCTTGCCGGTGGCGAAGTAGAACCCGGTCTCGGCGTTGGCGTAGGCGGTGTTGCGGTTCAGGACGATCGCGCCGGTGTTGGAGTTCTCGGTGAAGCCGTGCAGCGTGTTGTCCCAGGCCGCGTTGTTGTTGACGACGTGGCCCACCGAGGCGCCCCCGCCACCGAGCTTGAACCCGTTGCCGTTGCCCTCGAATGCCGAGTCGCCCCAGTGGTTCCTGCCGTTGCCGAAGGCCCAGGTGTGTTCGATGGTGACCGGGGAGGAGAACTGCCACAGGTCGAGGCCGTCGTCCGAGTTGTTGTACAGGCGCGCCCCGGTGATCCGGTTGCCCGTGCCGGAGCCGAACTTCACGGCGATCCCGTCGGCGTTCTGCCCGTGCCCGGCCGGATCGTAGTTGCCGTGGCTGTCGAGGTTCTGTACGAGGTTGTTCGAGGTGCCGTCACCGCGCAGCGTGAAGCCGGAGTCGCCGTTGTTCGCGGTGACGAGGTTCTTGAACACACCGCCCACGGACGACGTGGCGACGAAGCCCTGGGCCGGGGAGTTGACGAAGGTGAGGTTCTGGACGGTCCAGTAGTCGCCGTGGATGCCGGCCAGCCAGGACCCCGCGGGCAGCTTGGACCCGTCGATCCGCACCTTCTCGGCGCCGTACGCCCGCAGCGTGATCCGGGCCGAACTCGTGCCGTTCGCCGTGGACTTGAGGGTCGCCGACGGGGCGTACGTGCCGCCGCGGACCTGGATGGTCGTACCGGCGACCGCGTTCTTGACGGCCGACTCCAGCCCCACGGTGTCGGACACGGTGACCGTCGCGGAGGCGGCCTGGGCGCCGCCGTCGGAGAGACCGAGGTAGACGCCGCCCGCTCCGGAGGCGACGGCGATCGCCGCGGCGATGGAGAGCGTACGGGTCCTGCGGTGACGGCCGGTGCTCGGGCGCACGGATGGTTCCTTTCCTGGGGCAACGGGGACGAAGCGGGCCGGAGGGGCCGCCCCGGCCCGCTTCTGCCCTCCGGTCGCCGCCGCGCCGGGGAAGGTTGCCGCACCTCACCGAAAGCAAGCGAAACTTTCGTCGGCTCTCATCGCCCACTCACCGATTGACGTGCTGTTTCCCACTGGTGAGACTCCGAAGGCGCACACGACCCAACAGGAACCCCCACACCCACACAGGAGTGACATGCGCCCACGAATCCTCCTAGTCGCCTGTCTCTCGCTGCTTGTCGCCCTCCTCACCGCCCCCTCCAGTACCGCCGGTACCGCGAATTCCGGAGCACCACCCGTGAAGAAATCCAAGTACGCCGGTTACCTCTTCGCCTACTTCACCGGCGAGGGCACCGCCGACGGCGAGCAGATCCGCTACGCCCTCAGTCGCGGCAACGACGCGCTGCACTGGCGCGAGCTGAACGCCGGGAAGCCGGTCCTGACCTCCACCATCGGTGAGAAGGGCCTGCGCGACCCGTTCGTGATCCGCTCCCCCGAGGGCGACAAGTTCTACATGATCGCCACCGATCTGCGGATGTACCAGAACAGCAGCGGCAGCTGGGACCAGGTCCAGCGGCACGGCAGCAAGTCGATCATGGTCTGGGAGTCCACCGACCTGGTCCACTGGACCGACCAGCGCCTGGTCAAGGTCTCCCCCGACAACGCGGGCAACACCTGGGCGCCGGAGGCCTACTGGGACGACAGCCTCGGTGAGTTCGTCGTCTTCTGGGCGTCGAAGCTGTACGCCGACGACGACCCCGACCACACCGGATCGACGTACAACAAGATGCTGTACGCGACCACGAAGGACTTCCGCACCTTCAGCGCGCCGAAGGTCTGGGACGACCCCGGCTACTCGGTCATCGACTCCACCGTGGTCAAGCACGACGGCACGTACTACCGCTACACCAAGGACGAGCGCGACCCGTCCTCCAGCTCGCCCTGCTCGAAGTTCATCACCGCCGAGAAGTCGACGACGCTGACCTCGACGAAGTACGACTTCGTGGCCGACTGCATCGGCAGCGGCGCGATGGAGCGCGGCGAGGGTCCGACGGTGTTCAAGTCGAACACCGAGGAGAAGTGGTACCTGTTCGTCGACGAGTACGGCGGCCGCGGCTACGTCCCGTTCGAGACCACCGACCTCGACTCGGGCAAGTGGACCCCCTCGCGGAACTACCAGCTGCCCGCGAGCCCCCGGCACGGCACGGTGATCCCGGTGACACAGGCCGAGTACGACCGGCTGCTGGCCGCGTACCCGGCGAGCCCCGCCGCGGTCGTGGACGCGACGGCGAAGGACCAGAAGGGGTACGCGATCGTCACGGACAGCGCCGCGAAGGTCGTGCTCCCGATGCGGCCGGACGCGGACCTGTCCCGGCTCGCCCCGAAGCTGTGGCTCGGCGAGGGCGCCTCGGTCAGCCCCCGCTCCGGCACCCGGCGCGACTTCCGCAAGCCGCAGAAGTACACGGTGACCGCAGCGGACGGCACGAAGCGCACCTGGACGGTGGAGGCGGTCCGCACCGACAGCCCCACGCTGCCGGGCCTCAACGCCGACCCCGATGTGCACTATCTGAACGGCGAGTACTGGATCTACCCGACGACCGACGGCTTCCAGGGCTGGAGCGGGACCCGGTTCAAGGCGTACTCCTCCAAGGACCTGGTCCACTGGAAGGACCACGGCGTCATCCTGGACCTCGGTCCGGACGTGAGCTGGGCCGACAAATACGCCTGGGCGCCCGCGATAGCCGAGCGCGACGGCAAGTACTACTTCTACTTCTGCGCCGAGCAGCAGATCGGCGTGGCGGTGGCCGACTCCCCGGCCGGCCCGTTCAAGGACGCGCTGGGCAGACCGCTGGTCGCCAAGGGCGGTGCGCTGAAGGGCCAGATGATCGACCCGGCCGTCTTCACGGACGACGACGGCACGTCGTATCTGTATTGGGGCAACGGGCACGGGTACGTGGTCCCGCTGAACGACGACATGGTGTCGTACGACGCCTCGAAGGTCCGGGACATCACCCCGGACAACTTCCGCGAGGGCTCCTTCGTGATCAAGCGCAAGGGCGTCTACTACTTCATGTGGTCGGAGGACGACACCCGTAGCGAGAACTACCACGTCGCCTACGCGACGGGACCGTCCCCGCTCGGCCCGTGGACCAAGAAGGGGACGATCCTGTCCAAGCGTCCCGAGTACGGCATCCTCGGCACGGGCCACCACTCCGTGGTGAACACCCCCGGCACCGACGACTGGTACGCCGTCTACCACCGGTTCGCCCTGAACGGCCCCGGGAAGCCCGGCGGTGACGGCATGCACCGGGAGACGACCGTCGACCGCCTGAGGTTCGCGGCCGACGGCACGATCGAGCCGGTGGTGCCGACGCTGGAGGGCGTCAGGCCCGTAAGGCGCTAGCTCAGTCCATCGTCGCGCCGATGGTGGTGCTGCCCGTGGTCAGGAACGTGGTCACGGGCAGCGTGCCGCTGGAACTGCGGGCGTTGTAGGTGCTCGACGCGTCCGTGGACCTGAACGCCGGAGTCGATATCCCGGAGTCCCAGTTGTTGCCGGCCGAGACCACCGAGGAGCCCTTGTTCACCTGCCCGCCGCCGTTGCCGACGGCCAGGTTCCTGCCGAGGCGGGCGGCGCCGGTGGCGAAGTAGTAGCCCCACTTGGCGTTGGCGTAGGCGGTGGTGCGGTTGATGACGATCGCGCCCTTGTTGCTGTTCTCGGTGAAGCCGTTGCCGGCGTTGTCCCAGGCGGCCGAGTTGTTGACGACGTGGGCCACGGTCTCGCCGTCGCCGCCCAGCTTGTAGCCGTTGCCGTCCCCCGCGAAGGCCGAGTCGGACCAGCGGTTCCTGCCGTTGCCCATGGCCCAGGTGTGCTCGACGGTGACCGGCGAGGAGAAGGACCAGAAGTCCAGACCGTCGTCCGAGTTGTTGTACAGGCGGGCCCCAGTGATCAGGTTGCCGGAGCCGGAGCCGAACTTCACGGCGATGCCGTCGGCGTTCTCACCGTGGTTGGCGGCGTCGTAGTGGCCGTAGGAGTCGATGTTCCGGACGATGTTGTTGACCGTCCCGTCGCCGGTGAGCGTGAAGCCCGAGTCGCCGCCGTTGATGGTCTTGATGTTGTTCCAGTTGGTGCCGGTGCAGGACTGGCAGACGACCGCGCTGTCCGGGGAGTTCTGGAAGGTGATGTTGGAGACCTTCCAGTAGTCGGCGGTGAGCTTGAGGATCCAGGAGCCGGAGGGCAGCGACGACCCGTCGATCTTGACGGTCTCCGAGCCGTACGCGGTGAGCGTGACCGGCGACGACGAGGTGCCGTTCGCCGTGGACTGGAGGGTCGCCGTCGGGTAGTAGGTGCCGCCGCGGACCTGGATGACCGTGCCGGCGGTGGCGTTCTTGATGGCGTTCGCAAGGTCGGTGGAGTTGCTGACCACCACGGTGGCGGCCTGCGCCTGGGTCGGGAGGACGGCCAGGCCGGCGCCCAGGGTGAGGGCCGCCAGGGTGGCGAGAGCGGTGCGACGAGACATGGAGAGCGGGTCCTTCCTCGTGCGGGGTGGGGGACGGTGCACAGGAGGGGGTTCACAGGACGGTGTCGAGCCAGGTGAGGACCTCTTCCTGCATGCGGTCGACGAAGACATGGCCGAGGTCGGGCCAGGTCTTCAGGTGCAACCGCTCCTCGGCGTGGCGCGAGCGCCAGACGGCGCGCAGCTTGTCGTGGGCCACGCGGACGCCGTCGGCGGGGAACAGCGGGTCGAGCCCGCCGTCGAAGAACAGCATCGGCCTGGGTGCGGCGATGCTCGCCACGTCGGGGAAGTCGAGGAACCGGGGGAGCCCCGGGTGGAGCATGTAGTACGACGACTGCCCGCGCAGCGTGTTGTTGCCGGGCACCATCATCTCCTTCAGGCCGGTCATCCAGCAGACGGCGGCCGTGGCCGCGATGGCGTCGGTGAGCGCGGCGGTCTGCCAGGCGCGGTAGGCGCCCATGGAGAACCCGAGGACCGCGACGCGGTGTGCGTCCACGCGGTCCAGGCCCGCCAGGAAGTCGGCGGCTCGGGCGTCCTCGCGGGCCATGAGTCCGGCGAGTGAGGAGCCGAGGTTGTAGAAGTTGGAGGCGAGGGCCTGCTGTTGGTCGTAGGTGAGCGGACCCCGGTCGCCCCAGCCGAGCGCGTCCGCGCACAGGACGACGTAGCCGCGCCGGGCGAGCTCGTCGCCGACGAAACGGCCGCTGAAGTACTTGTCCGCCCAGGTCTGCGCGGAGGCGAGCCGGGTGTCGTCGTACCAGGGCCGGACCTGCTTCTCCTTGCCGATGTCGAACTTGGCCCCGTGGTCGTGCAGCAACAGCACGGCGGGGAACGGTCCGGGTCCGTCCGGGGTGAGCAGGGCGGCTCGGACGCGTTCGTGGCGGGTGAGGGAGAGGGTGACCAACTCCCTTGTGCAGCCGCCTCCTTGGACCGCATCGGTGAACTCGGGCGCGTACGCCGTCCCGTCCTCGCGGTCGACGAGGAGGTGCTCCTCGACCTTGGCGCGGGCCGCGCGCCGCCAGGTCCCAAAGTCGCGGACCGGTGAAGTCCCCCAGGCGAGCGGGAAGTTCAGCCGGTCCTTGAGCGCCTGATGGAAGTCGGGCAGCGGGCCGTCCACCACCCCGGCCTCCGCGGGGCTCACCGCTCCCCCGGCCAGTACGGCCGCTCCGGCGCCCAGCACGAACGCCCTTCGCCCGAGGGCGTCATGGGCGACCATGCCGCCTCCCGGTGCCTGCGTGCGTCAGGACGTGGTGCTCGACCGCCGCGGCGGAGGTGAGCGGCCGGTAGTCGTAGACGTCGGCCGGGTCCCAGCCCACGTCGCCGGTCAGGCCGAGACCGGTGGCCACCGTGTTGAGTCGGGCCGGTCGGCCGTCGATCCAGGAACCGGTGTCGTGGAAGTGCTCACCTCCGTAGGCGGCGAGGATCGCGTCGTACCGGAAGACGTTGCGCTCGGAGTAGAGCGCCGACTCGACGCCGACGCCGAGGGCGTAGAGGGGGGTCCGGCCCCGGGACGCGTACACGTTGTTGACGACGTGCACCTGCCCGAAGCGGACGCGGGGCCCGCGCTGGACGATGCCGTCGAACAGGTTCCGGACGAACGTCACCTTCAGATGCCCCCGGTCCCGGTCGCCGCGCCCGTCACCGGAGCCGACGAGGATCGCCTTGTCGTGGTCCTCGAAACGGCTGTCGGAGACGGTGACGAAGTCGGAGCCGTCCTCGATGTCCAGCAGCCCGTCGTGGCGCTGGACGCGTCCGCCGTGGAAGCCGAGGGGGGCGGTGCGGTCCGGGTAGCGGCCGTCGGTGAAGGTGCAGTGGTCGATCCAGAGGTTCCTGCCGGTGATCACGGTCAGGGCGTCGAAGCGGGCGTTCCAGCCATCACCGGGACTCCAGCTCGTGAAGTGATCGACGGGTGCTTCCAGTTGCAGGTTCCTGACCACGATGTTCGTGCCGGTGTTGACGGTCAGGAAGACCCCCAGGAGCCGGGCGTCGTCACCCATACCCACCAAGGTGGTGTTGCTCGGCACGGTCAGCTGGATCTGCGCCTTCTCCTTGTTCGACCCGGTCTGCCGGAGCCGGCGCTGCTGCTGGCAGTAGTCGTAGCGGGTGTCGGACCACTCGGCACCGTCCTGGCCGAAGCAGGACATGTACTTCGCCAGGTCGTACCCGGGCGCGTAGTCCTGCTCTCCGAGCAGCGAACCGTCATCGCTCTCGTGCCCGTTGATGTCGCCGACGACGCGGATCACCTTGGGCGCGGTCGGGTCGCCGTCGCCCGCGAGGGCCTCCTTGAGTTCGGCGCGGGTGTGCACCGTCCGGGTCGTGCCGCCCGCGCCGCCGGTGGTGCCGGCGCCCCAGCCGACAGGGCCGCGCTCGGCGGCGGAGGCCGGCGCTGCGGCCAAGGTCAGGCAGGCGCACGCGAGGAGGGCGGCGGCTCTACGCATGGGGCCGCCAGCCACGCAGATAGGTCCCCTTGGTATGCACCTCCGCCTCGGCAGGCGTCAGCTGAGGCCGGTTCTCCGGAACCGTGATCACCGCTCCCGGGCCCGTGTTGCGGTACTCCCTCAAGCGCATGGTCTGCCAGGGATACGCCTCCCGCATGTTGGTGTAAGGCACGACCGCGTCGATGCCGGGTCCGATCCGGGTGTCCCGCACGACGAGCGACGGCCACGCGGTCGTCTCGTACGACGGCACCCACGGCCGCGCCAGCTTGTACGCCCCGTCCTCGGCACCGGAGGTGATGCGGGAGCGGACGGCGAGGATGCCGTACGGGTTGGCGCGGGCGGTGGACGGGGCGAAGACCATGCCCTTGGGGGTGAAGTCGACGTCCCGCTGGAGGGTGTGGAAGTGGCAGTCCTCGAAGACGGCGGTGGCCCGGCCGAAGACGAAGTCGACGTCGCCCTCGATGTAGCAGTGGTGGAAGTACTGCCGGTCGAAGGCGTCGAGCGCGGTCGTGTCGACGAAGAGGGTGTCCTGGTGGGCGAGGAAGCGGACGTTCTCGAAGTGGGTCCGGTCGCCGGTGACGTACGCGGCGACGGCCTGGGTCCCGGTGATGTCCGGGTGGTCGGCACGCAGCCAGTCGTTGGCCAGGGTGAGGTCGCGGACGGTGAGTCCGGGGGCTCCCGAGCTGAAGGTGGCGGAGCCCGCGGTGCCGTGGGTGCCTGAGCCGTCGGGCTTGGGGGTGCCGTTGGCGTTGTCAAAGACGATGACGGCGTCACGCGGGTCGCGGGAGGCGCCGCGCAGCGTCAACTCACCGGCACAGACAGGAACTTGGACGACCTCGCGATACGTCCCCGGGTGCACGACGATCGTCCAGCCGGGCCCGTCCACCGCGTCCAGGGCAGCCTGGACGGAGTCGCCGGGGCGGACGTGCAGGACACGGCGGCCGATGTGCGGTGTCCCGGCGAAGGCGGGACGGCTGCCCACGGCGACCAGCCCTGCCGTGACGCCGGCGAGGAGGGTGCGTCTGCGCAGCATGTCAGCACACCTCCCGCCATGGCCGCCAGTCACCGAGGTAGGCCTCCCGGGTCGCCGACTCCGCCTGCTCGCGGGTGAGTTGGGGCCGGTTCTCGGGGACGGTGATCGCGGCGCCGGGCCCGCTGTTGCGGTACTCGGCGAAGCGCTGGTTCTGCCAGGGGTCGGTGTCGCGCATGTTGGCGTAGGGCGCGACCGCGTCGATGCCGGGGCCCAGCCAGGTCTCCCGGACGGTGAGCATCGGGCGGGCGGTGGTGCTGGAGCTGGGCACCCAGGGGCGGGCCACCTTGTAGTAGGCGTCGGGAGCCTCGCTGGTCACCCGGCCGCGCAGGACCAGGTAGCCGTGCGGGTTGGCCCGTTCCGTCGAGGGGGCGAAGACGAAGCCGAACGGGGCCGAGGACGCGTCCGTGCGGTTGAGCGTGCGGAAGTGGCAGTGCTCGTAGACGGCCGTGGCCCGGCCGAAGACGAAGTCGACGTCGCCTTCGACGTAGCAGTGGGAGAAGTACTGGCGGGCGAAGAGGTCGGCGGAGTTGGAGTCGGCGTACAGGGTGTCCTGGTGGCCGAGGAAGCGGCAGTGGTGGAAGGCGGAGCGGTCGCCCTGCACCTTGATGGCGACGGCCTGAGTGCCGCTGATCTCGGGGTGCTCCTCGCGCAGGAAGTCGTTGGCGAAGGTGATCCGCTGGGCGGTGAAGCCGTCGCCGCGGACGGTGGTGGTGGCCGAGCCGGTGGTGCCGTGGGTGCCGGAGCCGTCGGGTTTGGGGGTGCCGTTGGCGTTGTCGTAGACGATGACGACGTCGCGTGGGTCGTCGCCGGCGCCGAGCCAGGTCATCTCCGTACGGGTGCGGTCGACGGCGACCGTCTCCCGGTATGTCCCCGGGGCGATGACCAGCGTCCAGCCGCTGCCGGTGGCGGCGGTCACGGCGGCCTGGACGGAGGTGTGGTCGCCCCGGCCGGCGGCGTCGACGTAGAGGGCCCGCGGGGTCAGGCGGGCGGCCGGGGAACCGTAGCGGCCGAAGGGGCGGCGTGGCCGGGCGGCGGCCTGTGCGGGGCCGGAGGCGAGGGTGAGCGCGGCGCACGCTGCGGCGCCCGCGACGAGGAAGGCCCTGCGGGAGAGGGGACGGTGGGATTGCGAGAGCATGCGGCGGCTCCTTCGCGGTGCGGCAGGTGCGGCAGGTGCGGCAGGTGCGAGGTGAGGGGTGCCCAGGTCAGGGAGGGTTCTGGGGGCCGGGCCGGGGCGCACCTCGTGGTGTGCGCGCAGGCCCGGCCCGTTCTCGGAGGGCGTCAGCAGATGCGTCCGGCGCCCGCGCGGTGGTCGACGATCCCGGGGACCGCCTTGGGCGGGTCGACCTTGGTGCGCAGGGTCGGCGTCCACCCGGCGCCCGACTGGAGGGTCTCCTCGGGGATCTCCGCGTTGTGGACGGCGATCAGGTCGACGCGCTTGCCGTTGACGTAGTTGTCGGTGGCGGTGAGCGGCGAGTCGATCCACCTCTTGAGGACCTTCGCCGGGCTGGTCCCGGCCGGCAGTGTGAAGGCGTTGTGCTCGGCGACGAGCTGGGACTCCTTGCCGATGCCGTAGCTGTACACGTAGTTCTGGCCGACCACGAAGTGGTTGTTGTACGAGTCGACCTGCCCGAAGCGGACGCGCGGCGCGCGCTCGAGGACGTTGCGGAACTGGTTGTGGTGGAGCGTCACCTTGAGCTTGCCCCGGTCGATGACGGCCGTCGACTCGCTGTCGCTGTTGCCGATCATGAGCGTCTTGTCGTGGTCGGCGAAGACGTTCCAGGAGGCGGTGACGTAGTTGGATCCCTTGATGATGTCCAGCTGACCGTCGTGCTGCTGGAACACGGTGCCGAAGTACGTCGGTGCCTCGCTGTCGGGGTGGCTGCCGTCAGTGAAGGTGTTGTGGTCCAGCCAGACATGGGTGGAGCCGTTGACGACGGCGGTGTCGTACTCGGAGTTCCAGGCGCCTGTGTCGGTGTCCGTCGGATCCCACTGCGGGAAGCAGTCCAGGGGGCTCTCGAAGGTGAGGTTGCGGATGATGACGTTGTCGACGCCCTGGATCTGGAGGCTGGCTCCCTTGAAGCCCGCGTTCCTGCCGACCCCGATGATGGTGGTGTTGGCGGGCACCTTGGCCTTGATGACCTCGTCCTGGTTGTCGGAGGAAAGGCGCCGCAGTCCCTCGGGGCTGTCAGCGGGTTCGTCGCTCAGGTCCTTGTCCATGCCCCAGGTCTCGGGGGCGTACTTCTTCAGGTAGGCGTCGAAGTCGTAGCCGGGGGCGGCGAAGGCGTCGCACCCTTCCGAGACGGCGTCGATCACGCCCTTGACCTTGATGATCCTGGGTGCGCTGCCGCCGTCCTTGAGGGCGGCCTTGAACTGCGCCCACGTCGTCACGGTGTAGACGTGCGCGGCGTCGGCGGCCGAGCCTCCGGTCGTGCCGGTCCCCTCCGACCCCCACCCGTCGTTGGCGGCGAGCACCTGACGTCCGAGGTCCCGGGGCGCCGCCTGGGCGCTGGTACTGGTGACTCCGAGGACGAGGGCGGTGCAGCCGATCAGGGAAGCCACTCTGCGGGCCACTATGGCATGCCCATGCCATACCTGTGCGTTCATTGTGCGGCTCTCTTCTCTGCAGACAGGGTTGTCGCCCGTCCTTGCGGACAGGAGTTGTTACGCCTCTTGGCGAGCGGCGGCGGTTACGCGGCGGACCGAGGCCAGGTGATCCAGGACTCGGGAATCGAATCGTCCAGCCGGTGCAGGTCGCTCGACGCGAGCACCCGCGTACGCAGCAGCTCCCGTGCGACGAGCCGCGCCACGGCGATGGCACCGGGCGGGTTGAAGTGCGTGTTGTCCTGCTCGGTCGGGGTCCAGTTGAAGTACTTCTTCGTCTCCTCGACACCGAGCCGCTGCCACAGCGCGATCGACAGCGCCTGGATGTCGAGCAGCGGCACGCGCTCCTGCTGGGCGAGCGCCTTCATCGCCGCCGGGTAGTCGCCGTGCGTCGGCCGGGCCGTGCCGCTCGAGTCGAACTTGCGGCGCTCGACGGACGTGGCGAGGACGGGCCGCGCACCGCGCGTTCGAGCCCCGCTGATGTACATGCGCAGGTAGTCCTGGTACGTCGACCACGGCTCGGTGTACCGGGTGGGGTCCTCGGACTTCTCGTCGTTGTGCCCGAACTGGATGACGAGGAGGTCGCCGGGCTGGATCACGGAGAGGATGGCCTTGAGCCGGCCTTCGTCGATGAAGCTCTTCGAACTCCGACCGTTCTGGGCGTGGTTGGCGACGACCCAGTTCTTCAGGAAGAACGGGAGCGCCATGCCCCACCCGGTCTCCGGGGCGGCGTCGGCGTACTTCTGGGCGGCGGTGGAGTCACCGGCGATGTAGAGGGTGCGGGCACGGCGGCGGCCCGGGGCGGCTTCCGCGACACCGGTGGCGGTGAAGCTGAGCGGTGCGGCGGCGAGAGCCGCCAGGCTGACTTGTCTGCGGGTGAGTGACACGGGGACTGCCTTTCTCCACAGCATTACATGAGTGGTCTTTCGGGTGGTGCCTTTCATGTGGGGGGTGCACCCGCGCCCCTGCTTTTCGGTGTGGAAACAGTTCAGGGGCGCGGGATTCTGCGCGATATGCGGCTACCGCCGCGTGGGCCCGACCAGCCGCGGACAACCCGCGGCCGGCCGATCACAGAGAGGACCGGGCTCTCAGCCCTTCTGCTCGTTCCACTCGGCCTGAGCCTCGTTCAGCTGGTCGGCCATGGTGTCCAGGAATTCCTTGGCACTCATGTCCCCGAGCAGCACCTTCTGGAAGTTCGGCTCGTTGTCGGCCTTGGAGATGGTGTTCCAGTCGGGCAGGTAGTACGGCAGCTGGACGATCGTGGTGGAACCGTCGTTCAGCGCCGCGGCGGCCAGTTTCGTCGGCTCGGCCTTGGAGATCCACGCGTCCTGCGCGGCTTCCTTGTTGGACGGGATGGCGCCGGCCGACTCGTTCCACTGGGAGTTCGCCTCGTGGGAGACGGCGAACTCGATGAACTTCCAGGCGGCGTCCTTGTTCTTGGAGCTCTTGAACAGCCCCAGGCCGTCGACCGGGTTGGAGACCTGGACCCGCTTGCCGCCCGGGCCGGTGGGCTGTGGGATACCCCGGAACTTGTCGGTGCCCAGCGCCTTCACGTGGTCCTGGTACGACCCCAGGTTGTGGTTCAGCATTCCGATCGTGCCGGAATCCCACTGGGAGACCATCTTGGTGAAGTCGTTGTTCAGGTCGGCCGCCGGCGTGTCCTTCTTGTACAGGGCGGCGTACTTTTCCAACGCGTCGACGTTCTTCGGGTCGTTGAGCGTGGTCTTCTCACCGCTGGAGTCCCAGAAGGACGTGATGCCGGACTGCCCGTACATCGCGTCCAGGGCCTGGGCTATGGAGCCGGCACCGCCGCGGATGGTGTAACCGAACTCGTTCTTCTTGGCGTCGGTGAGTTCGTCCGCGGCCTCGTAGAACTTCTCCCAGGTCGACGGCTCGTCCAGGCCCGCCTTCTTGAACAGGTCGGTGCGGTAGTAGAGCGTGCCGTTGTTCGCGGAGGTCGGGACCGTGTACATGTGCTCGTCCGAGCCACCGGCGACCTTCACGGACTCGACCATGCCGTCGTTCAGCTTGCCGTTCAGCGAGGACTTGGCGAGGCGGTCCTCCAGGGGCTCCAGTGCGTCCTGGGCGGCGATCCCGGCGAGCATCGCCGCGCCCACTCCGCCGACGTCCGGCAGACCGCCGCCCTGGATGGCGGTGTCGTACTTCGACTGGACATCGGTGGAGGGAATCCCCACGTACTCGACCTGGATGTCCGGGTTCGCCTTCTCGAAGTCGGCGATGATCTTCTTCCAGATGTCGGTGCGGACACCGCCGTTGTTGTCCCAGAAGACGATTTCGCCCTTGCCGCTGCCCTCGTCGCCGCTCCCGCCGCTGCCGTCGTCACCGCATGCGGTGGCGGTCAGTGCGAGCACGGCCCCCAGGGCGACGGCGGCCGACGTGCGGCGCCCGCCTCTGCTGCTTCCGAGATTGCTGATCTTCATTGGTCGGCTCTCTTCTTCTGGGTCAGACGGAGATATGAAGTTGTGGGGGGCTGATGGGAGCGCTCGGGCTCAGCGGCAGTCGTACGGCTTCCAGCCGTCGGTTCCCCGGAGGTAGTGGGCGATCGTGTGGGTCCGCGCGTCCTCGTCGCTCATCTGCGGCCGGTCCGCGGTGACGGCCGCACCCGGCCCGTAGTTCTGGTACTCGGTGAACCGGGCGTCGCGCCAGGAGAACTCGCTCATGTCGGTCCAGGGCGTGCCCTTGATCGCGGCGGGCAGCTTGGTGTTGCGGATCAGCACCTGGGCGATCGCGTCGGGTTGGCCGCCGGGGTGCCACGGCCGCCCCAGGTGGAAGGACCCGGCCGGCGCGTCGCTCACGATCTCCGAGTCGGTGATCAGGAACCCGTAGGGGTTGTCCTTCCAGGTCGAGGCGGCGGTGATCCAGCCGTTGTTGGTGGTGGAGCCGCGGTTGAGGGCGCGGATGACGGACTTCTCGATGACGGTGGTCGCCCGGCCGTAGATGAAGTCGACGTCGCCCTCGATGTACGAGTCGCGGATGTAGACCCGGCTGACGGTGGTCAGCTTGGGGCTCTCGGTCATCAGGGTGTCCTGGTTGCCCAGGAAGGCGGTGTTCTCGAAGACGATCCGGTCACCGGTCGTCTTCATCGCCAGCGCCTGCTCGCCCTTGAGCTCGACCGCGGCCTCGTCGAAGTCGTTGCTGAAGGTGAGGTTGCGCGCGGTGACGTCGTTCGCGGCGATCCGGACGGTGGCACTCCCCGTCGAACCCCCGTACTCAGCGGGCGTGTCGAAGACGATGACAGTGTCGGAGCGGTCCCGTCCAGTCCCCTGCAGCACGATGTTCGGCTTGCTCGCGGGGATGAGGACCTTGGCGCGGTACGTCCCCGGAGCGACGGCGATCGTCACGGGCAGGGCGTTGCCGTCGGGCACCGCGTCCACGGCGGCCTGCACGGTCGGGTACTCGCCCGGGACATGCAGCGTCACCGCGTCACCGATCTGCTTCTGCGGCCCGGAGAACCGCTTCACCAGCGCCGGGACGGCGGCCGCCGGATCCAGCCGGTACCGGTAGAACTCCCGCGGATCGAAGGCCGCACCCCACGCGTCCTGCCGCCCGCTGACGTTCTTCAGGATCGACCCGCGCTGCACCAACTCCGCGGTCGCGTCCGCCTGGTACGGATGCTGCACCCCGTCGTAGTAGCTGTTCTCGATGACCATCCTGGTCTTGCCGCGCGCCCAGTTCCCGTACGTCCACACCGCGTCGCCGTCGGCCACCTGCGCCGACAGGTAGTTGTTGTAGAGGTGGGCGTAGGCGCAGTTGTCCGCGGACGGGTTGCGCTGCTTCGTTCCCTTGAACCAGTTGTGGTCCATGGTGATCTGCGTCTTGACGTTGTCCGTCCAGCCGATCCCCAGCGCCTTGTTGTGGTCGGCGAACTGGTTGTTGGAGACGGTGATGTACTGGCTGTCCTTGCGGATGTCGAGCAGCCCGTCGCCCATGTGCGTGAAGCGGTTGTGGTCGATCCAGACGTGGTCGACGCTGTCCATCTGGATGGCGTCGAAGTCCTGCGTCTTGCCGTCCCAGTCGCCCTCGACGTACGAGTCACGGATCGTCAGGTTGCGGATGATGACGTTGTGCGTACCGGGGTTGAGGTGCAGTTCGCCGTGCACGATCTCACCGGTGTCGCCGACGCCGATGATGGTCTTGTTCGAGTTCACGACGATGTTCGAGCCGAAGGGCTCGACGGCGACCGAACCCGACACCCGGATGATGTACGGCTCCTCGGCCGCCGCGTACTTGGCCAGCGAGGCCTGGTCCGTGACAGTGACGACCTTGCCGCCCGCTCCGCCGGTGGTACCACCGGCAAGGGAGGCGAAGCCGTGCGGCTGGTCGGTCCAACGGTCTGCCGACGCCGACGATGCGGAGGCGGCGGCCGTCGGGTCCCCGGCGACGGCGTTCGCCTGTCCGACCGACCCGAGCGCCAGGGCGGCGACCAGGCCAACGACGGTGGCCAGGGTTCTGCCGGACTTTGGCAAGCGCTTGCTATGGAGGTGCGTCATTGCGGCTCCCAACAGGCTTCAAAAGTGGGGGTGAGTGTGGGGGGTGGGTACGTGGGTGAGTTACGCGGCGCTGATCCTGAAGTGGGTGAAGGTCGCCGCGCCGGCCGGCCCCGGGCCGACGGGCGCGAGCGCGAACAGGCCGAGCAGTGCGCCGACCCAGCGCCAGGGGGTGGCGGCGAAGACCTGACCGGAAGGTCGCAAGCCCTCTCCGGTGTCGAAGAGGAAGCGGCAGCGGGCCCCGGCGCCGATCTCGATCCGCAGCCGCGCCCGCCCCTCGGGCGCGATCCGCGCGTGATCGGCGTCCCGCTCCCGGTCGGCGACCCCCTCCGCGAACCGGTGCACCAGGTGGACCGTCCCGTCGCTCGCCCGTTGCAGCCCGATCCAGCCGAACGCGTCCCCGAGCACCGCGAGCCCCGCCCGTGCGTCCGGCTCCTCGCTGTCCAGCCGCAGTTCCACCTCGACCGCGCAGGGCGTGCCCGGCAGTCGCTGGGTAAGGATGCTCGGCAGTCTGCGCAGGTCGTGGGCGTCGGCAGAGCGGACGCAGGCCAGCTTGAGGCCGTCGCCGGAGTGCTGGGTGGCCCAGCCGTCCTGCGGGGTGGCGGTCCAGGACCACTGGCGTCCGAAGCGTCCGCCGGGGAAGTCGTCGTCGGTGGCGGGCGCGGCGGGCGGCTGCGGCGGCAGGTCGGGCCTGCGGTGTACGGCGACGGGGGCACCGTCGTCGCCGAGCACCGGCCAGCCGTCGGCGCCCCACCGCATCGGCTGGAGGTGGACGACACGGCCGTACGCGCCCCGCTGCTGGAAGTGCAGGAACCAGTCCTCGCCGGAGTGGGTGCGCACCCAGCCGCCCTGGTGGGGGCCGTTGACGTCGGTGTCCTTCTGTTCGAGGACGATTCTCTCCTCGTACGGCCCGAAGAACTCGCGTGACCGGAAGGCACCCTGCCAGCCGGTCTCCACTCCCCCGGCGGGCGCGAGGATCCAGAACCAGCCGTCGTGCTTGTAGAGCTTCGGGCCTTCGAGGGTGAACCAGCCGGGGATCCGGTCGCCGTCGACGATCAGCTTGCCCTCGTCGAGGAGTTCGGTGCCGTCGGGGTGCATACGGTGGCCGGTGAGCCGGTTCTTCACCCCGGACCTGGACTTGGCCCAGGCGTGCACGAGGTAGGCCTCGCCGGTCTCGTCGTCCCAGAGGGGGCAGGGGTCGATGAGGCCCTTGCCCCGCTTCACCAGGTGCGGCCGGGTCCACGGGCCGCGGATCTCGGGGGCGTTGACCTGGAAGATGCCCTGGTCGGGGTCGCCCCAGAAGATCCAGAAGCGGTCGTCGTGGTGGCGCAGGGAAGGAGCCCAGACTCCGCAGTCGTGGCGCGGGACCGCGAACTCCTCGGCCGGTTCCAGGTGGTCGACGGCGTGGCCGACCAGGGTCCAGTTGACCAGGTCACGGGAGTGCAGCAGGGGCAGGCCCGGGGCGCGGCCGAAGCTGGAGGCGGTGAGGTAGAAGTCGTCGCCGACGCGGACGACGTCCGGGTCGGACCAGTCGGCGTTCAGGACGGGGTTCGTGTACGTCGCGGCGGTCACGGGCTCACCGCCTTGCGGACCAGGGAGGCCGCTTCGAGCCGGCTGATCCGGCCGTCGGCGACGACGGTGACGATCCGGCGTACGGCGGTCTCGCCGGCCGGGAGCGGCAGCCGTTCCCCGGAGGCGAGGGAGGAGCCGACGCCGGGGTACTCCTCGGCGCGCACGAACCACGGGTCCTGGCGGGTCCGTTCGGTGGCCCCGGCGAAGATCAGGGTCCAGGTGGAGCCGGTGAGGGCCACCCAGGGGGCGCGGGTGCCGTGGATCTGCTGCTCGCCCTCGCGGTCGACGGTGAACACGTCCGGCGCCGAGTCCTCCTTGCGGGCCCGCCAGAAGAAGCCGCCGTACGCCGCGCCGGGACGGCCGTTGGTGGCTGGGCTGCCGATGGACAACGGGCCGGAGGTGACGTTGGTCAGGGAGAAGGTGAAGTCCAGCGCCCAGGCGAATTCGGTGAGTTCGGTGGCCGCGACCGTACGGCGCTCGCGCAGCAGCTCGGCTCCGGCGGCCACCCAGCGCAGTTCCTCGACGAAGCCGTCGGGGTCGCGCAACTGGAAGGAGGAGTGCCGCTGGGCGCCGTGGTTGTCCAGTTCGGTCGGGCCCTGGTCGCGGACGTAGGTGCGTCCGCCCCAGAAGTTGGACCCCTCGACGTCGGGAACCGCGACACCGACGCCGAGGTGGTGTATGTGGTCGGCGGGGCTGAGCTCGGTGACCGCCGTGCCGGCCAGGGTGGTGACGGGGTGCAGGTAGGGGCGTGGGGCGAGCCGGGGCGGCAGTTCGGGCCGGGTGACGTACCGGCCGACGGGGCGGCCCGCGACGCGCAGCACCGCGGTGTCGTGGGGGGTCATCAGGTGCTCACCTCTTTCGTTCTCGCCGGCAGCGCCCAGGCGGCGCCCAGCTCGGAGTAGAGGGCGAGGGTGTCGGCGGCGGCCGCGACCAGGCCGTCGATGCCGGGCACGACCCGGCGCTGCTCGTCGGGGAGCAGGTGCCAGGTGCCGTCGGGCAGCGGGGTCGGGTCGGGGGCCAGCCGGATCGCCTCGACGACCTTCATGAAGGCGCCGGTCGAGTCGGGTGTGACCAGCACAGGGGTGCCGTCGGTCAGGTGCTCGACGAGGTTCTCCAGCAGGTCCGTGCGGTCGTACTCGAACTCCTCGGGGCCGTGGCCCGCGCGCTGGAGCAGGACGCGGTCCTGCTTGTACCAGAAGGTGATCCGGCCGCGGTCGCCGTGGACGACGACGTACGGCTCGTCGGGGTCCTCGGCGCACAGGGTCGCGGCGACGACGACCCGGGGGCCGTGCGCGGTGGTGACGCGGACGCAGGAGGTGTCGTCGGACTCGATGTCGTTGGCGCGCAGCAGCTCGGTCTCGATGGCGGTGACGTCCTCGGCGTGCACCGTGCCGCCCAGCGCGAGGGCGGTGGCGACGGCATGCGCGAGCGGGTTGGTCAGCACGCCGTCGATGACGTCGACGCCGTTCAGGCGCCGCTTGCCCGCCCAGGGCGCCCGCCGGTAGTACGCCTCGGCCCGCGCCCAGGCACCGGCACCGCCGATCCCGACGATCTCGCCGATCGCGCCCTCGGCCATCAGCTCCCGGATCGCGGGCACGGCGCGCGAGCCCAGCGACTGGAAGCCGATCTGACAGACGACCCCGGCCTCGGCGACCCCGTCGGCCATGCGCCGGAACTCGGCGTACGACGGGGCGGGCGGCTTCTCCAGCAGGACGTGCACGCCCCTGCGGGCGGCCGTCAGGGCCAGGTCGGTGTGGGTCGGGATCGGCGTGCAGATCACGGCGACGCTCGCGCCGGTTGAGTCGAGGAGCGCGCCGAAGTCGGCGGACTGCTCGGGCGAGCCCAGGCCCTCCGGCAGTTCCTCCTCCGTCAGCGGGGTGAGCTCGCAGATCCCGGCCAGCCGGACGATCCCCTTGTCCTGGAGCCGGCGGATGTTGTCGAGGTGCCAGCGGCCGTGGCCGCGCGCGCCCGCGAGGACGATGGGTACGGCAGTGCTCATGGGATCCTCCCTGCGCCCGCGCCGCGTGCCACCTCGCGGTCGGCCGTGGCGGCGCTGTCGATCTTTGTGTGCAGGGTAGGTGTCCAGCCGACGTCGGCCGTGAGATCGCGCTCGCTGCCGGAGTTGTAGGCGTTGTGGATGGCCAGCAGGTCCACCGGATAGCCGTTGAAGAGCGTGCCGGACTGGTGGAGGGCGGTGCCGTTCCAGCTCTTGACCAGGTCGGCGACCTCGATGTGGCCGGGGGTGGTGAAGGCGTTGTTCTCGGCGTAGATCGCGGATTCGGTCGACACGCCGAGGGAGTAGCGGTAGTCGTGGGCGTCGGCCGGGACGACGTACCGGTTGTTGTAGAGGTGCACCTGCCCGAAGCGGACGCGCGGGGCACGCTGGACGACGGAGTCGAACTCGTTGTGGTGCAGGGTGACCCGCAGCCTGCCCCGGTCCCCGGTCGCGGTGTCGCCGTTGCCGATGAGGATCGCCTTGTCGTGGTCGGCGAACCGGCTCCAGGAGACGGTGACCAGGTCGGAGGCGTTGGTGATGTCGAGCAGGCCGTCGTGACGGAGGTAGTTGCGGCCGAAGTAGGTGGGCTCCTTCTCGTCCGGGTGGCCCTTGTCGCTGAGGGTCACATGGTCTATCCAGACGTGGGTGGCGCCGCGCAGCCAGATGTTGTCGTAGGCCGTCTTCCAGTCGCCGAGGCCGCCGGTGTTGGGCTGCCAGACGGGGAAGCAGTCGTAGGCGTCGCGGAGTTCGAGGTTGCGGACGATGACGTTGTCCGCGCCCCTGAGCTGGAGGCTCGCGCCCTTCAGTACGGCCTTGTCGCCAAGGCCCACGATGGTGGTGTTGGAGCCGACGGCCAGCTCGATCCGCTCGGCCTGCCTGGCCGCCGACGCCTGCCGGGCCTCCTCCAGCGGGCCGCTCGGCTTGGCGGAACCCCAGGTGCGGGGGTCGTAGGCGGCCAGGTACTTCTTGGTGCTGTAGCCGTCGGTGGCGTAGTCGGCGCAGTCCAGGTGGTCGCCGTCGTCGTCGGTGTTGGCGTCGATGGTGCCGGCGATCTTGATGATCTTCGGCGTGGCACTGCCCCCGTCGAGCGCGCGGACCAGCTCACTCCGGTTGCGTACGGTGAAGACATGGGCGTCGTCGGCGGTGGAACCCCCCGTGGTACCACCGTCGGCCGCCGCCCAGCCGTCGTTCGGGGCGAGGGTGTCGCGGCTGATGTCGCGGGCCTCGGCCCCGGCCGGGGCGCTGAGCGCGAGGCCCAGCATCCCGGCGAGGACGGCCAGTTGAAGTCCCCTTCGGCTCGTCATCCCTTCACCGCCCCGGCACTGAACCCCGTGATCAGCCACTTCTGGATGAAGGCGAACACGATCACGACGGGCACGGCCGCGATGATGCCGCCCGCGGCGAGCGCGCCCAGGTCGACGCTGTCCGCGCCCATCAGGGTGTTGAGGCCGACCGGGATGGTCTGCTTCTCCTGGTTGTTGAGGAACATCAGGGCGAACAGGAAGTGGTTCCAGGAGTGCACGAAGGCGAAGGAGCCTACGGCGATCAGACCCGGCCGCAGCAGCGGCAGGACGACGATCCGGAACGCCTTCATCCGGCCGCAGCCGTCGACCCAGGCGGCTTCCTCCAGGGAGTACGGCACGTTCTTGATGAAGTTGCTGATCAGGATGATCGACAGCGGCAGTTGGAAGACCGTCTCCGCGAGGATGACGCTGCCGAGGGAGTTGATCATCTGCAGCTCTGCGAAGATCTCGAACAGCGGGACCAGGAGCAGCGCGCCGGGCACGAACTGGGAGCACAGCAGGGCCAGCATGAAGGCCTGCTTGACCTTGAAGTTGAACCGGGCGAGCGCGTAGCCGCCGGCCAGCGCGACCAGAGTCGTCATGACCAGGGTCGCGACACCGACGAGCACGCTGTTCTGGAAGTAGACGCCGAAGCTGCGCTCCGTCCATACCTTCTCGAAGTGATCGAAGGTCATCGGCCAGGGCAGCAGCGAGGTCGAGCCGGCCGGGCGCAGGGAGAAGAGCAGGATCCAGTAGAACGGGATCAGGGTGAAGACGAGGTAGATGCCCAGCGGCAGGTAGATCTGCCAGCGGGGAGCCTCGTCCCAGGCGCGGTGGCTCTTCTTCGCCGATCGCGGTGGTTCGGGGACGACGGTCGCGGGCACGGGAGCGACCTCGGTGGCCTCCTTGGTGATCACTTGTTCTCGCCTCCGAACTTGCTCAGGCGCAGATAGACGACCGAGCAGAAGAGCAGGATCACGAACGCGACCGTGGTCAGGGCCGACGCGTAACCGAAGTTGTGGGCGTCGACGCTGGTGTTGGCGATGTACAGCGGCAGGGTCGTGGTCACGCCCGCGGGTCCGCCGCCGGTCAGCGTGTAGAGCAGGTCGACGTTGTTGAACTCCCACACCGCGCGCAGCAGTGTGGACAGGATGATCGCGTCCTTCAGGTGCGGCAGGGTGATGTGCCAGAACTGCTTGATCCGGCTGGCCCCGTCGACCTCGGCGGCCTCGTACAGGTCCTTCGAGACGGATTGGAGGTCGGCGAGGATGAGGATCGCGAAGAAGGGCACGCCGCGCCACAGGTCGGCGACGACCGCGGCCCAGAACACGGTCCCGGTGTCCGACAGCCAGCTGGTGCCGTAGGAGCCGATGCCCATGTCGGCGAGATAACGGGTGATGCCCGTCTGGGAGTTGTAGAGCAGCACCCAGATCGCGGAGGTCAGCACGCCGGAGACGGCCCACGGGGAGAAGACCATGGCGCGGCCGAGCCCCCGGCCCACGAAGGTCTGGTTGACGATCAACGCCAGCGCCAGACCGAACAGCAGTTGGAGCCCGACCTCGACGAACACCCACTTGGCGCTGAAGACCAGCGTGTCCCAGAACAGCGGGTCCTCGGTGAAGGCGTGGACGAAGTTGTCGAGGCCGGCGAAGCCGTTCCGCCACGGTTTGGTGGGGTTGTACTCCTGCAGGCTGTAGTAGAAGACGCTGATGACCGGGTAGGCGATGAAGCCCAGCATGAGCAGGGCCGCCGGGGCGATCAGCAGATACGGGAGCCTGCGCGGCGTGGCGGAGGCACGGCGTCGCCGGGGTGGCGCGGGCGGTTTCGCCACGGCTGCGGCTTGGGCCATGACTGGTCTCCGTTCTTGGTACGTCGTGCGTGCGGCTTGCTTTTTTGGTGCAGGAAGCGCTTTCTCGCTGGGTAGAGGTTGGCCGGGTTGCGCGGTACGGGGTGCCGTTTGCGGTTGGGCGGCGGCTGCGGGTGCGTCGTGGTTGGTCGCGCTCCGCGGCGGAGCCGCAGATCGATACAGCCCCGCGCCCCTAAAGGGCGTAGGGGTCCGGGTACTTGCCCGGGCGGGCCAGGAACTCGAAGTCGCAGCCGGTGTCAGCCTGCGTGATCTGCTCGTTGTAGAGCGCGCCGTAGCCGCGCTCGTAGCGGGTGGGCGGCGGGGTCCACTCGGCCCTGCGCCGCTCCAACTCCTCGTCCTCGACGCTGAGATGGAGTGTGCGCGACTCGACGTCCAGGGTGATCGGATCCCCCGTCCGCACGAGCGCCAGCGGGCCGCCGACGTACGACTCCGGCGCCACGTGGAGCACGCACGTGCCGTAACTCGTGCCGCTCATCCGGGCGTCGGAGATCCGGACCATGTCCCGTACGCCCTGCTTGAGCAGATGGTCGGGCAGCGGCAGCATGCCGTACTCGGGCATGCCCGGGCCGCCCTTGGGGCCGGCGTTGCGCAGGACGAGGACGCTGTCGGCGGTGATGCCGAGGGAGGGGTCGTTGATGGTGCGCTGCATCGTCTTGTAGTCGTCGAAGACGACCGCCCGCCCGGTGTGCTTGAGCAGGTGCTGCTCGGCGGCGATGTGCTTGATGACGGCGCCGTCCGGGCAGAGGTTGCCGCGCAGGACCGCGACCCCACCCTCGCGTGCGACCGGGTTGTCGCGGGTGCGGATGACGTCGTCGTTGTGGACGACGGCGCCTTGGAGCTGCTTGCCCAGAGTGCCGTTGACCGTCGGCCGGTCCAGGTGCAGCAGGTCGGGGATCCGGGACAGGAAGGCGGGCAGGCCGCCGGCGAAGTAGAAGTCCTCCATGAGGTACGTCTGTCCGCCGGGCCGGACGTTCGCGAGCACCGGCACGGTACGCGCGATGCGGTCGAAGTCGTCGAGGGTGAGCTTGACGCCCGCGCGGCCGGCCATGGCGATCAGGTGGATGACCGCGTTGGTGGAGCCGCCGAGCCCGAGCACCGTGGTGACGGCGTCCTCGAAGGCCTCGCGGGTGAGGATCTCCGACGGCTTGAGCCCGGTCCAGGCCAGCTCCACCGCGCGGCGCCCGGAGGCGGCGGCCATCCGCTCGTGCCCGGACTCGACGGCCGGGATCGAGGAGGCGCCCGGCAGTGTCATGCCGAGGGCTTCGGCCGCCGCGGTCATCGTGGAGGCGGTTCCCATGGTCATGCAGTGCCCGGGGGAGCGCGCCAACCCGCCCTGGAGTTCACGCAGTTCGCAGTCGGTGAGGTTGCCCGCGCGGTGCTCGTCCCAGTACTTCCACATGTCGGTGCCGGACCCGAGGGTCTCACCGCGCCAGTGGCCGGGCAGCATCGGCCCCGCGGGAGCGAAGATCGACGGTACGTCGGCCGAGGCGGCGCCCATGAGCAGCGCCGGCGTCGACTTGTCGCAGCCGCCGAGCAGGACCGCCGCGTCGATCGGATACGACCGCAGCAACTCCTCCGTCTCCATCGCGAGCAGGTTGCGATAGAGCATCGGGGTCGGCTTCTGGTACGTCTCCGAGAGCGTGGCGACCGGGAACTCGAGCGGGAAGCCCCCGGCCTGCCACACCCCCCGCTTGACCGCCTCGGCCCGCTCGCGCAGATGCACGTGGCAGGGGTTGATGTCGGACCAGGTGTTGAGGACGGCGATCACCGGGCGGCCCCGGTACTCCTCCGCCTCGTAGCCGAGCTGGCGCATACGGGCGTTGTGCGACCAGGTGCGCAGCTGGCCCTCGGTGCCGTACCACTGGTGGCTGCGCAGTTCCTCCGGGCTCAAGCGCTCTCTGTCGGTCATATCGACCACCCGGCGGCGATGGCGGCGACCTCGGCGCGCTCGCCCTCGGGCAGTTCCCGGCTGGGCGGGCGCACGTCCCGGCGGCACAGCCCCAGCGAGGCCAGGGCCTCCTTGACGACGGTGACGTTGTTGGCGGAGCCGTTCGCGGCACGCAGTTCCTCGAAGCGGCGGATCTGCTCCCAGACCTTCATGGCGGCCGGGTAGTCGCCGGATCGAAGCGCTTCGATCATGTTCAGCGAGACGGACGGGGCGATGTTCACGAGTCCGGAGGTGAAGCCGGTGGCGCCCGCGGAGAAGTAGGAGGGGGCGTAGGGCTCGGCGAGTCCGGCGACCCACACGAAGCGTTCCAGGCCCGCGTCCCGTGCGAAGGCGGCGAACCTGGCGGCGTCCGGGACGGCGTACTTCACTCCGATGACGTTCGGGCAGTCGTCGGCGAGTTCGGCGAGGCGGGCGCCGCCGAGCTGGGAGTTGCGGATGTACGGGACGACGCCGAGCTCGGGCACGGCTTCGGCGATGGCGCGGTGGTAGTCGACCCAGCCGTTCTGGGAGACGTAGGGGTGGACGGGCTGGTGGACCATCACCATCTGGGCGCCGAGCTCGCGGGCGTGCCGGGCGGAGGCGATGGCGGTGGGCACGTCGTGGCCGACGCCGACCAGGAGGACGGCGTCACGGCCGCGGGTCTCCTCGACGGTCAGCTCGGTGACCAGGCGGCGCTCTTCGGGGCTGAGGGCGTAGAACTCGCCGGTGTTGCCGTTGGGGGTGAGCGTGGTGATGCCGCCGTCGAGCAGTCGACGCAGCAGGGCCCGGTGGGCGTCCTGGTCCACGCGACCGTCCTCGGTGAACGGGGTCACCGGGATCGCCACCACGTCGGCCAGGGCCGTCCGCTGGGTCTCGAACGTCGTGGTCATGCCGGACCGTCCTCTCCCTGGGCCTCGACCTCCGCGTCGGGGAAGGCCCGTTGCACGAACGACGCGATGTGGGCGTGCAGGGCGCGCGCGGCGCCGTCCGCGTCGCCCTCCAGCGCGAGCCGCAGGATCTCCCGGTGCTCGCCGGCCTCCCGTTCCCAGGAGGGCGAGGCGGCCCAGGCGACGGCCGAGACCAGGGCGGCCTGGTCGCGTACCTCGTCGAGCATCCGGCCGAGCAGCGGGTTGCCGCACGGCAGATAGAGGGCGCGGTGGAACTCCCGGTTGGCGAGGGAGCGTTCGGCGGTGTCGCCGGCCGCGTCGGCGCGGGTCAGCGCGTCACGGGCGGCGGCGAGGGACGCGCCCCGTTTCACGGCCCGCTTGAGCGCCTCGGGTTCGAGGAGCAGCCGCACGTCGTAGACCTCGCGCGCCATGTCCGCGTCCACCATGCGCACCGTGACGCCCTTGTACTGGCTCATCACGACAAGACCGGTCCCGGCCAGCGTCTTGAGCGCCTCGCGGACCGGGGTCTTGGACACCCCGAACTGCGCGGCGAGCTCGGTCTCGACCAGGGCCTGACCGGGCGTCAACTGCCCGGTGAGGATGCGTCGTTTGATCTCCTCCAGCACGTACTGCGTGCGCGAGGGGATCGGCGTGGGCACAGAGGTCATGCGCGCCTCTCGGATCTTCGCGGGATGGCTCTCGCGTATGGGATCTCACGTATCGCGTCTCATATATGACGTACGAAGTACGACGCGATGAAGGTAGGAGGGAGCGCAGGGTTCGTCAATGCTTCTGACAAAGGAAGTTGGGGCCGCGGGCGTACGCTGCCGCGACGGATCCCTTCAGGGAGGACACACCCGATGACGTTCGCACCGCTTCCCGGTCGACCGCAGGACCGGACATCGGCGTTCCGTCTGCAACTGGCCGAACTGGCCCGGCGGATGGGTGTCGGCCTGCACGCCGGGGTGCCGTACGACCGGGATTGGCAGGGCCAGGCACGGACGGCGTTCCGGCGGGCCCTTCGCGATGTCGGCGCCCTCCCCGACCAGCTCTTCGAGCCGCTGCTGCGCACGGCCGTCCTCGATCCCGACCCCAGCCACAACCGGCTGTTCGTGGAGGCCGCGGTAACCGTGTTCGGGTGCCGACGGGTGCAGTCCGCGTTGATCGAGTATGTGCGGTCGGGAACCGACGCCGAGCGCGCCGGAGCGGCCCGCGCCTGGTACTGGGCGCAGGCACCGCTGAGGTTCCGCGGCGGGCAGACGCGGGTGCCGACGCCCGAGAGCAAAGCCGAGTCCGACGCCGTGGCCGACCTCCGCGCCACCTGGCACGAGGCCACACTCCGTGAGTTCGTGGCCAACGACGACCTCGACGTCCGCCGCTGCATCCTCCCCGGACTGCCCCTGAACCCGCGCCACTACCCCGCCGAGCTCCACGACCTGGTCGCGCAGGCGGTGCACATCGCGCGTACGCACCCCGACGAGTATCTGCGGCACCGGGTGGAGCATCAGGTCGGCTAGGGCCTGTCGTTTGGCCCCGCGACGCCGGCGTGATCCGAACGACAGGCCCTGGCTCAGCGTCCCTGCGGCCCCCAGCCGGGGTCCCGTCCGCTCAGCCCGATCGCCCGGTCGAGCAGGGGCGCGTCGGCGGGGACCGGCACCACGGGTCCGAAGATCTGGCCCCGGTCGGGGTCGTCGACGGCGGCGAGGAGGAAGTCGTGCGAGGCCTGCAAGGCGGCAGGGTCGGGGGCGTAGTCCTGGCCGGTCGCGCGGGCCAGGTCCCAGCCGTGGATCACCAGCTCGTCCACGGCCACGGCGGCAGCCACCTCGCCCGGCAGGTCCAGTCCGCCCGCGCGGGTCATCCCGCTCCGGGCGCCGGGTGCCCGCCACGCCTCGGCCAGCTCGTCCAGCACCTTGGGCAGCTCCTCGCGCCACCCCGGCCCGATGTCCGGTACGGCGGAGTCGGGGCTGGTGTCGGTCGTGACGCCGAGGTCCTTGCGGGCGGCATCGCGGAAGGCCACGGTCAGTCCGAGCAGGTGCCCCAGCAGATTCCGCACCGCCAGCTCCGGACAGGGCGTCGGCCCCGACAGCTGGTCATCGGCGACGCCGTCGGCGAGACGGGCGATGACACGCGTCTGCGGTCCGAGGTCGAGGGTGCTCGTGTCGGTCATGGTCCGGCTCCTCACGGGTCTGTTCCTGAAGGGTGGACCGACGGCGCCGGCGAAACTCATCGGCCGGCCCGGCCTTCTGTCACCGGGCCCCCGCCCGAGCCACTTCTCCCCGAGCCACGCCCCCCGCCCCGTCCCTCCGCCCCCGGACACCCCGCACCCACCCCATCGACTCCCTCCGCGTCTTCCCGCCCGCGAAACACGACAGCGCGATCACCGGGTCGCAGATCGCGCAGCCCAGGGACGAGGTGTGGAGGAAGGGGATGATCGGGTTGCCTTCGATGTGGTGGACGATGTCCCAGGCGGTGTGCAGCAGCCAGCCGATGCCGATGAAGGTCCAGGAGTCCAGGCCGCGATACGCCACGTAGGTGACCAGTGCGGTGAATGCGAACTCCCAGCCGCCCGACAGCCTCCGACGGATTCCCGCCGGGCCGCCGACACCTCAGTCCGTCCAGTCCGCGCCGGTGATCCCATCGGGATGTCCCGCGGGCCATTGCACCAATTCGATCCGGTTGCCGTCGGGATCGGTGAGCCAAGATGTCAGGAAGTCGTCGGAACCGTCCGGCGACACTGGCGCCTCGGCCTCGACACCGCACGCGGCGAGTTCGGTGAGAGTGGTCTCCATCGACTCCACCTTGATGACGAAGTGGTTGAGGGCACCACCGCCACCGGGGGCGCCCCCGTGTTTCCCTGCGGGATCATGGACGAGTTCGATGGCGACGAAGTCGTCGCCCGGCAGCTTGAGCATCGTCAGGCTGCCGAAGGGTGTCTCCGGGACGCTTCCGATCAATTCGTAACCCACGGCCCTGTAGAAGGCGAGCGACCGTTCGAGGTCGGTCACTCGGAGACCGAAGTGCAGAGTCCTCATCGATTCACCTTCCGGGAAACCAAAACGGCCCGCCTGGAATCCGACGGACCGTCACCGTACTCCCGGCCGGACGTCAGCAGACCGGCTCCGCCGCATGGTGGGCGACGTCTCCGCGATCGTCGACTCTTCGAACTCCACGCCCTCTTCCATCCCCGAGTCACGAGCAAATCAAGGTCGCCCACAGGGAATTGGCGCACTGTTCACCATATCTAAGGCACTTCCCCCATCCCTGCGCCCCCGCCTTAGCCGCACGATGGCGTGGCATGACGACGCCCCTCCCCCGCGTCCTGCGCGACCGCAACGCCGCCCTCTATCTCACCGGAGTCGTGGTCTCCGGCTTCGGCACCTCGGCGTTGTGGCTGGTGTCCGGCGTCTGGGTCAAGGACCTCACCGGTTCCGACGGCCTGGCCGCGCTGTGCCTGCTCGCCATGTGGGCGCCCACCCTGGCCGGTCCGCTCCTCGGCGCGCTCGCCGACCGCACCCGCCGCAAACCGCTGCTGATCGGCGCGAACCTCCTGCTGGCCGTCCTCCTGCTCACCCTCTTCACCGTCGACTCCCCGGACCGTCTGTGGCTCCTCTTCGCGGTCCTGTTCGTCTACGGCGCCGCGGGAGTCGTCCACGACGCCGCCGAGTCCGCCCTCGTCACCGCCGCCGTGCCGAGGCCCCTGCTGGGCGACTTCAACGGGCTGCGCATGACGGCCACCGAGGGCATGAAACTCCTCGCCCCACCGGCCGGCGCCGCCGTCTACGCGGGGTACGGCGGCGCGAGCGTCGCCCTGCTCGACGCGGTGACGTTCGTGGTCGCGAGCGGCCTGTACGCCTGCCTCCGCGTCCGCGAGAGCAGGCCCGAGCCGCCGAGGGCCGGCCGGCGGGAGCGGGCCGCCGAGGGAGCTCGCTTCCTCTGGTCGCACCCCCGGCTGCGTCCCCTCGTCCTGGCCGGCGGCGCCACCATGCTCTGCGCCGGTCTCAACGGCGCGTTGATCTACGCCGTCATCGACGGCCTCGGGCACGCCCCCGCGTACGCCGGTGTGCTGTACGCCGTCCAGGGCGCCGGTTCGGTGGCGATCGGGCTGCTCTCCGGCCCGGCGCTGCGCCGGCTCGGCGAACGCCGGTTCGCCGCGTACGGCATCGCCCTCGCGGCCCTCGCGGCCGGTCTGCGGGCCGTCCCGTTTGATGCGGTGGCCCTGGCATGCAGCGCGGCGATCGGCGCGGGGCTGCCCTGCGTGCTGATCGCCGCGCTCACCGCCGTGCAGCGCGAGACCCCGGACGGCCTCCTCGGCCGCACGGCGGCCACGGCCAACACGCTCGTCTTCACGCCGAACGTCATCGGGCTGGCGGCGGGAGCGGCGCTGGTCGAACTGCTCGACGTACGGCTGCTGTTGAGCGTCCTGGGCCCGGCGTGGCTGCTTGCCGCCGCACCGCTGCTGCGTCAGAGGGCGGCGAGTCCCTCCCGTACCGCCACCAGGTCCCCGTCGGACGCCAACCCCGCGTGATAGAGCCGGATCTCGGTGGCCCCCAGCTCACGCGCGCGTGCCGCGTCCGACGCGAGGGTGCCGGGGCTGCCGCCCATGCCGGAGACCACACCGAGGTTGGCTGCGATGACCGCGCTCTGGCGGCCCTGTTCGGCGAAGGGGGTGAGCAGGGCGGGGCCGCCGGCGCAGGGTACGACCACGCCGTCGGCGACGGAGAGGATGTGCTCGGGGTCGACGCCTGGGTTGGCGCCGACGTGGTGGGTCACCGGGTCGGCGTGCAGCAGGACCTGGAAGCCGTCGGGGGCGGCCTGGCGTACCGCGCGGACCGCGGTCTCCTGGAGCGTGCGGGCGGTTTCGTCGCGCCACGCGCGCGTGGCCGCCGCGATCGACTCGCCGAGCAGCTTCTCGACCCCGGCCCAGCCCTCGTCGGCGACGGTGCCCTGCCACAGCGGTTCGAGGGCCGCGCGTACGGCGGCCGCCAGCTCGTCGGCGTCCAGGCCCTGTGCGCCGTAGCCCTCCTCGCAGGTCGGGCAGAAGCAGAGCGCCATCAGGTACATCCCGGCGTCGCCGAGCGGCACCCCGCCGGTCTTGTCGTGCGCGTGCAGATGCTGCAGGCCGTACCAGCCGAGGGACTCCAGTTCCGTGCCGTGCGCTCCGGGGCGTACGGCGGCCTCGGCGGCCAGTTCGACGAGGTACGCGCGCGTGGCGGGCTGCGCGATGCACGGGGCCCAGGGATAGCGGTCACCGTAGGCGTTGACCACCGAGGTGTCCGGGTGCTCGGCGCCCAGGCGGGAGTTGTGGGCGAGGACCACCCACGTGTGCACCTCCAGACCGGCGGCCGTGAGCGCGGCGGCCGCCTCGCCGAAGGCGTCGCCTGGCGCCCAGTCACCGGCCGGGTACGGGCGCAGCGCGCGGCCCTGCCACCGGTCGTCCGTCGGATACAGCACGGCCGCGTGTTCGGCGGTGACGATGCGGTGGCGGGGGTGGCGGGGGGTGAGGGCCCGGGTGGAGTGGTAGGCGGCGGCGAGCGTCACCTGTCGCACGCCGAGGGCGGCGATCCTCCCGGGTGCCTCCGGATCCCCGTTGACGTCCCACGGGTAGACGAATGTCGACGCCTTCACTTGGTGTCCTCCGGCTCCTTCTCCAGCAGCGCGTATCCGCGCTCGATCACCTCGGCGAGCTGCTTCACATGATCCTCGCCCGGCTCGTGCAGCGGCGGGCGGACCTCCCCCACGTCCAGGCCGCGCATCCGTACGCCGGCCTTGACCAGGGCTACGGCGTATCCGCGGCCCTGGGCGCGCAGTTCGACGAACGGACGGTAGAAGCCGTCCAGGAGGCGGGTGACGGTCATGTGGTCGCCCGCCTCCAGCGCCCGGTAGAAGGCGAGGGCGATCTCCGGGGCGAAGCAGAAGACGGCGGAGGAGTAGAGGGTGACGCCGATCGCGCGGTAGGCGAGCTGGGTCTGTTCGGCGGTCGGCAGGCCGTTGAAGTAGAGGAAGTCGCCGGGGACCTCGGAGCGTACGGCGCTGACGATCCGCTGCATGAGGTCCAGGTCGCCGAGGCCGTCCTTGAGACCGATGACACCGTCCGTGCGGGCCAGCTCGACGACGGTGGCCGGGGTGAACACGGCGTTGTCGCGCTGGTAGACGATCACGGGGAGCGCGGTGGCCGCCGCGACCTCCCGGTAGTGCCGCAGCAGGCCCTCCTGCCCGGCGAGGACGAGATACGGCGGCATGGCGAGCAGCCCGTCCGCCCCGGCCCCCTCGGCCAGCCGCGCGTACCGCACTGCGAGCGCGGTGCCGTACCCGGCGCCCGCGACGACCGGTACCCGTCCGTCCGCCGCCTCGACGGCCGCCCGGACGCACGCCTCGTACTCCTCGGGCGTCAGCGCGTGGAACTCCCCGGTTCCGCAGCAGGCGAACACGGCGGCGGCGCCCGCCTCGACGCCCCGGCGCACATGGGTGCGGTAGGTGTCGAGGTCGACCGTGCCGTCGGGGCCGTAGGCGGTGACGGGGAAGAACAGCGGCCCGCCGGGGACGCTGAGGCGTGCGGCGAGGGGGGCAGGCGTCACGGGCTCTCCCTGGAAGAGAACGGGCGAGTGCAGGATTCTGATCAAAGTTTACATTTATGAACGCCCCTTACGCCACCCTTGACGAAAGGGGACGGTGATCCTTAACTAGTCCATGAATGTGAATACCGTGCACGCATGAGGCCGATGACTCAAGGAGAACCGAGGATGCCAGCGCCCCGCACCGTTCTGCTCACCGGCGCCGCCGGCGGCCTCGGCACCCTGATGCGGGAGCTGCTCCCGGCGTACGGCTACGAGCTGCGGCTGCTCGACCTGCGCCCCGTCGAGGGCGAGCCGGACGCCGTCGTCGCCGACCTCGGCGACCGGGAGGCGGTGCGCGAGGCCGTACGGGGCGTCGACGCGATCATCCACCTCGCCGGCATCTCGCTGGAAGCCCCGTTCGAGAAGATCCTGCGCGCCAACATCGAGGGCACCTACAACCTGTACGAGGCCGCCCGCGAGGAGGGCGTCGGACGCGTCGTCTTCGCCTCCTCCAACCACGCGGTCGGCTTCACGCCCCGCCCCCAGGGCGACGACCCCCTGATCCCCATCGACGCACCGCGCCGCCCGGACACCTTCTACGGCCTGTCCAAGTCCTTCGGCGAGGACCTCGCACAGTTCTACTGGGACAAGCACGGCCTGGAGACGGTGTCCGTGCGCATCGGCTCCTGCTTCCCCGAGCCGACCAGCGTGCGCATGCTCTCGGTGTGGATGAGCCCGGCCGACGGCGCCCGCCTCTTCCACGCGGCCCTGACCGCCGAGAACGTCGAGCACACGGTCGTCTACGGCTCCTCCGCGAACACCCGCCTGTGGTGGGACCTGACCACCGCCCGCTCCCTCGGCTACGACCCCCAGGACGACTCCGAGCCGTACGCCGAGAAGCTCGTCGCCGAGCAGGGCGAGCTGGACCCGGACAACATCGCGCACGCCTACCTGGGCGGCCACTTCGTCTGCGACCCCCCGATCTGGCCGTACTGACCGGAAAAAGTCGTCGCAGACGGCGGGCGGGCACCGAACGGGCCCGCCCGCCGCCATGTTCGGGCAGCACTCGAGCCCGACTCCAGCAGACCGGGCCACGGCACCACAGCGCCCCTCAGGGGCGCGGGGAACTGCGCGACCAGCCACAACACACCCGCGGACACCACACGACCGCACCACCCGAGCCCTGAGTCCGCCCCGGGCACCCACAAGACCGAACGGGCACACACCGGGCAGTATCACCCCGGTAACAGACCTGGTCACCACCCCGCACCCGCTGTAGAACTTCCCCCATGGGCCACAGGAGGGCCCGAACGGGCAGCACAGCGAGGCAGGTGACGACCATGAACAGAACAGCGGAGGAACGCCAGCGCGAGATCGTCCGCGCCGCCCGCGCGAGCGGCTCCGTCGACGTCACCGCCCTCGCCGCCGAACTGGGCGTGGCCAAGGAGACCGTACGGCGGGATCTGCGCGTCCTGGAGGACCACGGACTGCTCCGCCGCACCCATGGCGGCGCATACCCCGTGGAGAGCGCCGGCTTCGAGACGACGCTCGCCTTCCGCGCCACCAGCCATGTCCCCGAAAAACGCCGGATCGCGGCCGCCGCGGCCGAGCTGCTCGGGGACGCCGAGACCGTCTTCGTCGACGAGGGCTTCACCCCACAGCTCATCGCCGAGTCCCTGCCCACCGACCGGCCGCTGACCGTGGTCACCGCCTCCCTGCCGGTCGCGGGTGCCCTCGCCGAGGCCGAGCAGGTCTCGGTGCTGCTGCTCGGCGGCCGGGTGCGGTCCGGAACCCTCGCCACCGTCGACCACTGGACGACGAAGATGCTGGCCGGATTCGTCATCGACCTGGCGTTCATCGGTGCCAACGGCATCTCCCGCGAGCACGGCCTGACCACTCCCGACCCGGCCGTCAGCGAGGTCAAGGCGCAGGCGATCCGAGCCTCGCGCCGCACGGTGTTCGCGGGTGTGCACACCAAGTTCGGAGCGGTCAGCTTCTGCCGGTTCGCCGACATCGGCGCACTGGAGACGATCGTGACGAGCACCCAGCTCCCCGCGGCAGAGGCTCATCGCTACTCGCTGCAGGGCCCCCAGGTCATCCGCGTCTGACAACCGAACCCACCCCCCTGGAGGCACCCGCACGCCTCCGACCGCCCCTTATCTCCCCATTTTCACCAATCGTCCAGGAGCGATCCATGCGAACCCAGAGCCGACGACGGCCACCGCGAGCCACGCTCGCCATGGCCGCCGCAGGGACGCTGCTCGCCCCGCTGCTCTCCGGCTGCTGGGTCGGAGCCGGCGGGGCGGGGTCGGGCGGCAACTCGATCAACGTCCTCATGGTCAACAACCCCCAGATGACCGAGTTGCAGAAACTCGCCCCCCGCTTCACCGAAGAGACCGGCATCAAGGTCAACTTCACCGTCCTGCCCGAGAACGACGTCCGCGACAAGATCAGCCAGGACTTCGCCAACCAGGCGGGCCAGTACGACGTCGCCACCCTCTCCAACTACGAGATACCGATCTACGCCCGCAACGGCTGGCTGCACGAGATGAACTCGTACGTCGCCAAGGACCCGGCGTATGACGAGCAGGACGTACTCAAACCGATGCGCCAGTCCCTCACCGGCGACGACGGCAAGCTCTACGGCCAGCCCTTCTACGGCGAGTCGTCCTTCCTGATGTACCGCAAGGACGTCTTCGAGAAGGAGGGCCTGACGATGCCGGCGCACCCCACCTGGCAGCAGGTGGCCGACCTCGCGGCGAAGACGGACGGCGCCGAGCCCGGCATGAAGGGCATCTGCCTGCGCGGGCTGCCGGGCTGGGGCGAGGTGATGGCCCCGCTCACCACCGTGGTGAACACCTTCGGCGGCACCTGGTTCGACAAGGACTGGAAGGCGCGGCTGGACTCCCCCGAGTGGGAGAAGGCGACGAAGTTCTATGTCGACCTGGTCCGCGAACACGGTGAGTCCGGAGCCGCCCAGTCCGGGTTCGCCGAGTGCCTGAACAACATGACCCAGGGCAAGGTCGCCATGTGGTACGACGCCACCTCGGCGGCCGGTTCCCTGGAGTCGGCGAACAGTCCGGTCAAGGGCAAGGTCGGCTACGCGCCGGCCCCCGTAGAGAAGACCGAGTCCGCCGGCTGGCTCTACACCTGGGCGTGGGGCATCCAGCAGGCGTCCCGCAACCCCGACAAGGCCTGGAAGTTCGTCTCCTGGGCGTCCAGCAAGCAGTACGAGCAACTGGTCGGCGACGAGATCGGCTGGTCCAACGTGCCGGCCGGCAAGCGTGCCTCCACCTACGCCAACCCGGCGTACCGCGAGGAGGCGGCCGCCTTCCAGGAGATGACGAAGGAAGCCATCGAGGGCGCCCGCCCGAACGACCCCGGCGTACAGCCGCGCCCCGCGCCCGGCATCCAGTTCGTCGGCATCCCCGAGTTCACCGACCTCGGCACCAAGGTCTCCCAGGAGATCAGCGCGGCCATCGCCGGGCGCCAGTCCGTCGACTCGGCCCTGAAGAAGTCCCAGCAGCTCGCCGAGAAGATCTCCGAGGAGTACGAGGGGCGATGACAGCGACAACCACGGCCCCGGTGGCCACGACTGAGGTAGGCACCACCCGTCCGCCCTCCGCCCGGCTGCGCGCCTGGGCGACCCGGGCCCCCTTGCTCCCCGCCCTGATCTTCATGATCGTGGTGACCCAGCTGCCGTTCGTGGCCACGCTGGTGATCTCGTTCTTCGACTGGAACTCCCTCTACCCGGACGCCCGCAGGTTCACCGGCATCGACAACTACCAGGAAGTCCTCACCGACGCGGACCTGCGCCACTCGGTCTGGACGACCGTGCTGCTGACGGTCGCGGTGGTGCTGGCCAGCCTGGTGCTGGGGCTGATCCTGGCCCTGCTCCTGGACCGGAAGTTCAAGGGCCGCGGGGTGGTCCGCACCCTGCTGATCGCCCCGTTCCTGGTGGTCCCGGTGGCGGCGGCCCTGCTCTGGAAACATGTGCTCTACAACCCCGAATACGGCCTGTTCAATGGGTTGTTGCACTATGTGGGCGGCCCACAGCCGGACTGGATCTCCAACACACCCCTCCTCGCGGTCGAGGCCTCCCTGGTATGGCAGTGGACGCCGTTCATGATGCTGATCCTGCTGGCCGGCCTGCAGAGCCGTGACCACGAGCAGATCGAGGCGGCGCGGGTCGACGGCGCGAGCGACTGGCAGATCTTCCGCCACCTCACCCTTCCCCACCTGCGCCGCTACCTCGAACTCGGCGCCCTGCTGGGCTCGATCTACATCGTCCAGAACTTCGACGCGGTCTTCACGATCACGTCCGGCGGCCTGGGCACCGCCAACCTCCCCTACACCGTCTACCAGAGCTTCTACCAGGCCCACGAGAACGGCCTCGCCTCGGCCGCGGGCGTCCTGGTGGTCATCGGCTCGATCATCATCGCGACCTTCGCGCTGCGCGTGGTGTCGTCCCTGTTCCGCGAGGAGGTGTCGCGCGCATGAGTGCAGTGGCCGTACGACTTCGCAGCCGCCGCAAGGGAGTTGGCCTCGGCCTGGTGGCCTGGCTGCTCGGGATCCTGTTCTTCCTGCCGATCGCGTGGATGGCTTTGACGTCCTTCCACTCCGAGGAGGACGCGGCGACCAACCCGCCGTCCTTCGCTGCGTCACTGACGCTGGACGGCTACCGCGAGTTCTTCGGCGCGGGCGGTGGCGCGAGCCCCTGGCCGGCGCTGATCAACTCGACGGTGGCGTCGGTGGCCTCGACCCTGTTCGTCCTGGTCCTCGCCCTGCCGGCCGCCTACGCCCTGTCGATCCGCCCGGTGAAGAAGTGGACCGACGTCCTGTTCTTCTTCCTCTCCACGAAGATGCTGCCGGCCGTGGCGGGCCTGCTGCCGCTGTACCTGTTCGCGAAGAACACGGACATGCTCGACAACATCTGGCTGCTGGTCATCCTCTACACCTCCATGAACCTGCCGATCGCGGTGTGGATGATGCAGTCCTTCCTCGCCGAGATCCCGGTGGCGATCATCGAGGCGGCGCGGGTGGACGGCGCGCGGTTGCCGACGATCCTGGCCCGCGTGGTGGCCCCCATCGCCCTGCCGGGCATCGCCGCGACGGCCCTCATCTGCTTCATCTTCAGCTGGAACGAGCTGTTGTTCGCCCGCGTGCTGACCGGCGTGGTGGCGGAGACAGCCCCCGTCTTCCTGACCGGCTTCATCACCAGCCAGGGCCTCTTCCTGGCGAAGGTGTGCGCCGCGTCGCTCGTCATCTCCCTGCCGGTGCTCGCCGCGGGGTTCGCCGCCCAGGACAAGCTGGTCCAGGGCCTGTCGTTGGGAGCCGTGAAATGAAGGCCGCCGTCATCGAGTCCGTGGGCAAGGCAGTCGTCGCCGAGGTCCCCGACCCGACACCAGGCCCCCGGGAGGTGGTGGTCGACGTCGCGGCCTGCGGCCTGTGCGGCACGGATCTGCACATCCTCCAGGGCGAGTTCGCGCCCAAGCTGCCGATCGTGCCCGGGCACGAGTTCGCGGGCGAGGTGGTCGGGGTCGGTACCCGGGTCACGGAGCTGTCGGTGGGCGACCGGGTGGCGGTGGACCCGTCGTTGTACTGCTACGAATGCCGCTACTGCCGTACGGGCCACAACAACCTCTGCGAGCGCTGGGCGGCCATCGGCGTGACCACGGCGGGCGGCGCGGCGCAGTACGCGGTGGCGCCGGTCGCGAACTGCGTACGGCTCCCCGAGCACGTCCGCACCGAGGACGCGGCCCTGGTCGAGCCCCTGTCCTGCGCGGTCCGCGGCTACGACGTCCTCCAGTCCCGCCTCGGCGCCCACGTCCTCATCTACGGGTCCGGCACGATGGGCCTGATGATGCTGGAGCTCGCCAAGCGGACGGGGGCGGCGAGCGTGGACGTCGTGGACGTCAACCCGCAGCGCCTGGAGACGGCCCGCAGGCTCGGCGTCTCGGCCTCCGCCGCGAACCCCGACGAGCTCGACCGCCCCCAGGGCTGGGACCTCGTCGTCGACGCCACCGGCAACGCTGCCGCGATCCAGGACGGCCTGGACCGGGTGGCCAAGGCGGGCACCTTCCTCCAGTTCGGGGTGGCGGACTACTCGACCCGGGTGACGATCGACCCGTACCGCATCTACAACCAGGAGATCACCATCACAGGTTCGATGGCCGTCCTCCACAGCTTCGAGCGCGCGGCGGAACTGTTCGCCAACGGGGTCCTCGACCCGGAGATCTTCATCAGCGACCGCATCCCACTGGACCGGTATCCGGAGGCCCTGCAGCAGTTCGCCTCCGGAGTGGGCCGAAAGATCGTGGTGGTCCCATAGGTTTCCCATCATCCTGAGGCTCCGCCCCAGGATCCTTCAGCCCGTCCGGCGTTTGAGGACGAGGCCCGCAGGGCCGACAGCGGGGGTCTGGGGGCGCAGCCCCCAGGGAAGGGACGGGTAGGGGCGGCGGGGGCGAGACCCGTTGGTCCGTCCCACCGCCTCGCATCCGCCAAATGGTCGCCAGGTAAGGGAACGGTAAAACGCCCCCGCTCGTTCACCCGGCATGACAGCTATGACCCCCGGCTCGAACATCCCTCTCTCCACCGCGCGCGTGACGGTGGACGTCGCCGCCCCGGTGCGGCTCGACGTATCGGGCCTGCTGCTCACCGCCGACGGCAAGGTGCGCTCCGACGACGACTTCATCTTCTACAACCAGCCGAGCGGCCCCGGCGTGACCTACCGCTCCGGCGGCGGCACCAGCCCCGACGCGATCACGGTCGACACCACGGCCGTACCCCCCGGCATCGAGAAGATCGTCGTCACCGCCAGCCCGGACGCCACCGGCCAGACCTTCCAGGGCATCGAACCCACGGCCACCATCCGCAACGCGGACGACAACAGCGTCCTGGCCACCTTCACGCCCCCGCAGCTCGGCACCGAGACGGCACTGGTGATCGTCGAGGTCTACCTCCGCAACGGCGCCTGGAAGGCCCGCGCCGTCGGCCAGGGCTACGCCAACGGCCTGGCCGGCATCGCCACCGACTTCGGCGTGACGGTCGAGGAACCGGCCCCGGCCGCCCCCGTGGCCCCGCCGCAGCCCACCATGACGCCCCCGGCCACCCCGCCCGCCCCGCCGATGTCCGCTCCTCCGGTGCCCCAGACCCCCGCCGCGCCCCCGGCCCCGCCCGCGCCCCCCGCGCCCGGCGCCGGGAAGATCAACCTCGACAAGGGCCGCGTCAGCCTCCAGAAGAACCAGACCGTGTCCCTCGTCAAGGGCGGCCGCCCTCTGCTCTCCCAGGTCAAGATGGGCCTCGGCTGGGAGCCGGCGTACCGCGGCAAGGACATCGACCTGGACGCCTCGGTCATCGCCTACGGCCCGCAGCGCAACCACATCGACAGCTGCTACTTCGGCAAGCTCCAGATCGTGCAGGGCGCGATCCGCCACTCCGGCGACAACCTCACCGGTGAGGGCGGCGGGGACGACGAGGTCATCACCGTCGACCTCGGACGTCTCCCCCAGGAGGTCACCGGGCTCGTCTTCACGGTCAACTCGTTCTCCGGCCAGAAGTTCACCGAGGTCGCCAAGGCCTATTGCCGGCTGATCGACGCCGCCTCCGGCGAGGAACTCGTCCGCTTCGACCTCACCAACGCCGAGTCGCAGACCGGCGTGATGATGGCCAAGTTGATCAAGCAGTTCTCCGGCGAGTGGGAGATGACGGCCATGGGCGACTTCGTGAAGTCCCGCACAGTGAGGGGCATGGTGAAGCCGGCGGCCCAGGCACTGTAGAGCCCGAATCTGCGGCACCACGTCCAGGGCGCCCCCGGCCGAAGGGGGCGCCCGGCGTGTGCGCGGAGGGCACTTCCCGCGCGTCGAGGTGCACCCGGACTCAGGCCGAAGTGCGCACCACCAGCTCGGGCACCACCCAGGCGTCGGCACCCCGCAGGGGTTCCTCGCCTGCTCGTAGGCGGGCGACCTGTTCGACGGCCAGCCGCCCCAGCCTCCGTTTGTCGATGTGGAGGGTGGTAAGCGCGGGCTCCACCAGCTCGCCCAGCGACAGACCGTCGAAGCCCAGGACGGCCAGGTCGTCCGGCACCCGTCGGCCCCGGCGCCCGGCGGCGCGCACGGCTCCGACGGCGATCAGGTCGTTGAAGCCGAAGACGGCGGTGATGTCGGGCCGGGCGTCCAGCAGCCGCTCCATGGCGGCCTCGCCCCCCGCCACACTGTGCTCGGCACACAGCACGATCCAGCTGTCGTCGACCGGCAGGCCGTGGCGCCGGACCTGCTCCAGGAAGGCCTCCCGGCGCGGGTCGGGTCCGTACACCCCGTCCAGCATGCCGATCCTGCGATGCCCCGCGCCCACCAGATGGGCCATGCCCTGTTCCAGACCGGCGGCGGCGTCGATGCCCACGGCCGCGAAACGGGTCTGCTGCGGACCGTGCTCCAGCAGCACCAGCGGTACGCCTCCGAGGTGCCGGGCCAGCACCTCGTCGGGGCTCCTGAAGTAACCGACGATCGCGTCGGCCTGGTGGGACAGCACGTCGAGCGCGTCCCGCTCGCGGGCCTCGTCTATGCGCGAGTCCCACATCACCACCTGCCAGCCCCGCTGCTCGGCCGCCTCCAGAACACCGGCGGCCACCTCGGGGAAGAAGGGGTTCATCAGGTCCGGGATCACCAGACCGGCCGTCACGGCACCCTTCTGCACCATGCCGCGCGCGAACCGGCTCGGCCGGTAGTCCAGCAGCCGAGCCGCCTCCAGCACCCGTTCCTTGGTGGCCGGGTCGATCTCGCCCTTGTCGTTGACCGCGCGGGAGACCGTCTGACGTGACACTCCGGCCAGCTTCGCGACGTCATGGATCGTGGCCCGGCGGCGAGTGCCGTCAGGCCGCTCGACACTCGTCCCCCACTGCTGATCGTCCGCCCGCACGGGGGCACTGTAGCGCTCCGCCCGAAGGGCCGCGCAAGGGTCGACGGTCGTCTGCGGCGCCGTTGTGGCTGGTCGCGCCCACGCGGCGGAGCCGCGTGTGGAGACCGTCCCGCGCCCCTTTCAGGTGCGCCGCCGGACCGCCCCACCGCTCAGAACAGCGCGCTGTACGCGTTCAGCGCCGGCTGGCCGCCGAGGTGGGCGTACAGCACGGTCGAGTCCCGCCCGATCTCCCCCCGGCCGACCAGGTCGACCATCCCGGCCATCGACTTCCCCTCGTACACGGGGTCGGTGACCATCCCCTCCGTCCCGGCCGCGAGCCGCATGGCCTGGAGTGTGGTCTCGTCCGGGATGCCGTACGTGCCCGCGTGGTAACGGTCGTCGAGCTCGACGTCGCTCTCGGTCAACTCACGTTTGACCCCGATGAGTTGACCGGTGTGGTGGGCGATCCGGGTGATCTGCTCGCGGGTGGTGGCGGGCTTGGCCGAGGCGTCGATGCCGAGGACGCGGCGCGGCCGGCCGCCCGCCTCCTCCAGCGCGGCGAAGCCGGCGACCATGCCGGCCTGGGTGGAGCCGGTCACCGAGCACACGATCACCGTGTCGAAGAAGACGCCCAACTCCCTCTCCTGTTCGGCGACTTCGTAAGCCCACCCGGCGAAGCCCAGTCCGCCGAGCGGGTGGTCGGACGCGCCCGCCGGGATGGCGTACGGCTTGCCGCCCGACTCCTCGACCTCCCTGAGCGCCTGCTCCCAGCTCTCCTTGAAGCCGATCCCGAACCCGGCCCGCACCAGGCGTACCTCGGCGCCGGCGAGGCGGCTGACGAGGATGTTGCCGACCCTGTCGTACACGGAGTCGGGCCAGTCCACCCAGCTCTCCTGGATCAGCACGCACTTGAGGCCCGCGCGGGCGGCGACGGCGGCGACCTGGCGGGTGTGGTTGGACTGCACGCCACCGATCGAGACGAGGGTGTCGCAGCCCTTGGCCAGCGCGTCGGCGACCAGGTACTCCAGCTTGCGGGTCTTGTTCCCGCCGTACGCGACACCGGAGTTGCAGTCCTCGCGCTTGGCCCAGAGCAGGGCGCCGCCGAGGTGCGCGGTGAGGCGCTCCAGGGGGTGCACGGGAGATGGGCCGAAGAGGAGGGGGTAACGCTCGTAGGAAGAGAGGGACATGTGCGCCTCCACAGGGTCACGGCGTCGGTCGGTCGGAGTCGGCCAGGTCGGCGAGGGTCCGCCAGATCTCCGCCGTGACCTGGACCGCTCCGTCCACGTCGGCGGCGGCGCACGCCTCGATCAACCGTTCGTGCAGCCCTGCCGAACGGCAGGTCCCGCCCTCGCCGAAGCGGCGGCGCTCCAGGCGGCGGATGAGCGGGGTGTAGCGGGCGACGGTGGCGGCGGCCACCCGGTTGCCGCTGACCCGCACCAGTACGTCGTGCAGTTCGTCGTCGGCCCGTAGCGCGAGATCCACTGCGCCGGACGCGACGGCGGCGGCGAAGCGGTCATTGGCGGCGCGCATGATCTCCACGTCCCCGGCCGTCAGCCGCGGCACGGCGACCCGCGTCGCCAGCTCGTGCATGGCGCCGACCACGGCGGCGGCGTCCCGTACGTCGGCGGCCACGAGCGGAGTGACCCGCGTGTAGCTCTGCGGCTTGCTCTCCAGCAGTCCCTCGTCCACGAGCCGCGAGAACGCCTCGCGCACCGGCGCCCGCGACAGCCCGAGCCGCTCCGCGAGATCGGCGTCCCGCACCACGGCGCCGGGCTCGATCTCCCCGGCCACGATGGCGTCCCGGATCGATTCGTACGCGCGGTCCCTGAGCAGGGTCCGGGCTACGGGTCGTATGGCCTTCACGACTGAAATGTTAGATGTCAGCCCACCGTCCGGACAAGGGTGCGGCCCGCACCCCCGTGAGTGCGGGCCACGCCCCGGCTCCCGCCGGCCTCAGTCCACCCAGGGCCAGTCGGCGTTCCGGGCGCCTTCGAGCAGCGGAACCATCCGGAAGGCGGCGTCCGACAGGCCTCCGAAGGTGTGCCGGTTCGCCCTGCCCGACGGGCCGTGGCCCGTCCGGTAGCCGGCGAGGTTCCAGGTGTAGACCGGCACGTCGGCGGGGACCTGCTGGGTCGGGTCGCCGTGGCGGCTGTACGCGTACTGCTCGTCGGTGACGATCAGTACCCGGTCGTGCTTCCCGTAGTGGCGGCGGACCGCCTCGGTGGTGTCGGTGCCACCCAGGTCGCCGAAGCGGCCGAGGATCTTCAGCACCGACTCGCCCCGGCGGAACCGCACCGGGGCGCTCGTGGAGCCGAACTCCACCAGGTCCGCCTTCTTCGCCCGCACCGCCAGCGCCGTGCCGAAGACCGCCGCCGCGTCGGCCCGGTTGAGCTTCGAACGGTCGGACAGCGGGCTCCACATCGAGCCGGAACGGTCGACGAGGATCAACGTCCGGCCGGGCAGCGCGGGCACATTGGCCAGCGAGTGACCGAGCGCCTGCTCCAGCGGGTACGCCCAGCGCAGCGACGGCGCGTGCCGGTACGCGGCGAGGTAGCGGAAGGGGAACTGCCGCGACCGTACGACCTCGGCGGGGTCGCTGATCCGCGCGGCGACCTGGGCCGCCACCTCGTCGGAGACCCCGGCCTCGTCGAAGTTCCGCAGGTTGCGGATCAGCGCCATCGCGCCCATGGACGGCATGACTGCCTCCCAGGCCGCCTTGTCCATCGGCCCCTGGAGCCAGCCCGCCAGCGCCTCCCACGTCATCCCGGCCGCCGCGAGCCGCTCGGCCCCGCCGTGCGAGGTGACCACCGCACGCCGCTCCTCAACGGGCAGCGCCATCAGCTCACGGTGCGCGAACAGTGTCCGGGCGGACGCGGGCGGCACGGCGGTGTCCGGGTTGTGCCGGCGGTCGAGGGCGTACTGGAACAGCTCGCCCTGCCACGGCTTGTCCGGGTCCGGCGCCGCGTGCACCAGGTTGAGGATGTCGCCGAAGCGGTATCCCTTGGAGGCGGTGTCGTACTTCAGCAGCGCCTTGCCGCTGTAGAGACGGCGCACGGCGTCGGCGACGCCGCGCTTGACGGGCTTCGGGACGTTTCGGCCGTACCGCGCCGTCCAGTACGCGAGCAGTTCGCCGGGCTCGTCCGGCCGCTGGAGCACGGAGGCGACGACCTGCCGGTTCGCCGGGCCGTCGGTGGCCCCGGCGTCCAGGCGCGCCTTCACGTACTCGGCGGCGCCCACGATGGACGCGGTACGGAGGTTGCCCTCGCCGCGCAGCCAGCCGAGCAGGCCCGCGGTCCACTCGGGGTCGGTTACGGCGAGTTCGCGCACGAGCCGGGCGAACCGGTCGGCGCGGTCGGCGCCGGTCTCGTAGAAGGTCCGCTGCGAGACGAAGTCGGAGACCGAGAGCAAGAACAGTTCGGAGCGCGCGTCGCGCTCATGGCCTCGGCCGCCCTCGAAGGTACGGAGCACACGCCCCGTGGATGTCACGCGTGAAGTGGGCCGAGCCCGGGCCGCTCTCGTGTTGAATCGCGCCATGCCGAATTCCCCCGAATTCACTGTGGTTTCGGAAGGAGACGCGGCAAAAGGAGGGTGCCCGAGTTCGAAGTCGACTGCGGTTGCTTATAACTGGCGCGTCTTCCGTTCCGCCACACCGACCCGAAGTCGATGACGGGATTCGAACCCGCACGAGGGATCTCCCCCACCAGCCCCCGAAGTATCCGCTGCCTGCGCACCGGGCACCCACCTTGAGCCGCGCCTCCCGAGATCAAAATGCTCGCACCGGGAGGTGCATGAAGTTGTGGTGTCCAGAGTTCAGATCGGCGGAACCGACATTAGGTGCTCTAACCCCTGAGCTACACCGGCCGGTTGTACCGGTGGCGGGACTCGAACCCGCGGCCGCCCCATTATGAGTGGAAGTAGGTCCTGCCTTCGCACCTGGACGTTCATCACTCTAGGAGGCGTACCGCGGGCCCGGCGAGCGAATTAAGTTCAGCCCCGCTTCTGGCGCTTCCAAGGACCGGTGATCGCCAGCATGATTCCCGGCGTCTGGATGCTGGCGTAGAGGGTCTTTCCGTCGCAGGAGAATGTGACGCCGGCGAACTCGCTGTATTCCGGCTCGTCCTCGGTGCCGACGTTGAGTTCGTTGCGGGCGATGGGGTAGGTGCGACCGCTGTCGGTGGCGCCGAACAGGTGCTGGACGCCCTCGCCGTCCTCGGCGATGACGAGGCCGCCGTACGGGGAGACCGTGATGTTGTCGGGGCCGTCGAGGGCGCCGTCCTTGGACGGGTCGGGGTTGACGCCGAGGAGGACCTTCAGCGTCAGGGTGCGGCGCTTGGGGTCGTAGAACCAGACCTGGCCGTCGTGCCGGCCGGGGCTCTCCTCGCGGGCGTAGGAGGAGACGATGTAGGTGCCGCCGTCCCCCCACCACATGCCCTCCAGCTTGCGGGCGCGGGTGATCTCACCGTCGGCGAACTGCTTGCGCACGGGCGTGGTCTTCGCGTCGCGGTCGGGGACGTCCACCCAGTCGACGCCGTACACCGTGCCGACCTTGGTGGCGCGGGAGAGGTCGTCGACGAACTTGCCGCCCGAGTCGAAGCACTTGGGAGCCTGGAGCACACCGGCGTCGTCGGCCAGGGTGCGGAACTTGCCGGGGCCGTACTCGAAGCCCTTCGGCGGGGTCCAGCGGAACAGCAGGCCGTTGGGGCCCGCGGCGTCCTCGGTGAGGTAGGCGTGGCCGCGCCTGGGGTCGATGACGACGGCCTCGTGGTCGTAGCGGCCGAAGAACTTCAGTGGCTTGGGGTCGCGGTTGGCGCGGCGGTCGACGGGGTCGACCTCGAAGACGTAGCCGTGGTCCTTGGTCATGCCGTTGGTGCCGGCCCGGTCGGAGTTCTCCTCGCCGGTGAGCCAGGTGCCCCAGGGCGTGCGGCCGCCCGCGCAGTTGGTGGAGGTGCCGGCGATGCCGACCCACTCGGCGACCTGACCACCGGGACGGACCTCGACGACCGTGCAGCCACCGGCCGCGGCGGGGTCGTAGACGAGACCCTCGGTGAGCGGGACGGGGTACTGCCAGTTGGCGCGCGGGCCCTTCAGCTCATGGTTGTTGACGAGGAGGGTGGTGCCGCGCGGGCCGTCGAAGGCGGCCGTGCCGTCGTGGTTGGAGGGGGTGAACTCGCCCGACTCCAGCCTGGTCTTCCCGCTGTAGGTGATGACGCGGTACTCGAAACCGGCGGGCAGCGCGAGGATGCCGTTCGGGTCCGGGATCAGCGGGCCGTATCCGACACCGCCGCCGTGGGCGTCCGCCGGCTTCTCGCCCTCGGCCGCGGCCTCCGTGGACGCGAGCGCGTTCGGCGCGCTGGCGAGAACGCCGGCACTGCCCGCCAGCGCGACACCGGCACCGGTGATCGCGGAGTTCCTGGCGAAGTCCCTGCGGGTGAGCGACATGGTGTCTCCTGAGACAGTGGGTGCCGTGGAGGGTGGCCGGCTTCGGTCGGCGCAACCGTCCCGCCCATGCCTGAACGCCGGTTGAACAACGCCTTAAGGGGCGCGGGGAACTGCGCGAGCAACCACACCGCACCCGCACCCGCGAAACAAGCTCAGCCCCCCTGTTGCGACCGCGCCTTGAAGGCAGCCTTGCGCGCCTCCTTCGCGATCTTCTTGTCCGGATGCAACCGCCCCATCGCCTCCAGCACATCCGCGGTCGCCGGATGCTCCACCCGCCAGGCCGCCGCGAAGAACCCACCGTGCTGCGCGGCCAACCCCTCCACCAGCGCCCGCAGTTCGTCGGAGTTCCCCTCCGCCGCCAGCTGCGCTGCCACCGTGTCGACGGTCAGCCAGAACACCAGCTCCTGGGAGGGCGCGGGAACGTCGGAGAACCCCGCCTCGGTCAGCCAGACCCGGGCCAGCCCGCCCAGCTCCGGATCGTCGAGGACCTCCCGCAGCGCCGGCTCGGCCTGGGTGCCCAGCAGGGACAGCGCCTGCTGGCAGCGCAGCCGTCGCAGCGGTGCCCCGGCGTCCAGGCCCCGGGCCGCCGCCAGCAACTCCCGTGCCGCGGCGAGGGATTCCCGCCGGGCCAGCCACATCTCGGTCTCGGCGCGCGCGGCGACCTGCGGGAAGGTGGCCGTGCCGTCGAGCAGGGCGTCGGCGCCCTTGTCCGCGAGGTCCCCGACGGCGGGTGCCTCGAACCCGGCCTCCAGCAGCCGCGACCGCAGCCCGTACAGGCCGAGCGGGGTCAGCCGCACCATGCCGTAGCGCGAGACGTCGGTGTCGTCGACGGCGGTGGGCGCGTCATCGGCTCCGTCGGCTGCCGCGTCCGCGTCCGCCATCAGCGCCTCGTCCACCGGCTGGTACTCCACGAGCCCGACCGGCTCCAGCACCCGGAACTGGTCGTCGAGGCGCATCATCGCGTCGGAGACCTGCTCCAGCACGTCGTTCGTGGGCTCGCCCATGTCGCTGGGCACGATCATCGACGCTGCGAGGGCCGGAAGCGGCACCGGGCCGTCGCCGGGGCCGTCGTCGCTGGCCGTCAGCAGGTACAGGTTGCCGAGGACTCCGTCGAGGAACTCCGCCTCGGCCTCCGGGTCCCAGTCCAGCGAGGAGAAGTCGATCTCGCCACCGGTGTCGATGGCGTCGACGAGGTCGTCGAGGTCGGGCACGCTCGCGTCGGCGAGGACCGTCTCCAGTGCCGCCAGCCACACCCCGAGCACGTCCTGCGGCGAACCGCCGGTCAGCAGCGCCAGATCCGCGCCGGCCTCGACCGTGCCGGCCTCCTCGTCGACGATCTCGACCAGCCCCGCGTCGACGGCCACGCGCCAGGCCTCGCTCGCGTACGCGGCGGCGTCGTCGCCGCTCAGCCCGAGCGCCTCGGCGGCCGCCGGCAGCTGCTCCTCGACGAGGCCGCCCCCGGCGTCGACCCGGGTGTCGGGTCCGGCCCAGCGGGCGAGCCGCGTGGCCCGGGAAAGCAACGGCGTGGACAGCGCGTCCCGCGCCAGCTCCGCTTCGGGGTGCAGCCGCACCGGCGGCAGGGAGGAGCTGTCTGACATCGGCTGTTTCTCCTAGGGCGTTCTGCATGGCCGTGAGCTACACGGCCCTCGGCCGTACGCATCACGGCTCAACCGCTCAGCCTAGACGGATTTCCACCCATGCCACCCGGTTCATCTCCCCGTCGGGCGCTGTACATGGCCGAAACCTTGACAAGTGGCTTGACCAGGCAGGAGATTGACGCGCGTAGAAATCCGGCGGACATCTGTTCACTGTATTTTCTACGCGCGTCGCCACCGCCCCACCGGTCGCGCCTGCACCCACCGTTTGCACAAGGTTCCACGCACCACCCTCGTCCCGGTGCTCATTCACGTCCCCGGAGGGATTTCCGTTGCCGAGCAAGCAGTCCGCGCGTCTCGCCGCGCTCACCGTCGCCGCCGTGTGTTCCGCTGCGTCCACCGTCGCCCTCACCGCCCCCGCGCACGCCGACTCCGTGCGCATCCATGACGTCCAGGGCAGCACGCGCATATCCCCGTACGCCGGCAAGGAGGTCACGGACGTGGCCGGAATCGTCACCGGCGTGCGCACCTACGGCATCTCCAGAGGCTTCTGGATCCAGGATCCGCAGGCGGACGACAACCCGGCCACCAGCGAGGCCATCTTCGTCTACACCAACTCCACGCCGAAGGGTGTCGCCGTCGGCGACGCGGTCACGGTCTCGGGAACGGTCCAGGAGTACGTCCCGGGCGGCGCCGCCACCGGCAACCAGTCGATCACCGAGATCACCAAGCCGACGTTCACCGTCGTCTCCAGCGGCAACGCCCTCCCGGCAGCCGTGGTCATCTCCGCCAAGTCCGTGCCGTCCGCGTACACCCCCGCCGGCGACACGGCCGCGAACGGCTCGATCAACGGCCTGACGCTCCGGCCCAGGGCGTACGCCCTGGACTACTACGAGTCCCTGGAGCACATGAACGTCCGGGTCGCCGACGCGCGGGTGGTCACCGGCACCGACGACTTCAACGAGCTGTGGGTCACGGTGAAGCCGCGCGAGCACGCCAACCGCCGTGGCGGCGCGGTGTACGGCTCCTACGACTCCCAGAACACCGGGCGCCTGCAGATCCAGTCCCTGGGTGCGGCCGCCGACTTCCCGAAGGCGAACGTCGGCGACACCCTGTCCGGCACCACCACCGGTCCGCTGGACTACACCCAGTACGGCGGCTACACCCTCGTCGCCGGCGAGCTGGGCACCCTCAAGAGCGGTGGCCTGAAGCGGGAGACCACGCGGAAGCAGGGGCGCGGCGAGCTGGCGGTCGCGACGTACAACGTCGAGAACCTGGACCCGTCCGACGCCACCTTCGCCGAGCACGCCGCCGCGATCGTGAACAACCTCCAGTCGCCCGACATCGTGTCCCTGGAGGAGATCCAGGACAACAACGGCAAGACCGACGACGGGACGGTCGCCGCCGACCGGACGATGCAGAAGCTGATCGACGCGATCGTCGCCGCGGGCGGCCCGGCGTACCAGTGGCGCTCGATCGACCCGGTGAACAAGGCCGACGGCGGTGAGCCGGGCGGCAACATCCGTCAGGCGTTCCTGTTCAACCCGGAGCGCGTCTCCTTCGTGGACCGTGCGGGCGGCGACGCCACGACGGCCGTCGGCGTGACCAAGGTGAAGGGCAAGGCCGCGCTGACGGTCTCCCCGGGCCGTGTCGACCCGGCGAACGCGGCCTGGGCGAACAGCCGTAAGCCGCTGGCCGGTGAGTTCGTCTTCCGTGGCCGGACGGTCTTCGTGATCGCCAACCACTTCGCCTCCAAGGGCGGCGACCAGGCGCTGCACGCGCAGTTCCAGCCGCCGGTCCGCAGCTCGGAGACCCAGCGACACCTCCAGGCGACCGCGGTGAACGCGTTCGTGAAGGACATCCTGGCCGTCCAGAAGAACGCGGACGTCGTCACGCTCGGCGACATCAACGACTTCGAGTTCTCCGGCACCGCCAAGCTGCTGGAGGACGACGGCGCGCTGTGGTCGGCGATCAAGTCGCTGCCCAGGAGCGAGCGTTACTCGTACGTCTACCAGGGCAACGCGCAGACGCTGGACCAGATCCTGGTCAGCCCGTCGATCCGGAAGTCCTGCGACTTCGAGTACGACAGTGTGCACGTCAACTCGGAGTTCAACGACCAGATCAGCGACCACGATCCGCAGGTGCTGCGGTTCCGCCCGTAGTCCCGCCAGGGCTCAGGGCTGGCTGAACACGCCGTTCAGCCAGCTCTGCCAGGCGGCTTCGCACTCCTTGATGTCGGCGCCCGGCGTGAAGTCGTGCAGGGAGATGCCGACCGGGTGGCCCCAGTGGTTGCGGCCGAAGACGCGGGTGAGGCCCCGGTCCGTGCGCAGCCCGATGAAGTACGGGTCGCGGAAGTCGACCACTGCGTCGAAGTCGTCGGGACCGTGCACCCGCACGCTCGTGCCGGCGGCCACGTCCTCCCCGACGCCGAGGGCCCGCCCGACGGCGGCCAGGGCGTCGGCGGCCTTCGACGCCTCGGGGCCGTCGAACGTGGCGAAGGCGGCCGGGCGGGGCGCGAAGTGGACCAGGTACTCGCGCAGGGTGTGCAGATAGAAGTCGGTGTGCTTGGCGGCGCCGTCGTACTGGTTGTCCCAGTCGTCGACGAAGATGCCGCTGTGCACGTACCGCACCCAGGCGCGCCGGCCCTCGTCACGCGGCTCGATGGTGTAGTCGAGCTGGTTCATCGTCTGCTCGGCGATGCCCTCGACGTCCTCGACGCGGTTGGTGTAGCGGTGCGGCGGGTCCCAGGCGGTGACCTTCGACCCGAACGGCCCCCGGCCGCCGACCCGGGGCTCGGGCGGTTCCATCGGCCAGAGATAGCCTCCGGTGCCGGTGGTGACGGCCTCCCAGACCTCTTCGGGCGTGGCGTCGACCTCGAACTCGCGGGCGATCTCGAATTCCTTGGACATGACGGGCTCCTGTGTCCTACTGCTCGATTTCCTGGGCGGGCTGCTGGTCCTTGACCGTGGGGTGGACGGCGACGACGATCCGGTGATCGCGGCCGCCCTCGGTGTCGGGCGCGTCGTACTTGCGGATCAGGGCGCTCACGCCGGCCGTCAACTCCTGGATGAAAGCGGCTCGTTCGGCGGCCGAGGCGAAGCGGACCTCGCCGTCCAGCGCGTAGGTCGCCAGCCGCTTGCGGGCCTTCGTGGCGCCGGTGATCAGCGAGCCGACGTCGCGCACGAGCCGGGCGCCGAGCGCGAGCAGCCAGCGGGCGGAGAGCTGGTCACGGAAGCGGTCCGGGTCCGGCTGCACGGAGGCGAGCGCGAGCGGCGAGATGACGTACGACGCCGCGGTCGCCTGCATGAGCCGTTCGGTGACGTTTCCCTTGCGGCGCTCTCCGGCCAGTTCGACGAGGCCGTGCCGCTCCAGCGCCTTGAGGTGGTAGTTCACCTTCTGCCGGGGCAGCCCGACCTTGCCGGCGAGCATGGCGGCCGACGCGGGTCCGGCCGCCAGTTCGGCGAGCAGCCGGGCCCTTGTGGGGTCCAGGGAGACGGCTGCGGCCTCGGGGTCCTCGATCACGGTGACGTCCAGCATGCGTCCACCGTCTCACCGAAAACTTTTTTTGTCCAGACGGGTCAAGTTTTCGGTAACCCACGGAGCCGCAGACCCACGGAGCCACGTCAGACGGGGAGGAGTCCGAGCGCGTGGTCGTAGCGACTGACCGTGCTGCCCTTCAGCCCCGGCCAGTTCTGCACGCGGCGCCACAGCTCCGTCGCCGAGCCGACACCGTCGCCGGGGGCGGCGAGGGCCTCGGCGTGGGCCCGGGCGCTCTCCCACTCGGCGTAGTTGAGGACGCGGGTGCCGTCGGTGCTGAGGTGGAAGTGGGCGGAGATGCCGCCGGAGTGGGGCTCCGGCTCGGCCTCCAGCGCCGCCAGGACGGCGTCCACCCAGGCGCGCTGCCGCTCGGGGTCGGGTCCCTCGAACTCGATGTCGACGATCACGACGCAGCCCGGGACCCGTGGGTCGCCGTCCCGCCGGGCGCTGCGGTAGCGCCGGTACCGGCCGAGCCCCAGCCGCTCGATGCCCGGTACGGCGGTGTCGATCTGATCGACGCGCTCCTGCCGGTGTGTCCGCACGAACGACTCGTAGGCCTGCTCACCGCGCCACTGCGAGTGGTGGAGGAGGGTGGAGCCGTCGTGGCCGGTGTAGACGTGGTAGCCGAGCAGACCGTCGGCGGGCCAGGGGCGGGCCTCCCAGGTCCTGGCGATGGCCTCGACGGTCTGCCGCTGGCGCAGGGGGGTGCCCACGCGCCAGGTGCTGAAGAAGGGCGCGCCGGCCTCGGGGCGGGTGAGGTCGGGGTGGACGTCGGTACGGCGGGTCATGGCGGCCTCCGCGGCAGGTGGTCGATGCGTGCCCCGGTCACCTTTCGCCCTCAACCGGACTTGAGGTCAAGACGCCGCCGCCCCGGCCGAGGTCTGGCCGGGGCGGCGGCGGACTCGGTCGGGCGGACGCCGGTCAGCCGGTCCCCCGCCTGCGCAGCGCCCGTGCCGCGACGACAGCTCCCACCACCGCCCCGACGATCAGCACCGGCCGCGGATGCCGCAGGCCGGCCTGTACGACGGTGCGGACGGGGCGCGGGACGCTGTGCTCGACGACATGGCCCGCGTGGGTCGCCTTGTCCTGGACGGTGTGGCCGGTCCGGGTCGCCCGGTCCTGCACGGTGTGCCCGGCCTGGGCGGCCCGGTCCTGCATCACGTGCCCGGCGCGCGCCGCCCGGTCCTGGACCACGTGCCCCGCCTGGGCCGCGCTGCTGCGCAGCTGCACGGTCATCGCGCCCGCCTTGTCCTTCAGGTCGGCGGCGCGGGCCATGGCCCGGCCCTTCACGTCCGCCTTCCCTGCCAACTCCTCGACGGTGTCGCCGAGTTCGCCGCGGGTCCGCTCGATCTGTCGGCGCAGTTCATCAGGGCCCTTGGCCCCGCCGCCCGCCTTCTTGGCCGCGCTCCTCCCCGCGGCCGCGGCTTTCGCCGCACCCTTCTTCGCGGCCTCCCCGCCGCCCGTCGCCCCCGCCTTCTTGTCCGTCATCGGTGCGCCCTTCCCTTCATCTCCTCGACATCGGCCCTGACGCTGCCGAGCGCCTCCTCGGGTGCGGGAGGGGCGGCGCGCCGCAGCTGGGCGCGGCCGGTCGCGGCCAGCAGGCCGGCGAGGGCGAACAGGGCCCCCGTCACGATCAGCGCCGCGGCCCACACGGGCAGCGTCAGCGAGAGCGCGGCGGTGGCCGCCGCGGCCAGGAACAGCAGACCGGCGTACGCGACGGCACCCGCGGCGCCCAGCAGGCCGCCGCCGCGGCCGGCGCGTCGGCCCTTCTCGGCCAGTTCCTCCTTGGCGAGGGCGACTTCCTGCCGTACGAGCCGGGAGAGCTGTTCGCCGGCCTGTCCTACGAGTTCGCTCACCGAGCGATGTTCGTCGCGCGCCCGCTCGGGGGCCATGGACCCGGTCACGGTGTTCCGCCTCCTCTCGGTTCGGAACCCCCCGGGTACCCGCCGCGGCCCCCGCTATCCCTTCCGGCCGCCGCCCGGTCCGCGCTCGCCCAGCCGGGCCAGCTGGGCCTGGAACCAGTCGAGGCGGGCCTGCAACAGCGCGGCCTCGGCGGTGAGTTCGGGCACGCCCGGCTCACCCGCGGCCGCGAGGTCGGCGCCCGCCACGGACACCCCCCGCCCGGCCACCACCCGCAGCCTCTCCCCCGCCGGCCGGGCGAACCCGGCGAGCGGGACGGACACACGGCCACGGAGGCAGCCCGCGCAGGACGGGGCGAGGGCCCGCCAGCCGGGGCGGCCCCAGCCGGCGTCGGCCAGGGCGGCGGCGACCGTACCGCAGGCGCAGGGGCCGACCGTGGCGGTGCGCACACGCTGACGGGCGTAGCGGAAGCCGCGCTCGAAGCGGATGTACCGGCCCAGCACGGTGACCTCCAGCAGCACCGCCGCCCGGTGTTCGGCCGTGCACAGCAGCGCCTCGGCCGTCCTACGGTCATGCACACAGTGGAAGCCGCAGTCGCAGCGGCGGCTCGGCGCCCGGTGCCGCAGGCCGTAGACACAGGACGCGTCGGCCAGGACCCCGTACGGCAGCGCGCCGCCCAGCGACACACCGGTGAAGCCGGCCCGGGTGCCGTCCTGGGACAGCATCGGGTGGGCGATCTTGTATCCGGTCGGCGGCTCCCTCGGGCGTTCCTCCGGAAGCCGCAGTCTCATCGGGTGACCGGGACCTCTTCGGGCGCCGACGCCTCGACGGCCCCGATCTCGGCGATCTCCTCGGCGAGTTCGACTACCTCGTCATAGTCCTGCGGCCGCTCCTGCGCGACTCCGGTGGCGAGTGCCTTGCCGAGCTTCATGACGCGTCCCATGCCCAGGGGCCGTTTCACCGTCCTGGCCATGGTGACCCATGCCGCCCGACTTGGACATAAGGCCTACGACGTGCCTGATCAACCCCCACATCACAGCAAATCTAACCAATACCTCGTAGCAGAATTAAGTAGAGCTTCACAGTCATCCTGCCGAGACTACTGCCATGACGACGACGCCCTCCCCCGCCCCGCCCTTCGGCCGCGCCCTCTGCGCCATGATCACCCCCTTCACCGAGGCCGGCGCGCTCGATCTGGCCGGGGCGCAGCGGCTCGCCACCTGGCTGGTGGACGAGGGCTGCGACGGGCTGGTGCTCTCCGGCACGACGGGCGAGTCGCCGACCACGACGGATGCCGAGAAGTCGGAGCTGATCAGAGCCGTCCGGGAGGCGGTGGGAGGCCGGGCGTCCGTCGTCGCGGGCGTAGGCACCTTCGACACCCGGCACACCGTCGAACTGGCTCTGGCGGCCGAAAAGGCGGGCGCCGACGGCCTGTTGGTGGTCGCGCCGTACTACAGCAGGCCCCCGCAGGACGCCGTCGAGGCGCACTTCCGCGAGGTCGCGGACGCGGCCGGACTCCCTCTCGCGCTGTACGACATCCCGGCCCGGACCGGCACCCGCATCGAGCCGGAGACGCTGATCCGGCTCGCCGAGCACCCCCGGATCGTGGCGGTGAAGGACTGCTCCTACGACTTCCTCGGCGCCCAGAAGGTGCTGGCGCGCACGGGGTTGGCGTACTACGCGGGGTGCGACGAGCACAATCTGGCGCTGTACGCGGTGGGAGGCGCCGGGTACATCAGCACGGTCGCCAATGTCGTGCCGGCCCGGCTCCGGGCCGTACTGGACGTGTTCGAGGCGGGCGACACCCCCGTGTCCGCCCGCCTCCAACAACGCGCCACGCCGCTCATCGAGTCGATGATGTCGGCCGGGCTGCCCGGCACGGTCACCGCCAAGGCCCTGCTCAATGAGCTGGGTCTGCCGGCGGGCCCCGTCCGGGCACCGCTGCGGCCAGCCGACCGCGAGACGGTCGACAGGCTGCTGGCGGTGTACCAGGAGTTCGTCACCGGCTGATCGGGCCCCGGCCTGGTCAGGGCCGTCTCCCGATCAGCGTCCGGTCCGCCGAGCGCCGGGGCCTGTCCGGCGGCCTGTCCAGTGGCCTGTCCGGCGGATCAGGCCCCAGGTGCTCAGCGCTCGGCGAAGACAGGCTCCCAGCGTCCGGCGTCGCCGTCGTTGCCCTTGAGGAAGCCGCTGAGGGGGACCGTCTTGTCGCTGCCGACGGTCACCTTCACGAGCCGCTGACGAAACTCGTCCTTGCTGTCCGGCCCGATGTCCCAGGCGATCAGCGACGTGTCGTCGGCCCAGGCGAGCAGCTGCTGCCCGCGCACCTCGGTCCTGTCGCCGGTACGGGCGTCGACGACCCAGGAGGACGTCTTCCACTTCTCGCCCGCGAAGTCACCGGCGACCAGCCTGCCGCTGGGCGACTGCCATGCGTCGACGTACCACTGGAGGTGCTTCTGGTCCGCCGGTACGGGGACCTCGGCGCCGGTGAAGTCGTAGAACTGCTTGCCGATGTCCCCCATGGGGTTGCCGGCCCAGACATGCCTGCCGTCGGGGCTGAGGGCGAAGTCCTGGCGGGCGTTGATGAAGCCCGCGCCCATGGGGTCGTTCGGGTCGCCCTTCAGCTTGACCTCGCTCCAGGTGCCCTTGCCGGACACCGTGTCGAGGACGTAGAAGCCGGTCCGGGTCGACGGCTGCTTCTGGTCCCAGAAGTCGGAGCCCTCCGTCTTGACCAGTTGGTCGGGGTTCTCGCCGTAGGTCGTCGCGACCAGCTTCAGACCGTCGCGCGAGAAGGAGAGCCCGGCGACCTTGTGGTCGACCTCGATCCACCGCTCGACCTTGCCGGTGGCCAGGTCGAGCATGCCGATCCGCGAGGCGGGCAGGTCGCGTTCCAGCACGGCGGCGGTCTTCAGTCCCGGGGCGACGGCGACGTAGGACCACTTGGTGGTCTTCACGTACTTGCCCGTCCTCTGGTCCAGCAGCCAGTAGTCGCGGACGCGTTCGGCCTGGCCGGCGGAGTGCTTGACGGTCCGGGGGATGTAGTAGGCGGCCAGCACGGTGTTCCCGGCCGAGATCAGATCGCGTGGCGGCGACTGGTCCGGGTGCGCGACGTCCTTGCTCTTCTGTACGACGTCCGCGGGCCGCACGTCCTCCTTGCCGGAGTCCAGCAGCGGCACCGCCACGCCGATGGCGACGACGGCCGCCGTGACCGCGGCGACGGAGGCGATCCGCCGGGTGCGCCGGCGCCGTCGCACCACCAGGACCCGCTCGGCGAGCCCAGGTCCGGCCGACGTCTGCTCGTCGGCCAGCTCCCGCAGGGAGTCACGCACGAGTTCCTCGACGTTCACGGTCGCACCTCCACGGGCGAGAAGTCACGGGACGGCTGCGACTCGACCTCGGCCGGGCCCAGCGCCGCCAGCTCGGGGGCGAGCGCGCGCAGCCGGGCGAGCGAACGGTGGGTGGTGGACCGTACGGTGCCCACGGAGCAGCCCAGGACCCGGGCCACGTCGCCCTCGGGCAGGTCCTCGAAGTAGCGCAGCACCAGCACCATCCGCTGCCGTGCCGTCAGCCGGGCCAGCGCGCCGCGCATCAGCAGCCGCAGCTCCGCGTCGGGCGCGGCGTCCGGGCTCGCGCCGGTCTCGGGCGGTTCGGCGACGGTGAACTCGCGCCGGCGCCACTTCAGCCGCCAGCGGCTGATCTGCTGCCGGTACAGGATCTGCCGTACGTACGCCTCCGGCTCGTCGATGCGGTGCCAGCGGTCGGCCGCCTTGACCAGGGCGTTCTGCAGAAGGTCCTCCGCGGCATGCCGGTCGCCGCCGCTCAGCAGCACCGCGGTCCTCAACAGCGCGGACGACCGGTTCTCCACGAACTCGCGAAACCTGTCCTGCGCTTCGGCATCCATCGTCACCTTCTCTTCCCCCGGGCCGGCCCCGCGCCCGCCACTCCTACTCCTGGTGACGCGTGCGGCGGGTGACCGCTATGCCACCTCACGGAAATTGGTCAGGAAACGGGTCGGGGCCCGTACCGCATCCACTGCGGTACGGGCCCCGACCCGTGCTGTACGGCTGATCAACCCCACTTGTACCCGTCACCGAAGAGCAGGAAGTGCTCCAGCACGTCCTCCATCGGATCGTCGACCTGCCCGACATTGACCAGCCCGATCCGGGGGCCGTTGTGCGAGGCCGTGTTGGTCTCGTCGGCATACGCGCTGCCCGCCGGCAGCCAGCACACCGCCCCCACGGCCAACGCCCCCACCACCAGCCGGAGCACAGCCCTGCTGCGCGCCCTCGTCCTCACTCGACCCGTCATCGGTCCTCATTTCGTCGGTTCGGCGTGTGATCGGAAACTGCGTCCAACCGTTCATCTGCCTGGACCGGGGTGAGGTCACGTGGAGTAACCCGTACGTGAGGGGGTGGGGTTGCCGGTGAGGGGGTCAGTTGTGGCTGTGCAGGATCTCGTTCAGCCCGCCCCACACCGCGTTGTTCGGCCGGGCCTCGACCGTGCCGGTGACCGAGTTGCGGCGGAAGAGGATGTTGGAGGCGCCGGAGAGTTCGCGGGCCTTGACGATCTGGCCGTCGGGCATGGTGACGCGGGTGCCGGCGGTGACGTAGAGGCCGGCCTCGACGACGCACTCGTCGCCGAGCGCGATGCCGACGCCCGCTTCGGCGCCGATCAGGCAGCGCTCGCCGATGGAGATGATCACGTTGCCGCCGCCGGAGAGGGTGCCCATCGTCGACGCGCCGCCACCGATGTCGGAACCGTCGCCGATCACGACACCCGCGGAGATGCGGCCCTCGACCATCGACGTGCCGAGGGTGCCGGCGTTGAAGTTGACGAAGCCCTCGTGCATGACGGTGGTGCCCTCGGCGAGGTGCGCGCCGAGGCGGACCCGGTCGGCGTCGGCGATGCGGACGCCCTTGGGGGCGACGTAGTCCGTCATGCGCGGGAACTTGTCGACCGAGGTCACCTGGAGGTGCAGGCCCTCGGCGCGGGCGTTCAGGCGGACCTTCTCGATGTCGTCGACGGCGACCGGGCCGAGGGAGGTCCAGGCGACGTTGGCGAGGAAGCCGAACTGGCCCTCCAGGCTCAGGCCGTGCGGCTTGACCAGGCGGTGGGAGAGCAGGTGAAGACGCAGGTAGACGTCGTGCGCGTCGATCGGCTTCTCGTCGATCGAGGCGATGACCGTGCGGACCGCGACGACCTCGACGCCCCGGCGTGCGTCCGGCCCGATCGCCGCGGTGGCGCCGCCGCCCAGCAGCTCCGCGGCCTGCTCGGCGGACAGCCGCTCGCTGCCGGAGGGACCGGGCTCGGTGACGAGCTCGGGCGCGGGGAACCAGGTGTCGAGAACGGTGCCGTCGGCGGCGATCGTGGCGAGGCCGGCGGCCACGGCGCCGGTGGTACGAGGAGCAGTCGTGTCGGTCATAAGGGCAACCTAACGTGACGCCCACTCCAGGGGCGAACCGGCGGGCACGCGTCTCACGTGCCGGGCGGTACGCCACCATTCAGCCCGTCCGGCGTTTGTGTACGAGGCCCGAAGGGCCGATGGCGGGGTCTGGGGGCGCAGCCGCCAGGAACCGGGGTCGAAGGGGCATCGCCCCTGGAGGACGGGAGGGGTAGGGGCGGCGGGGGGCGAGGAACCGACGCCGGTCACGGAATGACCCGCGCCAGCACCTCCCGCGCGTACTCCTCGTCGTACGGCACCTCCGTGAGCAGCACCTGCAGACAGATCCCGTCCAGCAGCGCCACCAGCGCCCGTGCCGTGACCGCGTCCGTGCGCTGGGACAGACGGTCGGCGAGGTCATGTGCCCACTCGGCGGCGACCGGGCGCAGGGCGGGCCGGCGCAGGGCGGCGAGGTAGAGCTCGCACTCCAGCTCGACGCCGGTGCGGTCGCCCGCCAGCCACTCGCCCATCCCCCCGGCGAGCTCGGCGGCCAGATCGGTGTGCGGGTCCTCCAGGGCGCCGCGCGAGGCGATCACCTTGGCGAAGCCCTCGTTCGCCTGGCGCAGGGCGGCGACCAGCAGGTCGTCGAGGGTCTTGAAGTGGTACGTGGTCGAGCCGAGCGGTACATCCGCCTCGGCGGCCACGGTGCGGTGGCTCAGCCCGGCGATGCCCTTCTCCCCGACGACCCGGATCGCCGCGTCGATGATCCGCTGTCGTCGCTCGGGGTCGTAGCGCCGGGCCATCAGTGCGCACCTCCCAGGTTCAGCACGACCACGCCGACGATGATCAACGCGATGCCCGCGGCCTTGACGACGGTCATCCCCTCCCCCAGGAACAGGATCCCGATGGTGGCGATGGCCGCGGTGCCGACGCCGGCCCAGATCGCGTACGCCGTGCCCACGGAGACGGACTTCAGCGTCTGCGCGAGCAGCGTGAAGGAGACGAGGTAGCCGACGGCGGTCAGCAGTGACGGCCACAGCCTGCTGAAACCGTCGCTGTACTTCATGGCCGTGGTGGCGGCCACCTCGGCCGCTATGGCTCCGGCGAGCAGCAGGTATCCCATGTGTACGAGCGTACACAACGTTGCGTACGGCCGTACACAAAGGATTCGATCTGGACACGGCTCATTCCAAACAGCTGCTCCAACGCCCCTGCAGCCACTAGTGTTTCACCGTTCACATACCGGGCCTTCGCAGCCGCGGCTGTCGTCGCGTGACGCCGCTGGAGGTACAGCGCATGCCAGAAAACAAGCCCCGGCCGCCCCAGGACCAACCTTGGGAGAACGGCTGGGCCCCGGACACCTCGCGGGCGCCGGGAACGCGCCGTCTGTGGCTGGCGGGCATGATGGCGGTGGCGACGATCGTCGCGTGCGCCACGGCGATCGTCGTGACGGACCGTGCGCCTGACGGCGAGTCACGTTCCGCGCCGGCCGACGACAAGGCGTCGGTCCCCGGCCTGATCTCCTTCGCCACGCCCTCGGAGACGCCCCCGGAAGGCAAGAGCGGCCTGGCGACCGAGAAGCCGACCACCAGGGCGCCTCGCCAGCAGGACGCCGGCTCCCCCGAGCCCGCGCCGAAGCCGTCCAAGTCGGCTCCTCCCGGGGAGAGTTCACCGCCGAAGCCGCCGGCCACGACCTGGCGCTCCGTCCGCTCGGTCAACTACCCCGACCGTTACTGGCATGCGGGCGGCGACGCCGTGGCCCTGGACCAGGTCCGCGGCTCCGAGTCCCGCGAGGACTCCACCTTCAAGCAGATCAAGGGCCTCGCCGACCGCTCCTGCTACTCCTTCGTCACACAGGACGGCAGCTACCTCCGCCACCGCAGCTTCGTCCTGCGCCCCGAACGCAACGACGGCTCCGCACTGTTCGGGCAGGACACCACCTTCTGTCCCCGCGGCTCCTCCTACTCCGGCGCGGTCATGCTGGAGTCGGTCAACTACCCCGGCTACTTCCTGCGCCACAAGAACTTCGTCGTCCGCCTCGAACGCTTCGAGTACAGCTCCCTGTACCTGGCGGACTCGTCGTTCCGGCTGGTGGGCGGGCTGGCCTGAGCACTCAGGAGGAACGGCGCGCACAAAGAGGCACACAGAGAAGCGGCGGCACCCGGAAGGTGCCGCCGCTCTCACGTGTGCTCAGACGTTGAAGCCGAGCGCCCGAAGCTGCTCGCGGCCGTCGTCCGTGATCTTGTCCGGGCCCCACGGCGGCATCCACACCCAGTTGATGCGCAGCTCGCTGACGAGACCGTCCGTGGCGGACTTGGCCTGGTCCTCGATGACGTCCGTCAGCGGGCAGGCCGCCGACGTGAGCGTCATGTCGACCGTGGCCACGTTCGAGTCGTCGACGTGGATGCCGTAGATCAGGCCGAGGTTGACGACGTCGATGCCCAGCTCGGGGTCGACGACGTCCATCAGGGCCTCGCGGAGCTCCTCCTCCGAGGCCGGCTTCATCTCCACGGTGTCACTCATGCCGTCTTCCTTTCGGCGTCGGCTCCGCCCAGCACCTGGGCCGTCGCGTCCTTCCACGCCATCCAGCTCAGGAGGGCGCACTTGACCCGGGCCGGGTACTTGGAGACCCCGGCGAACGCGACCGCGTCCTCCAGGACCTCCTCCATCGCGTCGTCCGGCTCGATCTTCCCCTTGGACTGCATCAGCTCCAGGAAGGTCTCCTGGATCTTCCGCGCGTCGGAGAGGTCCTTGCCGACGAGGAGCTCGTTCAGTACGGACGCGCTCGCCTGGCTGATGGAACAGCCCTGGCCCTCGTACGAGACGTCCTCGATCTTTGTGCCGTCGTACTTCACACGCAGGGTGATCTCGTCGCCGCACGTCGGGTTCACGTGGTGCACCTCGGCGTCGCCATCCCTCAGACCACGCCCGTGCGGGTTCTTGTAGTGGTCCAGGATGACTTCCTGGTACATCGAATCCAGCTTCATGCGTCGCTCGTCCCGTCCCGTCAGCCGAAGAAGTTCCGTACGTGCTCCAGGCCGTCCACCAGAGCGTCGATCTCGGCCGGCGTGGAGTACAGATAGAACGACGCTCGCGTGGTCGCAGGAATTCCGTAGCGCAGGCAGACGGGGCGGGCGCAGTGGTGGCCGACCCGGACCGCGATGCCCTGCTCGTCGAGGACCTGGCCCACGTCGTGCGGGTGGATGTCGCCGAGCGTGAAGGAGATCGCGGCGCCGCGGTCCTCGGCCGTGGCCGGGCCGATGATCCTGAGGTCCGGGACCTCCCCGAGCCGCTTCACCGCGTACTCGGTGAGGGCGTGCTCATGGGCGAGGATCTTGTCCATGCCGATCGAGTTGAGGTAGTCGATCGCCGCGCCCAGGCCGATCGCCTGCGAGATCGGAGGCGTGCCCGCCTCGAACTTGTGCGGCGCCGGGGCGTAGGTCGAGGAGTGCATCGACACCGTCTCGATCATCTCGCCGCCGCCGAGGAACGGAGGCAGGTCCTCCAGCAGCTCCTGGCGGCCCCAGAGCACGCCGATGCCGGTCGGACCGCACATCTTGTGGCCGGTGAAGGCCACGAAGTCGGCCTGGAGGGACTGCACGTCCAGCGGCATGTGGGGCGCCGCCTGCGAGGCGTCGATGCAGACCAGGGCGCCGACCTCCTGCGCGCGGCGCACTATGGCCTCGACCGGGTTGAGCGTGCCCAGGATGTTGGACACCAGCACGAAGGAGACGATCTTCGTCTTCTCCGTGATGATCTCGTCGATGTTGGACAGGTCGAGGCGGCCGTCGTCGGTCAGGCCGAACCACTTCAGCTTCGCGCCCGTGCGCTGCGCGAGCAGCTGCCACGGCACGATGTTGGAGTGGTGCTCCATCTCCGTGATCACGATCTCGGTCTCGTGGTCCACCCGGTAGGGCTCGTCGGCCCAGCCGAGCATGTTGGCCACGAGGTTGAGCGACTCGGAGGCGTTCTTGGTGAAGATCACCTCGTCGCGCGAGGGCGCGTTGATGAACTCCGCGACCTTGTCGCGCGCGCCCTCGTACAGCGCCGTGGCCTCCTCGGCGAGGACGTGCACGCCACGGTGGACGTTGGCGTTGTGCTGCTCGTAGTACTCGGAGAGCACGTCGAGCACCTGGCGCGGCGTCTGCGAGGTCGCCGCGTTGTCCAGGTACACGAGCTTCTTGCCGTCGTGGACGACGCGGTCCAGGATCGGGAAGTCCTTGCGCAGCGCCTCGGTGTCGAGGAGGCCCGGCAGCTGTGTCACGCGGATGCGCCACCCTTCACGTACTTGTCGTAGCCCTCGGCCTCGAGCTGGTCCGCGAGCTCGGCTCCGCCGGACTCGGCGATACGGCCGTTCGCGAACACGTGCACGTGGTCGGGCTTGATGTAGCGCAGGATGCGCGTGTAGTGCGTGATCAGCAGGGTGCCGACCTCGCCGGTCTCGCGGACCCGGTTCACGCCCTCGGAGACGACGCGCAGGGCGTCGACGTCCAGGCCGGAGTCGGTCTCGTCGAGGATCGCGATCTTCGGCTTGAGCAGCTCCAGCTGAAGGATCTCGTGGCGCTTCTTCTCACCGCCGGAGAAGCCCTCGTTGACGTTGCGCTCGGCGAAGGAGGAGTCCATGTTGAGGCGCTCCATGGCCTCCTTGACCTCCTTCACCCAGGTGCGCAGCTTGGGGGCCTCGCCACGGATGGCGGTGGCGGAGGTGCGCAGGAAGTTGGAGACGGAGACGCCGGGGACCTCGACCGGGTACTGCATCGCCAGGAACAGGCCCGCGCGGGCGCGCTCGTCGACGGACATCTCCAGGACGTCCTCGCCGTCGAGGGTGACGGAGCCGGAAGTGATCGTGTACTTCGGGTGACCCGCCAGCGAGTAGGCGAGGGTCGACTTGCCCGAGCCGTTGGGGCCCATGATGGCGTGCGTCTCGCCCTGCTTCACGGTGAGGTCGACGCCCTTGAGGATCTCCTTCGTGGCGTTGTCGGCCTCGACGGTGACGTGCAGGTCGCGGATTTCAAGCGTTGCCATGGGTGCCTCAGGACTCCTGGTTGAGGGAGACGAGAACGTCGTCCCCTTCGATCTTTACGGGGTATACGGGGACGGGGCGCGTCGCGGGGAGGCCGGACGGCTTGCCGGTGCGCAGGTCGAAGCTGGAGCCGTGCAGCCAGCACTCGATCTGGCAGTCCTCCACCTCGCCCTCGGAGAGGGAGACGTTCGCGTGGGAGCAGATGTCGTAGATCGCGAACACCTCGCCCTCGGTCTGCACGACCGAGACCGGCGTGCCGTCGAGTTCCACCCGCTTCGGGGTGTCCTCCTCCAGCTCGCTCAGCCCACAGGCGCGTACGAAAGCCATCAGACCGTGGCCTCCAGCTCCTCGTCGATCTTCACGAGGAGGCGCTCTTCGATGTCGTCGACGCCGATCTGCTGGACGAGCTCGGCGAAGAAGCCACGGACGACCAGGCGACGGGCCTCGTCGGCCGGGATGCCGCGGGCCATCAGGTAGAAGAGCTGCTCGTCGTCGAAGCGGCCGGTCGCCGAGGCGTGGCCGGCGCCGACGATCTCGCCGGTCTCGATCTCCAGGTTCGGCACGGAGTCGACCCGGGCGCCGTCGGTCAGAACCAGGTTCCGGTTCATCTCGTAGGTGTCCGTGCCCTCGGCCTTGGCCTCGATCAGCACGTCGCCGATCCACACCGCGTGCGCGTCGTCGCCCTGGAGCGCGCCCTTGTAGGCGACGTTGGACTTGCAGTGCGGGGTGTTGTGGTCGACCAGGAGGCGGTGCTCCTGGTGCTGGCCGGCGTCCGTGAAGTAGAGGCCGAACAGCTCGGCCTCGCCGCCGGTGCCGGCGTAGGCGACACGCGGGTGCAGGCGTACGAGGTCGCCGCCGAAGGTGACCACGAACGACTTGAAGGTGGCGTCCCGGCCGATCAGCGCGTTGTGCTGGCCCACGTGCACGGCCTTGTCGTCCCAGTCCTGGACGGAGACGACGGTGAGCTTGGCGCCGTCGCCCAGGATGTAGTCGACGTTGGCGGCGAGCACCGCGTCACCGGTGTGGTCGATGACGACGACGGCCTCGGCGAAGGCTCCGAGCTCCACGACCTGGTGGCCGTAGGCGACCCCGCCCTCGCCGTGCACGGCGATACGGATCGGCTCGGTGAGGACCGTCTCCTTGGGGACGGTGATCACGCCGGCCTTCTCGAACGCCGAGTACGCCTGGGCGGCGACCCGGTCCACGGGCGTGCCCGCCTTGCCGAGGCGCGCGTCGTCGCGGCCGACGGTCTCGACGGTGACGCCCTCGGGGGCGGCGACGGTGACCTGGAGGCCGTCGCCGGTCGCCACGGCGGTGCCGTCGTGCAGCCCGCGCAGGCGCTCCAGCGGGGTGAACCGCCACTCCTCCTCGCGGCCGTGCGGGACCGGGAAGTCCGCCACGTCGAAGGACGGGGGCGCGCTCATGCGCGTGGCGACGGTCGACTCGGCGGCCACCGCGATCTGGCCCGCGGTGGTGGAGCCCACGGGGATGTTCTGAGCCTCAGCCATGGCTGTCGGTCTGCTCTCTTTCCTACGTCAGATTTCGCTAGCTGCTTGTACGGAGACCGGTCCTAGCCGACCGCGCCTTCCATCTGCAGCTCGATCAGCCGGTTGAGCTCGAGGGCGTACTCCATGGGCAGCTCCTTGGCGATCGGCTCGACGAAGCCGCGCACGATCATCGCCATCGCCTCGAACTCGCTCAGACCGCGGCTCATCAGGTAGAAGAGCTGGTCCTCGGAGACCTTGGAGACGGTCGCCTCGTGGCCCATGGACACGTCGTCCTCACGGACGTCCACGTAGGGGTACGTGTCGGAGCGGGAGATGGTGTCGACGAGCAGCGCGTCGCACAGCACGTTGGACTTCGAGCCGTGGGCGCCCTCGCCGATCTCGACCAGACCGCGGTACGAGGTACGGCCGCCACCACGTGCCACGGACTTCGACACGATGTTGGAGGAGGTGTTCGGCGCCATGTGGACCATCTTGGAGCCCGCGTCCTGGTGCTGCCCCTCGCCGGCGAAGGCGATGGAGAGGGTCTCGCCCTTGGCGTGCTCGCCCATCAGGTAGACGGCCGGGTACTTCATCGTCACCTTGGAGCCGATGTTGCCGTCGATCCACTCCATGGTCGCGCCCTCGTAGGCGACGGCGCGCTTGGTGACCAGGTTGTAGACGTTGTTCGACCAGTTCTGGATGGTCGTGTAGCGGCAGCGGGCGTTCTTCTTGACGATGATCTCGACGACCGCGGAGTGCAGCGAGTCCGACTTGTAGATCGGGGCCGTGCAACCCTCGACGTAGTGCACGTAGGCACCCTCGTCGACGATGATCAGGGTCCGCTCGAACTGGCCCATGTTCTCCGTGTTGATGCGGAAGTAGGCCTGGAGCGGGATCTCGACGTGGACGCCCGGCGGCACGTAGATGAAGGAGCCGCCCGACCACACGGCGGTGTTCAGCGACGCGAACTTGTTGTCGCCGACCGGGATGACGGTGCCGAAGTACTCCTTGAAGAGCTCCGGGTGCTCCTTCAGGGCCGTGTCGGTGTCCAGGAAGATGACGCCCTGCTCCTCCAGGTCCTCGCGGATCTGGTGGTAGACGACCTCGGACTCGTACTGGGCCGCGACACCGGCGACGAGGCGCTGCTTCTCCGCCTCGGGGATGCCGAGCTTGTCGTAGGTGTTCTTGATGTCCTCGGGCAGGTCCTCCCAGGACTCCGCCTGCTTCTCCGTGGAACGCACGAAGTACTTGATGTTGTCGAAGTCGATGCCGGAGAGGTCCGAGCCCCAGTTCGGCATGGGCTTCTTGTCGAACAGCCGCAGGCCCTTGAGACGGAGCTTGGTCATCCAGTCCGGCTCGTTCTTCTTCGCGGAGATGTCACGGACGACGTCCTCGCTCAGACCACGCTTCGCAGAGGCGCCGGCTTCGTCGGAGTCGGCCCAGCCGTATTCGTACTTGCCCAGGCCCTCGAGCTCAGGGTGGGCAGTCTCCTCGATGGGGAGAGTCATGCGGGGTTCCTCCCGGCCGTGCTTGCAGATGCGTTATGTGAGGTGTGGGAAATCTTTGGGATGAACGTCGTGCAGACGCCGTCGCCGTGCGCGATGGTCGCCAGTCGCTGGACGTGCGTTCCGAGCAGCTCGGCGAAGATCTCCGTCTCCGCCTCGCACAGCTGGGGGAACTGCTCCGCGACATGGGCGACCGGGCAGTGGTGCTGGCAGAGCTGCTCGCCTTTTTGAGGGAGGGGTGCGCTGCGCGCCGTAGCAGCGTACCCGTCGGCGCTCAGGGCCTTGGCCAGGGCTTCGGTGCGCTCGTCCGGGCTGACAGCCTCGATCGCCTTGCGGTACGCGCTCGCCTGGGCGGCGATCCGGGCCCGGGCGAAGGCGGCGACCGCCTCGCTCCCGCCCTCGCGCTCGGCGATCCACTTCAGGGCGTCCGCGGCCAGCTTGTCGTACGACTGGTCGAAGGCGTCGCGGCCGCAGTCGGTGAGCGCGAAGACCTTGGCGGGACGGCCACGCGTGCGCGTGCCGTACACCCGCTGTTCCCTGGCCTCCACGACATCGTCCGCGACCAGCGCGTCCAGATGCCTGCGTACGGCCGCCTGGGTGAGCCCCAGCCGGCCGGCCAGCTCGGCGACGGTCGACGGCCCGTGGTCCAGGATGGACCGCGCGACCCGGTTGCGCGTCGAACGCTCCCCGGTCGCGAACTCCTCCTGAGGGGCCCCCATGGGGGTCTCCCGAGCCTCGCCGACGTTTTTCACAACGCCATTGTTGCGTAATTCCTCAAGACCGGGCAAGCCGCGTCCGGCCGCCTCGACGGTGCGCTGCGTCACTTAGGCATACCTAATCTGACCTGCGGAAATGATCTTTGATCGATCAAATCGGTGGCGCCGCACGGACCCGTCCGGGACACTCCCGAAGCATGTCCACACCCCCTCCCACCGGCCCTCTTGTCACCCGGGGCACCCTCGTCGAGCAACTGCGCGAGCTGGGCGTCCAAAGGGGTGAAACCCTCCTCGTGCACTCCTCGCTCAGCTCGCTCGGCTGGGTCTGCGGAGGCCCCGTGGCGGTCGTCCGAGGTCTGCTCGACGCCCTCGGTCCGGACGGCACGCTCGTGGTCCCCACCCAGAGCGGCGATCTGTCCGACCCGGCGGTGTGGAGCAACCCGCCCGTGCCCGAGGAGTGGTGGGAGACGATCCGGGCCACCATGCCCGCGTACGACCCCCTGATCACGCCCACGCGCGGGGTCGGCGTCATCCCGGAGACCCTACGGACCTGGCCCGGCGCCCTGCGCAGTGCTCACCCGCAGACCTCGTTCGCAGCCGTCGGTCCGCGCGCGGCCGACGTTCTGGACGGCCATGCCCTCGACTGCCGGCTGGGTGAGCGCAGCCCGCTGGCGAGGCTGGAGGCACTCCACGCGCGCGTGCTGCTGCTCGGCGCCGGCTACGACGCCTGCACCAGCTTCCATCTGGCCGAGTACCGGATCCCGACGCCACTGGTGAGGGTGGGACGGCCGGGGCCCGCGGGCTGGGAGGTGGTCACCGAGGTGTCGATCAGCTCGGAGCGCTTCGACGAGCTGGGTCACGACTTCGAGCGGGACCGTCCGGTCGTCCGCGGAAAGGTGGGCGCGGCCGACGCACGGCTGTTCCCGGTGGCGGACGCGGTGGCGTACGCGGAGCGGTGGCTGGGGATACACCGGCCCCGCGCGGAGGAGATGTGAACCCGGCCGTTCGGGTTACCCGCCCCGTACCTAGACTCTGGAGCCATGCGAACTGAGCCCGTGCTCCAGGTCCAGGCCCTGGTGAAGCGGTACGGCGGCAAAACCGCGGTGGACGGCCTCGACCTGGTGGCCCGGGCCGGTGTCACCGCCGTACTCGGACCCAACGGCGCGGGCAAGACGACGACCGTGGAGACCTGCGAGGGATACCGGAAGCCGGACTCCGGCACGGTGCGCGTCCTGGGTCTCGACCCGGTGAGACAGTCCGGCGAGCTGCGGCCCCGGATCGGCGTGATGCTCCAGTCCGGCGGCGTCTACTCGGGCGCGCGGGCCGACGAGATGCTGCGCCATGTCGCCAGACTGCACGCGCATCCCCTGGACGTCGACGCCCTCGTCGAACGGCTCGGGCTGGACAGTTGCGGCCGGACCTCGTACCGCCGCCTCTCCGGCGGCCAGCAGCAGCGGCTCGCGCTCGCCATGGCCGTGGTCGGCCGTCCGGAGCTGGTGTTCCTCGACGAGCCCACCGCCGGCCTCGACCCGCAGGCCCGCCGGGCCACCTGGGACCTGATCCGGGACCTGCGCTCCGACGGCGTCTCCGTGATCCTCACCACCCACTACATGGACGAGGCCGAGCAGCTGGCCGACGACGTGGCGATCATCGACGCCGGCCGGGTCATCGCCCAGGGCTCCCCGGAGGAGCTGTGCCGGGGCGGCGCCGAGAACACCCTGCGCTTCACCGGCCGCCCCGGCCTCGACGTGGGGTCCCTGCTGAAGGCCCTGCCAGCCGACTGCACGGCCGCGGAGCTCACGCCGGGCTCGTACCGCGTCGTCGGCAAGGTCGACCCCCAGCTGCTCGCGACCGTGACGTCGTGGTGTGCGCAGCACGGGGTGATGCCGGACCGGATCTCGGTCGAACGGCACACCCTCGAAGACGTCTTCCTGGAGCTCACCGGTAAGGAGCTGCGCGCGTGACCGCCATCGGTACAGGTCCAGGTCCGGGTACGTACACCCCGAAGCCCGGCGCCGCCCCCCTCGCCCGCATGATCGCGGCGCAGGCGGCCCTGGAGACGAAGATGCTGCTGCGCAACGGCGAGCAGCTGCTGCTGACCGTCGTGATCCCCACCCTGCTGCTGGTCCTGTTCAGCTCGGTGGACATCGTCGACACGGGCTCCGGCGAGGCCGTCGACTTCCTGGCTCCCGGCATCCTCGCGCTCGCCGTGATGTCGACGGCGTTCACGGGGCAGGCCATCGCCACGGGCTTCGAGCGCCGGTACGGCGTGTTGAAGCGGCTGGCCTCCTCACCGCTGCCGCGCTCGGGCCTGATGACGGCGAAGACGGTGTCGGTGCTGGTCACCGAGGTGCTGCAGATCGTCCTGCTGACGGTGATCGCGTTCGCGCTGGGCTGGTCTCCGCACGGCAACCCGCTGGTCGTCCTGCTGCTCCTGGTCCTCGGCACGGCGGCCTTCTCCGGGCTGGGCCTGCTGATGGCCGGCACCCTCAAGGCGGAGGCGACCCTGGCCGCCGCCAACCTGGTCTTCCTGCTGCTGCTCGTCGGCGGCGGCGTGATCGTGCCGCTGGAGAAGTTCCCGTCCGGCGCGCAGGACGTGCTCGGTCTGCTCCCCATCTCGGCGCTCTCCGACGGACTGCGTGACGTGCTCCAGCACGGGGCCGGGACGCCGTGGGGCGACCTGGGGATCCTCGCCGTGTGGGCGGTCGCCGGGCTGGCGGCGGCCGGGCGCTGGTTCCGCTGGGAGTGACCCGGCAGGCGGGCCGAGCGGGACCCTCGTGAAAGCGTGCACAAGCGGCCGCCTACGATAGGGCGCGTGCCAAAGCTGACCCGCGCCGACGCCGTAGCGGCCGTGCGCAACCCGCTCGCCTTCATCGCCGCACGCTGGACCCCGACCCCGAGGACGGTCCAACGGGCGGCCCTCGCCGCACTCGTGATGTCGGTGGTCATCGTGGTCACCGGTGGGGCGGTGCGGCTCACCGGGTCCGGGCTCGGCTGCCCGACCTGGCCCAAGTGCACCGACGACTCGCTCACCGCGACCAGCGAGATGGGCCTGCACGGCGCCATCGAGTTCGGCAACCGCATGCTGACGTACGTGCTGTGCGCCGCCGTCGGCTGGGCGATCATCGCCGCGCGCTCGGAGAAGCCGCACCGGCGCGGTCTCACCCGGCTGGGCTGGGCCCAGTTCTGGATCGTGATGAGCAACGCCGTGCTCGGTGGCATCGTCGTCCTGGTCGGCCTGAACCCGTACACGGTCGCGGCCCACTTCGTGGCGACGTCCGCCCTGATCGCGGTCGCGACCGTGATGTGGCAGCGCACCCGGGAGGGCGACGCGGCACCCCGCCCGCTGGTCGGCAAGGCCGTGCAGCAGCTGGTGTGGGTCCTGGTCGGAGCCTCTGCCCTGCTGATCCTGGTCGGCACGGTGGTGACCGGCGCCGGACCGCACGCGGGCGACTCCAGCGAGGTCGAGCGGATGCCGGTCGACTGGGAGACGGTCACCAAGCTGCACGCCGTGCTGGCCTGGATCGTGGTCACGCTGACCTTCGCCCTGTGGTTCGTCCTCAAGGCGGTCGACGCCCCGAAGGGCCCGCTGAACCGGACCCGCGACCTCTTCCTGATCCTCCTCGCCCAGGGCGTCATCGGTTACGTCCAGTACTTCACGGACCTCCCTGAGATCCTGGTCGGTCTGCACATGTTCGGCTCGGCCGTGACCTGGATCGCGGTGCTGCGGGTGATGCTGGCCCTGCGGGAGCGGCCGCTCGACGAGACCGAGATCCCGGCCCCCGTGGCCGAGGCTGCGGTGGGCACGCGCGCGTGAGTCAGCCGAGGATGACGGCGTACACGCGCGTGAGTCAGCCGTACGCCGTCACCAGTTCGTCGATCGCCGGTCCCAGGTAGCCCCGCGTCAGCCCGGCCCTGCGTGCCGCCCACTCGTCGGTCGGCGGCGGCGCGGCGGCGTCGTAGCGGCGCCTGCGGATGTCCTCGACCACCTCGGCGGGTGCCCCGAGGCCGGGGAGCAGGTCCAGGGCCTCACGCTTGGAGATCAGGCGGCCGTCGCGTACGGTCACGCCCGCCCGGGCGAAGGTGATCATCCCGAGGTCGACCCATACGTCCCGGGTCCACAGCGGGGCGTTGTCGACGGCCGACCGCCAGAAGTCCCGCTGATCGCGTACGACGAAGTCGGCGAGCTCCCGGTCCGCCACCGGCGGCAGCAGACCGGCGGGCGCCCGCCCGTGCAGCACCCGGCCGAAGGCGTGCAGCTCGCGCCGGGTCACCGGGGTCACCGTCCGTTTGAACAGCTGCTGATGCGCCCAGGTGAGGTGACGCCGGTCGGTGTCGTCCACCGTGTCCGGCGTCAGATACGTGCAGTGCAGCAGCGCGGCGAGCGGCTCGGCCCGCAGCCTGGCGTGGAGCTTCGCCACCCGCCAGACGGCGCGGGGCGTCAGCGGGCCGTCCAGTACGGCGATCAGGTCCAGGTCGCTGCGGCCCTCCTGGTAGTCGCCGCCGGCGAGCGAGCCGTGCGCCCAGACGGCGACGGGGTTCAGGGCGGTCAGTTCGTGAAGGAAGCGATCGAGTAAGGCGTCAGTCGGCATCCGCCCAGTCTGTACAGCTCACTCGACGCCGTACACCCGTCTGGCGTTGCCCGCCGCCACCATCCCGGCCACCCGTTGCGCGTCCCCCAGGGACCACGCCCCCTCGGCGACCCACTCGCCGAGCACCCTGGCGAGGGCCTCGCGGAAGAGCCGGGCGCCGACCACGTGCAGCTCGGGCAGGCCTTGCGCCCCGCTGGAGAAGAGGATCTTGCCGAAGGGGGCCATTTCGAGGATCTCGGCGAGGATCGTGGCCGCGCGGGCGCCGGTGCGGATGAGGGCGGCGCCCGAGTCGGCGTAGACGTGCGGGAAGACGCCGGCCAGATGGGCGGCGTGGCGGTGGTACGGGTAGCCGTGCAGCAGGATCAGGTCGGTGCCGAGGCCGGCCGTGGCGCGGACGAAGTCCGTGAGCAGCACCGGGTCCGTGCGGTCGATGCGCAGCCCCGGCTCGCCCAGCCCGGCGTGCAGTTGCAGCGGCAGTCCCGACGCCACCGCGATCCACAGCAGGTGCCGGAGCAGCACCGGGTCGCTCAGCTCGCCGCCGACCCTGCGCGCGGCCAGCCAGCGCCCCGCCGCGCCCCGTACCTCTCCCGGTCCGGGTGGTTCGGGCGCGAGCGCGAGACCGTGCCGTACGCCCGCCACCGAGGTGAAGGCCACCGCGTTCGCGGCCGCTCCGTGCACCGACTCGGCGAGGTTGGCCAGGAAGGACTCGACGGTGCCGGAGGTGTCGGCGACCTGTTCGGCGAGGAGTTCGAGCCGCACGATCTCGTGGACCTCGGCGGACGCGGTGGACGCCATCTCCGGGGGGCCGGTGAGGTCGCCGGGCAGACCGGTGTCGATCAGATACGTCGTGATGCCGCTGCCCCGCAGCAGACGCCGGCCCGCCTCCAGTACGCCGAGTTCACGACGCCTGGCCAGATAGCGGGCGGGCGGGCAGTGCGGTTCCAGGCCGAGCAGCGGGGGGCACCAGCGGCGTACGGCGAAACCGGTCTGGGTGTCGAAGAGGGTCGTGCCGGGAGCCGGTGGGCCTTCGGTGCGGGCCAACTGGGCCTCGAAGGTGCCGAGGCCCAGCTCCGTCTTGAGCACCCCGTGGCAGTACTGGTCCACGAGGGACGGCGTTTCGATCATCCGGGCTCCCCGTTACTGGACCGTGTGCTTCTCACAGGTCCTAACGGGTGAACCGGGCATCAGGTGTTGGTGTCACACACCCCGTGCGAAACGCCGACAGGTCTCAGCCGTTGCTCGGTCCACCGACCTGGATGCCCGCCATACGGCTCCACTCGTACGGGCCGGTCTTCACCTTCGCCGCGAACTCGCCGTCGAACGCCTCGTGGACCGTCACACCGGCCTTCCCGACCGCCTGCTCGGCGATCTCGTACGACGGTGCCACGAGGTCGCCCCAGCCGCCGTCCTCACCGACGAGCACGATGCGGGCGCCGCGCTGTCCGATGTAAGCGACCTGGGCCTCGGCGCCACCGTGGGACTTCGCGAAGGCGTTGATCTGCTTGGCCAGCTTGGCCGCCCTGCGCCCGGCCTTCTGGTCAACCTGCTGCGTGTCTGCCATGGTCAGGATGCTACTCACGAGTAGATCAGCTGGCGAGAGCGGGGCCCTGTGACGTACGTCGGCACGGGAACGTGCGTCAGCGCAGGAACGGGTCCACCGCCACCGCCACGAACAGCAGCGACACATAGGTGATCGACCAGTGGAACAGGCGCATCTCCTTCAGCTTCCCGCCCGTCACCTCGGCCTTCGCGCGGTTCTGCAGCGCGTGCGCCTCCCACAGCCACCAGCCGCCCGCGGCCAGCGCGACCGCGGTGTAGAACCAGCCCGTGTAGCCGAGCGGCGTCAACAGCAGCGACACCGCCACCATCACCCAGCTGTAGATGACGATCTGCTTGGCGACGACCTTGTTGGAGGCGATGACGGGGAGCATGGGTACGCCCACGCGCGCGTAGTCCTCTTTCACCTTCATGGACAGCGGCCAGTAGTGCGGCGGCGTCCAGAAGAAGATGACCATGAAGAGGATGAGCGGCGCCCAGGTGAGGGAGTTCGTGACGGCCGTCCAGCCGATCAGTACTGGCATGCAGCCCGCGATGCCGCCCCACACGATGTTCTGCGAGGTACGCCGCTTGAGGATCATCGTGTAGACGACGACATAGAAGAGGAGTGCGCCGAGAGACAGCCAGGCGCTCAGCCAGTTCACCGTCAGGCCGAACAGCAGCGTGGAGGCGATGGCCAGCGTGATGCCGAAGGCCAGGCACTCGCGCGGGCTGACCATGCCGGTGACCAGTGGGCGCTGCGAGGTGCGGTCCATGAGCGCGTCGATGTCGCGGTCGATGTACATGTTCAGCGCGTTGGCGCCGCCCGCGGAAAGGTAGCCGCCGATGCAGGTGAGCAGCACCAGACCGAGGTCGGGCACGCCCTGCTCGGCCAGGAACATCACCGGAACGGTGGTGATGAGCAGCAGCTCGATGATCCGCGGCTTGGTAAGCGCCACGAACCCCATGACCCGGGCCCTGACCGGCCGCCGGCTCGGGCTCTGGCTCGTCCCGATAATCCCCGCTGGACGGGATTCAACGGCCGTCACGCACACCCCTGACAGAGACATCCCAGCGAGCCTCCCCGTGTGAAGTCCCGGTAAAGGCTCGCGCGTACCACGCCACTGTAGACGTTGCCCAGACCCGGACATTCGCGGGGGTGGGGTCGTGTTGGAGGGCACCGTCCGACGGGCGCGCCGAAGCTCGATTGAGCACCCGGATGAGCGGCTGCGTATTCACTTGCCGAATGCGGAACGACCCGGTCGGGAGGCACATCCCGACGACTCCCGGCAGTCTGGAATGACTCGAAAAAGCGCACGTACTTCCGGGGGTAGGCTCGACAACGGCCGGCCGACGCCGAGAACGCCGGCAGCCGGTGGGCGTGTGCCCGTGACACCGGCAACCGACATGTGGAGAGGAGCCCTGACCCAGGGTGAGCACCAAGCCGACCACCACAGACCTCGAGTGGACCGAGTTGGACCAGCGGGCCGTGGACACCGCCCGCGTCCTGGCCGCCGACGCCGTACAGAAGGTCGGTAACGGCCATCCGGGTACGGCGATGAGCCTGGCGCCTGCCGCCTACACCCTCTTCCAGAAGGTGATGCGGCACGACCCGGCGGACGCCGACTGGGTCGGGCGCGACCGCTTCGTGCTGTCCGCCGGCCATTCGTCCCTGACCCTCTACACCCAGCTGTACCTGGCCGGCTTCGGCCTGGAGCTGGACGACCTGAAGGCGTTCCGCACCTGGGGTTCGAAGACCCCCGGCCACCCGGAGTACGGCCACACCACGGGCGTCGAGACGACGACCGGTCCGCTGGGGCAGGGTGTCGCCAACGCCGTCGGCATGGCGATGGCCGCCCGCTACGAGCGCGGTCTGTTCGACCCGGAGGCCGCCGAGGGCACCTCCCCCTTCGACCACTTCGTCTACGTCATCGCCGGTGACGGCTGCCTCCAGGAGGGCATCTCCGCGGAGGCGTCCTCGCTGGCCGGGCACCAGAAGCTGGGCAACCTGGTCCTGCTGTGGGACGACAACCACATCTCGATCGAGGGCGACACCGAGACAGCCGTCTCCGAGGACACGCCCAAGCGGTACGAGGCGTACGGCTGGCATGTCCAGCGGGTCGAGCCGCAGGCCAACGGCGACCTCGACCCGGCCGCCATCTACGACGCGATCCAGAAGGCCAAGGCGGTCACGGACAAGCCGTCCTTCATCGCGATGCGCTCGATCATCGCCTGGCCCGCCCCGAACGCGCAGAACACCGAGGCCGCCCACGGCTCGGCGCTCGGCGACGACGAGGTCGCGGCCACCAAGCGCGTCCTCGGCTTCGACCCGGAGCAGACCTTCGAGGTCGCGAGCGAGGTCATCGAGCACACCCGGGGTGCCCTGGAGCGCGGCCAGGCGGCCCGTGCCGTGTGGGAGAAGTCCTTCCAGCAGTGGCGGGACAACAACCCCGAGCGCGCGGCCGAGTTCGACCGGATCAGCAAGGGTGAGCTGCCCACCGGCTGGGAGGAGAAGGTCCCGGTCTTCGAGCCCGGCAAGGGTGTCGCCACGCGTGCCGCGTCCGGCAAGATCCTCCAGGCGCTGGGTGCGGTGATCCCGGAGCTGTGGGGCGGCTCGGCCGACCTGGCGGGCTCGAACAACACGACGATCGACAAGACGTCGTCGTTCCTCCCGGCGGACAACCCGCTTGCGGAAGCCGACCCCTACGGGCGCACGATCCACTTCGGTATCCGTGAGCACTCCATGGCCGCGGAGATGAACGGGATCGCCCTGCACGGCAACACCCGTATCTACGGCGGCACGTTCCTCGTCTTCTCCGACTACATGCGCAACGCCGTACGGCTGTCGGCGCTGATGCACCTGCCGGTGACGTACGTGTGGACGCACGACTCCATCGGTCTCGGCGAGGACGGCCCCACCCACCAGCCCGTCGAGCACCTGGCGTCCCTGCGCGCGATCCCCGGGTTGAACGTGGTGCGTCCGGCGGACGCCAACGAGACCGCGATCGCCTGGCGCGAGATCCTCAGGCGCTGGACGAAGGAGTTCGGCAAGGGCGCCCCGCACGGCCTGGCGCTGACCCGTCAGGGTGTGCCGACGTACGAGTCCAACGAGGACGCCGCGCGCGGTGGTTACGTGCTGTTCGAGGCCGAGGGCGGCGAGCCGCAGGTCGTGCTGATCGCGACCGGGTCCGAGGTGCACGTGGCCGTCGAGGCGCGTGAGCAGCTCCAGGCCGGCGGGGTGCCGACGCGGGTCGTGTCGATGCCGTCCGTGGAGTGGTTCGAGGAGCAGGACCAGGCCTACCGGGACAGCGTTCTGCCGCCGGCTGTCAAGGCGCGGGTCGCGGTCGAGGCCGGGATCGGTCTCACCTGGCACAAGTACGTCGGGGACGCGGGTCGCATCGTTTCCCTGGAGCACTTCGGTGCTTCGGCCGACGGCAAGGTCCTCTTCCGGGAGTACGGCTTCACTGCCGACAACGTGGCTGCCGTCGCGCGGGAATCCCTCGCCGCGGCCCAGCGCTGACGCTGATATACGAGACGTAGGAGTTTGATTTTCCATGACAGACGCACTCAAGCGCCTCTCCGAGGAGGGCGTGGCGATCTGGCTGGACGACCTGTCGCGCCAGCGCATCACGTCCGGCAATCTCGCCGAGCTGATCGACCAGCAGCACGTCGTGGGTGTCACGACCAACCCGTCGATCTTCCAGAAGGCGATCAGCGGCGGTGACGGCTACGAGCAGCAGGTCGCCGACCTCGCCGCCCGCAAGGTCACCGTCGAAGAGGCCATCCGCATGATCACCACGGCGGACGTCCGGGACGCCGCCGACATCCTGCGCCCGGTGTTCGACGCCACCGGCGGCCAGGACGGCCGCGTGTCGATCGAGGTCGACCCGCGCCTGGCTCACAACACCCGGGCGACCGTCGCCGAGGCCAAGCAGCTGGCCTGGCTCGTCGACCGCCCGAACACCCTGATCAAGATCCCGGCCACCCAGGCGGGCCTGCCCGCGATCACCGAGGTCATCGGCCTCGGCATCAGCGTCAACGTCACGCTGATCTTCTCGCTGGAGCGCTACCGCGAGGTCATGAACGCCTACCTCGCGGGCCTGGAGAAGGCCAAGGCCAGGGGCCTGGACCTGTCCAAGATCCAGTCCGTGGCGTCCTTCTTCGTCTCCCGCGTCGACACCGAGATCGACAAGCGGATCGACGCGCTCGGCACCGACGCGGCCAAGGCCGCCCGCGGCAAGGCGGGCGTGGCCAACGCGCGGCTCGCCTACCAGGCGTACGAAGAGGTCTTCGCCTCCGACCGCTGGAGCGCACTGGAGAACGCCGGCGCCAACAAACAGCGCCCCCTGTGGGCCTCGACCGGCGTCAAGGACAAGGCCTACAAGCCGACCCTGTACGTCGACGACCTGGTCGCGCCGAACACGGTCAACACCATGCCGGAGGCCACCCTGGAGGCCACCGAGGCCCAGGGCGAGATCACCGGCAACACCATCGCGGGCACCTACCAGCAGGCGCGCGCCGACCTGGACGCGGTGGAGGCGCTCGGCATCTCGTACGACGAGGTGGTGCAACTGCTGGAGGACGAGGGCGTGGAGAAGTTCGAGGCGTCCTGGAACGACCTGCTCAAGTCGACCGAGGCGGAGCTGGAACGCCTCGCCCCCTCGGAGGGCTGATCCCTTGCCACCCTTTACCGTCACGGAAGCGAACCCGCTTCGTGACGCCGCCGACCGACGGCTCCCGCGTATCGCGGGGCCGTCGGGCCTGGTGATTTTCGGCGTTACGGGCGATTTGTCACGTAAGAAGCTGATGCCGGCGGTTTATGACCTCGCGAACCGGGGTCTGCTGCCGCCGGGTTTCTCGCTGGTCGGCTTCGCCCGCCGCGAGTGGGCCCACGAGGACTTCGCCCAGGAGGTCCACGACGCGGTCAAGGAGCACGCCCGCACCCCCTTCCGTGAGGAGGTCTGGCAGCAGCTCATCCAGGGCATGCGCTTCGTGCAGGGCACCTTCGACGACGACGACGCCTTCGAGCGGCTGCGCGGCACCATCGAGGAGCTGGACAAGGCCCAGGGCACGGGCGGCAACTTCGCCTTCTACCTCTCGGTGCCGCCGCGCTCCTTCCCGGTGGTCATCCAGCAGCTGAAGAAGCACGGCCTCGCCGACCAGACGCCCAGTTCCTGGCGCCGCGCGGTCATCGAGAAGCCCTTCGGACACGACCTGGCCTCCGCCGAGGAGCTCAACAAGGTCGTCCACGAGGTCTTCGCCCCGGACCAGGTCTTCCGGATCGACCACTACCTGGGCAAGGAGACCGTCCAGAACATCCTGGCGCTCAGGTTCGCCAACACGATGTTCGAGCCGATCTGGAACCGGTCCTTCGTGGACCATGTGCAGATCACCATGGCCGAGGACATCGGCATCGGCGGCCGGGCCGGCTACTACGACGGCATCGGCGCCGCCAGGGACGTCATCCAGAACCACCTGCTCCAGCTGATGGCGCTCACCGCGATGGAGGAGCCCGCCTCCTTCGACGCGGACGCGCTGGCGGCGGAGAAGACCAAGGTGCTCGGTGCCGTCCGGCTGCCGAAGGACCTGGGCCGGGACACGGTGTTCGGGCAGTACGCGGCCGGCTGGCAGGGCGGCGAGAAGGCGGTCGGGTACCTCCAGGAGGAGGGCATCGACGCCAACTCGAAGACCGACACGTACGCCGCGATCCGGCTGGGCATCGACAACCGCCGCTGGGCGGGCGTCCCCTTCTATCTGCGCACCGGAAAGCGCCTCGGCCGCCGCGTCACCGAGATCGCGGTCGTCTTCCAGCGTGCCCCGCACTCCCCCTTCGACCACACGGCGACGGAGGAGCTCGGCAAGAACGCGATCGTCATCCGCGTCCAGCCGGACGAGGGCGTCACGGTCCGCTTCGGTTCGAAGGTGCCGGGCACCTCGATGGAGATCCGGGACGTGTCGATGGACTTCGCCTACGGCGAGTCGTTCACCGAGTCCTCGCCCGAGGCGTACGAGCGCCTGATCCTGGACGTGCTGCTCGGCGACTCGAACCTCTTCCCGCGCACCGAGGAGGTCGAGCTGTCCTGGAAGATCCTCGACCCGATCGAGGAGTACTGGGACCAGCACGGCAGGCCCGCCCAGTACCCGGCCGGTACCTGGGGCCCCGTCGAGGCGGACGAAATGCTCGAGCGAGACGGACGGAGCTGGCGCCGGCCATGAAGATAGACCTGACCGACACCACGGCCAGCAAGATCAACAAGGCGCTGGTGCAGGGCCGTCGGGCCATCGGCACGCCGGCCGTCGGCATGGTGCTCACGCTGGTCATCGTGACGGACGAGGAGAACGCCTACGACGCGCTGAAGGCCGCCAACGACGCCTCGCACGAGCACCCCTCGCGCACGCTGGTGGTCATCAAGCGCGTCTCGCGTTCACCCCGCGACCGTACGCAGTCCCGGCTGGACGCCGAGGTGCGGGTGGGCGCGGACGCGGGCAGCGGCGAGACCGTGGTGCTGCGGCTGTACGGCGAGGTGTCCGACCACGCGCAGTCGGTGGTCCTGCCGCTCCTCCTGCCGGACGCCCCGGTGGTGGTCTGGTGGCCGGTGAACGCCCCGCTCGACCCGGCGAAGGACCCGCTGGGCGCGCTGGCCCAGCGCCGGGTGACGGACACGTACGCCTCGGAGCAGCCGGTACGCGAGCTGTCGGCGCGCTCGCAGACCTATACGCCGGGCGACACCGACCTGTCCTGGACCCGGATCACGCCGTGGCGCTCGATGCTCGCGGCGGCTCTGGACCAGGTGGTCTGCGAGGTGAAGGCCGTCGAGGTGGAGGGCGAGGAGTTCAACCCGAGCTGTGAGCTGCTGGCGATGTGGCTCGCGGACCGGCTGGACGTCCCCGTCAAGCGGTCGCTGTCGTCGGGCCCCGGTCTGACGGCGGTCCGGATGGACACCGACTGCGGCCCGATCACGCTGGACCGCGCGGACGGTTCCCTGGCGACCCTCTCCATCCAGGGCCAGCCGGACCGTGCGGTGGCGCTGAAGCGGCGCGAGACGGCCGAGCTGATCGCGGAGGAACTGCGGCGGCTCGACCCGGACGACACGTACGCGTCGGCGCTGCGGTTCGGGGTGGAGCGGCTGAACTCCGGGCTCGTATCGGCGGTTCGGGGCGCGGAGGCGGCCGAGGCGGCGGTGGCGAAGGCCGTGCAGGCCGTGGCGCTGGCCGAGGCCGCTGTGGCCAGGGCGGAGGAATCGCCTGCGGACGTGGCCGAGGCCGAGGAGCCGGACGCGGGCGAGGCCGGGGAGGGAGCGCCGGCCAAAGGAGCAGTCGTCGGAACGCCCGCCGAGATCGCTGCGAAAGCAGCCGGGGCATCCGCGTCCGCGAAGGAGTCGAAGGAAGCGAAGGCGCAGGAACCGGTGACGAAGGCGGCGGCGAAGTGAGTACTCCGCAGCTGGTCGTGCACCGCGACAAGGAACTGATGGCACAGGCCGCGGCGGCCCGTCTCATCACGAAGATCGTGGACGCGCAGGCCTCCCGGGGCAGCGCGTCCGTGGTCCTCACGGGTGGCCGCAACGGCAACGGCCTCCTCGCCGCGCTCGCGGCCGCACCCGCGAGGGACGCGATCGACTGGGGCCGGCTGGACCTGTGGTGGGGCGACGAACGCTTCCTCCCCGAGGGAGATCCGGAGCGCAACGTCACGCAGGCCCGCGAGGCCCTGCTGGACTCCGTGCCGCTGGATCCGAAGCGGGTGCACGCCATGCCGGCGTCGGACGGGCCGTTCGGCGCGGATGTGGAGGCGGCGGCTTCCTCGTACGCGGAGGAGTTGGCGCGGGCGGCGGGCCCCGAGAACCACGGCTCCGTCCCCACCTTCGACGTCCTGATGCTGGGCGTGGGTCCCGACACGCACGTGGCCTCGCTCTTCCCCGAACTCCCCGCGGTACGGGAGACGGACCGCACCGTCGTCGGCGTCCACGGCGCGCCGAAGCCGCCGCCGACCCGGGTGACGCTCACGCTCCCCGCGATCCGGGCGGCGCGGGAGGTGTGGCTGCTGGCGGCCGGCGAGGACAAGGCGCGGGCGGCCGCGATCGCCCTCTCGGGGGCGGGGGAGATCCAGGCGCCGGCCGCCGGGGCGTACGGACGTGCCCGGACCCTGTGGTTGCTGGACGCGGCGGCGGCATCGCAGCTGCCGCGGTCGCTGTATCCGCCGGCGTCGGCGTGAACGGGTAGGGGCAGCGGGCGGTTTGTTTCCGCCCCCGCCGCCCCTACCCGTCCCATCCTTCTGGGGCTCCGCCCCAGACCCCGCTCCTCAAACGCCGGAGGGGCTGGATTTGCCGGGCCGGGGCTGGATCTTTCAGCCCGTCCGGCGCTTGAGGACGAGCCATCGCCATCCCGAGCCCCCACCACCCGCAGAGGGCTACGCCGACCCATGCATCTTCAGCCCGTCCGGCGTTTGAGGACGAGGCCCGCAGGGCCGACAGCGGGGGGGCTGGGGGCGCCGCCCCCAGGGATGGGACGGGTAGGGGCGGCGGGGGCGAGGAAAGCCCTACTTCACCGACCCGGCCATAACCCCCTGCACAAAGTGCCGCTGAAACGCGAAGAACACGACCACCGGCACCACCAGCGACACGAACGCCCCCGGCGCCAGCACATCGATATTGCTGCCGAACTGCCGTATCTGCGACTGGAGTTCAACCGTCAACGGCTGCGACGCGCTGTCGGCGAACAGCAACGCCACCAGCATGTCGTTCCACACCCACAGGAACTGGAAGATCGCCAGCGAGGCGATCGCGGGACGCCCCACCGGCAGGACCAGCCGGGTGAAGATCCGCCACTCGCTGCCCCCGTCCATCCGAGCCGCCTCCAGCATCTCCTTGGGCATCTCGGCGAAGTAGTTCCGCAGCAGGAACACAGCGAACGGCAACCCGTACGCCACGTGGAAGAGGACGACCCCGGGAATCGTGCCGAACAGCCCCAGCTGGCCGAAGAGTTTGGCGACGGGCAACAGCCCGATCTGCACGGGGACCACCAGCAGCGCCACCACGACCAGGAAGATCGCCTCCCGCCCGGGGAAGTCCAGCCACGCGAACGCGTACCCGGCGAGCGCGGCGAGGACGACGACCAGCACGGTCGCCGGCACCGAGATCAGCACGGTGTTCCAGAAGGCCTGACTGATCCCGGCGTTCCCCAGCAGCGCCGAGTAGTTGTCGAAGGACAGCTGACCGGGACTGGTGAACACGGTCCACCAGCCGCCCTTCGCCGTGTCCTCGGTGGACCGCAGGGACGACAGGAACAGTCCGGCGAGCGGCGTCAGCCACACCAGCCCGACCACCACGAGAAGCGCCTGGACGACCCCGTTGCCCAGACCGCGCCTGACCGCGTTCATCGCTGACTCCCTCGGAAACGGCGGACGTTGAACACCATGGCCGGGATGACCAGCAGCAGGAGCAGAACGCCCAGTGCGCTGCCCAGACCCTGGTTGTTGCCGCCGCCGAACGACACCAGCCACATCTGCGTCGCGAGCACGGTCGCGTCCTCCTGCACCGGCCCGGGCGCGATGATGTAGACGAGGTCGAAGACCTTCATCACGTTGATGACCAAGGTGACGAAGACGACCGTCAGCACCGGCGCCAGCAGCGGCACCGTGATCCGCCGGAAGATCTGCCACTCGTTGGCGCCGTCCATCCGCGCCGCCTCCAGCGCGTCCCGGGGGAGGGACGACAGGCCCGCGCCGATCAGGACCATCGCGAAGCCGGTCCAGATCCACAGGTAGGCCCCGATGATCGCCGGGGTGACGAGCGTCGGCCCGAGCCAGGAGACGCCCTCGTACGGGGCGGCGAAGTTCGAGGCCGGCAGCTTCACCGTGTACGAGCCGTCGTCCAGCCCTTCGAAGCTGAAGGAGCCGTCGGACGCCGTCGTGGTCGACGCGACCGCCTTCCCGGCCCGTACCGCCTCGACCTTCATCTCCGGCAGCCCGTTCTCCTGCCGGTCGACCTTGCCCTGCTCCCCTCCCCCACCGGGCGTGAAGTCCAGGTACACGACGCCGCGCAGCTCACCGGGGCCCGCCTTCTGCCCCGACGCCGCGTACGCCGGCTTCGTGCCCCCGGGCAGGTCGTCGGGCAGGACGCCGACCAGGCCCAGCGTCACCGACTCACCCGGCGACGCGGTCGTACTCGTGCGGTACGAGCCGTCCGTGCCCTTCGCCAGCCCCTGCCCGTCGCGTGCCCGGGCCGTCGGATAGGTCGACGTGCCCTGGAAGGCGTCGTGCACGGAGACGACGGCGGCGTTCAGTACGCCCTTGTCGGGGTCCTCGTCGTAGGCGAGGCGGAAGATGATGCCGGCGGCGAGAAAGGAGACGGCCATCGGCATGAACAGCAGCAGCTTGAAGGCGGTGGCCCAGCGGACCTTCTCCACCAGCACGGCCAGGATCAGACCGAGGCCGGTCAGCAGGGCCGGGGCCACCACCACCCAGATGGTGGTGTTGCGGATGGCCTTGAGGGTGGCCGGGTCGCGGAACATCTCGGCGTAGTTCTCGCCGCCCACGAAACGGGTGCCGGAGGCGTCGAAGAAGCTGCGGCCGACCGAGAACAGCACCGGGTACACGACCAGGGCGCCCAGCAGGAGCAGCGCGGGGAAGACGAAGAGCAGGGCGATGATCCGTGCGCGCCGCCGCGAGCGCCGGGCACGTTCCCTGCCCGGGCTCACGGCGGGCCCGCGGCTCGCCTCTTTCAGGAGAGTGGCGGTCATGTCGGGTCAGCCCTGGCCCTCGTACGCCTTGGCCGCCGCGGCCTCCAGTTTCGCCGCGGTGCCCTTCGGGTCCGACGGGTCGCGCAGGAAGTCCTGGAGGAGCTTCCACTCGCCCGCGCCCTTGGTGCCGCCGAACGCGGCCGGTGCCTGGTCGGACATGTCGAAGCGGACCGAATTCGAGTCGCCCGCGGAGACGAGGGACTTGGCGGTCGCCCGGGTGACGTCGTCGCCGTACGAGGCGAGGTCGACCTTCTTGTTCGGGGAGAGGAAGCCGCCCGCCTCCGCCCACACCGCCGCGGCCTCCGGTGTCGCCAGGTACTCCAGCAGGGCCATCCCGGCCTTCTGGTTCTTGCCGTCCTTCAGGACGACGGCCGCGTCTCCGCCGCTGACGACCGGCGCCTTGCCGCCGCCGACGGCCGGGAAGGGGAAGAAGTTCGCGTCCTCGCCGATCTTCTTGCCGAACTGGTCCTTGGCGACGCCCGCGACGAAGTCGCCCTCGTAGACCATGCCCGCCTCGGGCTTCGGCCCGAACACCTTCTCCACCGAGCCGGGGAAGTCGGTGTTGAGGGCGCCCTTCTGGCCGCCCGCGATCAGCTGCTTGTCCTTGAACAGCTTGCCGAGGGTGGTCAGCGCCTCGACCACCGACGCGTCGGTCCACTTCAGCTTGTGCGCGGCGAGGGCGTCGTACTTCTCGGGTCCGGCCTGGGAGAGGTAGACGTTCTCGAACCAGTCGGTCAGCGTCCAGCCGTCCTGCCCGGCGACCGAGAACGCGGCGAGACCGGAGTCGGAGACGGTCCGTCCGGCCTTCAGCAGGTCGTCGTACGACTTCGGCGGCTCGACGCCCGCCTGGGCGAGGGCGTCGGGGCTGTACCAGACGGTCGACTTGTGGGCGGCCTTGAAGTAGAGGCCGTAGAGGGTGTCGTCGACGCTGCCGTAGTCCTTCCACACGGGGGCGAAGTTGGCGTCGACGGACTGCTGCGCGGTCTTGGACAGCGGCGTGAGCCAGTCGTTCTTCGCGAACTGCTGGAGCACGCCGACCTGCGGGACCATCACCACGTCGGGGGCGTTGCCGCCCTCGATCTTGCTGCCGACGACGGTGGAGACGTTGTCCCCGGTGGACACGAACGTCGTCTTGGCGCCGGTCTTCTCGGTGAACGCGTCCAGGACCTTCTGGAAGTTCTTCTGCTCGGTGCCGGTCCACACGCCGGCCACGGTGATCGTCTGTCCGCTGAGCGCCTTGTCGCCGCCGCCGGCGGAGACCGGTCCGCCGCCGCAGGCGGTCGCGCCGAGCGCCAGGACGAGGGCGGTGCAGCCGGTGAGCAGGGTCGTACGTCGTCGCATCATCGTTGATGTCCCTTCGGAGGGTTGGGAGTTGACGGGAGCTCGGGGCTCCTGGGGGGCTTCAGAGGTCGGCGTCGTCGCCGATCCACCACGCGGCCGTCGAGCCGGGCAGCACCCCGGCCGGGCAGGGGCCGCTGGACAGCAGCGGAGTGCCGGAGACCGGCGCCGCGGTGGGCGCCGTACCGAAGTTGACGGCGCAGACGAGGCCCTCGCCGCGGACGAAGGCCAGGACGCCGGGCGGGCTGTCCAGCCAGCGCAGCGTGCCCTCGCCCAGCTGGGGCAGGGCGTCGCGGAGTTGGAGGCCGTCGCGGTACAGGTGCCAGAAGGAGCGGGTGTCGGCGAGGGCGCGGTCGGTGGCGTACTCGGCGAAGTACTCCGGCTGCGGCAGCCACGGCTTGGCGCTCTCGGCGCCGGAGGTGAAGCCGAACGGGGACGCCTGGCCCGACCACGGCAGTGGCACCCGGCAGCCGTCGCGGATGCGGGCCCGGCTGCCGGTGCGGTGGAAGATCGGGTCGGTGAGGACGTCGTCGGGCAGGTCGACGACCTCGGGCAGGCCCAGTTCCTCGCCCTGGTAGATGTACGCGGCTCCGGGCAGCGCCAGCATCAGCAGCGCGGCGGCGCGGGCGCGGGCGGCGCCGAGGCCGCTGCCTTCGGTGGCGGGTTCGCCGTAGCGGGTGACGGTGCGGACCTGGTCGTGGTTGTTGAGGACCCAGGTGACCGTGGAGCCGGTGCCGGCGATGTCCTGCATGGCCTCGGAGATCACCTTGCGGAAGGCGTCGGCCTCCCAGGGCGCGCTGAGCAGGTCGAAGAAGAAGGCCTGGTGGAGCTCGTCGTCGCGGACGTACAGGGCGTGCTCGCGGGCGGTCGGCACGGAGACCTCGCCGACGAGGAGGCGCTCGCGGCCGTCGCGGGCGGTGTACTCCTCGCATATGGAACGCCACTTGCGCCACACCGCGTGCACCTCGGGCTGGTTCCAGGCGAGCGGGTTGACCGAGTCGCGGGTGCGGGCGTCGGCCTCCGGGTCGTCGGAGTCGGGCAGCTCGGGGTGTTTGAAGAGGCCGGCGGCGACGTCGATGCGGAAGCCGTCGATGCCCCGGTCCAGCCAGAAGCGCAGCACGCGGTCGAACTCGGCGCCGATCTCGGGGTTGCGCCAGTTCCAGTCGGGCTGCTCGGGCGCGAACATGTGCAGGTACCACTGGCCGGCCCGGCCGTCCGCCTCGGTCACCCGGCTCCAGGCCGGGCCGCCGAACATGGAGTGCCAGTTGTTGGGCGGCTCCTCGCCGGCGGCCCCCCGGCCGTCGGCGAAGTGGAAGCGGGCGCGGGCCGCGCTGCCGGGCTCGGCGGCCAGCGCCTCCTCGAACCACGGGTGCTCGCTGGAGCAGTGGTTCGGGACGATGTCGAGCAGCACCTTGATCCCGTGCCGCCGGGCCGCCGCGACCAGCAGGTCGAACTCGGCGAGATCTCCGAAGAGCGGGTCGACGTCGCAGTAGTCGGCGACGTCGTAGCCGTGGTCGTGCTGCGGCGAGGGGTAGAAGGGGCTCAGCCAGATCCCGTCGACGCCCAGCTTCTTCAGATACGGCAGCCCGGCCCGGACCCCGGCGAGATCGCCGACACCGTCGCCGGTGCTGTCGAGGAAGCTGCGGACGTAGACCTGGTAGATCACCGCGTCACGCCACCAGTGGTACTTACTCAGCATGCATGCATGTTAAGTAGCGGTTTCAGGAGGGTGTCAATGAACTGGACGCAAGCTACCGGAGAGTCAGGGCTTTATATCCACCTATTTCATGGCAGAGCAGCCACAGAAGAGACCTCGGCGTTACTTAACAAGTAACTAGCGAGAGGAGACGGCGGCGAGCTCTCTCGCCAGTCGCCGCACGGCTGCCGCGGGCGTCTCGTGCCCGGTCATCGCGTCGTGCACGACCGCCTGCACCACCAGGCTCACCTGGTCGTAGCGCGGGCTCTTGGGGCGCGGCGCGGCCGTGCGCACGCTCTCGCGCAGGGTGGGCAGATACGGGAACTCCCGCACCAGCGCGGGATCCTCGTACAGGTCGGCCCGTACGGGCGGCAGCGCGCCGCGCGTGAGGACCTGGCGCTGGACGCGCTCACTGGTCAGGTACGCGATCAGCCGGGCGGCCGAGTCGGGATGCCGGGCGTGGGCGCTGACGGCCAGGTTGGAGCCGCCCAGCACGCTCCTGCCCGGCCCGTCGGGACCCGGCAGCGGCACGGCACCGATCCGCCCGGAGACCGGCGAGCCCTTGGCCGACGCGCCGACATAGGCGTACGGCCAGTTACGGAGGAACAGCAGGCGGCCGTCCTGGAAGGCCTGCTTGGACTCCTCCTCCTTGAACGTCAGCGCCTGCTTCGGGATCCAGCCCTCGCGCACGCCCCGGGCGAGGAAGTCGATGCCCTCGCGGGCCGCCGTCGAGTTCACGGTGACGCGCTCGCCCTCGTCGCCGAGGATGGATCCGCCCGCCGAGTAGACGGCCTCGGCAGCGTTCACGGTGAGGCCCTCGTAGGGCAGGAACTGGCCCGCGTAGCCGTCGAGCCCGTACTTCGGGGCGATCGTCTTCGCGGCTCGTTCCAGTTCGCCCCAGGTGCGCGGCGGGTCGACGCCCTCCTTGGCCAGGATGTCCTTGCGGTAGAGGAGCAGGCCGGCGTTGGTGACGTACGGGACGGCGTAGAGCTGTCTGTCGTAGGTCGCCGTGTCCACGACCGGTGGCAGGAAGGTGCTCAGCGGGAAGCGGTCGCGGGCCAGCGGGCGGATCCAGCCGTGCGCCGCGAACTCCGAGGTCCAGCTGACGTCGATGTTGAGGATGTCGAAGCGGCTGCGGTCACCGGCGCGCAGGTCGGTGGTCATCTGCGCATGGGTCTCGTCGGCGGAGTCGGGCAGCTCGACGAGGGTGACCTTCTCGTCGGGGTGGGTGCGATTCCAGCCGTCCAGTACGGACCCGAGATAGCCCGTGAGGTCCCCGGCGGTGGCGAGGGTCATCGGCCCCCTGCCGCTCGCGGGGCCCTCGTCGGCACGTGCGCCGGAGGCGACGTAGCCGGTCAGGATCACAACGAGGACGAGAAGGCCCCTACCGGCGGCGTGGATCCACCGCATAGGTTCCTCCCTGTACAACCCTGTACAACTGGCGCCGAACGTCTTCATCCGGGGTCAGAGGCCATGTATACCTGTTAGGTATGCGCGATACTAGGCCTCGCGGCACATTAACCAGGATGCGAGGAGGAGAGGTCGAGTGCGGCTGCCCCTCCTGGCCCTGCTGGCGCGCGGCCCGGCGCACGGCTACGAGCTGAAGCAGGACCTTGAGCAACTGCTGGGCTCCGCGTACCCTCAGCCGAACGTCGGCCAGATCTATGTGACCCTCGGCCGCCTCGAGAAGTCGGGGCTGATAGAGGGCGAGGACGTCGAGCAGTCGAGCCGGCCCAACAAGAAGGTCTACCACCTCACCGACGCCGGGCGGGAGGCGCTGCGCGCCTGGTTCGAGGAGCCCGAGGACGAGCCGCGGGTGCGGGACGAGTTCTTCATGAAGCTGGCCGTCGCCCCGCAGACCGGGCTCGCCGACCAGATCGCCCTCATCAACAAACAGCGGCGTCAGTACCTGAACACCATGCGTCAACTGTCGAAACTGGCCGCCGCCGAGGACCGGGACAACCGCATCGCCCATCTGCTGATCGAGGGCGCAATGCTGCACCTTCAGGCCGATCTCGACTGGCTGGAGCGGTGCCAGGAAGAGCTGGAGGAGCTGGAGTGAGCGACGATTCCACTCCTGGGCTGCGCGCCGACGGTCCTGAGACGGGCGCGAAGGGGGCCGGGCCGGGCGCGAAGGGGGCCGGGCCGGGCGCGAAGGGTGCCGGGGCCGACGCCGAGAGCCCCGTGCTGCGGTGCGAGGGCCTGGTCAAGACGCATCACGGCGAGGGCGCTCCGGCGCATGCCGTGCGGGGCGTGGATCTTTCCGTGCGGCAGGGCGAGTTCGTGGCGGTCACCGGCCCGTCCGGTGCCGGTAAGTCGACTTTGCTGCATCTGCTGGGCGGGCTTCAGCGCCCGGACAGCGGGAGCATCTGGCTGGACGGCGAGTGCGCGGACCGGTGGAGCGAGGCCCGCTGGGCGGTCGAGCGCAGGAAGCGCATAGGGATCGTCTTCCAGTTCTTCAACCTGGTCTCCGACCTTTCCGTCGCCGACAACGTCGAGCTGCCCGCCCTATTGGCCGGCGTCCCGCCGAAGCGGGCGCGCGCCGAGCGGGCGGAGCTGCTGGCCGAGCTGGGCCTGACGGGCAAGGAGCGGAGCATGCCGGGCGAGCTGTCCGGTGGCGAGCAGCAGCGGGTCGCGCTGGCCCGAGCCCTGGTCAACCGCCCGCCGCTGCTGCTGGCCGACGAGCCCGCGGGCAGCCTGGACAGCAAGGGCACCCGCGAGGTGATGCGGCTGCTGTCCCGCTTCCACCAGCGCGGCCAGACGATCGTGCTGGTCACTCATGACGCCCGGCTGGCGAGCGCGGCGGACCGGGTGATCAGCTTCTTCGACGGCCGGATCGCCGACGACGCCGAGCTGGACGCGGGCACGCCGCCACGCCGCACCGGGATATCCGGTGTGCTGGAGCTCCGGGACTGAGATGCGGGCCACCCTGCGCTGGGCGCACTCCGATCTGCGCACGCACCGCGGCGAAGCGCTGTTCCTCGTGCTCGCCACGGCCGGCATCGTCGTCTCCCTGTTGCTGGCCACGGCCCTCTTCGGCTACGCCACCAACCCCTGGCAGCGCGTCTTCACCCAGGCGCACGGCGCGCATGTATGGCTGCACACCGGCCCCTCCGCCGACACCGGGAAGCTGGCCGACCTCGACGGCGTCGACGCCGTCGCGGGCCCCTACCCGACCTCTTCCACCACCCTCGCCTCCCGCGGAACCCGTGCCTCCGTCGAACTGCGCGGCACTCCCGAGCGCCCCACCGTGGGCCGCCCCCTGCTCACCTCCGGCCACTGGCTGGACCCCGCGAACCCCGACGGCGTGGTCCTGGAGACCCGCTTGGCCCGCGCCCTGCTGGCCGCCCCCGGCGACACCCTCACCCTGCCCGGCACCGACCGGAGCCTGACCGTGCTCGGCGTCGCCGACAGCGCCGAGCCACGCTACCGGCCGGGCGAGCAGCCGGGCCTCGTCTGGGCTCCGCCGTCCGCCGTGCGCGACCCGGGCGGGCAGGTCATCGGGCTACGGCTGACCAACCCCGACGACACGGACTACGCAGTCCAACGCGCCGTGACCGTCCTCGGCGCCGGCGCGGTCAGCGAGGTCTCCACCTGGAAGCAGGGACGGGCCGAGGCACAGGGCGACAACCGGCTGCTCGGGCAGGTGCTGGGCCTGTTCGGGCTGGGCGCGCTGGTCGCCGCCGGGCTCGCCGTGCACGGGGCGATCGGCACCCGGATCCGCGGGCATCTGCGGGACATCTCGGTGCTCAAGGCGATCGGCTTCACACCGGGTCAGGTGGTCCGCGTCTTCCTGCTCCAGCACCTGGCCTACGCCCTGCTGGGCGCGGTGGCCGCCGCAGCCGTCCTCCAGGCGCTCGGCAGCCGCATTCCGGGACGGCTGGGGGACGCGGTCGGGGTCTGGCAGGGGCTGCCGGGACACACCCTGGCGCTGGTCGTGGTGCCGGTCGGGGCGGTGCTGTTCATCGGTGCGACCACGGGGCTCGCGGCTTGGCGGGCGGGGCGGGTGCCCCCGGTGCCGGTGCCGCGGCCCGCGGCTCCGCTCGGCGGGCGGCTCTCGGGGGTGGCGCGCGGCGCGCTCGGGCTACGGCTTCCGCCCGCGCTGGTACTGGGCTGGCACCGGGCCTTCACCCGCCGCCCGCGGTCCCTGGCGACGGTCGCCCGGCTCGCGCTGCCGCTGCTGCTGATCGTGGTGGCGATGGGCGCATGGACCACGATCGAGCGGTTCGACAGCCGACCCGAACAGATCGGCCTGCCGACCGCCCTCACCGTCCACACCGATTCCGGTCTCCCCGAAAGTGACACCCGCGCCCTGCTGGAACGCGACCCTCAGGTCGCCGCCGCCTACCCGGGCGTCGAGGTGGCCGCCCTGGTCCCGGGCCAGACCGCCACGATCGCCCTGCGCGGTCTCGGCACCCACACGGACCCCTACCCGTACACCCTGGCCGAGGGCCGCCCGGCCCAGGGCCGCGACGAGGCGGTGGCCGGGCAGGGACTGCTGGAGCTGCTGGACGTGCGGGTCGGCGACTGGGTGCGGATGACGGTCGGCGACCAGCCGCAGATCCTGCACATCGTGGGCCGCAGCATCGAACCGGAGAACGCCGGCCGGGTCATCTCCACCTCCCTCGACACCCTCAGCGAGAACGGTCCCGGTCTCGGCCCCACCCTCTACGAGCTACGACTCACCCCGGGAGCCGACCCCGCCCGGGTCGCCGACCGACTCTCCGCAGCCGGGCACGGCAGCCTGGACGTCCACGCCGTGCCCAACCCCGCCGACGGGCTCTCACCCCTGCGCGGAGTCGTTGTCGGCCTGATCGTCGTCCTGGCCCTCATCGGGCTCATCGAACTGCTCACCGCGATCGGCGGCACCGTCCGCGAGAGCGAACGTGACCTGCTGGCCCTGAAGGCCATCGGACTGTCCCCGCGGCAGATCACCGCGATCACCGTCACGTCCACCGCCTGCACCGCCCTGGCCGCGGTCGTCATCGCCACGACCCTCGGCGCACCCCTCGCGCACTGGCTGATCGACGCCCAGGGCCGATCGAGCGGTATCGGCGCCGGGATCGCCCAGGGGCCACCCGTCGCTCTCCTGCTGCTGCTCGGCGTGGCGGCGGTCGCCGGGGCAGCCGCCCTCGCCGCCGTGCCGGCCTCCCGCGCGGCCCGCCGCCGCCTCGCGGACACCCTGAGCGCGGTCGCCTGACCGAGGGGGACTACCGGGGGTGGTACGGGTTCTGCGGACCCGGCGCGTACAGGTTGCCCTGCGGCGGACCGCAGGGGTTCCCGGCCGGCGGCGCGTACGGGTTGACCTGCGGTGGCACGAACCCGTTGGGCGCGTACGGCGGCGGGGTCGGTGCCGGAATGGGCGGCAGGGTGGCCGGGTGGGCCGCCAGCCGTATGCCGTACCGGCTTCTGAGCCGGCCCATCTCCAGCAGGGCGATGGCCGTGACCGTGATCGGTGCGCCCAGGATGAAGACGAAGCCCAGGGCGAGGCCGAGGCCGTGCAAATCGCCCGTCACGAGATCGGGGATGGCCATGAGCCAGCTCGTCACGGAGGCGAGCAGCGGCGGCAGACAGCGGTGCACGACCGCGGTGCCGAAGAAATTGCCGGAGATCCGGTAGGCGCCGGCGATCACGAAGAAGGCAAGCCAGAGCCCCACGAGGCTGACCAGCAGGCCCCCGAGGGTCCCGAAGGCATCGCCCAGCCGGAAGACCAGTACCGTCCCGAACGCCGAGCCGATGAACAGCAGCAACAGCTTCAGCGACCTGATCAACGGCTCTCGCAGCTGCCCCACCGTGCCGGCGCCGGAACGCCGCCACAGGTGGAGCATCACTCCTACCGTGAGCGGCGTGACGAACAACAGGACGACACACGCGGTCGCCGCGTTGTTCAACATCTCGTCGAACGCGAAGCCGCCCTCGACGAAGGTGTAGACCCCGAACGCCGCGACCGCGCCCGCGATGACGCGCGCCTTCTTGAGCGCGTCCACCGACGGATCCAGCGACTCCGGGATCCAGGTCGGATGGAACACCGCCCGCGCGACATGATGAGGCTTCAGGAACGACCGGACGGTGAGGGCACCTCCGGTCCAACTCCCCTGTGGAGACGTCAACTTGCACTCCCCCGAGTGATCTTTGTCATGAGCAGCGAGGGAGTCTACGGGAAGCGGACGATCACGCGCCGCCCGCCTCCCGCCTCAGCGATCCCAAGCCGCCCCGGTCACCGCCGGCCGCGCAGCTCCCGGTACTTCGCGACCAGCGCCCGCGTCGACGCGTCAAGACCCGGCACCTCGGCGCCCTCGGTCAGCGCGGGCTCGACCCGCTTGGCGAGGACCTTGCCGAGTTCGACGCCCCACTGGTCGAAGGAGTCGATGTTCCACACCGCGCCCTGCACGAACACCTTGTGCTCGTACAGCGCGATGAGCTGACCGAGCACGGACGGAGTCAGCTCCCGCGCGAGGATCGTGGTCGTCGGGTGGTCGCCCTTGAACGTCTTGTGGGTCACCAGCGCCTCCGGCACCCCCTCCGCGCGCACCTCCTCCGGCGTCTTGCCGAACGCCAGCGCCTGCGTCTGGGCGAAGAAGTTCGCCATCAACAGGTCGTGCTGCGCTTTGAGTTCGTCGCTCATCTCGGCGACCGGCTCGGCGAAGCCGATGAAGTCCGCCGGGATCAGCTTGGTGCCCTGGTGGATCAGCTGGTAGTACGCGTGCTGACCGTTGGTGCCCGGCGTGCCCCACACGATCGGCCCGGTCTGCCAGTCGACCTCCCGCCCGTCCCGGCCGACGTACTTGCCGTTGGACTCCATGTCCAGCTGCTGGAGATACGCCGTGAACTTCGACAGGTAGTGGCTGTACGGCAGCACCGCGTGCGACTGGGCGTCGTGGAAGTTGCCGTACCAGATGCCCAACAGGCCGAGCAGCAGCGGCACGTTGGACTCGGCGGGCGCGGTGCGGAAGTGCTCGTCCACGGTCCGGAAGCCGTCGAGCATCTCCCGGAAGTTGTCCGGCCCGATGGCGATCATCAGCGACAGGCCGATCGCCGAGTCGTAGGAGTAGCGTCCGCCGACCCAGTCCCAGAACTCGAACATGTTGGCCGTGTCGATACCGAAGTCGGCGACCTTCTGGCCGTTCGTCGACAGCGCGACGAAGTGCTTGGCGACGGCCTCCGGTCCGGCGTCCAGCTCGGTGAGGAGCCAGTTGCGGGCCGAGGTGGCGTTGGTGATCGTCTCGATGGTGGTGAAGGTCTTCGAGGCGATGATGAACAGCGTCTCCGCCGCGTCCAGGTCGTGCGTCGCCTCGTGCAGGTCGGCGCCGTCGACGTTCGACACGAAGCGGACGGTGAGGCCGCGGTCGGTGTAGCCGCGCAGCACCTCGTAGGCCATGGCGGGGCCGAGGTCGGATCCGCCGATGCCGATGTTGACGACGTTCCTGATGCGCTTGCCGGTGTGGCCGGTCCAGGCACCGGAGCGGACCCGCTCGGCGAAGTCGGCCATCTTGTCGAGGACGGCGTGCACTCCCGGGACGACGTTCTCCCCGTCGACCTCGATCACCGCGTCACGCGGTGCGCGCAGCGCGGTGTGCAGCACGGCGCGGCCCTCGGTGGTGTTGATCTTCTCGCCGCGGAACATGGCGTCCCGCAGCCCGAACACGTCGGTCGCGGCGGCCAGCTCGCGCAGCAGCCGCAGCGTCTCGTCGGTGACGAGGTGCTTGGAGTAGTCGATGTGCAGGTCGCCGACCTGCAACGTGTACCCCGCACCGCGGCCCGGGTCGGCGGCGAACAGCTCCCGCAGCCGCACTTCGCCGAGTTCCTCGCGGTGCTTGGCCAGCGCGGTCCACTCGGGCGTCTGGTTGAGCCTGGTACGGCCGTCTGCGTTCATGTCCGACTTCAGCCTTCTTTCGTGCCTGTCCCAGCTGTTCCAACCTAATTGATCAGCGCGCGGCGCGAGCCGTCGTGGCGTCGTCGTCCGGCGCAACAACAGGTACGTCCGGCTTGCGCACAGGTATCAGCGCGCCGAGGGCCAGCACGAAGAAGGCCGCCGTGAGCAGGGGCGGGGTGTTGAGGCCCCAGGCGGTGGCGACGGCACCGCCCAGCAGGGCACCGAGCGGCACCCCGGCGAAGGCCAGGGTCCGGAAGGCCGAGGCGACTCTGCCGAGCAGCCCGGCGGGGCTGCGCTGCTGCATGAGCGTCGTCGTGTTGACGTTCCACACCATGCCCATGAGCCCGAACACGCCCAGGGCGGCCACCAGCACGGCCAGACTGCGCACGGTGCCCATGACGACGAGTGCCGCGATCTGCACCGCACCGGCGAGCAGCACGGCCCGGACGGCGCCCAGCCGCTTCACGATCCGGCCGTTCGCCACTCCCCCGGCCAGGCCGCCGACGGTGAACGCGGCACCCGCCGCCGCGTATCCAACTGGGCCGGCGCCCAGCCATCCGGTGACCAGGACGACCAGCGTGGCGAGCTGGGCTCCCATGCCGATGTTGCACAGGGCGGTGGCGGCGCACAGACCGCGCAGGGCCCGGTCTCGCCACAGGGTGCGCAGTCCCTCCGCGATCTCCCGGCGCAGGGTGCTGCCCGCCGGGGCCGGCTTCCGCTTGGGCGCCTCGATCCGCAGCGACGCCACCAGCAGAGCCGCCACCACGTAGGTGCCGGCGTCGGCCGCGAAGGGAACGGCGGCTCCCGCTGCCAGCAGCGCCGGCACGACCGGCCCGCCGACCAGTCCGCCGGCGATGCGCTGGCCGGTCATCAGGCGGGCGTTCGCACTGCCGAGGGCGTCACGGTGCACCAGGACCGGGAGCAGGGAGGTGGCCGCGTTGTCGAACAGGGTCTGGAGTGCGGTCAGGGTGAAGGCCAGCGCGACGAGCAGCCCGATCGAGGCGTGTCCGAGGGCCACGGCCACCGCGAACGCGCCGACCAGCAGGGCTCGTAACGCGTCCACCGTCCACATCGCGCGTCGCTGGTCCACCCGATCGGCGACGGCGCCGCCGAGCAGTCCGAAGAGGATCCACGGCAGATAGCCACAGGCGGTGACCGCGGCGATCAGCAGCGGCCGGTCCGTCAGCGTCACGGCGATCAGCGGCAGGGCGGCCGTACGCAGGGAGTCACCGAAGCTGGAGAGCACGGCGGCGGTCCACAGCCGTCCGAACCCTCCGCGCCATGCGGGCGCGCACACCCCCGCCGTGCCCATCGCCGTCACAACTCCCCCTCGGTCCATCGATGCAGAAGATCGATTCACAAACCGTAGAGGGCGCCACTGACAATCGGCCTCGGAGCGGGAGTCCACGGGCGGTGGGCCGGTGTGTCATACAGGTCCGGCCGGACACCCTCAGGTGCCCGGCCGGACCTCAACTCCTAGATTTCGCCCCGCAGTTTGGCGAGTGCCTCGGCGAGGATCGCCTCGCCGTCAGCGTCACTGCGTCGTTCCCGTACATACGCCAGGTGCGTCTTGTAGGGCTCGGTGCGCGGCGGGTCCGGCGGGTTGTCCCGGTCCTGTCCGGCGGGGAAGCCGCAGCGCGGGCAGTCCCAGGTTTCGGGAACCTGCGCGTCGCTGGCGAAGCTGGGCTGCGTCTCGTGCCCGTTGGAGCACCAGAAGGAGATGCGGAGACGCGGCGCGGACTCGCCGCGCTCGGCCTCGCCCATCGGCCCCGCCCCGACCCGGCTTCCTCGGATCGCGTTGCCACTTGCCACGGTCGTAACTCCCTGCGTGATGGTGCCGCAAAGCGAGTCGGCGTTTCGCTTCGCTGCGAGCGCCTCAGTCTACGTAAGGCCCAACGCGCGTCCAGTGATTGGAGTTACAGAGCCCTCACACCTAGACGCAAGCCCCATGATAGGCCGCGCTCAGCTGCGCGTACCGAACATGGGGCCTTACGTGCGGATTGTGCGTGCCGGTCAGTTGTTCACCTTCATCAGGATGCCGAGCACGACAATGCACGCGAACCACAGCAGACCGACCACCACGGTGATCCGGTCGAGGTTGCGCTCGGCGACCGAGGAGCCGCCGACGGACGACTGCATGCCGCCACCGAACATGTCGGAGAGGCCGCCGCCCTTCCCCTTGTGCATCAGCACCAGCAGCATCAGCAGCAGGCTGAAGACGATCAGGGCGATGGAGAACCCCATAACCACGGCTGGACCAACTTCCTCGGATTCGGATGGACGACGGGGGCACAGCACCTGGCTGCGCCCCCGCAAGGGTACGACGGATCTCCGCTACCGCATACTCACTGGTCGCGGAAGCGCACGATCTTGACGAACTCGTCGGCGTCCAGCGACGCGCCGCCGATCAGAGCGCCGTCGATGTCGGCCTGGGCCATGATCTCGGCGACGTTGCCCGACTTCACGGAGCCGCCGTACTGGATGCGGACCTTGTCGGCCAGCTCCTGGGTGTACAGCTCGGCGATCTTGCCGCGGATGGCGGCGCAGACCTCCTGGGCGTCCTCGGCGCCGCAGACCTTGCCGGTTCCGATGGCCCAGACGGGCTCGTAGGCGATCACGATCGTCTCGGCCTGCTCGGCCGGGAGGTCCTTCAGACCGCCCTCGACCTGGGCGAGGGTGTGGGAGACATGGTTGCCCGCCTCGCGGACCTCCAGTTCCTCGCCGACGCACAGGATCGGGGTCAGGCCGTGCTTGTAGGCGGCCTTGACCTTGGCGTTGACGATCTCATCGGTCTCGGCGTGGTACTGGCGGCGCTCGGAGTGACCGATGGCCACGTACGTGCACTTCAGCTTGGCCAGCATCGGACCGGAGATCTCGCCGGTGTAGGCACCGGAGTCGTGTGCCGAGATGTCCTGGGCGCCGTACTTGATCTTCAGCTTGTCGCCGTCGACCAGGGTCTGCACGGAGCGCAGGTCGGTGAAGGGCGGCAGGACGGCGACCTCGACGGCGTCGTAGTCCTTGTCCGCGAGGGCGAAGGCGAGCTTCTGGACGTGGGCGATGGCCTCGAGGTGGTTGAGGTTCATCTTCCAGTTGCCCGCCATCAGCGGCGTGCGCGTGCTCATAAAGGGTCAGTCCTCCAGTGCGGCGAGGCCGGGGAGCGTCTTGCCCTCGAGGTATTCGAGGGAGGCGCCGCCACCGGTCGAGATGTGACCGAACGCGTTCTCGTCGAAGCCGAGCGTGCGCACGGCCGCGGCGGAGTCACCGCCGCCGACGACGGTGAAGCCGTCCGAGTCGATGAGGGCCTGGGCGACCGCGACGGTGCCCTGGGCGTAGTCGGGGTGCTCGAAGACGCCCATCGGACCGTTCCAGAAGACGGTGGCGGCGTCGGCGAGCTTCGAGGCGTACAGCTTGCGGGTCTCCGGACCGATGTCCAGGCCCTCCTGGTCGGCGGGGATGGCGTCCGCGGCGACGGTCGTGGGGTTGGCCGGAGCCTTGGTCTTCAGATCCGGGAACTCCCCGGCGACCAGGACGTCGACGGGGAGCACCAGTTCCACGCCCAGCTTCTCGGCGCGCTCCATGTACTCCGTGACGGCCGGGATCTGGTCCGCCTGGAGCAGGGAGATGCCGACCTCGTACCCCTTGGCCTTGAGGAAGGTGTACGCCATGCCGCCGCCGATGAGCAGCCGGTCGGCCTTGCCGAGCAGCTGGTCGATGACGGCGAGCTTGTCGGACACCTTGGCGCCGCCGAGCGCGACGACGTACGGCCGCTTGACGTCCTCGGTGAGCTTCTTGAGGACGGAAACCTCGGTGGCGATGAGGTGGCCCGCGTAGTGCGGCAGCTTGGCCGGAAGGTCGTACACCGAGGCGTGCCCCCGGTGCACCGCGCCGAAGCCGTCACCGACGTAGACGTCGGCGAGGGCGGCGAGCTGCTCGGCGAAGGCGCCGCGCTCGGCGTCGTCCTTGCTGGTCTCGCCGGCGTTGAAGCGGAGGTTCTCGACGACCGCGACCTGGCCGTCGGCGAGGCCCGCGACCACGGCCTGGGCGGACTCGCCGACCGTGTCGGTCGCGAACGCCACGTCGGCGCCGAGGAGTTCGCCGAGGCGCGCGGCGGCCGGGGCGAGGGAGAAGGCGGGGTCCGGGGCGCCCTTGGGGCGGCCCAGGTGCGAGGCGACGACCACCCGGGCGCCCGCCTCGGCCAGCGCCTTGACGGTGGGCAGGACGGCGCGGATACGGCCGTCGTCGGTGATCGTGGTGCCGTCCAGCGGCACGTTCAGGTCGGCGCGGACGAAGACCCGCTTGCCGGCGACGCCTTCGGCGAGAAGTTCGTCGATCGTCTTCATGAAGGGGACTCCTGAGGAGGGCTCGTGATCGCTCGTGATCGCTCGGAAGCGCTCGTGATCCAACAGGTCTGTTCTGCACGCGCGTCAGGGCTCGGACGGCGCGTCCCTGCGCCGCCCGAGCCCTGACTCACATCAATGCGCCTGCTCTGGATATATCAGAGCTGGTTGCCGACGAAGACCGTGAGGTCGACGAGGCGGTTGGAGTAGCCCCACTCGTTGTCGTACCAGCCGAGGATCTTCACCGAGTTGCCCTCCTGGACCATGGTCAGGGAGGAGTCGAAGGTGCAGGAGGCCGGGTCGCTGACGATGTCCGAGGAGACGATCGGGTCCTCGGTGTACGACAGGTAGCCCGCCAGGTCGCCGTCCTCGGACGCCTTCTTGAACGCGGCGTTGACCTCGTCCTTGGTGACCTCGCGCTGCAGCTGCACGACCAGGTCGGTGGCCGAGCCGGTCGGGACCGGGACGCGCATCGCGATGCCGTCGAGCTTGCCCTTGAGCTGCGGGAGGACCAGCGCGGTGGCCTTGGCGGCACCGGTGGTGGTCGGGATGATGTTCTCGGCGGCGGCGCGGGCGCGACGCAGGTCCGAGTGCGGGAAGTCCAGGATGCGCTGGTCGTTGGTGTACGCGTGGACCGTCGTCATCAGACCCTTGACGATGCCGAAGTTCTCGTCGAGGACCTTGGCCATCGGCGCCACACAGTTGGTGGTGCAGGAGGCGTTCGAGATGACGTGGTGGTTGGCCGCGTCGTACTTGTCCTGGTTGACGCCCATCACGATGGTGATGTCCTCGTCCTTGGCCGGAGCCGAGATGAGGACCTTCTTGGCGCCGCCGGCGAGGTGCTTGGCGGCGTCGGCCTTCTTCGTGAAGATGCCCGTCGACTCGATGACGATGTCGACGCCCAGCTCGCCCCACGGGATGTCGGCGGGGTTGCGCTCGGACAGGACCTTGATGGTGTGCCCGTCGACGGTGATGGTGTCGGCGGTGTGCGACACCTCGGCCTTGAGGCGGCCCAGGATGGTGTCGTACTTCAGCAGGTGGGCGGTGGTCGCGGTGTCACCCAGGTCGTTGACAGCCACGATCTCGATGTCAGCACCCTGCTCCAGCAGCGCGCGGAAGTAGTTGCGACCGATACGACCGAAGCCGTTGATGCCTACGCGGATCGTCACGAACCGATCTCCTCGTTGGTACGCCGGCCATGCGGTGCCGGCGAGCTCTGTTTGGGATGTCCCCGACCGCCTACGACCCTACCTCTCTGAAGCCGCCGTGGTGACATTCAGACGCCTCATACACGGCACGGCGGCCCGTACCCGCCAGTAGGGGTACGGACCGCCCCGCCATGAAAGCCGGATCACTCGATTTGGTCACCCTGCGTCGTACGCGGTTGACCTCGGCGTGTCAGTCGTCAAGTGAGTCGAGGGCCTTTCCGATGAGCGCCTTCCGGTCGGCCGCCGCGGTGACGTGTTCCAGGCCGAAGCCCAGCAGCACCGTGTCGTCCGTGGTGGTCGCACCGTACGTCTGGAACAGCGTGCCGGTGCGCGTCCAGTCCTTGAGGACGGCCGGGCTGCCCGCGGGCGGTCCGGTGACGCTCCAGGCGCCGAGCGATGTCTCGAATCCCTCGGTCTCGGTGGCCGTGCCGCCGACGACGAGCGCGGTCTCGTCGGCGAGGACGCCGTGACCGCCGCTGCTCGGGTCGGTGACGTAGGCGATCGAGATCTCGACCGACTTCCCGGCGTACGCGCTCAGGTCGAACTCGACCTGCTTCCAGCCCTCGGAGGCACCGGTGAAGGCGTTCCACTGGCCGCTGGTGCCGCTCGCGGTGCATCCGCTCGTGGCCACGGTCAGGTAGTGGTTCAGCCAGGGGTGCTCGCCCGCGTAGAACCCCGCCTCGCAGTCGGCGGGCACGGTGGTGCTGGTGGCGCCGTTCGCCTCGGGGAGGGTCGTCCAGTCCTCGGCCCCGGTGGTGTGGGCCTCGACCAGGACGTTGTCGTAGCCGGGCTCGACGTCCCACAGCAACTGGGTGCGCAGGGTGGGCTTCTGGGCCGCGGTCACCCCGGTGAGGTCGACGGTCCTGGTCAGCCGCTTGTAGGCGTCGTCGGTGTGGACGGCGGCCACCATGGAGGAACCGGCGTACGGGCCGTACGGGTTGACGGTCCCGGCGAACTGGCCGGCTCCCGCGCTGGCGAACTGCGGGTACTGGTCGGCGGGCAGCTCGTCCGAGGTGACGCTGTAGGTCCCCGCCTTGTCGAGCGGGTTGCCGGTGGCGTCACCGAGCGCGCCGGTGAAGCTGCCGAGTTCACCCGAGCCGTTGAAGCCCGTGGCCCCGGGGACTGACGTACGGGAGTAGGCGCCCAGGTAGTACTGGCTGAAGTCGTCCGACGGGGTGCCGTCGCCGAGGTCGACGGCGCCGCCGGCCTGTTCGCCCGCCTCGATCAGCTTGCCGCCCTCGTTGAGGTAGGCGCGCAGTTCGAGCTGGGTGGCGTTGCCCGGGACGTTCGCGCCCGTGTAGTGGACGACGGTGTCGAAGTGGCCCAGCACGCCGAGCGCGTCGGGCGCTCCCTGTGCGGCGACGTCCCAGACGATCGCCCGGTGGCCGTTGGCCTTGAGTGCGTCGACGTACTTCTGCGCGTGGGTGGCGGTGGCGCCTTCCTCGGCGACGACGAGGACGTCGGCGCGCGGCCGTTCGGCGACCGTGTACGTGAAGTGCGCGCTGGAGACGGGCTTTCCGCTCCTCGTCTCGCCGGTGAACCACACCTCGACCTTGTCGCCGACGTCGCCGTCGGCGACCTTGGCGCGGTACTCGTCGAAGTAGAGGTTGTCCTCACCGCCGTACGTCTCGCCGCCCTTCCAGGGCCTCAGCGCCATGTCGTGCGTCCGGCCGCCGTTGACGCGGTACTTGAGCTCCTTGTCGCGCACGGACTTGCGTGCGACGACGGAGACCTTCTGGTCGGCGCCGCGGGAGTACGACGTGGTGAAGGGGGCCGGGGTGAAGTCGGCGGCGCTCAGGCCGACCGAGGACTTGGGCTGGTCGGGCCTGGCGGCGGACTCGGCGACCGAGAGCGCGAACGGGATGTTCTTGGCGAACTCGTCCTGGATCAGCTTCTCGTCGTCCGGGAAGTTGAAGACCGACTGGCAGTCCCCGGCGTTCCACTGGTCGTTCGGGTCGATGTTCGACGCGGTCTGGCAGGTCGACATCTCGGGCGTGAACATCGCCAGGCCGTTGACGTTCGACGCGTGGCCGTCCGCCTCGCCGTTGGTGGTGTACAGCTCCGAGGAGACCTGCGGGTGGTAGCCGGGGATCGCGGAGTTGTCCGGGGTGCCGGCGAGCGCCTTGTAGAGGACGTCGTCCGGGGTGTCGGTGGCCACCTGCCAGCCGACGCCGTAGAGGAGAAGTTCGGCGGCGGAGTGGTAGTTGATGCCGTAGGTGAAGTCGATGCGCTTCTGGAAGGCGTCGATCGCCTTGGTCTCGGGCTCGGAGGCCGGGGACGCGCCACGGTAGGTCTCGCTGGTGGGGTTCGGGGACGAACCCTCGTCGTCGTAACCCCACTTGTAGGCGAAGTTGCGGTTGAGGTCGACGCCGTCACCGGTGCTGATGGCACCGTCGCCGTTGATGTCCCGCAGGTTCTTGCGCCACAGGCGGTTGCCGGGGTCCTGGAACGTGTAGTCGTAACCGTCGGGGTTGGCCGAGAGGACGAACCACAGCTCGGTCGAGTCGACGATCTTCTTGATGCGCTTGTCCGTCTTGTAGTTGTCCAGGTAGTGGTGCATCAGGCGCCGGGTCATCTCCGGCGTGATCCACTCGCGCGCGTGCTGGTTGGACATGTAGAGGACGGCGGGCTTGGAGCCGTCCTTGGTCTTCTTGGCGTTCTTCGTGAGCTTGAGCGCCAGGATGTCCTGTCCGCCGACCGTCTTGCCGATGGAGACGACCTTGGTGAGGCCGGGGTTCTCCTGCCCGGTCCGGACGATCTCCTCCTTGAGGCCACCGCTTCCGCTGTACGGGCGGTACACGCCCTCGGCGGCCTTCGCGGTGCGGTCCTCGGCCTTGGCGGACAGATCGTGCTCGGTGAGCTCGACGCCCTTCTTCTCCAGCTTCCCGGCCTGGTCGTCGGTGAGGTAGACCTCGACGGTGGCCGTGCCCTTCTCGGGCGCCTGCTCACTGAGTTCGTGCCCGTCCTGGCCGGCCTCCAGCAGCAGGGGTATCTGCTTCTTGGTGACCTCGGCGCGGAAGACCTTGACCTCGTTCGGGTCGGTGTCCTGCGCACTTTCTTGCTGGGCCTGGGCGATGGGTGCGATGCTCGCTCCGCCTATCAGGAGCGCGCCGACAGCGAGGATCGATCTCGCTCTGTGTCTCATGAACCCCCCTAGCAGTGATTCGCCACAGTGACGAATGACTGCCAGGCTCATGCCACTTCACGGCTCAGTCAAGAGTGCCGCAAAGACTGACAAACACCGGTGCCGACGTCCCAAGTGGACGTCGGCACCGGCACCTTGACGATCTTTCAGGTCAGCCCACGAGGTTGTCCGCCAGATCCTCGCTGAGGTTGGCCTCCGTGCCCGGAATGCCGAGGTCCTGGGCCCGCTTGTCGGCCATGGCCAGCAGGCGGCGGATCCGGCCGGCGACGGCGTCCTTGGTCAGCGGCGGGTCGGCGAGCGCGCCCAGCTCTTCGAGGGAGGCCTGCTTGTGCTCCATGCGCAGACGTCCGGCGGCGGCGAGGTGCTCGGGGACCTCCTCGCCGAGGATCTCCAGGGCACGCTGGACCCGGGCTCCGGCGGCGACGGCCGCGCGCGCGGAACGCCGGAGATTGGCGTCGTCGAAGTTGGCGAGCCGGTTCGCCGTGGCGCGGACCTCGCGGCGCATCCGGCGCTCCTCCCAGGCCAGCACCGACTCGTGCGCGCCGAGCCGGGTCAGCAGGGCGCCGATCGCGTCGCCGTCCCGGACGACCACGCGGTCCACGCCGCGCACCTCGCGGGCCTTGGCGGCGATCGACAGCCTGCGGGCCGCGCCGACCAGGGCGAGCGCGGCCTCGGGGCCCGGGCAGGTCACTTCGAGGGAGGACGAGCGGCCGGGCTCGGTGAGCGAGCCGTGCGCCAGGAAGGCACCGCGCCAGGCGGCCTCGGCGTCACAGGTGGCCCCGGAGACCACCTGCGGGGGCAGACCGCGGATCGGGCGGCCGCGCCCGTCGACCAGGCCGGTCTGGCGGGCCAGCTGGTCACCGCCCGCGACCACGCGTACGACGTAGCGCGAGCCGCGGCGCAGCCCGCCCGGCGCCATCACGATCAGCTCGGAGCTGTGGCCGAAGATCTCCAGGATGTCCCGCTTGAGGCGGCGGGCCGCCATCGCGGTGTCCAGCTCCGCCTCGATCACGATGCGCCCGCTGACCAGGTGGAGGCCGCCGGCGAACCGCAGAATGGCGGAGACCTCCGCCTTTCTGCAGCAGGTCCGGGTGACGGGGAGCCGGGAGATCTCATCCTTCACCGCTGCCGTCATCGCCATGGGCCGATCCTTCCATGCATCCGAAAAATACGGTCGTACGCGGCGGCGAGCAGCTCCGGGTCGTGCCGGGGCGTCCCGTCCGTCCGGGCCACCGGGGCCAGCTCGACCGCGGCACCGAGCCGCTTGGCGGCCTCGGTGAGCACATCCCGGTCCGGCACGGCGGCCTCGTCGGCCAGCACCACGTCCAGGGCGAGTTTAGGGGCGTGTCGTCCCAAAACCTCCAAATGACGCTGCGGTGAGAAGCCTTCGGTTTCTCCCGGCTGCGGGGCGAGGTTCAGGGAGAGTACCCGGCGCGCCTTCGTCTCGATGAGGGCGTCCAGGAGTTCCGGCACGAGCAGATGCGGGATGACGGAGGAGAACCAGGAACCGGGGCCGAGCACCACCCAGTCCGCGTCCCGGACGGCGGCGACGGCCTCCGGCACGGCGGGCGGGTCGGACGGTACGACGTGCACCGACTGCACCTCACCGGGGGTGAGGGCGACGTTGGCCTGACCACGGACGGTGTCCACGGCCTCGGGCTGGTCCGGGTCGTGTCCCTTGACCAGGGCCTGGAGCTCCAGCGGTACGGCGGACATGGGCAGCACACGCCCGTGCGCGCCGAGCAGCTTGCCGACCAGGTCGAGGGCCTGGACGTGGTCACCCAGCTGCTCCCACAGGGCGACGATCAGCAGATTGCCGACCGCATGGTCGTGCAGGTCGCCCTTGGAGTGGAAGCGGTGCTGGATGACGCGGGCCCAGGTCTGTCCCCAGTCGTCGTCGCCGCACAGCGCGGCCAGCGCCTTGCGCAGGTCACCGGGCGGGAGCACGCCCAGCTCGTCGCGCAGGCGGCCGCTGGAGCCGCCGTCGTCCGCCACGGTGACGACGGCGGTGAGGTCGCCGGTGATCCGGCGCAGCGCGGCGAGCGAGGCGGACAGACCCATGCCGCCGCCGAGTGCCACGACCTTCGGCTGGGTGCCACGGCGGCGGGGCCTCGCGCCCTTGGCCTCGACGGGCCGGGCGGCACGCGACTCGGGCACGGCCCGGCGCAACCTGCTCAGCCGCGGAGTACGTCCCGTCATTCCCGTCCCATGTCCCGGTGTACGACCACCGTCTCCACGCCCTGGGAGGCCAGGCGCGCCGCGAGCTTCTCGGATGTGGCGACCGAGCGGTGCTTGCCGCCGGTGCAGCCGACCGCGATGGTCACGTACCGCTTGCCCTCGCGGCGGTAGCCGGCCGCGATGAGCTGGAGCAGTTCGGAGTAGCGGTCGATGAACTCCTTCGCGCCGGGCTGGTTGAAGACGTACGCCGACACCTCCTCGTTGAGGCCGGTGAAGGGGCGCAGCTCCGGGACCCAGTGCGGGTTGGGCAGGAACCGCATGTCCACGACCAGGTCGGCGTCGACCGGGAGGCCGTACTTGAAGCCGAAGGACATCACCGTGGCCCGCAGCTCGGGCTCCTCCTCGCCGGCGAACTGGGCGTCCATCTTGGCCCGCAGCTCGTGCACGTTGAGGCTGGAGGTGTCGATCACCAGGTCGGCGTCGCCGCGCAGCTCGCGCAGGAGCTCGCGCTCGGCCGCGATGCCGTCGACGATACGGCCGTCGCCCTGGAGGGGGTGCGGGCGGCGCACCGACTCGAAGCGGCGAACCAGGGCGTCGTCCGAGGACTCCAGGAAGACGATCCGGCGTGTCACACCTCTGGTGTCGAGGTCGGAGAGCGACTCGCGGAGGTTGTCGAAGAAACGGCGGCCACGGACGTCGACGACCACCGCGATCCGCGCCACGTTGCCCTGGGAGCGGGCGCCGAGCTCCACCATGGTGGGGATCAGCGCGGGCGGGAGGTTGTCGACGACGAACCAGCCGAGGTCCTCCAGACACTTGGCGGCCGTCGAGCGGCCGGCTCCGGACATGCCGGAGATGATCACCAGCTCGGGGATGGCCGCTTCGGGGACCCCGGCCGACTCGATGCCCGTACTCACCTGTGCTCCGTCTTCCTGGCGTGCGTCCTGCTGGGCGAGATCCTCGCTGCCCTTCTTATGTGTTTCCTGAGCCTGTCGATCTCGGTCGGCCGTGGGTTGTGTGTCGTGCTCGCTCATCTCTCCTGCCCCCGTCGTTCGTCCGGGGCGCCCGCGGACACGGGCTCCCCCGAGGTCTCCGCCGTCGTATCGGATTCCTCGTCTTCCATGATCTCTCCAGTCGCCGTGTTGACGGCGGGTGCGGCCGGGGCCGCCTGGGCGAGGGCCGCGGCGATCGTCTCAGCCGTCTTGCGGCCTATACCGGGGACCTCGCAGATCTGGTCGATTGTCGCGGATCGCAGCTTCTTCACCGAACCGAAGTGCTTGATCAGCGCCTGCTTGCGAGTCTCACCGAGGCCGGGCACGTCGTCCAACGGGCTCGACCGGAAACGCTTGGCTCGCTTGGTGCGCTGGTAGGTGATCGCGAAGCGGTGGGCCTCGTCCCGGACGCGCTGGAGCAGATAGAGGCCCTCGCTGGTGCGGGGCAGGACGACCGGGTCGTCCTGGCCGGGCAGCCAGACCTCCTCCAGCCGCTTGGCGAGACCGCAGACGGCGATGTCGTCGATACCGAGCTCGTCCAGGGCCCGCTGGGCGGCCGCGACCTGCGGCTGTCCGCCGTCCACGACGACGAGCTGAGGCGGGTAGGCGAAACGCTTGGGGCGGCCCTCGTCGTCCTTGAGGCCGCCTGCGAGGGTGTCGGGGGAAGTGGTGGTGAGGGGCTCGGCGGAGGTGTCGGCGAGCGTGTTGTCACCGTCGGCCCACTCGCCCGTCTTCTCCTTCTCGGCGAGGTAGCGCTTGAAGCGGCGGGTGATGACCTCGTGCATGGAGCGGACGTCGTCCTGGCCCTCGAAGCCCTTGATCTGGAAGCGGCGGTACTCGCTCTTGCGCTGCAGCCCGTCCTCGAAGACGACCATGGAGGCCACGACGTCGTCGCCCTGGAGGTGGGAGATGTCGTAGCACTCGATCCTGAGCGGGGCGCTGTCCAGGTCGAGGGCGTCGGCGATCTCCTCCAGCGCACGTGAGCGGGTGGTCAGGTCGGAGGCGCGCTTGGTCTTGTGCAGGACGAGCGCCTGCTGGGCGTTGCGCTCGACGGTCTCCATGAGGGCGCGCTTGTCGCCGCGCTGGGGGATGCGCAGGGAGACGTTCGAGCCGCGGCGGCCGGTCAGCCACTCCTGCACCGGGTCCAGCGGGTCGGGCAGGGCCGGGACGAGGACCTCCTTGGGCACGGCGTCCCCGGTCTCCTCGCCGTAGAGCTGCTGAAGGGCGTGCTCGACGAGGGCGCCGGTGGTGATCTCCTCCACCTTGTCGGTGACCCAGCCGCGCTGGCCGCGCACCCGGCCGCCGCGGACGTGGAAGATCTGCACGGCCGCCTCGAGCTCGTCCTCGGCGACCGCGATGAGGTCGGCGTCGGTCGCGTCGGCGAGCACGACCGCGTTCTTCTCCATGGCCTTCTTCAGGGCCTCGATGTCGTCGCGCAGGCGGGCGGCCCGCTCGTACTCCATCTCGTCGGCCGCCTCCATCATCTGCTTCTCCAGACGGCGCAGATAGGTGCCCGTGCGGCCGGTCATGAAGTCGCAGAACTCCTCGGCCAGTTCACGGTGCTCCTCGTCGGAGACGCGCCCCACGCACGGGGCGGAGCACTTGCCGATGTAGCCGAGCAGGCAGGGGCGGCCGGTGCGGGAGGCGTTCTTGAAGACGCCGGCCGAGCAGGTGCGGACCGGGAAGACACGCAGGAGGAGGTCGACGGTGTCCCGGATCGCCCACGCGTGCGCGTACGGCCCGAAGTACCTCACGCCCTTCTTCTTGTGACCGCGCATCACCTGCACCCGCGGGAACTCCTCGTTCATCGTCACCGCGAGGTACGGGTAGCTCTTGTCGTCGCGGTACTTGACGTTGAACCGGGGGTCGTACTCCTTGATCCAGGAGTACTCCAGCTGAAGCGCCTCGATTTCCGTGGACACCACGGTCCACTCCACGGACGCCGCTGTGGTGACCATGGAACGGGTGCGCGGGTGGAGGCCCGCCAGGTCCTGGAAGTAGTTCGCCAGGCGCTGGCGCAGGCTCTTCGCCTTTCCGACGTAGATCACCCGGCGGTGCTCGTCACGGAACCTGTACACCCCGGGAGAGTCGGGGATCTGTCCCGGCTTGGGGCGGTAGCTGGAGGGGTCGGCCATGTCTCACACCCTACTGGCGGGCAGTGACAGTCCGACGAGGCTGTGGACAACGGCCCGGCCATCGGACCGGGAGGCACACGACCCAGGGCACGGCACGCGTCGACGTCCCGGAATCCGGCAGGTGGCGGGTGATCGGCAGCGCTTCTGTGAGCCCGACGGCGCACCCCCGGTGCCGACGGGCCGGCGATGTGGCGGCGGGGTCGTCCATGCCGCCGGGCCCGCCGATGATCGGCCCCGTTCCGCGGACGTCACGGTCTGGCGGCATGAGCGCGGACGTCGTCCTCACCCCTGTCACATCGATCTCCACGGCGAGAGCGACGTCGGCCGGGCGGGGAAGTCCTTCCGCCGCGGCCTGTGATGATCGCCCGACCGCCGGCCACAACGCCCAGACCCACAAGGTGACTTGAGGCAGGCACGTCGGGACTCGGCCAGGGTGTGGTGCTGTTGGGCATCAGGTGTTGTCGGGACTTGGTCAACACGCTTCAATGCGGGGGAACTCAGGGCCCTGACCGACGGCGTACGGATGTGAAGGCTCCCGCCACGCCGGCGAAGTGGCCCCGACCAGCTGCGCGACCCGGTCTGACCAGCCGTTGTGAACAACCACAGAAAGGCCCCTGCATGCCGCACGCCACACAGCACGCGGACATCCCCGCCGTCGCCACCGCGGAACTGGACACGGCCCTGCGAGGCGGCCCCTTCCATGTCGCCCTGCGCGCCGCGATAGCCGCCCGGGGACTGCCGCTGCAGCGCGTGCAGCACCATTTGTCCCGTCGTGGCGTGAAGGTCGGCGTCACCAGCCTGAGCTACTGGCAGCAGGGCGCCCGTCGGCCGCAGCGCCCCGAGTCGCTGCGTGCGGTACGCGCGCTGGAGGAGATCCTCCAGCTGCCGGAGGAGTCGCTGATCCGGCTGCTCGCCGAGGCCGACGATCACTCCGCCCTCCAGCGGCCGGCGGCCCGTTCCTACCGTTCCCTGGTGGAGGCCTCGGGTGTCCTGGAGCAGCTGCTGGCCGAACTGGACTGGCCGATGGACGGTGGCCTGCACACGCTCGCTCACCACGAGCGAGTGCGGATCGGTGCCCGCCGTGAGCTGGCGGGTCGCGAGTCGCACCACGTCGTGCGGGCCCACAAGGACGGCGTGGACCGCTACGTAGCCGTCCACCACGGCGACCCCGGCTGCGCGCCGGAGCGCATGACGGTGCACGCGCTGGAGAACTGCCGCACGGGACGGGTCCGGTGGCACCAGGAGACCGGAGTCCTCGTGGCCGAGCTGCTCTTCGGCATCCGGTTGCGGGCGGGCGACACCTACCTCTTCCGTCACGGCGTCGAGGACGGGACGGCCGACGTGTCCCGCGAGTACGCCCGCGGCTTTCCTCTCGCGGGCGGCCAGTACGCCCTCCAGGTCCGCTTCGCCGAGAACACCCTCCCGGTCCACTGCCACCGCTTCTCCCAGCACTCTGCGGCAGCCCCGCGCAGCGGCCGCCAGGGGCTCGCCCTCAGCGGACCGCATCGTTCCGTCCACCTGGTCGAGCCTCGGGTACGGACGGGGATCGTGGGCATCGAGTGGGAGTGGGAGTGAGCCGGCTCTTCCCTTCTCGGCGCGGCTGACCACCACCTTTGAGTCGCGCGTGGGTGGACATGTTCCCCCTGGCGTCCCCTTCACCGGTCGAGCCCGGGCACGTAAACGATTGCGTAAGCGTTTACGTGCGGCGCCGAATGGGATACCTTCCCGGCCAGAAGAACCGCGGCTGCCCAGGGAGGGGCGCGGCAGGGAGGGGATCTCGATGGCCACCATGGCGGACGTCGCGCGGAGCGCGGGCGTGTCCGTGGCGACCGTCTCGCATGTGCTGAACGGCACCCGGCCGGTGCTGCCTCACACCCGCCAGGCGGTGATGGACGCCATGGACGAGCTGGGCTACACACCCAACACGCTCGCCCGCTCCCTGGTGACCTCCCGTACCCGGTCCATCGGGCTCGCGGTCTCCGCGATCAGCAACCCGTACTTCACGGAGATACTCCAGGGCGTCGAGGCCGGCGCCCTGGAACACGGTTACAGCCTGCTCATCGCCGACCCGCACGACGATCCGGAGCATGAACGCAAGGTCGCTCAGCTCCTGCACGAACGCCGGGTGGACGGCATGATCGTCGCACCCTCCGCGGCCCCGCGTGAGCTCCTCGCCTACCTCGGGCGCCACAAGGTGCCGACCGTCCTCCTCGACCGCTTGGTCGACATGCCGGAGGACGGCCCGACACGGTTCGACCAGGTCTGCGCCGACAGCGCCGGACCAATGGCCCGGCTGGTCACCCATCTCGCCGGCCTCGGCCACCGTCGGATCGGCCTGGTCTCCGGTCTGCCGGGACTCAGCACCACCAGCGAGCGACTCGCCGGATACCGGGCGGGCCTGGCGACGGCCGGGCTCGGGTACGACGAGCACCTCGTCGTGCACGGCGACTCCGAGTCGGCCGGCGCCGAGCAGGCCACCGCCGCGCTGCTGTCGCTCGCCCCGCCTCCCACCGCGCTGGTCACCGCCAACAACGCGATGACCATCGGCGCCCTGCGTGCCCTGCGTGGTCACGGCATGTCCGTACCCGGCGACATCGCGTTGTGCTGTTTCGACGACTTCGCCTGGGCCGACCTGTTCTCGCCCAGGCTCACCGCGATAGCCCAGCCCAGCAGGGAGATCGGCGCCCAGGCGGTCCGCGTGCTCCTGGACCGCCTCGCCGAGCCGGACCGGCCCGCCCGGACCCTGCGTCTGCCTTGCGCCTTCGTGCACCGCACCTCATGCGGGTGCCCCGAGCAGCCCCTGCCGTCCGTGAAAGGAACCATCTCGTGATCGTCGTCGCCGGTGAGGCCCTGATCGACCTGGTACCGCAGGGCACGGGAGCCCTCGCGAGCCTGAAGCCGGCGCTCGGCGGCGGCCCCTACAACACCGCCGTGGCCCTCGGCCGCCTCGGCTCCCCCACCGCGTTCTGCTCACGCACCTCCTACGACGCCTTCGGTGAGGCCCTGCTCGACGGGTTGAGGGAGGCCGGGGTCGACGTGTCGGCGGTGCAGCGCGGCACGGAACCGACGACCCTCGCGGTAGCCACCATCGACGCGCAGGGCTCGGCCGCCTACTCCTTCTACGTCGAGGGCACCGCCGACCGGCTCTTCACGGCACCCTCGGAGCTGCCCGCGACCGCCCGCGCGGTCTCCTTCGGTACCTGCTCGCTCGTCCTGGAACCGGGGGCGAGCGCCTATGAGGAGCTGATGCGGAGCGCGGCCGCGCAAGGGGTGTTCACCGCGCTCGACCCGAACATCCGGGCCGGACTCATTCCCGACCCGGATGGTTACCGGGCCAGGTTCAAGAGCTGGCTTCCCTCGGTGTCACTGCTCAAGCTCTCCGAGGAGGACGCGCTGTGGCTGGGCGGCACACCGCGTGAGTGGCTGGCCGCGGGACCTGCGGCCGTTGTGATCACCCACGGCGGTGACGGGCTGACGGCCTTCACACGGGACGGCGCAGTGCACTCCGTGCCGGGTGAGGAGGTGGACGTCGCGGACACGATCGGTGCGGGCGACACCGTGAACGCGGCCCTGTTGCACGGCCTGGCCACCCAGGACGGCCTGTCCGCCGAGGCGCTCGCGGGACTGGGCCCCGACGGCTGGACACGGCTGCTGCGGTTCGCGGCGCGGGCTGCCGCGATCACCTGCTCCCGGGCGGGCGCCGAGCCGCCCTTCGCCTCCGAGCTGGGGGGCTTCTAGGAGGCGTGCCGTTCTCTTCCATTCCACTGTTGAGCAGTCAAGGTTCGTCACGACCGCAGCGATCGGGCCGCTGATGATCCAACGCGCGGCGTCCCGCGGGGAGTTCCCGCGGGGCGCCGTACTTTTCTGGAATTGTTCGGGTTCTTGGCCCGCGACTTGTGGCCGGTGGGCCTCAGGCCTTGCGTGCCCGGGTCGTCTTCTTCGCGGGCGTCGCCTTCTTCGCGGCCGCCGCCTTCTTGGTGACTCCGGCGGCCTTTCCGGTGGCCTTGTTGTTGGCCGTCTTCGTGGTCCTGGCCGTTGCCGTCTTCTTCGCCGTCGACGCCGCCGCGACCGTCTTCTTGGCCACCGCCTTGCGCGGGGCCTTCACCGAGGCCGCGTCGCTGATCCGGTCGGCGCCGAGGATCTCGCGCAGGAACTTGCCGGTGTGACTGGCCGGGACCGCGGCAACCTCTTCGGGCGTGCCCTCGGCGATGACGAGACCGCCACCGGCGCCGCCCTCGGGGCCCATGTCCACGACCCAGTCGGCGGTCTTGATCACGTCGAGGTTGTGCTCGATGACGATGACCGTGTTGCCCTTGTCGACCAGCCCGGCCAGGACCTTCAGCAGCTTGCTGATGTCCTCGAAGTGCAGACCGGTGGTCGGCTCGTCGAGGACGTAGACCGTGCGGCCGGTGGAGCGCTTCTGGAGCTCGCTGGCGAGCTTCACCCGCTGGGCCTCACCGCCGGACAGGGTGGTCGCGGACTGGCCGAGGCGGACGTAGCCGAGACCGACGTCGTTCAGCGTCTTGAGGTGACGGTTGATCGCCGGGACGGCCTCGAAGAAGTCCATGGCTTCCTCGATCGGCATGTTCAGGACCTCGGAGATGGACTTGCCCTTGTAGTGGACCTCCAGGGTCTCCCGGTTGTACCGGGCGCCATGGCAGACCTCGCACGGGACGTAGACGTCCGGGAGGAAGTTCATCTCGATCTTGATCGTGCCGTCGCCCGCGCAGTTCTCGCAGCGGCCGCCCTTGACGTTGAAGGAGAACCGGCCCGGCATGTAGCCGCGGACCTTCGCCTCGGTGGTCTCGGCGAAGAGCTTGCGGATGTGGTCGAAGACGCCGGTGTAGGTCGCCGGGTTCGAGCGCGGGGTGCGGCCGATGGGCGACTGGTCGACGTGCACGACCTTGTCGACGAGGTCGTCGCCGTCCACGCGCGTGTGCCGCCCGGGAACATTGCGCGCGCCGTTGAGCTCGCGCGCCAGGTGCGTGTACAGGATGTCGTTGACCAGCGTCGACTTGCCGGAGCCGGACACGCCCGTGACCGCGGTGAACACGCCCAGCGGGAACGAGACGTCGATGTCCTGGAGGTTGTTCTCCCGGGCTCCGTGCACGGTGAGCCGACGGGTCGGGTCCTGCGGGCGACGGATGTCGGGCAGCGGGATGGCCTTCTTGCCGGACAGGTACTGACCGGTCTGCGACTCGGCGTTGGCGAGCAGCTCCTTCAGGGCGCCACTGTGGACGACCTTGCCGCCGTGCTCACCGGCACCGGGGCCGATGTCGACGATCCAGTCGGCGACCTTGATGGTGTCCTCGTCGTGCTCGACGACGATGAGCGTGTTGCCCATGTCGCGCAGGCGGACGAGGGTCTCGATGAGCCGGTGGTTGTCACGCTGGTGCAGACCGATGGAGGGCTCGTCCAGGACGTACAGCACGCCCACGAGTCCGGAGCCGATCTGCGTGGCCAGGCGGATGCGCTGGGCCTCGCCGCCGGAGAGGGTGCCGGCCGCGCGGTTCAGTGAGAGGTAGTCGAGGCCTACGTCGACCAGGAACCGCAGCCGCTCGTTGACCTCCTTCAGCACGCGCTCGGCGATCTTCTTGTCGCGGGCGTTGAGCTTCAGCTTGCCCAGGAAGTCCGCGCAGTCGCTGATGGACATCGCCGAGACCTCGGCGATCGACTTCTCCATGATCGTCACCGCGAGGACGATCGGCTTCAGGCGGGTGCCCTCACAGGTGGGGCAGGGCACCTCGCGCATATAGCCCTCGAAGCGCTCGCGGCTGGCGTCGCTCTCGGCCTCGCTGTGCCGGCGCTTGACGAAGGGGACGGCCCCTTCGAACGGCGTCGTGTAGACACGCTCGCGGCCGTACCGGTTGCGGTAGCGGACCTCGATCTGCGTCTTGTGGCCGTGGAGCAGGGCCTTCTTGGCGCGCTGCGGCAGACCGGCGAAGGGGATGTCCGTCCGGAATCCCAACGCGTCCGCGAGGGCGCCGATCAGGCGGCCGAAGTAGTCCTTGGTGTGGCCGTGCGACCAGGGGTGGATGGCGCCCTCGTCGAGGGACTTGTCCTCGTCCGGGACGATCAGTTCGGGGTCGACTTCCATGCGCGTGCCGATACCGGTGCACTCGGGGCAGGCGCCGAAGGGCGAGTTGAAGGAGAAGGAGCGCGGCTCCAGCTCCTCGAAGGAGAGGTCGTCGTAGGGGCAGTACAGGTGCTCCGAGTACATGCGCTCGCGCTCGGGGTCGTCCTCGGAGAGGTCTACGAAATCGAGCACGACCATGCCGCCGGACAGGCCGAGGGCGGTCTCCACGGAGTCGGTGAGCCGGCGCTTGGCGGAGTCCTTCACCGTGAGACGGTCGACGACCACCTCGATGGTGTGCTTCTCCTGCTTCTTCAGCGTGGGCGGGTTGGACAGCTGGATCGTCTCGCCGTCCACGCGCGCGCGGGAGTAGCCCTTGGTCTGGAGGTCGGCGAAGAGGTCGACGAACTCGCCCTTGCGCTCTCGTACCAGCGGTGACAGCACCTGGAAGCGGCTCCCCTCCGGCAGCTCCAGGACCCTGTCGACGATGGCCTGCGGCGACTGGCGCGAGATCGGGCGGCCGCACTGGGGGCAGTGGGGCTTGCCGATGCGCGCGAAGAGCAGACGCAGATAGTCGTAGACCTCGGTGATCGTGCCGACCGTCGAGCGCGGGTTGCGCGAGGTCGACTTCTGGTCGATGGAGACCGCCGGGGACAGTCCCTCGATGAAGTCGACGTCCGGCTTGTCCATCTGACCGAGGAACTGCCGGGCGTACGAGGACAGTGACTCCACGTAACGTCGCTGGCCCTCGGCGAAGATGGTGTCGAAGGCCAGCGAGGACTTGCCCGACCCCGACAGGCCCGTGAAGACGATGAGCGAGTCGCGCGGCAGGTCGAGCGAGACATTCTTGAGGTTGTGCTCGCGCGCGCCACGGACGATGAGACGGTCGGCCACGCCGGTCCGCACCTTTCTTGAGAGAAGTGACAGGGGGGCGAGGCCCCCGTGTGTTCTCGGCTTCGAGGCCCCCGTGTTTTTCAGACTAGGGGGAGCCACTGACAACGCCGGTCGGATTCCGGGATGCATAACAATCCGCGGGCATCCAGCATGCCCGACGCCACGACCGACCCTATAGCACGCGCATTCGATTTACGGCACCCGTTCACCACCTTCACCCAAAGGTGTGGCGGGGTTAATGTCAGCACCATGATTGATCACGCTCGTGACCTGGTGTCTGTACGTGAAGCGACGGAACGGCTGCTCACCGCAGCGGCCAAGATGGACAACGCGTCGGTGGCCGAGCCGTCACGGCTTCCCGGCTGGAGCCGTGGCCATGTCCTCGCCCATCTCGCCCGTAACGCCGACGCCCTCGTGAACGTCCTCGACGGGCGGCCCATGTACGTCTCGGCCACGGCGAGGGACGCCGACATCGAACGGGACGCCCCGCGCCCTCTCGACGTCCAGCTCACCGACGTACGCGAGAGCGCGGCCCGTTTCCAGGAGACAGGAGCAACGCCCGCGGACTGGTCGCGCACCGTGGAGCTGCGCAACGGGGTCACCGACGCCGCGGCCCGGGTGCCGTTCCGGCGGTGGGTCGAAGTGGAGCTGCACCATGTGGATCTCGGGATCGGGTACGAGCTGGAGGATCTGCCGGCCGAGTTCGTGGAGCGGGAGATCGACTTCCTCGCCGAGCGGTTCTCCGGGCACCCCGATGTCCCGCCGACCCGTCTGACGTACGGCACGCACGCGTGGAGCACGGGCCGGGAGGCGGGCGATTCCGAGGTCACCGTCCGTGGCTCCGGACCCGACCTGCTCGGCTGGCTCGCCGGGCGCCGTGACGGGGCGGGGCTGACCGTGGAGGGCGGCGCCCTGCCGACGCTGCCACCGCTGTAGGCGCCCGGCGGTCCCCCGGGGGGCGTCCTGCCGTTGCGGCGGCTGGACAGCCCCTGGGCGCTCTGCCGCTATAGGCTGCGGACATGACGTACAGCGGACAGGTGACGGTCGGTGGCCCCGCCGACGTGCACGAGCTCAAGGACCTGATGATCACCAAGATCGCGGTCGGCCCGATGAACAACAACGCCTATCTGCTGCGCTGCCGGGCCACGGACGAGCAACTGCTGATCGACGCCGCCAACGACGCGGACACGCTGATCGGCATGATCGGTGACGACGGCATCGCGTCCGTCGTGACCACACACCAGCACGGCGACCACTGGCAGGCGCTCGCCGCCGTCGTCGAGACCACCGGCGCGCGCACGTACGCCGGTCGGGACGACGCCGACGGCATCCCGGTGCCGACCGACGTCCTGGTCGACGACGGCGACACCATCCGGGTGGGGCACGTGGAGCTCACCGCGCGCCACCTGGTCGGGCACACCCCCGGCTCCATCGCGCTCGTCTACGACGACCCGCACGGCCATCCCCATGTGTTCACCGGGGACTGCCTGTTCCCGGGTGGTCCTGGAAGGACAACAAATCGGGTGGACTTCACGAGTCTGATGGACGGCCTCGAAGAGAAGATCTTCGACGCGCTCCCGGACGAGACCTGGGTTTACCCGGGCCACGGCAACGACACGACCCTGGGCGCCGAGCGTCCGCATGTGCCGGAGTGGCACGCGCGCGGGTGGTAAAAAAAACCTGCTGATCTGAGCGGGGCCACCCATAGAAATGGGGGCCCGCTTTGGCGTTCGCGCCGTCTCCGCAGGGCCTGAGCGAAGTCCTTGAACAGAAGGAGCTTCGGCTGATGCAGCGAAGTCTGCCATCCATCGCGAGCGTCGCTCTGGACCACGACGACACTGCGAGAGCTCTTCGTCACGAAGTCGGCGACCGATTCGTTCGCTATCGTCCGGCCCTTGCCGATCACCACCAGGTGGTCGGCCATCAGGGCCATCTCGGCGAGCAGATGGCTGCTGACGAAAACGGACCGCCCGGACGCGGCGAAGTCCTTGAGGAAGCCGCGTAGCCAGTTGATGCCCTGCGGGTCGAGTCCGTTGGCCGGCTCGTCGAGGATCAGCGTGTGCGGGTCGCCGAGCAACGCGGACGCCAGCCCCAGCCGTTGGCCCATACCGAGGGAGAAACCCTTCGGCTGCTTTTTCGCCACCGACTCCAGCCCGACCATGTGGAGCACCTCGTCGACCCGCGCGTCCGGCACGCCCGTGGCCGCGGCGAGCATCCGGAGGTGGCTGCGTGCCTTGCGGGTCGGGTGGAAGGCCTTCGCGTCCAGCAGGGTGCCCACCTCGCGCATCGGGTGGCGAAGGTCCCGGTACGGCTTGCCGCTGAACAGCGTCCGTCCGCCCCCGGCGTCCAGGCCGAGCATGAGCCGGATGGTCGTCGACTTGCCGGCCCCGTTCGGGCCGAGGACCCCGTCACCCGGCCCGGGCGGACCTCGAAGGAGAGGTCGTCAACGGCGACCGTGGCGCCGTAGCGCTTGTACAGGCCCGTTGCTTCGATCATGCCCGCTCTCCCGCGGTCGTGCAGTCGTCGGTTCGGGCCGTGCCGGGCCCGGTCAGAAGCGCGCCCATGTCAGCGCCCGAACTTCCAGGTGACGCGCGGAGCCGTACCTCCGGCGACCTCGACCACGCTCACCGGCACAGTGACCCGAGTGCTGCCGGACTTCGCCGTGCAGGTGATCTTCGTGTTCTTCACCGCCGCGAGGTCCGGGCACGACACGCCGTCGACCTCCTTTCCGATCCACGGCAGCGGGTGGTACCAGGTCTCGATGTGCGTGGCCACGAGATCGCCACTGAGGCCCGGGTGATCCTGCACCTTCGCGTACGCGCCGCTGGCGGGATCGGCGGTGTTCTTCTGCACATTCATGCCCGCGAGGGCGGACGTGCCCGCCGCGACAGCGCCGACGAGGACGGCTGGTACCGCGACGGCGATGATTGTTCTGGCTCTCATACTGACCTGCAGGCCGGGATGTGGACGGACACAACCCTCGCCGCCCGCACCCCCCAACCGCCTCGGCCAAAGGGCCACGGTCCCCGTAGGCCGCGACGTCCGGGTCGGTCTTTCGGCCGATCCGGCCGGGCTCCACCCACAAGATCGCGGACAGCCCGTTCTTCTCGTCGGCTCGTAGCCGCGAGAGTCCCGGCTTCTCCGGTGACCCGTACGACGGTGCCGGGCGTGGCTGACGCGTCGGCACACGGTCTTCGACATCGAAGTCGCTGTCCCCCGCGCCGCCGGCCTGTCCGGCGGTGACACGGCTGTCGGCTGCGAGGTGGATCTTGGTGGTCAGCCCGCCGCTGGACCGGCTGATGGTGGTCTGCCGGTTCGCCCGCCGGGGCTCGTGCTGGACGATCATGGAGTCCACCCGACATGGCCCGGTGCAGGTCCTCGTCGGCATCCGCCTGGGCCACCAGTGCGGTGAACACCCGCTCCCAGGTTCCGTCGACGGCCCACTTCCGCAGCCGGTTGTAGACACCCCGTCAGATCACCTCACGGTGATCTCGGCAGCGGCCACTCGACCCCGGCCGGCCACGTTGACTCCCCACGAAGCACGAGGTGATGAGCTTGGTGGTCACTGACTGTCCATCGACGAGATCGCCGAGCGCCTCTTCGTCGCCCCGGCCACGGGCTCGGCCGCCGCCCCGGTGTGGATCCGTGCTCAGTGCGCGCACTGCTGGCCGACCACCGGGCGAAGATCGCTCCAGTTCCGGGGGGCTCGGCTTGAAAGGCAGGCAGTGCCTGGGTGTGCGGGGTGCGACCAGGTCTGTCTGCGGGTACTCGCGGCTGGCAGTCAAAGGTCCCCTGCGCCGGCAGCGCGCCGCAACGACAACGCCCTACGACAGCATCGCGTTCAACTGAGTAGTCCAGACCTAGGGCTACTTCATTCCCGTGGTGGCGATTCCCTTGACGAGGTAGCGCTGGCCGACGAGGAAGACGATGAAGACCGGGATCAGTGTGATGACGGACATCGCGAACAGGGATCCCCATGAGGCTCCGCTGGTGGCGTCGACGTAGTTGCGCAGAGCCACGGGAGCCGTCTGCAGTTCGGGTTTGGTCAGGTAGATCAACTGGCTCAGGAAGTCGTTCCACGTCCAGATGAAGGTGAAGATGGCGGTGGTGGCCAGAGCCGGCACGGAGATCGGCAGCAGGATGCGGAAGTAGATGCGCCAGTACCCGGCTCCGTCGATCTTGGCCGCCTCGTCCAGCTCGGTGGGAAGACCCCGGAAGAACTGGACCATCAGGAAGATGAAGAAGGCGTCCGTGGCCAGGAACTTGGGAACGATCAGCGGGAGGAACGTGTTGACCCATTCGATCTTCGAGAACATGACGTACTGCGGGATGATGAGCACGTAGATCGGCACCATGAGGGTCAGCATCATCATGCCGAAGAAGAACGCCCGCCCGCGGAACTTGAGCCGTGCGAAGGCGTAGGCCGCCATGGAGCAGCTGAGCAGGTTGCCGAGCAGTGCCCCCAGGACGACGATCGCCGAGTTCATCAGATAGACACCGAACGGGTGTGACAGGGCGTTCCAGCCGTCGGCGTAGTGGCTGAAGTCGGTCTCCGTGGGCAGCAGTGAGGGATCACGGAAGATCAGGGCGTCGGGTTTGATCGAGCTGGCGATCATCCACAGCAGTGGGTAGACCATCACGAGCCCGAAGGCGATCAGCACGATGTGCTTGAGCGTGGCGCGGACACAGGCCGCCCGCCTGTATCGGTGCGCGGCAGGCGTGGGAGCGGGCGAAGAGGCGGCTTCGGCCTTCAGAGGTGTCATCTCACTTACCGTCACCGTAGAACACCCATCTCTTGCTGAAGTAGAAGTTGATTGCGGTCAGGACGCCGACGATCACCACGAGCAGCCATGCCATGGCCGAGGCGTAGCCCATGTGGAGCCGGCCGAAGCCCTCGTCGTACAGGTACAGCGAGTAGAAGAGGGTCGAGTCCGAGGGGCCTCCCGTCCCGCCGCTGACGACGAACGCCTGGGTGAAGGACTGGAAGGAGCTGATGACCTGCAGAACGAGGTTGAAGAAGATGATCGGGGTGAGCAGCGGCAGGGTGACGTGCCGGAACTGGTGCAGGCGGCCGGCGCCGTCGAGGGCGGCTGCTTCGTAGTACTGCTCGGGGATCTGCCGCAGGCCGGCCAGGAAGATCACCATGGAGGAGCCGAAGGTCCACACGTGCAGGACGACGAGGCTGTACAGCGCGGTGTCCGGGTTGGAGATCCAGCCGGGCCCTTGGACGCCGAACAGTCCGAGGAACTTGTTCACCAGGCCGTCGGTGCCGAAGACCTGTCGCCACAGGATGCCCACCGCCACCGAGGCTCCCAGGAGCGAGGGCAGATAGTAGACGGACCGGTAGAACGCCAGCCCCTTGATGCCCCGGTTGAGGACCATCGCCAGGGCGAGGGCGACCGCGAGCAGCAGCGGCACGCTGAGGGCGACGTAGATGAAGGTCACGCTGAGGGACTGACGCAGTCGGGGGTCGTCGAGCATCTTGCTGTAGTTCTCGAAGCCCACCCACTTCGGAGAGCTCAGCAGGTTGTAGTCCGTCATCGAGAAGTACAGCGAGGCGATCATCGGACCGAGCGTGACGCCGGCCATGCCGACGAACCACGGCAGAAGGAACACCCATGCGGTCCGTTCTTCTTTTCTGGCCGCCCGGCTCAGGGGTCTGCGAAGCACAGTCATCGTCCTCGGGTTCTTGGAACGGGTGCGGGATTCAGGAGTCGCCCGACGGCGGCTCGGTGGGGGGCGACGAGGCCGCTGGGCTGCGCACGACGGCGACGTCCGTCGCGTCGAGGACGAGCGTTTCCCCCGCCTCGACGCGGCGCCCGGTGATCAGGTCGGTGCCGGAGCGGTCGAGCGTGACGGTCGCCTTGTCCTGCCGGTGGTTCAGCAGGAACAGGTAGACGCTCGTCTCAGTCCGTCGCTCGGTGACCTCGACGCCCCGCGGTGCGGCGTGCACCGGTCCCACCCCGGCCAGGTCCAGGACGTGCCGCACCAGCGCCTCGAGGGCGTCGTCGTCCAGACGGGTGCCGATGTACACGGCCCGGCCCCGGCCGAGTTCGTGCTCGGTCACCGCCGCCTTGCCGGCGAGATGACCCTTGCGGTAGACGGCGAGCGGCCGGGCGGTTTCCGGCTCGAGGTCGTCCTGCCACGAGGAGGCGGTCGCCAGGAGTCCGTCGAGCGCCGCCTTCCCGGCCGCCGCCTGGACCGGCACCGCCGCCTCCGCGGGCAGCGGGGAGAACTCCTGAACCTGTGCTCCGATGATCTCGCGCAGGGCGCCCGGGTAGCCGCCTTCGACGATCCGGTCGTCCTCGTCGACGATCCCGGAGAAGTACGAGACGACGAGATGACCGCCGTCCTCCACGAACTTCCGTACTGCCGCGCTCTGCTGACGTGTCATCAGGTACTGGTTGGGGACGACCAGGACGAGGTAGGGCGACAGGTCGTCGTCGAGCGTGACGACGTCGACCGCGACCTGGCTGTTCCACAGGGCGCGGTGGTGCCGGGCCGCCGTGTCGCGGTAGTCGAAGGTGTTGTCGGGGTGGGCGCAGCCCTCCACGGCCCACCAGTTCTGCCAGTCCCACACGATCGCCACCCGGGCGCTGGTACGCGCCGTGGCGACCTCGTCCAGGGCACGCAGCTCGTTGCCGAGTGCCTTGACCTCCTGCCAGGTCCGGGTCTTCTCACCTCCGTGCGGGAGCATCGCGGAGTGGAACTTCTCCTGGCCCTGGGGTGAGGCCCGCCACTGGAAGAACATCACCGCGTCGGAGCCGTGCGCGACGGCCTGGTAGGAGCCCAGGCGCATCCGGCCGGGCTGCTTGACCTGGTTGATCTTCCACTGGCTCACCGCGCCGGCGGCCTGTTCCATCAGCATCCAGGGCCGGCCGTCGCCCAGTGAGCGCATCAGGTCGTACTGGAAGGCGGCGACGGCCATCGAGTGGGGCTTGCCGGGATCGGGGTAGCAGTCGAAGGCGACGACGTCGAGTTCCTTCGCCCACCGGTGGCTGTCGGTCAGCCGGCAGCCGAAGAAGTTGGTGGTCGCCGGCACATCGGGGGTGATCCCGTGCAGCAGGTCGCGTTCCTGTGTGACGAGTTCCAGCAGGTTGTCGGAGGTGAAGCGGGAGAAGTCCAGCTCACGGGAGGGGTTGCTCCAGCCGCGCACGGGCTGCGGCAGATGCACCTGGGACCAGTCGCTGTAGCGCTGGCTCCAGAACGCCGTGCCCCACCGGCGGTTGAGCTCGTCCAGCGTGCCGTACCGCTGTCGCAGCCAGGCGCGGAAGCGGTCGTCGCACCGGTCGCAGAAGCAGTCCGAGTGGTACTCGTTGCCGATGTGCCACATGGCCAGAGCGGGATGCTTCCCGTACCGCTCGGCCAGCTTGGTGGCGATGCGCCGGCTGCGGTCCCGGTAGACCGGGGACGACGGGCAGAAGTGCCCCCGGCTCCCTATGCCGTGCCGCACCCCCTGCCGGTCGACCGACAGGATCTCGGGGAAGTCCGTGGCGAGCCACGGCGGCGGCGCGGCGTTCGGGGTCGCGAGGTTGACATGGATGCCGTTCGCCCACAGCAGGTCCATGATCTCGTCGAGCCAGGAGAAGTCGAACCGGCCGTCGGCCGGCTCCATCATGGCCCAGGAGAAGATGCCCAGGCTCACGAGCCGCACGCCTGCGGCTCGCATGAGCCGGACGTCCTCCTGCCACACCTCCTTCGGCCATTGCTCTGGGTTGTAGTCCCCGCCGTAGACGACTCCCGGCAGTCGACGGCGATAGGTGGTCATGCGCGGATCGTTCATGCGCGGATCGGGCACAGCGGGGATTCCTTCCGGACGTGCTGCTTACAAGTGGGGGATCACATCTGGGACTTGATCTCGGAGATGAACTTCTCGGCCGCCTCCTTCGGCGACACACGGTTGAACAGCACGTCCTCGTTGAGGCGCTGGAAGATGTCGGGGACAGCGGGACCGGCCTTGGCGTTGGGGATGTGGACCGCAGTTGGCTTCAGGGCGTTGACGCGCTTGAGGTAGTCGGCGATCCGCTTCTCCACCGGGGACAGCTCGGGTGTGATCGCCTTGAGCACGTCGGGGTTGACGGGAACGCCGCGGTCGAACTTCTGGATCTTGCCCGCCTCGGGGGAGTTGACCAGGAAGTCGAGCAGCTGCGCGGCCTCCTTGGCGTGCTCGGTCCGCGCGGAGGCACCGTAGAAGATGCCGGGCTTGGTGTAGGCGCCGACCTGGGTGGCTCCGTCCTCGCCGGGGAAGAGGAGCAGCTTGGCCTCGCGTCCGCTGGCGCCCTCGATCGCACCGAGCTGGGTGACGGACAGGTCGCTCATGGCAGCCTTGTGCTGGGCGACCAGGCCCTGCTCGACACCGGCTCCCGACGACAACTGCTCGATCGCGGCCTCCGGGCTGGTCGTGCCACCGCTGTCACGCAGCTTGACGACCCATTCCCAGTAGGCCGCGACAGTCTCCTCGGAGAAACCGATCTTGCTGCCGTCCTTGGTCCAGTAGTCCTCGCCGTGCTGCCGCAGCCAGGTGCCCAGGTCGTTGGTGTAGAGCGGCATCGCAGTGCCGACCAGGCCCTTCTTCCCCTTGGAGATGGCCGCGGAGGTCTTCACATAGTCGTCCCACGACCACTTGGTGTCGTCCGGGAGAGGCACGCCGGCCTGCTTGAACGCCACCGGATCCGCGACGATGCCGAAGCCGCTGTCGCCGGCCGGAACGCCGTAGAGGCCGCCCTTCACGGTCGTCATCGCCATCGAGTTCGCGGGCAGCTTGTCCGTGCGCAGCACGTCCTTGACCTTCTTCAGGTCCATCAGCTGCCCGTTGTCGATGTAGGAGTACATGTACGGGTCGGTGATCTGCAGGACGTCGGGCATGTCACCGGCTGCGGCACCGGTCGACAGCTTCTTCCAGTAGTCGTCCCAGTTGGAGTACTCGGGCTGGACGTCGATGTCCGGGTGCTCCTTCTCGAACACCGCGATCATCTGCTTGGTCATCTCGTGCCGGGAGTCCGATCCCCACCAGTTGAACCGGATGACGGTCTTGCCACCGTTACTCCCGGAGGAGTCTCCGGCGCAGCCCGCGGTCAGGACGAGGGCGAAGACCGAACAGGTCAGCCCGACCGCCCGGAGTCGGAGGCGTCTGCTCGAACGGGACGTGTGGTTCATGTTGGTGCTCCTCTGCTGCCATCACTGGGCGATGCGCCCAGACGTCGGGAACGTCGTCTCAAGAAGCCGGCGCAGGACGCCGACCGGCTCGCCGCGTGGCGGCGGACTGCACAACTCGTCTGCTTTGCGGGCCACGAAAGTTACATGCGATCCGAGTGCCGGCAGTCGGCCGGCTCTTCGGGATCCCAGGTGGGCTGCAGCGGCTCTGACAGGGGTTGTTGTGAACGTACGCTGGACCTTTGAGTCGGCGATCCGAGCTGATCCGCGGGTGTGACCGCGAGCATCGCACCGAGTTGAGGGCTGTGTGCGTCAGCAATAGTGAACGTTCACGCGGCGAGCGTAGTAATCGACCACATCTCGGTCAAGGGTTCTGCAGGTAACACTTGGGTACTTGGTAGGACTTCGCCGGTTCCGGGCCGGTACGGAAGCGGCACGGACCGCGCGGGAAGACGCCGGGTCAGCGCTTTCCGCCCGGTGCTGACGGGGCGTCGGGCGCTCCCGTCCGTCCGGATGCCCGGTGCACGACTGCCGGGTTGGCCGGGCCGACGGGCTAGAAGGTGTGGTCCGTCCTCGCCGGGCCGGATGACTCGCGCAGCACGAGGCGGCAGTCGAGGTCCAGTTGCAGTTCCGGCTCGGTCTCCTCGCGGATGCGGGCGAGCAGTGCCTGCATGGCCCGCCGGCCCATGGCCTCGCGATCGAGGTCCACGGTGGAGATGGAAGGGTTGAAGTACGCGGTGAACTCCTGGTTGTCCCAGCCGAAGACGCTCACGTCCTGCGGGACCCGCCATCCGCGGTCCTGGAAGCCACGGATGGCGCCCATGGCGACGTCGTCGTTGGCGGCGAGAACCGCGGTGACACCGGAGTCCGCGGACAGGCTCTGGGCAGCGTCGTAACCGGACCGCACGGACCAGTCACCGTCGATGACGGCGTAGTTCTCCAGACCCCGCTCGGCGACCGTCCGCAGATAGACCTCGCGTCGCTTGCGTGCCGACATCCAGTCCGTGCTGCCGGCGACGTGGACGAAACGCCGATGCCCCAGGGAGACGAGGTGATCGATGATCATGGCGGCCGGCTCGCCGTCAGCTGTGATCCCGTGGGACCGCATCTGGTCGTCGTACTCACCTATGACGACGGTCGGAGTATGGTCCAGCCCCAGCTTCTCGAGGTCACCGATGGGGGTGAAGGACAGCACTCCGTCTGCCTGACCGGAGTCGAGCAGGGCGCGGACGCGGTCGCCCCTGACCCGTTCGTCGCCTTCCAGGCCGACGATGTCCAGCAGGTAGCCGGCCGCCTGTGCCTCGGCGGAAGCTCCCCGCAGGATCTGTGAGGGCACGAAGGTCGTCATGGCCGGCAGAACCACGGTGACACGGTTCGACTTGCGCGTGCGCATCGACCGCGCCACCAGGTTGGGCCGGTAGTCCAGGTCGGCCACGGCCTGCTCGATGCGGGCCACCGTCTGGGGCTTCAGGCCACCGTTGCCCCGCAGAAAGCGCGAGACGGTCTGATGCGACACTCCCGCGCGCGCCGCGACGTCGAGAATGGTGGGACGTTTCCTGGACTGCGGCTTCGGCCGTTTCACGTCCCGCTCCGATTTCTCCGGTCCCGTGTCCGCGTCCACCATGCTGCCCCCCGCCGCATCTCCACGCCCCGCACGCCCATCGGTACTCTACTGCCGGGTGTGCCAGGGCCGTCCGGGCCCTTGACTCTCCCTGTCTCGCCGGAGCCGACCACATCGGCCGGCCGAGCCCGGCTGTCCTGCGGATCGTCCGGCCCTGCCTGCCGCACGGTCCCTGTCCGGGCCGTGCGGCAGGCCGCCGAGTCCGCCGTCACCGGGCGGCACGCGTTCGTCATGTCAGACCCGCACAGTCCAGTGCTGGTTCGTGTGCGACTCGTCGTTCCAGCAGGTGTACTGCAGCAGCCGGGCCCCGTCCGTCGTGAAGGCCGAGTCCACGTCGAGGCACTTCCCGGAGTGACGGGCGACGATCTCGAAGTAGCCGGTGCCTGTGGCGCGCAGCTGCCACTGCTGGCTGGTGCGGCCGTCACAGGTCTGTTGGACGATCGGTGCCTTGTCCGCCGTGGAGGAGCCGGACACGTCCAGGCACAGGCCGGAGTGACCGTTGAGGATCTGGTAGTAGCCGCCACCGACGGTGTGCAGCTGCCACTGCTGGTCGGCACTGCCCGAGCAGCTCCACTGCTGGACCTCGGCCCCGGCGGTGGTGGAAGAGCCGACCACGTCGGCGCACTTGCCCGAGTGCCGCGCTTTGAGCGTTGTCGAGTCGGCGAGTTGGGACAGTGTCGACGTGAGGACCGGCACGTAGAAGTCGGTGATGCCGGCGATGTTCGGGTGCGTACCGGTGCCGCCGCTTCCCGGGAAGGTGTTGACGAGGTCGTCGAAGGTGTACGCCACCCGCTGCGCGTCGACGCGTGTGTCGAGGGTCGTGTCCGCGAAGACGTCGGCCACCGTGACGCCCCACTTCTGGGCGGCTTGCAGGTACACCTGGCGCAGGGCGAGCTGGGTGTCCCAGTCCCGCGAGCCCATCTTGTGCGCGGCCACGTACACGAGCTGGGCGGTCGGCCACTTCTGCCGCATGGTGCGGATGGTGGTCTCGAGCGCTCCGGCGTAGGTGCCGTTGTCGAACGTGGCGGGGTCCTGGGAGGCGCTGACGGTGCCGACCGTGTAGGTGTGGAGGTCGGAGATCTGGGCGGCGTCGTTCGTACCGCCGTCGAAGACGACGAAGTCGGGCGCCTGTGCGCCGGCGTTCTTCACCTGGGTGAGGATCTGGTTGCTGGTCGGACCCACGGTCGCACCGTTCACCGCGGACTTCGTCAGCGTCATGCCCTCACGTTCGGCGAGGAAGTTCATGAAGCTGCGGGAGTACTTGTGGCCCCAGACGATGCTGTCGCCGAAGGCGTAGACGGACGAGCCGGAGAGGTTTCCGTAGGCGGCGTTCGCGGGGCGGGTCAGCCGGAAGTTGTCGATCGACTGCACGCCGGTTCCGTAGTAGTTGCAGGCCACGAACTTCGCCAGGTTCGTCCCCGTGATGCTCCCCGTGGCGGAAGCCAGCACGATCGGCGCGGCCTCCTTGCTGGTGATCGTGTACTGCACCTTGCGGAGGGTGAAGTCCATGTGCAGATCGACCGTGTACCACTTGGCCCGGTCGAAGCTGATCTTGGTCCAGCTGGGATTGAGCGTGTCCGGGGCGGAGGTGGAGTCGGAGTCGGGTCCGGTCACGGCGTAGCGGAGCTCCGCCGAGGTCGCGGCCAGCCCGAAGACGAGGTGTCCGGTGTTGTCGCGCAGTTCCAGACCGGTCTTCATCGCCGTGCTGGAGATGCCCGTCTTCCAGTCGAAGCGCAGATCGAGCGTCTTCTCCTGCGTGACGGACGACGCGAACGGCCGCACGGATGTCGTGTAGTTCGCCATGCCTGTCGTGATGTTCAGTACGCCGTTGCTGATGGCGGCACCGGTCGGAAACCCGAAGTTCGCGGGGGTCGTCTGAGCGTCGAACGTCTCGTTGGTCAACGTCGCGCCCGGGGTTTCGGCGGCGGAGGCGGGCGGAGCTGTGAGGAAGGCCGAGAGGAGCAGGATGCCGGCGGCCAGGGAGCCGGCCCATCTTCGGGGCCGACGGCCCGTTCTGCGCATGACCGTATACACGTGATCTCCCTTGATCTTTGGTGATACCGACCGGTGCCCGGCGGGGAGGAAGGGGCCCGGCCGTGGCTCGGCCCGAGGACCGCAGAGAAAAGCCACGAAGTACCGGGAAGGATGAGGTGTCCGACACCTGCAGGGGCAACTTAGTGATCGTTCACCTGAGCGGTCAAGAGGACTGCAGGTGATCGTTCACTACGCGAGGACGCCCACGGCATACCTGAGCTGACCCCGCTCCGGACCGCGGCCGAACTCTTCCCGTCCACACCATTGACACGCAAGCGTTACAGCCAGTCTTATGTGCGCCATCGTTGGTTTCAGTCAAACCTCTGATCGTCAGGGCCCCGCCATCGCCTGTCGGCTCGATCGCGCTGCGCCCGACGCCCCAGCCTCGAAGGTTCGTGACGGATGCCATCGACCCTCAATCGTGATCGTTCACTATCCGGCAAGTCCGCCTGACACGGAGGTAGTGCAATGAAGTCGAACACCGGCCCTTGGTCGCGCCGCAGATTCCTCACCACGAGCGGGGCGGCAGCCCTCGGGGGCATGGCGCTGAACCTCGTCGGCGGCCTCCCGCGGGCCGCCGCGGCCGGCGGCGTGGTGTCCTACGTCGACACGTCGAGGTCCACGTACGACAAGATCGCCCTGATGGTCGACGGGAAGCCCTTCTACCACAGTGGCGTCCAGTTCCGGTACGAGAAGCACAAGTACACGTTCGGCTGGACGGACGCCCAGTTGAAGCCGGTGCTCGGGATGATCCGCGACGACGGGTTCACCGTGGTGAACATCCCGATCTGGTGGTCGCAGATCGAGCCCTCGAAGGACACCTTCGACTGGACCGACATCGACAAGTACCTGGCCTGGTGCGAGGAGTACGGCCTGAAGCTGGAACTGCTGTGGTTCAGCCATGAATCCACCGGTTCGTCCATCGCGGCCCGGGTGCCGGCCTACGTGATGAACGACTACCAGTTCGTGGTGAGGTCCGACGGCACCAGACTGACCCTGAACGGCAACCCCCTCCTGGACAAGACCGATCCGAACCTGCTCGCCAGGGAGAAGTTCGTACTCGGCCGACTCATGAACCACCTCGCGTCCGCCGACACCGCGCACACCGTCGTCGGCATCCAGGTACTGAACGAACCGAACGTGTCGAAGCAGCAGGGCGGCCAGGCCATCGACCGGAGCTACAGCACGTACAGCACCGACCTGTGGAACAGCGGCGGGTACTCCGACGCGACGAAGTTCCGCAAGGACGTGCTGCTCAACTACCTGACCCAGCTGGGACAGGTGATCAAGCAGTCAGACCACTCGGTGTACACCCGGACCAATATCGCCGGCAGCGGGGACACGGTGCCGGTCGCCGAGAACGAGCTCCTCAGGAGCCAGGGAACGGCGACCATCGACTTCCTCGGAAAGGACCCGTACACCAAGGGCCTCGACACGCTCTACAACTACGGGAGGGACGGCGTCTGGGCCCAGGGGAAGAACTTCCCCATGATCATGGAGAACTTCGGAGGATCCTCGGCGGCGGACGTCGAGAAGTTCAACGCCATCGCCGGCAACACCGCCCACAATCTGTACGCCGCCCTGGACCCGGACTCCAGCACGGGTAGCAGCGACCATGGTCTGTACAACTTCAACCCCACCACCAAGGTCGTCACCCGCAAGGCCGTCTCGGACAAGGTCGCCCGGCTCAACCGCGCGCTGAACAAGATCCACCGGGACCTCGCCAGCAAGACTCCGGTGGAACGCGGCGGAACCAACCTGCAGACGTTCAACCGGGGCGCGACCGCAAGCACCACGACCACCAAGCCCGTGGGCGGCGTCAACATCACATTTACGACATCCAGCGGTGCGCAGGCATTCGGCGTCAGGCGCGGTGCGGCCGAGTTCGCTTTCACCACCACGACCCAGGCCACGTTCACCCTCCCGGGAACCATCGGTGTCGTACGGTCCGTCGAGGTCGGCCGGTACGACACGAACGACAACTGGGTGAAGTCCGGCATGAAGGCGTACAGCACCGTGTCCGGGAACACCGAAATCACCCTGGCGGCAGAGGAATGCGTGCGGGTCGCCTACCTCGTCAGCGGCGCGCGGTACAAGCTCAGGAACACGTCCTCGGGCAAGTACCTCGACACCGATGCGGAGGGTGCGGTCATCCTCGCGTCCGCGACCACCTACGACGACCAGGACTGGATCGTCGCCAGGGATTCCTCCGGATCCTGGACGATCAAGAACGTGCGGACGGGGCGCTTCTATCTGGAAACCGCCTCCACCGACAACAGCGTCGTCTGGAATTCCGGCACCGTCTCGAACACCTCGCTCTGGGACCTGGAAGGAGTCCCGGCAGGCGGGCTCCGTGTCAAGAACGCCTCCGCGGGAAGGGGCTACCTGTACCGGAACTCCGCGGATGAGGCGAAGTGGAACACGGGAACGCAGGACGCGAGCACGATCTGGGAGTTCCAGCCCAAGTAGCCGCCCGCCCGCCGTCCCCTGTCCCCGCGAGGCCGCACAGGCGGTACACGCGGTGGAGGGGGCGGCGCGCGGCACCCGTGTAATGATTGCTGCATGACTCAGGCCGACGTGTTGCGGGCTCTGGACGCCAGGGCCGCCGGCCAGTGGGGGCTGGTGACCACCGCCCAGGCGAAGCTCGACGGCGTGCAGGGGGTCCAGCTCCTGCGGCTGGAGCGGTCCGGGGCGCTGGAGAGCGTCGGCCATGGGGTGTACCGCCTGGCCGCCTTCCCCCCGCCGGACCACCTCAGGATCAAGGTCGCGTGGCTGCGGCTGGATCCTGGGACCCCGGCGCGGGACCGCTGTACCGGCGGCCCCGTGTCGGGCGTGGTCTCCCACACCTCCGCGTGTGCGGTGCACGGCCTGGGCGGCCGGCCGGCCGACCCTGTGGAGCTGACGGTCTCGTCACGGCGTACCACTCGTGACGAGGCCGTCGTGCTGCACCGCGCGGCCCTGGACGCCCAGGACATCACCGTCGTCGACGGGCTGCCCGTCACCACCGTGCCGCGTACCATCGTCGACCTGCTCGAAGACCGAGCCGACGCGGCCCGTACGGGCACTTTCGTCGCCGAGGCCACCGGCCGTGGCCTGGTGCGCGTCGACGACCTCGCGCCGCGGGTCGCGGTCTTCGCCGGTGCCTACGGGCTGCCCGCGGAGGCATCCGGCGCGGAGCTGCTGGAGTTTCTGTGCGAGCAGGCGGGGCGCTCCCTGCCGGCAAGGAAGGGGCGGCCCGCCGCAAAGGCCTCCGGTCCGGGGGCAGCCTCCACCCCGGAGAGGAAGCGGCCGACCATCTGGGAGGTCGCCGAGCGGGCGGGCGTGTCGCACCAGACCGTGTCCCGGTTCCTGAAGAACGACAGCGGCATGAAGCCGGCGACGCGGGCGAGGATCGAGCGGGCCGTCGCCGAGCTGGACTACCGGCCCAACCTCATGGCGCGGTCGATGCGCACGCAGCGGTCCCACCGGATCACCATCGTGCTGCCCGAGTTGAGCGGCTTCGTTCCGATTCCCCTGTTGAGGGGCGCCTCGGCCGCGGCCCACGAGGCCGGGTACATGACCGACGTCGTCGGGCTGGGGGGCGGCGAGTCGCGGCGCGCCCGCAGCGTGCTGTCCCTGCTGGAGGCCCGGCAGGCGGACGGGGTGCTGTCGCTCGTGCCGCTGGGGGGTCTCGCCGACCGTCAAGGCGCCGGGCAGTGGCCCGTGGTGGTACTGGGCGAGTACGACGACAACCTCCAGTCCCGGGGACGGCTGGCCGACGGACGGCCCGCCGAGGAGATTCTGCGTCACCTCGCGGACCAGGGGCACCGCCGGTTCCTCCACGTCGCCGGCTCGCAGGACTGGGCCTCGGCACGCAACCGACGGGCGGTCTACGTGGAGGCGGTCGAGCGACTGGGCCTTGAGTCCTACGGCGTCGTCGACGGGGACTGGTCCGTGCGCTCCGGCTACGAGGCCGCGCGGGACCTGCCCGCCGACTCCGGCGTGACGGCCGTGCTGGCCGCCAACGACTACGTCGCCCTGGGGGTGCTCCGCGGCTTCCAGGACCGCGGTGTGCGGGTGCCCGAGGAGATGAGCGTCTTCGGCTGGGACGACGAGGAGTTCACCCGGTACTTCTCGCCGAGCATCTCGACGGTGCACATCGACAAGGAACAGGTCGGTCGCCGGTCGATGCTGTCACTGCTCGCTCTTCTGCGCGGCGAGAGCGAGCCGGAAGCCGAGGTGACGGATCTGTTCCACCTGGTGCCGCGGGGGTCGAGCGGCCCGGTCCACCGCTGAATCCGGCCGGCGTCCCGGGGAGGGCGTCGAGCAAAATGTGAACGATCACTACGCAACTCTTGACCCAGAAGGTGACCGTTCACTACGTTCGGCTTGCCGCCCTGCCCGGATCGGCGAGAACCGAGTCCGTCCGGCAGAGCCGTTCCCCTCGACCACAAGGTCACGCGTGCACGCCTTTGGGCTGAGCAGGTCGAACCGACCTTCCTCGTCAGCGGTTGACGAACCCCGGTGCTGCGCCAGGCACCGCCCGAGCTTCCACGAAAGAGCCACATGACTGAGTACAGCCAGCCCGCGCGGGTGGCGATCGTCGGTGCCGGAAACATCGCCGACGGCTGCCACATGCCCGCCGTCCAGGCCCAGAACGGCGAGGCCACCGTCATCGCCGTGGTCGACGTCGACCCGCGGCGTGCCGAGGCCTTCGCCGCCCGCTGGGGCGTTCCCGCCGCCTACGACAGCCTCGACCGGATGCTCCAGGAGCAGCACCCGGACCTGGTCATCGTCTGCACGCCCCCCATCGCCCACGGCGAGGCCATCACCGCCTGCCTGGACGCCGGCTCGTCGGTGTGGTGCGAGAAACCCCCCACCCTCTCGGTGGCCGAATACGACGCCGTCGCCGCGCACGAGCGCGAGGGCGGCCCGTACGTCTCCTATGTCTTCCAGCACCGGTTCGGGTCCGCCGCCCGGGCCCTGCGGGAGCACATCCGCACCGGCCGCCTCGGCGCTCCCCTGGTCGGCGTCTGCCACACCCTGTGGTACCGGGACGACGCCTACTTCGAGGTCCCCTGGCGCGGCAAGTGGGAGACCGAGGGCGGCGGCCCCACCATGGGCCACGGCATCCACCAGATGGACCTCATGCTGTCCCTGATGGGCGACTGGACCGAAGTCCGCGCCGCCATGGGCACGCTGGCCCGCGACGTGGAGACCGAGGACGTCTCCATGGCGATGGTCCGCTTCGCCAATGGCGCCATGGTGTCCATGGTCAACAGCCTCCTCTCCCCCCGCGAGACCAGCTACCTGCGCTTCGACTTTCCCGAAGCCACCGTCGAGCTGTCCCACCTCTACGGCTACGACAACTCCCACTGGACGTGGACCCCCGCACCTCACCGGGCCGGCGCGACCGCCGCCGAGCTCGGAGCGCCGCTCGACGACGAAGCCAGTTCCCACGCCGCGCAGTTGCGCGCACTGCTGAAGTCCCTGCGCGCCGGACAACGCCCCGAGGCCAGCGGCGACGACGGCCGCCGCGCCCTGGCCTTCATCGCCGCCCTGTACGAGTCGGCGCGGACCGGACGCCCCGTCACCCCGGACATGGTCAACCCGGCCAGCCCCTACTACCACTCCATGAGCGGTCGCCCCCGCGCCGCCCAGGACAACGCCGCCAAGGAGACGACCGGTGTCTGACACCCATTTCCGCATCGACCACGACGCCGCCGGGACCCGGTTCGCGGTCTCGGCCGCGGGCACGGAACTCGCCACGTACGTCTACCGGCCGGACACCCCGATCGAAGAGTCCCCCAAGCCCTACCTCTATCCACTGAACACCCTCTCCGGCGCGCCCGTGGGCGTCTACCGGCCCTGGGACCACCGCTGGCACAAGGGCCTGCAGATGACCTGGTCGCACCTGTCCGGGGACAACTTCTGGGGCGGGCCCACCTTCGAACAGGGCGCGCCCGGCCATGGCTACGTCTGGCGGGAGAACCACGGCCAGCAGGTGCACCGCGCCTTCGAGCGGCAGGACGCCGGCGGCAGCGAGGTGTCGGTCGTCCAGGTCCTGGACTGGTTCGCCTCCAACGACGAGGTGTGGATCGACGAGACCCGCACCCTGCGCTTCCACAGCGCCGACACCGACGAGGGTGTCTGGGCGCTGGACTTCACCACCGGCCTGACCAATGTGCACCGCGAACCGCTGGAGATGGGCAGCCCCACCACACACGGCCGCCCCAACGCCGGCTACACGGGACTGTTCTGGCGCGGGCCCCGGGCCTGGACCGGCGCGGACGTCATCGCCGACGGGGGCCACGAAGGCGACGCCGTCATGGGCACCCGTGGTGCCTGGGCGGCCATCACCGGCGAGCACGACGAGATCGACGGCGGCGCCACCGTACTCGCCTACGCCGGCACCACCAGCGCCGCCACCCCGCTGACGTGGTTCGCCCGCAGCAGCGCCTTCGCCTGCCTCAACCCGTCGCCCGCCTTCGACACGGAGATCAAGCTGGAACCCGGTGAGACCCTGTCCCTGAGCCACCGCTTCGTGTTCCTCGACCGCATGGTGACTCGCCGCGAACTCCAGCCCATCGCACGGGAGTTCGCGCTGTGACCTCCGTCCCCGACTTCCCCGGAGCAGTGGGACTCAGCCAGCTCCAGGTGTATCCCTGGCCCGCGGCGGACGACGAACACGGCGGCTCGCCCCACATGCACCTCACCTGCGCGGAGTGCTACGTCGTCGTCAGTGGCCGCGGCCGACTGGAAACCCTCAACCACCAAGGGCACACTACGACCGAGCTGCACCCCGGAGACACGGTCTGGTTCACCCCGGGCACGATCCACCGCGCCGTCAACGACGAGGACCTGCGCGTGATCGTCGTCATGCAGAACAGCGGCCTCCCCGAGGCAGGCGACGCGGTCATGACGTTCCCGCCCGAGTACCTCTCCCCCGAGACCTACCCGGACGCGGCCTCGCTCCTCGACGCCGACGGCAACCCCAGCCCCGAGCGCGCGCGGGCTCGCAGGGATCTGGCCGTCGAGGGATTCACCGAGCTGAAGCGGCAGTGGCGGCGAGGAAACCGCTCGGCGTACCAGGACTTCTGCGCGGCAGCGGTACGACTCGTCCACCCGCGCCTGGACACCTGGGAGAAGACGGTCAACGACGGTGCGCTGGCCGCCGCGCACACGGCACTACGGCAGATCAACGCGCTGCGACGCGACGACTTCGACTACCTGCTCGACGCAGAGGTCTCGCGTATCGCCCAACCACCCCAGCAGACGCTGGGTATGTGCGGTTTCCTGCGCGCCTACCATCCCACCCACCGAGAATGGTCTGAGCGATGACACCGAACAAGCCCGGGCTCCCCCGGCGGGCTTCCTCACCGCCCCAACCGCTGTCGACGTCGGAGCCGCCACTCTCACCGGCCTGGGGGCACCCCTAGCCCGAGCGGCCGCGTCCGCGGAAACCGGCGCCCTGACCACGACGCCTGTCTCCTACTTCGACACCTCGCTGTCGAGATACGACTGTGAGGATGCTGGGATGCCTTGTCATTGGCCAGGAGTTCACCCCCGGTGGCGGACAGCAGGACCCATGCGCTGGCGGACACGAGACCAGGACCGCCCAGTCGGTTCCATGACACCGCCCGTGGTTCCGGCAGGAACGGGCGGCCCGCACGATCGTGCGGGCCGCCCGTTCCGAGGGGGTCAGTGTGCCGAGATGAACTCGTGCACGACGCGGTTGAACTCCTCGGGGTGTTCCATCTGGGCCCAGTGGCCGCAGTTGTTGATGAGGTACAGCCGGGAGGACGGAATCATCGCCATCAACCGCAGCGCGTTCTCGAAGTGGACGGCGCGGTCGTTCCGCCCTTGCACGATCAGCGTGGGCACGGTGAGCTCGGCCAGCAGCGGCGGCAGGGCCTGGAACAGCTGCGGCGGGCCATTGAGATCCCCGCTGGGCAGCGAGAGCCTCATGTTCTCCAGGTGGTCGGGGCGGGCGAGCGCGGCCTCCGACCGCCGACGGGCGAGGTCGGCGTCCTCGGCGAGCGCCGGGTCGTACGCGAACGCCCTGACCATCGCCTGGAAGTTCTCCGGTGATGGGTCGAAATAGGCGCGCACCAAGGGGAGGATTCCCTCCGTCTTGTCGTTGGGCGGGCCGAGCACGTTGCCCCCCGGGGCGGGGGCGCCCATCGGGATCAGGTGGCTGACGCGCTCGGGATGGTGCGCCGTGAACCGGAGCGCCGTCCTTCCGCCCAGCGAGTTGCCGACGATGGCGACCTGGTCCAGTTCGAGCGCGTCCAGCGCCAGTTCCAGCGCCTCCACGTGGTCGCGGTCGCCCGGCACGGCGGTGTCGCTCTTGCCCCAGCCGGGCATGTCGATGGTGATCACACGGTAGTGGCGTGCCAAGGAGGGGATGTTGCGGGCGTAGTTGCTCCAGCCGCTGGCGCCGGCTCCCCCGCCGTGCAGCAGGATCAGTGGGTGACCGTCACCGGCCTCGTTGTAGTGCAGCTTCCACTTGGCCGTCTGCACGTACTTGCTGGTCGCCGATTCGGTCAGGGCCTCGGTTGTGGGCATGGCTTTCCTTTCGCCTCGGGCGGCGGTTCAGGCGCCGGCCGGGATGTACTTGTGGCCCCAGGTGCTGATCTCGTCGTAGTGGGCGACCTGCCACGTGTCGTCGTCGACCACCAGGCCGTTGCAGCCGTACTCGATCTGGAAACCCGACGGCGTGGTCACGTAGAACGAGGTCATGTGGTCGTTCGTGTGCTCGCCCAGTGTGACGATGATGTGGTCGGGATCGTCGTTGATCAGGCTCATGATGCGGCCGACGGTGGTGAGGTCGGGGACTTCGAGCATGAGGTGATCGATGCCCGGGATGGGGCCGATGCCGCGGCCGAAGCCGATGGAGTGATGCCGGGGGTTGCAGTGCAGGAAGTAGCCGTCCCCGTCCACTCCGAGCTCAGCCATCGAAATCGTGTCGCTCAGCTTGAATCCCAGCTCACGCTGGTAGAACTCGGCCGCCTCGCGCGCGTCACCCGAACTGTTCATGAAGGCGTGCCCGACCCCCAGATCACCGGTGACGAAACGGGCGCCCAGCGGGGATGTGAACGGGGTGTCGGCGAGCGGCAGGCCGTGGACGGCCTCGATCGTATTGCCTTCGGGGTCGGAGAAGACCCGCAGTCCCTCGACGCCCCGGCGGGCTCGCAGTTCCTCGTCCTCGCGGACCGTGATGCCACGGGATGCGAGGCGGGTTTCCAGTGCGGCGAGCGCGGCCGCGTCCGGGACGGTGAAGCCCAGTGCCACCAGGGACCGGGGGCCCTCGGGCTCGCCGTCCTCGATGAGGATGCGGTAGGCGTGCTCGTCGAGTCGCAGGCGCAGTTCGCCCGCGGCGGACGGCGCGGGTTGTGCGCCGATGGTCTTGGTGGCGAAGCGGGTCCACTCGTCGAGTGAGCCGCGGACCACGACATAGCCCAGCGATGTGAAGACGCTCATGTGGTTTTCTCCTCAGGATGTCGGGGATGGTCAGTGAGCTGTGGTGGCGAAGGTCTTTCCGGCGGCCCGGCCGTCTTGGGGGGCGGGAATCCCGAGCGTGCGGGCGACGGCGTCGAGAAGGGCGTCCGGATCGGGGCCGGAGCGGGCGCGCCACGCGATGTGTCCGTCGGGGCGGACGAGCAGGCAGCCGTCGTCCTCGATGCCGCGCACGCTCGCCCATTCACCGAGCGGATCCCGGTAGGCGCGGTCCGACCCGATCACACGGACGACGATGGGCAGGCCGTACAGCGCCGACGCGCGGTCCACGGCCTCCGCCCACGCCTCGCCGCGTCGGCCGGTGATCAGCGTGAACCGGCCCTGCCCGACCAGGTCCACCGTGGACATACGACGGCGGTTGAACTCCACCCAGGCGTGGGGCAGGTGCTCCCCCGGCGCCGTGGAGGGCCGGTATTCCAGCTCGTCGACGGTGCCGCGGTCATCGCCCGTGTCGTCGTGTGCCGCTGGGACGGCGTAGCGGTGACCGAGCTCGACGCCGTGGGCGTTGAGGTTGTGGTCCATGAGCCGCATCGCTTCGGCGAGCGCGGCGCGCCTGCGGGCTCCCTCCTCCGTGGCGTCGTCGAGCGCACGGACCGTGGCCCACTTCTCGGCCTGAGTCATCTCCGGCCGGAGCCCGATGGTGGCACCGATGCTGTGGACCTGGCCCACGGAGGTGAACGCGCGGTCGACGATCTGACGCCCGACCGGGGCGCGTTCGCTGGAGTACGTGTCGAGCAGTGAGGCGTCGGCCACTCCGGTCAGCACCAGATGCAGTTTCCAGGCGAGGTTGTAGCCGTCGGCGATCGAGGTGTTGCTGCCCAGCGCGTTCGCCGGCGGGTGCCGGTGGACGGCGTCGCCCATGCAGAAGACCCGGCCCACGGAGTACTGGTCCGCCGCGGCGTGGCTCATCGACCAGGTGCTCACCGCCTTGATCTCGACGGCGAGACGCGGATCGCCGACGGAGTGCCGGATCCTGGCCACGACCTCGTCGTGGTCCGGCACGTGGCCACGCGGCACCGACCATCCGGCCACCCATTCGTCGAAGCCGTTGACCATGGTCCACATCGCGTAGTCGGGGTCGACGGCCCAGTAGAGCGCGCCGGGGCGGTGGGCCACGTAGCGGGTCAGGTCCGCCTTGATCCACGCGGACACCTGGGGGGCCAGGTCCACTTCGCCGCGCACCGACAGGCCGATCTGGCTCAGCACCCGGCTGTTCGCTCCGTCGGCGCCGACCAGGTAGTCCGCGCGGACGGTGTACTCGTGTCCCGACCGCCGTTCGACGATCGTGGCGTCGACGCCGCCGTCGTCCTGCGTGAGGCTGAGGAACTCGTGGCCGTAGCGCAGGTCGACCATGCCCGTGGCGACCGCGGCCCGTGCCAGGACCGGCTCCAACTCGTGCTGGAAGAGATTCAGCGGCAGGTGCCGGCTCGCCCGCCGGTACCGGGTCTGGTCCTTCAGGCCTGCGCCCCACGCGGTCGTACGGGCGACCTCCGGGCCCTCCATCGACATGAGGAACACGGTGTACGGCGTCTCTTCGAGCACCCGGCCCCGCGCCCGCGCCTCCTCCTCGACGCCGAGGTCGGCGAGGATCTCCAGCGTGCGCTGGTTGGTGATGTGGGCACGCGGTGTGTGCGCGAGCCCCAGGTGGCGGGTGAGGACGATGCTGCGCACGCCCATGCGGCCCAGCGCGAGTGCGGTGGTGAGGCCCGCGGGCCCGGCGCCCACGATCAGCACGGGGGCTCGTTCCGGAGCTTGGGCCGGGGAGGGAAAGGCATCGGTGGCCACTCGTCTCCTCCTCGTAGAGCGGCGCGCCGATCGGGGCGCCGACTGAGCTGGTGGCGTTGGAAACGCTAGGGCGCGGAACCGCGCCGACGAAGCGCGTGTTCCGGGAACCGGCACATCGTTCTGCCGGCCATACGCATGTTCCGGGAACCGGCACGACCGTTCCGCCGCGAGTCGGACCGCGGCATGAGCGAGACGGGACTGCGCTTGTGTCACGTTGACGCACACCATTGAGTGGCGTGCATCGTGAAGTTGCAGGTCATGAGGCTGGTGCGGGTGTGTTCTTCCGTGCTCGCGCAGATCGGCGGCCGGTGTCCAGCATGAAGATCGTCTGACGAGGCGGCAGGGGCGGGTTCTTGGTCTGCTGCGTTCGTCACGAGCGTCCGCCTACGACGCGTCGCCATGCGGACGGCGCCATCGGATCGCGGGGAGGGGGCGGGGTTGTCCGAACCGGAGCGGATCCCAGCTCGCCGGAGTCAGCTGCCCGTGCTCGCCGAGTGAGTACTGCCCCGGGTGGCCGAACATGACCAGGCCGAGGCGGAGGCCGCCGCCCGGATGGCTCCGGCGAAAGCGCATGTGGCGGGGCAGAGAGGCTCACAGACGGTGACGGCGAGTCAGGCCCTCCTGCGCACCGCGCCGCTCACGTTCGAAGCCTCACAAAACGGCACTTGACTTGCGCTTTCGCATGGCAAGTGCCGTTTTGTGTGTGGATTCCGCATGCGATCAGTGCGCGTGAGGAAGATGCCAGGTGCGCGGGCTACAGAACCTGGTGCCTCAGCGAATCGTCGTCTGCGGCTTGACTCACTCCCCCGGACATCTCCCGGATCACATAGTGCGGATCGATGTCAACCGCGACCCTACGCGGAGCATTGCTCAATCGCGGTCCAGCCACCGGACTTCTGCACGTAGCCTGCCCACGGGTCTGGGTGACCCCCGGCCCTGGTGCACTTGTTATCGGCGTCCTTCTTGGCTGCGGCCGGCGTGTGTCCGGTCCCCTGGACCGTCCAGTACCTGGTTGCCGCGTTGGCAGGGAGAGCGGTCGCAGCGCTGAGCGCGACGACGCCCGCCGCTATGACGCCCAGGGTGACCACCCTGGAGCGAATGTTTGCCATATACATCTGTATTCCTCTCAAGTGTTTGACTCGTCAGCTGCAGTGCGACGAGCACGGCCTGCACAGCACGCGCCGTCCGGGTTGCGTCTCGAGCGAAGAACGGCCCGGCCAGCGCGTTGTCCCAGCGATGGCCGGCGCGGCCGGCCGGACGACCGGACACCCGACTCGCTTCAGGCACGCCAAATTCTGGACTCGTGCAGGGCAGCCACATTCGGATCGGAAAGATCACGGAACCTGCGGGGCGACAGGGAACCTGTCGGGTAGCCGGAGAGCTAGCGCAGCGCCGACACCGACGTCGCGTGGAAACCGTGGCTGCCCATCAGCTGCTCGGCGGCGTTCATGTCGGCTTCGCATGCGGAGGAGCGCCGCGCGGCGGTCGCCCCCGTCACGCCAGGAGACCGGGCAGTGCCCTGACGATCGACGACACCGTCCGCCGCAGGGGTGGCACGAACACATCGGCCGACCCCTGTTCGGTGGGGAAACCGATCGACACCGCCGCCACCGCCTCGCCGCCGAAAACGATCGGCATGGCCACGCACGACCGTCCGGGCACCGCCTCCTCGACGTCGGTGGCGACCCCACGCTGCCGGACACGTCGCAGCTCACGACGGAGCAGCGCCGGATCCCGCACCGAGGCCGCGGTGAGCGCGCGCAGCCGGCCCGTGGTGGTCGCCTCCGCCAGATCCGGGTCCGTGTAGGCCAGCAGGGCCTTGCCCACACTCGTGCAGTGAGCGGGCAGAACCATCCCGACCTCCGTGGCGAACAACCGCGCCCGCGGCGTGTACAGCTTCTCCACGTAGACGACCTCCGCGCCGCGCAGGACACACAGATGGATGGTGTGCCCGACGGCCCGGTGCAGATCCAGCAGGTACGGAAGCGCGACATTGCGGACCGCTCCTTCGGGCGACGCCGCACCGAGGGCCATCATCCGGAACGCGATCCGGTAGCCGGTGCCCGCATGTTCCACCGCCCCCACCTGGACGAGCATCCCGAGGACGCGGTAGGCCGTCGACTTCGGCAGACCGGCGCGGCGCGCCACCTCACTCAGCGTCAACACGCGTCCGTTACGGAACACTTGCAGCAGATCGAACGCCTTCTGCATGACCGACGACGGAACGGCCGTCTCCCGCACTGCGGCTCCATTGCCCATGTGCAGTCCTTTCGAGGACGCCTTGAGAACGATCGTTCCAGGGTCTGTCGCACAGAGCAGTGCTGTGGCGAGCGGCCGTCCGCGTGGTGCCGCGTGGGGGTGCGCGCAGCCCGCAGTGATCTACGAGACAGACCCTGGGGCGGTCAGACCCTGCTCAGCTTGGCGATCCGCAGCCCGTGCTCGGCGGCATCCTCGTGCCCCGTCTTCATCGACTCCTCGGCCAGCCCTCGCAGGTGCGCCATCTCCGGGTTCCAGAACGCGTGGGTCAGCTCCGCCTCGGCGATCTGCAGGTCGAGCCCGAAGACGTCGGCCAGGATCCTGCGCAGGTAGGGCGTGGCGTAGTCCCAGCCCTCCTTCGGGGAGCCAGGCCCGTAGCCGCCGCCCCGGCTCAACGTCAGCAGCGCCGGCTTGCCCTTGAGCGGCTGGTCACCGTGTATCCCCACCTGGTCGTGCTTCAGGATCAGGTCGATCCAGGTCTTGACCTGTTCCGGGACGTTCCAGTTGTACATCGGCACCGCGAACAGGAACGCGTCGGCGGCGAGGAGTTCGGCGCCGAGGCGGTCGAGGAGCTCGTGCGCCTCGGCCGGGGCCGGTGCGGCCGGGTTGACGACTTCGTGGGCGAGCGCGGTCCACGCGTCCCCGGGCAGCGGCTGGAACCCGAGGTCGCGCCGGGTCACGACGCCGCCGGGGTGCTCGGCGAGCCACGCCTTCTCGGCGGTGTCCGCGAGGGCGCGGCTCACCGATCCTTCGGTCCGGATGCTCGCGTCGAGACGGAACAGGTTCATGGTGCCGGTACCTCCATAGTTCGGCTGTGATGCAGATAGTATGCACAGCAGAACATCTGCTTTCAAGAAAAGTGAGCTGGCTAACAGCCCGGCATGACGCGAGTGCCGGTGGTTCGCGACGAACCCCAGTCGGATCTCGACTGGGCGCCGGGGTCGCGCTTCGCGCCTGCACCAAGGGGCCGGGCGCGTCATCACAGGCGTCCCCGGCGGCCCCGCGGCTACCAGGGGTCCTCGCCGCCGCCTCCAGAAACGGCGCGGTCCTGTCGCCGCACCACTCCGGGCACCAAGGCCGCTACCAGCAGAAACGGGGCCCGCACGGTGACGGCGATCTGCCGGGTCGACACTCGCGGCGCCAGTGTGCGCCGTCGGGACGAACTCATAGAGGCCTGCGCTGTACACCGGGATGTCCACGTCGCTGGCGTCCGCAGCCAGCTGCTGAACCTGGTCGGAATCCGCCAGGCCGACGACCACGAAGCGAGCGGCACCACCGTCGCCCTCGATCGCCCGCACAACGGCGTCGCCCCGACTGCCGTCCCCGCCGCGCAGGACGACGGACGCTCCTCGTCGGGCCACGCCCTCGGCGATCGCCCGCCCGTCCCCGACGTCGCCTGAACGACCAGGGCGTTTCACCCTGCCGACTCGTTACTGACGGCCATGGCGCGTCTCCTTGCCATAGTCGGGCTGCGACCGCCACCCGCTACGTCATCGCGGAGCCAGAGTGCACCGCCTCACAGAACACTATGCCGATCAGATGTTCTGCATGCAAGACTATCTGTCGGCATGCTAAAAGGTGCTACGGTGATGTGATGTCCTCTGAACCCAGCGGCCGAGCTAGCGAAAGCGCCAAGTGTCTTACGTTGGACAACGACCTGGTTTGGGCCATTCGCATGATCTCGGGGGCGCTTCGGCGCGCTGCAGCCGACGCCTCGGAGACGCTGCCCGGAGGAGCACGCGCCTACCTGGTGCTCGTGGCATTGGCCGAGGCCGGGGACAAACCCCCCACGCAACTCGAACTGGCCGGCCAGGTCGGTCTCGACCGAACGGTGATGACCTACCTTCTCGACGACCTGGAGGGGCAGGGCCTGCTGTCGAGACGCCCGAATCCGCAAGACCGGCGGGCTCGCCACGTGATCCTGTCGGACGAAGGCCGATCGCAACTGCAGCGCATGCGAACTGATGTCGCGGCCGCTGAAGCACGGCTGCTTGTGGAGTTGAGCGAAGAACAGCGGGCCCAGTTTCGAGACCTCCTGACCCAAGTTGCGCTCACCGCTCAGCGAGGCACGGTCAAAGACTGAGGTCCGTGCTGCTCCTCTCTGGAGACAACTGCCAGGTAGCGCAGAAGCGGCGGTGCTGGACGCGGCTGCCGTCGGCGGCGTCGATACACAGAGCCGTACGGTGTGCGCTTCGGTGGCCGCGAACAGCTGGACGGGGATCGTGACCATCCCGAAGGCGATCATGCCCGTCCAGGTGGCTGTGGCGCTCCCGCTTCCAGCGTCCGCGCTCGCGGTTCCCTTGTATCCAGGAAGGACCGCAGCCGCGTCAGGCGCCGGGAGCTCGGTCAGCGGCGGCGGAGTTCCTCCTACCTGGCGTCCCCGTTTCCCAACGAGCGCGCGCATCCCGCGCCGCTGATGCCCGACGGCGGCCCGGAGCGCGAACAGCGCCGGGCCCACGAGGCTGCCGCCCAGGCCGGTCCGGCGCGCCCAAGGCGCCGGGCGATCGCGGTGGACGGCAAGTGCCTGCGCGGCGCACGGCCCCCCGACGGCAGCCGGGTCTTGCGCCTTCTCCCGCGCCGACCGGCCATTGGCAGCAGTCGGATAGGCCTCGATCCATTCGAGTCCGCCGAGGTCCAGGTGGCGCCGGGCGCGAGTGACGGCCACAAAGGCGAGCCGGGCGTCCGTATCGCTCACAGGTTCCGGAATCGGGCGACCGCTGTCGTCCTGCTGTTCGCTGTCCGGCGGTGCTGGGGTGGACCGGCTGGCAGGACTACCAGGTGGCCGATGACCACGAGCTCGAGACGCCGTTCACCGTACTGCCCGATCCCCTGCCCGCACCGCTGGAGGACCTGCTGGGCGTGCTGGGCATCACCGCGTGGCTCGCGGTGGAGATCGCCGACCCTCAGCCAGGTCGGACGGTCGTGGTCTCCACGGGCGCCGGAGCGGTGGGGTCGATCGCCGGCCAGCTCGTGAAGGAGCGCGGTACGCGGGTGATCGGGCTGGCCGGGGGCCGGAGAAATGCCGTTGCGTCGTCGAGGAGCTGGGATTCGACGCCTGCGTCGCCCGACGCGACCCGCACTGGCGCGACCGGCTCGACGAGGCCACCTCCGACGGCATCGACGCGGACATCGAAAACGTCGGCGGGAGGATACTGGACCATGTGCTGAGCAGGATCAACACCGGAGCGCGAATCGCGACGTGCCAGATGATCGCCGACTACAGCGCCGACCCCGCCCAGCGTCCCGGCATCCGCAACCTGGTCGAGCTGGTCGAGCAGCGCGCCACCGCGCGCGGATTCCTGGTCACCGACCATGCCGACCGTTTCGACGAGATCACCCGGGAATTGGCCGTCCGGCCCGGCGACGGTTGGCTGCGGCACGAACAGGTTGTCCTGGACGGTCTGGAGAACGCGCCGGAGGCGCTTGCACGCATCTTCCGGGGGACAGCCGCGGGAAGGTCCTCGTTCGGGTTGCGCCCGACGATGCCACGGGCAGCACTGCCTGACGGGATCGCGCGGCCGTGTGGCGGGCGCACGATCATCCCCCGTGGGCGCCGGGCGAAGGTTGCGCCATGGCGAACTCGCCAGTGAGTGATGCCGCCGCCGACGTGGATGCGCGGGCACGGTGCGCATGCGCGCGTTGGGGGAGGCACGGGGAGAGCAAACCTGCACCGGCCGACCGTGGTCCTGACCACCACTCGGGGACAGGTCCCCTGCTCCAGATGAGCATTACAAAGATGCACACAAAGTGAGCGGAAAGCCGCTTCAGAGGCATTCGGGAAGAAATGCGCATCGGGGACTCCTCGCGATGGAATCGTGGAAGCATGGCAACACTTTCGGCAACCACCGGCCCATGCATGGCTGGCCCCGCAGCCACACTTAGGCGCTTCACCCAGGGACGACACACAGCGTTCGTCAAGCACCGTTTCCCGTCCCGACCCTGCGACGCCTGCCGAGCGCCCCAGCAACTCACAGATTGCAGCTGCGGCCGCGGTCGCCCTCCGTCCGATCCCCGCACTGGCCATCCAAGCCGGGGGCGCCGTTGCCGCTTCGATAGCCCGCACATCGCACAGCCGGGTTGGCGGTCACATTTGCCGTGTTACCCGGTGAGCTTTGGTGTTCCCCGGCGGTGTGGGCAACACCCGCAAGGACCCGAAGGCGTTCGCCAGTCTGATCCACGACGTGGAGACGAAGATCTTCGACGCCCTGCCGGACGAGACATGGGTCTACCCGGGGCATGGCAACGACACGTCGCTGGGCGCGCAGCGGCCGCATCTGCCGGAGTGGCACGCGCGGGGCTGGTGACCGCACGCCGGGAGCGCGGCCCCGCGCACGCGCCCCGTGTGAATCCTTCACACGCGCCGGTGTCATGCGCGCGCTCCCGGCGTGCGTAGTTGCGCAGTCAACTGGAAGCAGCCCCGCACAGGATGACGGCTCCTGAGCGGTACGGGTCGCCGGCCTTCATCCCCGCCCTCGGCCGGCGACCCCGGCGGCTTCCCAGAGAACTGTTCACAAGAACGCAACACCCGTTCCCACTATGCGAAAACCGACCGTCGTGACCTCGACAAACACGACGGCGTCCTGCCAATCTCCCGGCATGCCTCTTGCCGCTCGCGCGCTGCGCCACGCCGTCGCCGTCGCCACGACCGCCCTGCTCGCCACCGCTGTCGGCTGTGCTCCACAGCCGGACGAGAAGGCCGCCGACGCTCCGTCGGGGTCGGCCGGGAAAACCTGCGCCAAGGGCGAGTTGGCCACGCAAACCACCGGCAAGCTGACGATCGCCACCGACGAGCCGGCGTACGAGCCCTGGTTCAAGGACGACGAACCGGCCAACGGTGAGGGCTTCGAGTCGGCCGTCGCGTACGCCGTGGCGAAGCAGCTCGGATACGACAAGAGTGCCGTCGTCTGGCAGCGCGTGCCGTTCAACAAGGCCTTCGCGCCCGGCGAGAAGACCTTCGACTTCGACATCAACCAGGTGTCGATCAGCGACGAGCGCAGGAAGGCCGTGGACTTCTCCTCCGGCTACTACGACGTCCGCCAGGCCGTCGTCGCGCTGAAGGGCAGCAAGGCCGCCCAGGCGAAGAGCGTGGCGGACCTGAAGGGCCTCAAGTTGGGCGCGCAGGTCGGCACCACCAGTCTCGGCTACATCGACGACGTGGTGAAGCCGACGCAGGAGGCCGCCGCGTACGCCAAGAACGACCAGGCCAAGTCCGCGCTGAAGAACGGCCAGGTCGACGCCATCGTGGTCGACCTGCCGACCGCCTTCTACATCACCGCCGCCGAGGTGACGGACGCGACGATCGTCGGCCAGTTCGCGAACCAGGGCGGCACCACGGAGCAGTTCGGCCTCGTACTCGACAAGGGCAGCGCCCTCACCGCGTGCGTGACGGACGCCGTGGACACCCTGCGCGAGGCCGGCACCCTGGCCGAACTGGAGCAGCAGTGGCTGTCGGACGCCGTCGACGCCCCGGTGCTCAAGTGACCGTCATCAAGGAGGAGTCCGGCCGGGAGGGCGCGGACGACAACGGTGGCGAGCCCGGCGGGGGCGACGGCTACGTCCCCTCGCAGCGGCGCCTCGACCGCGAGCGACACAAGCGTGCCCGCGCGCGGCGTGCCACCGCGATAGCGGCCCTCTCCACCCTGGTCACGGCCGTCGTCCTCTACCTGGTCGTGGTCAACGCGCCGGGCTGGCCGCGCACCAAGGAGACGTTCTTCAACGCGCAGTACGCGCGCGAGGCGTTCCCCAAGGTCCTCGAAGGGCTCTGGCTCAACGTGCGGCTGCTGCTGATCTGTGGCGCCGCGGTGCTGGTCCTCGGGATGCTCATCGCCGTCGCCCGTACGCTGCGCGGACCGGTGTTCTTCCCGCTGCGGGCACTGGCTGCCGCGTACACGGACTTCTTCCGGGGTCTTCCGCTCATCATTAACCTCATGATCGTCGTGCTCGGCGTTCCCGCGCTGCGATTGCAGGGCGTGACCGTCGACCCGGTGCTGCTGGGCGGTACGGCACTGACGCTGACGTATTCGGCGTACGTCGCCGAGGTGTTCCGCGCGGGCATCGAGTCCGTCCACCCGTCCCAGCGGGCCGCGGCGCGCTCACTCGGTCTGACGAACCGGCAGGCGCTGCGGCACGTCGTCCTGCCCCAGGCCGTTCGCCGTCAGGTGCCGCCCCTGCTGAACGACCTGGTGTCGTTGCAGAAGGACACCGGTCTGGTGTCCATCGGCGGCGCGGTGGACGCCGTGCGGGCCGCGGACATCATCGTGGGCCGCAGCCTCAACTACACGCCGTACATCGTCGCGGGCCTGGTCTTCGTGGCGCTGACCATTCCCATGACCCGCTTCACGGACTGGGTGACGGCCCGGATGGACCGTAGGCGCGCCCAAGGAGGAGCCCTGTGAGCGACGCGGCCGTGAACACCACACCTGTGCTGCGGATGGAGTCCGTCCGCAAGACCTTCGGCGACTCGGTCGTGCTGCGGGACGTCGATCTGGGGGTCGCCCCGCACACGGTGACCGCTCTGATCGGCGCCTCCGGCTCCGGCAAGTCGACACTGCTGCGGTGCGCGAACCTTCTGGAGGACATCGACGACGGTGCCATCTGGCTGGACGGCGAGGAGATCACCGATCCGCGTGTCGACCAGGACGCCGTACGGCGCCGTATCGGCGTGGTGTTCCAGGCGTACAACCTCTTCCCGCACATGACCGTGCTGGAGAACATCACCCTCGCCCCGCGCCGGGTGCACGGCGCGTCCCGGGCGGAGGCCGAGGCACGCGCGCGTGAGCTGCTGGAGCGGCTCGGGCTGGCCGACAAGGCCGCCGAGTACCCGGACCGGCTGAGCGGCGGCCAGCAGCAGCGGGTGGCGATCGTGCGCGCCCTGGCCGTACGGCCTCGGCTGCTGCTGCTCGACGAGGTCACCGCGGCTCTCGACCCGGAGCTCGTGGGCGAAGTCCTCGCCGTGATCCGTGACTTGAAGGCGGACGGAATGACGATGGTGCTGGCCACGCACGAGATGGGGTTCGCGCGGGAGGTCGCCGACCAGGTTTGTTTTCTGGACGGAGGGGTGGTTCTGGAGCGCGGGACGGCCGAGCAGATCTTCGGGGATCCGCAGCAGGAACGTACACAGCGCTTCCTGCGGCGGATCGTGGAGGCCGGTCGCCTGTAAGGACCGCTCGCCATGGCAGGCCGGTCCTTACATGTCAGCCCTCACAACCACGTCACGTGGCCGCCTGCCCCGCCCCCGCGAGTGCCGCGACCCGCTCCACGCCGAACGCGTACCCCTGCACACCACACCCCGCGATGACCCCGTCGGCGCGCAGGGAGACGTACGAGTGGTGCCGGAACGACTCACGCTTGTGGATGTTGGAGATGTGGACCTCCAACACCGGAAGGCCGTCACAGGTGTTGAGCGCATCCAGGATGGCGACGGAGGTGTGCGAGTAGGCGCCGGGGTTGATCACGATCCCGCAGTGGTTGAGCCGCGCCTCGTGGATCCAGTCGACCAACTCACCCTCGTGGTTGGACTGCCGGAAGTCGATCGCGGCGCCGTGCGCGGCCGCCGTCTTGGCGCACAGGGCCTCGACGTCGGCCAGGGTCTCGGAGCCGTAGATCTCCGGCTGGCGCTGGCCGAGCAGGTTCAGGTTGGGGCCGTTGAGGATCAGGATGGGGGCGTGGGCCAGGGTGCGGGGCACGGTTCCTCCGGTCCGTTCGGGGTCGGCGGTCCGTCGATGACCGCTGCTCAGACCCCGGTTTATCACGGTGCGTGGGTCACGACGCGCGCCCTACCCTCCTGGTATGACCATGATCTCGTACCCTCCCAAGCCCTCCCCGGGCGACCGCGTGGCCGTCATCTCGCCCGGCGCGGGCCTGCCCGGCCTCTTCCCGCGCCCCTTCGAACTGGGCCTGGAGCGGTTGCGCAAGGCCTACGAGCTCGAACCGGTCGAGTATCCGGCGACCCGCAAGATGGGCTCGACGCCGCGGGAGCGGGCCGACGACATCCACGCCGCGTTCGCCGATCCGGACATCAAGGCAGTCATGGCGTCCATCGGCGGCGACGACCAGATCACCGTGCTGCCGCTGCTGGACCGGGAGTTGATCCGGGCGAACCCGAAGCCGTTCTTCGGGATGAGCGACAACACGAACCTGCTCATGTTCCTGCGCAACACCGGGATCGTCGGCTATCACGGCGCGACCGTCATGACCGCACTGGGCCGCCCTGTCGCCATGGATCAGCTGACCGCCGAGTCACTGCGGACGGCGCTGTTCACCTCGGGCGAGTACGAACTCAGGCCCGCCGAGCGCTGGAACGACGTCAACCGCGACTGGGCCGACCCCGCGACCTTCGACGCTGAGCCGGAGACGCGGCCCGCCGATGGGTGGACGTGGGTGAACGCCGGCCGGGTGGTGGAGGGCCGCAGTTGGGGTGGCTGTCTGGAGATCCTCGGCTGGTTGCTGATGGCCGACCGGGAGATCGCGCGCGACCTCTCGGAGTACGACGGCGGGGTGCTGTTCCTGGAGACCTCCGAGGAGATGCCGAGCGGCGAAGAGGTCTTCCGCACCCTGCGGAACATGGGCGAGCGCGGGCTGCTGCACCGCTTCTCCGCGCTGCTGATGGGCCGCGCGAAGACCTGGTCCTTCGAGCGCCCCAACAGCCCCGAGGAGGCCGCTCGTTACGCCGCCGAGCAGCGTGAGGCCGTCCTGCGCGCCATGCGTGCCTACGCCCCCGACACCACGATCGTCTTCGACGTCGACTTCGGGCACACCGACCCACAACTGGTGATCCCATACGGCGGCGTCGTGCGCGTCGACGGCCCCTCCCGGCGCATCACCGTCACATACTGACGGGGCCCGACCGCCCCCGCGCGCCCCCGTAACCCGCGATCACTGTGGGTAGTTGACGCGGCATGCGCGACGTACGCACCGTAAGGGCGCCCTCCATGTTGCGGCTCGCGGCCGCCTCGCTCGCCGGGACGGCCATCGAGTTCTACGACTTCTTCGTCTACGGGACAGCGGCGGCCCTGGTCCTGGGACCGCTGTTCTTCCCGACGTTCTCGCCGGTGGCGGGCACACTGGCCGCCTTCGCGACGTTCGGCGTCGGCTTTGTGGCGCGCCCCTTGGGGTCGGTGTTGTTCGGGCACATCGGAGACCGGCGCGGACGCCGGCCGGTCCTCGTCGCCTCGCTGCTGCTGACCGGCGCTTCCACGGTCGCGGTCGGTTGCGTACCGACGTACGAAACGATCGGGGTGGCCGCTCCCCTGCTGCTGCTCGTGCTGCGCTTCCTCCAGGGGCTGGGGCTCGGCGGGGAGTGGGGCGGGGCCGTGCTGCTGACGGTGGAGCACGCGCCCGCCGGGCGGCGCGGGCTGTGGTCGAGCTTCCCGCAGGTCGGGCCCGCGCTGGGCTTTCTGCTCGCCAACGGAGTGGTGCTGGGCCTGTCGGCGACGCTGTCCGAGGCGCAGTTCGCCGCGTGGGGATGGCGGGTGCCGTTCTGGGCGGCGGGGGTGCTCGCGGTGGTAGGGCTGTGGCTGCGGTCGTCGCTCGCCGAGAGCCCTCGCTTCCTCGAGATCGACGACCACGCGCGCGTGCCGCTCGCCGAGGTCGTGCGCGACCACTGGCGGCTCGTTCTGCTGACGGCCGGCGCGCTGTCGATCGGCTACGCGGTCTTCTACGCCGTGACGACCTGGTCCCTCGCGTACGCCACCGAGCGCCTCGGCGTGAGCCGCAGCGTCATGCTGACCTGCATCATGGGCGCGGTGCTGGTGAAGGGCTCGCTCACCCCGCTGGTGGCATGGCTCGGCGACCTCCACGGGCGGCGCCCGCTGTGTCTGATCGGGTGCACTGCCACCGCCCTGTGGATGTTCCCGATGGTCGCGCTCCTCGCCACGGGCGAGCCGCTGCTGATGTTCCTCGGCTTCCTCGGGGCGATGATCGCGTTCATCACGATGTTCGCGGTGATCGCCGCGTATCTGCCGGAGCTGTACGAGCCCCGGGTGCGCTGCACGGGCGCCGCGGTGGGCTACAACCTCGGCGGCGTCCTCGGCGGCGCGCTCACGCCGATCGTGGCGACCGCACTCGCCGACCGGGGCGGTCGGGTGCCCTGGGGGGTGGGGGCGTACATGACCGGGGTCGCGCTGCTCAGTCTGGTGTGTTTCGCGCTGCTGCCCGAAACTCGTCCGGTGCCGGCTGCGGCGGCGGAGCCCGCCACCGGGTGACGGGCTCCGGGACATCTCCGTGTCGGCTACGGGTTGATCGCGAGCTCCAGGTAGGCCGCGAACAGCACCAGGTGGACGCCGCCTTGGAGCGGTGTCGCCCGGCCCGGCACCACCGTCAGTGAGCTCACCACCACCGTCAGGGCGAGCAGCACCATGTGGGTGGGCCCGAGACCGAGGACCAGCGGGCCGGAGAGCCAGACGGAGGCCAGGGCGACCGCGGGGATGGTCAGGCCGATGCTGGCCATAGCCGAGCCGAGCGCCAGGTTCAGACTGGTCTGCACCCGGTCTCGGCGGGCGGAGCGCAGCGCGGCGATCGTCTCGGGGAGCAGCACCAGCAGGGCGATGATCACGCCGACAACGGCATGCGGCAGGTCGGCGGCGGCCACCCCGGACTCGATGGTCGGCGACACGCCCTTGGCCAGACCGACCACACCGATCAGGGCCAGGCCCAGCAGCGCCAGGCTGGTCAAGGCCGTGCGCTGGGAGGGCGCGTGGGCGTGGGCGTCCACGGTGATCACCTCGCCCTGCCGGGTGATGGGGAGGAAGTAGTCACGGTGGCGCACGGTCTGTGTCGTCACGAACAGGCCGTAGAGGATCAGCGAGGAGAGCGCGGCGAACGTCAGCTGGACGGTGGAGAACTCCGGGCCGGGCTTGCTCGTGGTGAACGTCGGCAGCACCAGGCTGAGCGTGGCCAGGGTGGCCACGGTCGCGAGGGCGGCGCCGGTGCCCTCGGGGTTGAAGACCGCCGTGCCGTGCCGCAGCGAGGCGACCAGCAGACACAGGCCTACGATGCCGTTGCAGGTGATCATCACCGCCGCGAAGACCGTGTCCCGCGCGAGGGTGGAGCTCTTGTCGCCGCCGTCGGCCATCAGGGTCACGATCAGGGCGACCTCGATGATGGTGACGGCGACCGCGAGGACGAGGGAGCCGAAGGGTTCGCCGACCCGGTGGGCGACCACTTCGGCGTGGTGCACGGCGGCCAGGACGGCGCCCGCCAGGACCAGCGTCACCAGCGCGACGACCGCGCCGGGCAGGTCTCGTCCCCAGGTGAAGACCAGCAGGACGACCGCGAGCACCGGCACGACGTACGTCCACCGGGTGGCGAGCGGCCTGAGCCTGGCGATCATGGAGCGATCGTCGCAGAGGGGTGGGGGGTTCGCATTCCGGTCGGTGTGGTGGCCAGGTGGCCCCGCGCCCTCGGGATGCGGGGCCCCTGTGGGGCGTATGTCGCTACGCGAAATCGGTCGTCTCCTGTACGTCGCAGTCCGTGAAGGACGGCGGCCTGGTGCACAGCGCGGCCATCTGCTCCGCGAACTTGGTCGTCTCGGGGTCGTCGCTGTTGCGCATGGCGTCCTCGTAGGAGTCGAGCTCGATCACTACGAGGTAGCGGTTGGGCACGCCCCGGTCCTTGAGGACGAGACGGCGTGAGGGACCGCCGCTGCGGCCCGCCAGGCGCTGTTCCGTCTCGTGGGCCAGCTCCCGCATCTCGTCGATGCGCTCGGTCTCGAAATCGATGATCTGCACGAACTTCACGGGTGCGCCCACAGGTGCCTCCACCCCCGGCCGTGGTGTCCCCGGCCGGGGACACCCTGCACCCAACAAAGCACCGGGAGCGGTGCTCGGCAATTCGCTGGGCACCACTCCCGGTGTTGGTTCTTCCTACGTCCGACGTGGTCAGACGTCGATGCTGTCCTTCGGAGCGCCTTCGCTCTTCTCCTGCGCCGCCTCGGCCGCCGCCTGCTTCTTGGAGGCCCTCAGGCTGGTGATCGTCGTGACGATCAGAACCGAGCAGATCACGCCGAGAGAGACCGGGATGCTGATCTCGGGGACATGGACACCGGACTCGTGTAGCGCGTGCAGCACCAGCTTCACGCCGATGAAGCCCAGGATGATCGACAGGCCGTAGCTGAGGTGGACCAGCTTCTTGAGCAGGCCACCGATGAGGAAGTACAGCTGCCGAAGACCCATCAGCGCGAAGGCGTTGGCCGTGAAAACGATGTACGGGTCCTGCGTCAGGCCGAAGATCGCCGGGATGGAGTCGAGGGCGAAGAGCACATCGGTGGTACCGATGGCCAGCATCACGACCAGCATCGGGGTCATGACCCGCTTGCCGTTCTCCTGGATCCACAGCTTGGTGCCGTGGTACCGGTCGGCGACACCGAACCTGCGCTCGGCCGCCTTCAGCAGCTTGTTCTCCTCAAACTCCTCGTCCTCCTCGCCGGCCCGGGCCTCCTGGATGAGCTTCCAGGCGGTCCAGATGAGGAAAGCGCCGAAGAGGTAGAACACCCACGCGAAGCTGGCGAGGATGGCGGCACCCGCGGCGATGAAGATGGCCCGCAGGACCAGGGCTATGAGGACTCCGACGAGCAGCACTCGCTGCTGGTACTGGGTCGGCACCGCGAACTTCGCCATGATCAGGACGAAGACGAAGAGGTTGTCGACGCTCAGCGACTTCTCGGTGATGAAGCCCGCGAAGAACTCGCCGCCGGCCTGTCCGCCGCCGAAGATCAGCAGGCCGAGTCCGAAGAGCCCTGCCAGGACGATCCAGACGATCGTCCAGATCCCGGCTTCCTTGATCGATACGTCATGCGGCTTGCGGCCGATGAAGAAATCGACCGCGATCAGGGCGGCAAGGCCCACGATGGTCAGGACCCATAGGGTCGTGGAAACTTCCACTGCGCCTCCGGCAGTCGTAACGGCAAATGTCAGCGTCGTCGCGCGCCGGAGGTCTCTTCCACCCACGATGGGCCGACGCCCCGGGATCTGGCCTGATCCGTATTGACGGGTACGCCGCAGCAGACAGGGAGTACTCCCCTCCGTGGGACAAACAGTACCTCAATCACCAAGGAAAGGTAAAGTGATTGGCAAAAGAAGTACCAAGTTCGCTGGCCAGAGGGTCTTTACCGGTTCTTGGCGCGGGCCGAGGCCACCTGGGTGAGGACCTGGTGGAGGACCTGGCTTCCAGGCGGTACGAGCGAGGGCTCATAGGTCCAGGCGTGCCCCACCCACGGGTCGGCGAGGTGATCGTCCGGCACCGGGGTAAGTCGCAGCAGCGAACGCCACAGCGGGTCGAGCAACGGGCCGTAGGCAGCCGCTTCCTCGCGGTCGGCAACCATCATCAGGTGGACGCCGACGGCCGGACCCTCGTCCGCGAGGTAGCGCAGCTGGTTCACGGCCCGGTCGTCGAAGCCGTGCGGAAAGTCGTTGACGATCAGCAGTTGCTGGGCTGTGTCGAAATCTGGCGGCAGAGCGTCGGGCGCTCCACCGCGCAACGCCATCTGCACCAGGTCGACGCGCTGGGTGAGCCGGCCGAGGACGTCCGCGACACCGTCCGCGCCCACGGCGGGCGGAGCCACGAGCACGCCGGACTGCACCAGCGGTACGAGTGACTGTGCGCCGGAACCGGCCGGGTCGATGATCTGCGCGGCGAACTCGCCCGCCGGATAGACGGCGAGCAGCCGTGCCGCGTGTGCCACCGCCGTCTCCATCGCGAGGCGCCGCAGGTCGTGGGAGTCCGTGAACGAGCCGTCGATCGATCCGCCGCGTCCGCTGTCGATCCACAGGCCGCGCTCCAGCGGCAGCCTGACCAGCATCGGGATCCGCAGCTCGGCGCTCTCGGGCAGATGGAGGTCGCCCAGGCGCAGGGCCATGGGGATCTCCATCGGGACGCGGTAGCCGTGCCAGACGGGGTTGTCCCAGCCCGCGTACGCGGGAGGCAGCGCGGGCTCGACCACCTCGACTTCGGCGGTGAGCTGGGCGAGGTCGCGGTCGAGCGTCGCCCGGGCCTGGTTGACGAGCTGGGCGTGCTTGGTCTGGGCGGCCTCGCGCGCGGCGTCGCCCTGTCCGCCGATCCGACTGCGCGGGTCCGACAGGACCTGGTCGAGCTCCTTCTCCATACGGGAGTCAGCGAAGTCGACCGCGCTGCGATAGGCGGCCGTGGTACGGGCCAGGTCCTCGAACATGCCCCAGACCTGGTTGTAGAGCCGCTCGTCCATGGACCAGCCGGTGGCGTCGCCGGCGACGGGCTGAGCGGGCTGCCCGGGCTGGGCGGGGGGCGCGGTCGGCGGGGGCGGCGGTGGAGCCGCGTTCTGCCGGCCGGGGTGGCTGTAGTTGATCGGGCCGCCGGACGTGGGGCCGGACGACGGCTGGGCGGGGTCCGTGGCGCCGCTTCCGCTCTGGTACGACGGCTGCGGCGCTGGCTGGCCCGGCGCGCCGGGTGTCTGAGTGCCGTAGGGCGAGGTGGGTTGCGGTGACACGGAACCGGGGGCGCCCTGTGGTGCGGAGCCGCCCTGGTCCGGGCCGAGTGCCGGTGCGGCCGTCTGCCGGGAACGATCGCCGTCCGTCCGGGTCGGGGGTGCCGGCACCGAGCGGGCCATGCCCTGGGCCACCGCTTCATGGATGCCGCCGGCGAGCTGATGGGCCTGAGCCAGGCCCTGGTCCGCGAAGAGGTCGGCGAGACCGCCCGCGTACCCCTGGCCGATCGCACGTACCTTCCAGGCACCCTGGCGGCGGTAGAGCTCCAGGGCGACGACGGCCGACTCGGCCTCCAGACCGGTGATGGTGTAGCTGGCGACCTCGGTGCCGTCGAGGCCGGTGACGGCGACGAAGGGGGTGGCGACGGCGCCGAACCGGGTCGGGCCGCTCCCGGTCGGCAGGGCGAGCAGCACACTGACGCGGTGGACGGCGTCCGGCATGGCGTCCAGATCCACCGCGAGGCGATGGTCGGCGGCCGCCTGCCGGGAGACCTCCAGGCCGGGCAGGGTGGGGGCGCCGGGGTGGGCGACCCATTCGACGCCGTGGATCCTGCCCTGCTCGTCGCCGAGCGTGGCGGCGGCCACGACCGGTGTGCCGGCCGAGACCCGGATCTCCAGACGGGCCTGGGAGAGCGGGTGATTCTGCCCCCGCACCAGCTCGGCCGTCATGCCTTCGTCCCCCTGTGTCGCTTGTCTTGTCGTGTGCCGCCCGCCGGGCCGCCCTACCGGTCCTACAGGTGCGGCAGGATCGCGGGCATCAGGTCCTGGAACGTACGGCCGTTGGCCGGCGTGCCGAGGGCCGTCATCGTCCAGCCCGCACCCGTGCGGTGCACCTTCGCCATGATCTGGGCGGTGTAGGCGCCGCCACCCGCGAGCGTGTAGCGGGCGAGCTCCTGGCCGTTGGTCTCGTCGACCAGACGGCAGAACGCGTTCTGCACCTCCTGGAACGTCTGGCCCGTGAAGGAGTTCACGGTGAAGACGATCTGGTCGATGTGGACCGGGACGCGCGCGAGGTCGACGAGGATCGCCTCGTCGTCGCCGCCCTGGCCGACGCCGCCGACGAGGTTGTCACCGGTGTGGCGCACCGAGCCGTCGTCGCTCACCAGGTGGCGGAAGAAGACGACGTCGACCGGCTGCTTGTCCGCGAACAGGACGGCGGAGGCGTCGAGGTCGACCTCCCGCGTGCGCGTGCCGAACAGGCCCCGCCGGGGAGCCGCCTGCCAGCCGAGACCCATGCGCACCGCGGTCAGGCTGGCGCCGTCGGCCTTCTGCAAACTGATGGCCTGACCCTTGGTCATGTTGACGGTCACGTGCTGTTTCCCCTCTCGAGCTGTCCCCTGTTGGCCGCGGACTCCGCGGATGACCAGAACCCTACGCAGGGGCACTGACAGTGCCGTACCCCGGTCCCCACTTTGTGTCGGTCTTGCAACACAGCGAGTGCCCGTCAGGCCAGGCCGGCCTCCTTCATCTGCCGCAGTTCCTTCTTCATTTCGGACACCTCGTCTCGCAACCGGGCCGCGATCTCGAACTGGAGATCGGCGGCGGCGGCGCGCATACGCTCCGTCAACTCCTCGATCTGCTCGGCGAGGTCGGCCGCCGGACGGTCGGTCGGCACCGTCTCCTTGGCCTTGCCCTTGGCGGGCTTGGCCGCCTTCGCGCCCTTGGCCGCCTTGTCGCCGAGGGAGGGCACGGGAGCCTTGGTGCCGCGGCCGTCCTTCTTCGCGCGGTAGCCGGTGCCGAGCAGTTGCTCCGTGTCGACGTCCTCGCGGGCGATCTGCGCGACGATGTCGTTGATCTTCTTGCGCAGCGGCTGGGGGTCGATGCCCTTCGCCTTGTTGTACGCGACCTGCTTCTCCCGGCGGCGGTTGGTCTCGTCGATGGCCTTCTCCATCGCCGGGGTGATCTTGTCGGCGTACATGTGGACCTGGCCGGAGACATTGCGCGCCGCACGGCCGATGGTCTGGATGAGGGATGTGCCGGAGCGCAGGAAGCCCTCCTTGTCGGCGTCGAGGATCGCCACCAGGGACACCTCAGGCAGGTCGAGGCCCTCGCGGAGCAGGTTGATGCCGACGAGGACGTCGAACTCACCGGCCCGCAGCTCTCGCAGCAGCTCTACACGGCGCAGGGTGTCGACGTCGCTGTGCAGATAGCGCACCTGGATGCCGAGCTCCAGGAAGTAGTCGGTGAGGTCCTCGGCCATCTTCTTGGTGAGGGTGGTGACCAGGACGCGCTCGTCCTTCTCGACACGCGCCCGGATCTCGTGGACCAGGTCGTCGATCTGGCCCTCGGTGGGCTTGACGACGACCTCCGGGTCGACGAGGCCGGTGGGGCGGATGATCTGCTCGACCTGGCCGTCCGAGCGGGAGAGCTCGTAATTGCCCGGAGTCGCCGACAGGTAGACCGTCTGGCCGATGCGCTCCTGGAACTCCTCCCACTTCAGAGGGCGGTTGTCGAGCGCGGAGGGCAGGCGGAAACCGTGGTCGACGAGGGTGCGCTTGCGGGACGCGTCGCCCTCGTACATGGCGCCGATCTGCGGCACCGTGACATGCGACTCGTCGATGACGAGCAGGAAGTCCTCCGGGAAGTAGTCGATCAGAGTGTTCGGCGCGGAGCCGGGTGAGCGGCCGTCGAAGTGCATCGAGTAGTTCTCGACACCGGAGCAGCTGCCGATCTGACGGAGCATCTCGAGGTCGTACGTGGTGCGCATCCGCAGCCGCTGGGCCTCCAGGAGCTTGCCCTGCTTCTCCAGCTCGGTGAGGCGCTCGCCGAGCTCCTTCTCGATGTCGTTGACGGCGCGCTCCATGCGCTCCGGGCCCGCGACGTAGTGGGAGGCCGGGAAGACGTACAGCTGCTGGTCGTCGCTGATGATCTCGCCGGTGAGCGGGTGGAGCGTGGACAGCGCCTCGATCTCGTCGCCGAACATCTCGATGCGGACGGCGAGCTCCTCGTAGACCGGGAAGATCTCGATGGTGTCGCCGCGCACCCGGAAGGTGCCGCGGCTGAAGGCCAGGTCGTTGCGCGTGTACTGGATGTCGACGAAACGGCGCAGCAGCTGGTCCCGGTCGATCTCCTCGCCGACCTTGAGCGGGACCATGCGGTCCACGTACTCCTGCGGGGTACCGAGGCCGTAGATGCAGGAGACCGAGGCGACCACGACGACGTCACGGCGGGTGAGCAGTGAGTTGGTCGCGGAGTGGCGCAGGCGCTCGACCTCCTCGTTGATCGAGGAGTCCTTCTCGATGTAGGTGTCCGACTGCGGGACGTAGGCCTCGGGCTGGTAGTAGTCGTAGTACGAGACGAAGTACTCGACGGCGTTGTTCGGCAGGAGCTCGCGGAATTCGTTCGCCAGCTGGGCGGCCAGGGTCTTGTTCGGCGCCATCACCAGGGTGGGGCGCTGGAGTTTTTCGATCATCCACGCCGTCGTGGCGGACTTTCCTGTGCCGGTCGCGCCGAGCAGGACGACGTCCTTCTCGCCGGCCTCGATGCGCCGGGCGAGCTCGGCGATGGCCTGGGGCTGGTCGCCGTTGGGCTGGTACGGGCTGACGACCTCGAAGGGCGCCACCGTGCGTTCGATGCTGGAAACGGGCCGCATGGGATCCACCGTACGACCCGCCACTGACAACGCGGTCCGATCAGTGGTTTTGCGGAGTGCGGGAGCCTCGGTGGTCCTGGTTGCGGCGCGCGCGCAGCTGAGGGCGGCGGGCCTGGTGCGGGACGGAGGCATGGGCCGGCACGCCCGGCTTGTGCTCGACGGGGGTCGCGGCGGACCTGCCCATGATCATGTGCGGGTCGAACAGCACGACGGCGCCCGCGAGGAGCAGGAAAGCGAGCGGGCCGATCAGCATCGGGGCGAGCAGAGCGGCGGGCGAGTCACCCGTCGCGGGGGCCCCGGTGCCGTGGAGATGGACGCTGAGGGCGGCCATCCCGGTGTAGTGCATGCCGCTGACGGCGAGGCCCATGACCAGGCTCGCACCGACGCTCCACATGAGCCCTCGGACCTGTCCGGCGGCCCACAGCGCGGCGGTGGCCGCGACCATGGCTATGGCGACGGAGACGCCGACGGTGAACGTGTTGTACTCCAGCTTGCCGTCGAGCCTCAGGCCGGCCATGCCCAGATAGTGCATCGAGGCTATGCCCAGACCGGTGATGGTGCCCCCGGTGAACAGGGCGGTTCCCCTGGCTCCCTTGTAGCCGACGATGAAGATCCCGACGCCCACCATGACGATGGCGACGGCGAGGCTCGCGAACGTCATCGGTTTGTCGTAGTGGATCGGTGTCCCCTCGACCGTGAACCCCATCATCGCGACGAAGTGCATGGTCCATATGCCGGAGCCGATGGCCGCCGCCCCGAGGGCGAGCCAGCCTGGACGCCACGAGTGCGAGACGAGCATCGATCTCGTGGTGCAGCGCAGACCGAGCGCACCGCCGAGGCAGGCCATGAGGTAGGCCACCAGCGGTGTGACGAGTCCGTAGCTGAATCCGTCGATCGTGCCCTGCATACGCGACCGCCCTTCCCGCCCTCTTACGTCCCGGAATGCTGTGAACAGGCCCCCCTCCCAGCACCGCCCGAGCGGTCAGGGTTGAGGCAGAGAGTAACTCCCACCGGAATGGTCGAACGATTCTCCGGCAAAGAAACACGGCCTTGCCCCAGTTGTGCGGCACGAGTGAGCGGGCCCGAGCAACTCCATTCAACCTGTGGCCATTCTGCACCCCCCCGCCGTTGACCCTCTGCTGTCACAGTTGTGCTGTTCGTGATCGTTCGACGCGAGGAGTACGCATGTATGCGCGCGCTGTAGCCGCCACGACGACCGCACTCCTGGGAACCGCCGCTCTTCTGCTTCCCGCCTCCCAGGCCCGGGCCGGCGCCGAGCGGCCTACGGTGATCGCCCACCGAGGAGCCTCCACCTATGCCCCGGAGAACACCCTGGCCGCCGTGGACAAGGCCGCCGAACTGGGCATCCGCTGGGTCGAGAACGATGTGCAGCGCACCAAGGACGGCGAGCTCGTCGTCCTGCACGACGACAACCTGAAGCGCACGACCGACGTGGAGGAGGTCTTCCCCGGCAGGGCGCCCTGGAAGGTGAAGGACTTCACCGCCGACGAGATCGCCCTCCTGGACGCGGGCAGTTGGTTCAGCCCCGCATACGCGGGCGCGCGCGTGCCGACTCTGGAGCAGTTCATGGACCGTTTGGAGCTGCATCACCAGAAGCTGCTGCTGGAGATCAAGAACCCGGACCTGTACCCGGGCATCGAGGCGCAGACCCTCAAAGAGCTGGCCAACGAGGGCTGGCTCGACGTGGACCACCTGGCGAGCCGGCTGATCGTGCAGAGCTTCAGCGCCGACAGCGTGCGGACCGTCCACGAGCTGAAGCCGGCCGTGAAGACCGGCTTCCTAGGTACGCCGCCCACGTCGGACCTGGCCGACTACGCGGACTTCGCCGACCAGATCAACCCCTCGTACGGCTCCATCTCCTCGGACTACGTCGCCACCGTCCAGGAGTTCGACGGACCGCACGGCCGGCCGATGGAGGTCTTCACCTGGACCGTGAACGACGCGGACACCGCCCGGCTGGTCGCCGGGTACGGCGTCGACGGCATCATCACCAACAGCCCCGACGTGGTGCGCGACGCCCTGCCCGAGAAGTGAGGGGCCGCCCCGGCGTAGCGCCCGGTCCGCGGTGACGGGGGCGTTGTCAGTGGTGGGTCGTACGGTTGGCGCATGGACAGCCATGGGCAGTACGAGCAGCAGGTCGTCTGGGCCGTCGTCGGTACCGACATCGGCCCGCTGATGCTGGCCGCGACCCGTGACGGCCTGGTCAGCGTCGTGTTCCACGCCACGGAGAAGGTACGGGAGACGGCGCTCGGCCGGCTGGCGTCGCGGCTGGGCGTCGAGCCGGTCGAGGCGCCCTCTTCCCCGCTGCTGGCCGAGGCGATACGTCAGATGGAGCAGTACTTCGCGGGTGCGCGCCATGACTTCGAGCTACCTCTTGACTGGTCCCTGATCTCCGGCTTCAACCGGCAGGTGCTGCGCGAGCTGGCGTCGGGAGTCCCGTACGGCACGGTCGTCGGGTACGGCGATCTGGCCGGGCGGGTCGGGCAGCCGGGCGCGGCCCAGGCCGTCGGAACGGCGATGGGTGCCAATCCGCTTCCGGTCGTCGTGCCCTGCCACCGGGTCGTCGAGAGCGACGGCGGCATCGGAGGGTTCGGGGGCGGGCTGGAGACCAAGCGGAAGCTGCTCGCGCTGGAGGGAGTCCTGCCGGAGCCGCTGTTCTGAGGAGGTTCCGGTCCGTCCTGGGGTTGGGCAGGCGGGAGATGAGGGGGAGACTGCGCCTGTGACGACACTTTTCACCCACCTGTACGCGGCCGGTCCGGTGTCATGACAGCCGTGCAGCGGCAGGCCGCCGTGTCCGTCCCACCCGACCGGTTGCCGGCGCTGCGGCGCCGTATCTCGGCCGTACTGATCACGACACAGATCCTGGGCGGCCTGGGCGTCGCCACCGGCATAGCGCTCGCGGCCGTCCTGGCCAAGGAGATCAGCGGCACCGAGTCGCTGTCCGGGCTCGCGCCCACCGCGACCGTCGCCGGTACGGCGGTGCTGTCGATGCCGCTGGCGGCGTTGATGACCGCGAGAGGGCGCCGGCCCGGGCTCGTGCTGGCCTATCTGATCGGGGCCGTGGGCGCCGGCGTCACGGTGATCGCGGCAAGCGTCGGTAGCTTTCCGCTGCTGCTGTGCGGGATGGCCGCGTTCGGTGCGGCGTCGGCGGCGAACCTCCAGGCCCGTTTCGCGGCCGCGGATCTGGCCGAGCCGGAGCGGCGGGCCCGAGCCATCTCGCTCGTCGTGTGGGCGACCACCATCGGCGCGGTCCTCGGTCCGAACATAGCCGCGCCCGCCGGTCGCAGCGTCACGGGCCTCGGGATACCCGCCGCCGCGGGTCCGTTCCTGTGGGCGGCCGGGATCTTCCTGATATCCGCGGTCGTGGTGGCCGTACTGCTTCGGCCGGACCCGCTGCTGACGGCGCGTGCGCTGGCACCGGCCGAGGAGCAGTCGCCTGCGGCCCGTTCACTGCGCGCCGGAGTGGCCGCGGTGGCCGCCTCGCCGCGGGCGCGGCTCGCGGTGGTGACCGTGGCCGTGGCGCACACGGCGATGGTCTCGGTGATGTCGATGACCCCGGTCGACCTCGCGCACCACGGCGCGGGCATCGATCTGATCGGGCTGGTCATCAGCGGGCACATCGCGGGGATGTACGCGTTCGCGCCGCTCATGGGGCGGCTGTCGGACCGGCTGGGTCGGCTGTCCGGTATCGGGCTCGCCGTCGGGCTGCTGGCGTGCGCGGTGTTCGTCGCCGGTACGGCGGGCGCCAGTCATGGGCGGACGGCCATCGGGCTCTTCATCTTGGGTCTCGGCTGGTCGGCGGGGCTCGTCTCGGGTTCAGCGCTGCTCACGGACTCCGTTCCGCAGCCCGCGCGGGCCGCCGCGCAGGGACTCTCGGACCTGGTCATGAACGCGTCCGCAGGCGTCGGCGGAGCGGTCGCCGGGCTCGTGGTCGCCCAGGCGAGCTACGCCTGGCTGAACTTCACCGCCGCATGTCTGCTGGTGCCGTTGGCGGGGCTGGCGTTGTTCACGCGGCGCAGACGGGCGAAAGGCCTTCCGGCGGGCGACTGACGTGTCGCACCCGCCCGGGACCGCGTGAGGACTGGCCGGACCTCGACGGCGGTAGCAGACTCGACCTTGCGCACAGCCGCTGGCATCCGACTGGCATCCGTACAGACACGGGCCGAAGGGACGGCGATCACGCATGAGCGGAAACAGGGCAGTGGCGTATCTCAAGCCGGGCGCGGTGGAGGTCAGGACCATCGACTACCCGACGCTCGAACTCCAGGACGGACCGGGAGTCGCCACCGACAACATCGGCCGCAAGTGCCGGCACGGGGTGATCCTCAAGGTCCTCGCCACCAACATCTGCGGCAGCGACCAGCACATGGTGCGGGGGCGGACCACGGCGCCGGAAGGGCTGGTCCTCGGACACGAGATCACCGGAGAGGTCGTCGAACGTGGTCCGGACGTCGAGACCATCGACGTCGGCGACATCGTCTCCGTACCGTTCAACATCGCCTGCGGGCGGTGCCGTAACTGCAAGGAGCGCAAGACCGGTATCTGTCTGAACGTGAACCCGGCCCGGCCCGGTGCGGCGTACGGCTATGTCGACATGGGCGGCTGGGTCGGCGGACAGGCCGAGTTCGTCATGGTTCCGTACGCCGACTTCAACTTGTTGAAGTTCCCCGACCGGGACCAGGCGCGCGAGAAGCTGCTCGACCTGACCATGCTGTCGGACATCTTCCCGACCGGCTTCCACGGTGTGGTCAGCTCGGGAGCGGGCGTCGGTTCGACGGTGTACGTGGCCGGGGCGGGCCCGGTCGGGCTCGCGGCGGCCGCTTCGGCGCAGCTGCTGGGCGCCGCGGTCGTCATCGTCGGCGACCTGAACACCGAACGTCTCGCCCAGGCGCGGAGCTTCGGCTGCGAGACCGTCGACGTCTCGCAGGGCAGCGTGGAGGAGCAGATCGCGCAGATCCTCGGGGAGCCCGAGGTGGACGCCGCGGTCGACGCGGTCGGCTTCGAGGCGCGGGCCCACGGCCCGAACGCTCAGGAGGCGCCCGCGACGGTCCTCAACTCGTTGATGGGCATCACGCGCGCGGGCGGTGCCCTCGGCATCCCCGGCCTCTATGTCACGGACGACCCCGGGGGGATCGACCAGGACGCGAAGTCCGGGACGCTGAAGGTGCGGCTCGGCCTCGGCTGGGCCAAGAGCCACCGCTTCACGACCGGCCAGTGCCCGGTCATGCAGTACCACCGGAGCCTGATGATGGCGATCCTGCACGAGCGCGTGCACATCGCCAAGGCGGTCAACGCGACGGTGGTCTCCATCGAGGACGCACCACGGGGCTACGCCGAGTTCGACCAGGGCGCCAGCCGCAAGTACGTGCTGAATCCGCACGGGGCCCTGGACGGCGTACGGCCGGTCTGACGTCGTCGGCATGCAGGAGGGGCCACGCACGCGTGGCCCCTCCTCGGCTCGCTAGTCGTAGTGCCGGGCCTCGAAGACGTTGCCGTCGGGGTCACGGAAGTAGAAGCTGCGCCTGGCCTTGCCGCGGGCGCCGAAGGAGTCGTACGAGTAGTCCGAGACGGGGACGTCCTGCTCCTCCAGGTGGGTGCGCAGCCCGTGGAAGTCGGCCTCCGGCAGGGAGAGACAGACGTGGTTGACCGGGTGCCCCGCACTCTCGGCGGCACCGGGGAGCATCTTCATGCGCTCCGCCATGGTCAGGGGCATGAGGTCGATGATGGTCTCCTCGTTGACGCGGACCGAGGGGAACGGGGCCTCGCCCGCGATGAACTCGGTGAGCCTGACGGGCGCCAGGCCGAGTGTCTCCTGGTAGAAGGCGGCCGAGGCGGCGGGGTCGCTCACCCAGAGGACCACATGGTCGAGACGGGTCGAGTTGTCGGTCATGCGTTCAAGGCTGGTGTCCTCTCCCACATGCCGCAAGGGTTTGACCCGGTGCGCCGCCCGCCAGAGATGAGGGAAGACCGAGCGACAGGAGGCAGGCGCGTGGTGCTGGTGGTGTCGGAAGAGGTTCGGGAGGCGATTGACGCGCGTCGACCCGTGGTCGCCCTGGAGTCCACGATCATCGCGCACGGGTTGCCACGCCCGCGCAACCTCCAGGTGGCGCTGGAGCTGGAGGATGTCGTACGGCGGGAGGGCGCCGTTCCGGCGACGATCGCCGTGCTGGACGGGCGGCCCCATGTCGGGCTGGACAAGGAGCAGCTGGAGCGGATCGCGAACGAGGACGGGATCCGCAAGCTCGGGCACCGGGATCTGCCGCTCGCGGTGGCCACCGGGGCGAGCGGGGCGACCACGGTGTCGGCGACGGCTCTGCTGGCGAGCCTCGGGGGCGTACGGGTGTTCGCGACGGGCGGGCTCGGTGGTGTGCACCGGGAGTGGACGGTGACGCAGGACGAGTCGGCCGACCTGGGGCTGCTGGCGCGCACGCGGATCACGGTGGTGTGCGCCGGGGTCAAGTCGATCCTGGACGTCCCGGCGACTCTCCAGCGGCTGGAGACGCTGGGCGTCGCCGTCGCCGGCTATCGCACGGAGCGCTTCCCCGGCTTCTACCTCGCCGACTCCGGGCACCCCGTGGACTGGACGCTGCGGTCGCCCGAGGAGGTGGCCGGGGTGATGCGCGCCCAGGACGCGCTCGACGGGCCGGAATCTGCGCTGATCGTCGCCAATCCGGTGCCGCAGGAGGAGCAGCTGGATCCTGAGCTGCACGCGCGCGTGCTCGCCGACGCGCTGCACGCGTGCGAGGACCAGGGCATCACCGGTCAGGCCGTCACACCGTTCCTACTGGACTACTTGGTGCGGCACACGGACGGTGCCTCGCTGAGCGCCAATCTCGCGGCGGTACGCGGCAACGTGCGGCTGGCGGGCCGGATCGCGGCGGCCTGGGCAGGGGCGTGAACGAGCCTGGAAACCGGGCGGGGCGCGGCACGGAGGGGAACGTGCCCGTCCCTGGCGTCCGGCCCCTTCCCGGCGTCCAGCCCACCCTTGGTGCCCAGTCCACCCCGACCGACCGGCCGGCCCCCGCTGCCGGGCGCGCCCCGGACGTCGAACCCACCTCCGCCCTCCGGCGCGACGGAGCACTGCTGGTCGTCGGGGACGTGGTCACGGACGTGATCGCGCGCCACCGGGGGCCGCTCGCCTCGGGTACGGACACGGTGGCGGTGGTCCGGACGGTGCCGGGTGGCGCGGGCGCCAACGTGGCCTGCTGGGCGGCGCGTTGGGGTGCCGCGGAAGTGCGGCTGCTGGGGCGCGTGGGAGCGGACGCGGCCGCCTGGCACGAGCGGGAGCTGACCGCGAGCGGTGTGGAGCCCCTTCTCGTCGTCGACCCGCAGGCGCCGACTGGGACGGTGATCTGTCTGGTCGACACGGGTGCCGCCGCCGAGCGGACCTTCCTCACCGACAGCGGCGCGTGCCTGCGGCTGGACCCCGGCGACTGGTCGGACGCGTTGCTCGACGGCGTCGTATGGCTGCACCTGTCGGGCTATCTGCTGTTCTCCGAGTCGAGCCGGGCGTTGGTGGCAAGGGCTCTGGCGTCCGCACGCGCGCGTGGCGTGCCGGTGAGCATGGATCCGGCGTCGGCGGGCTTCCTGGTGGAGCTGGGCGTTGACCGTTTCCTGGCGTTGGTGGAGGGCTTGGACGTGCTGCTGCCGAGCCGTGACGAGGCGTGCCTGCTGACGGGATTGCCCGATGCGGCGGACGCCGCGGCCAAGTTGAGCCGCCATGTCCCGCTGGTGGTCGCCAAGCAGGGGGCCGACGGTGCTCTGGTGGCCCGGTCGGGCACGGTGCGCGCCCATGTCCCCGCCGTGCCGACGGAGCCGAGGGACACGACCGGTGCGGGTGACGCCTTCAGCGGGGCCTTTCTCGCGGCCCTGCTCAAGGGCGCCCGGCCCGAGGACGCGGCCCTGGAAGGGTGCCGGGCGGGTGCGCTGGCGGTGGCACGGGTGGGTGGAAGGCCGCCCGCACCGGAGTGACGACGACAGCGGCAGCCGGGAGGGCGGGGGCGGCAGCCGGAAAGAGGGACGGCGCCGCGCCGAGGCGCTGACGTCGCTGAAGCGACGTCAGCTCTCGCTCCCCTCCGGCGCCTTACGGCCCCACGCCGAGATCATCGGAGCGGTGGCCAGGTCCATGTCGCCGACGGCGACGTTGGCGAGGTGGCGATCGATCTCGTGGTCGGTGGCGATGCCCGCGGTGACGAGCTGATCGCGGATCTGGCGGACGGTGGCGGACTCCAGTGCGGCGCAGGCGGGCGAGGTGAGCGGGAAGTACGCGTCGGCCTCCACCCGGTGCAGACCGGCCTCACGGAGCAGGCGCGGGAGTCTGCGGCCGTAGGAGAGATCGGCGCCGCGGTCGGCGAGCAGTTTGCGCAAGCCCTGGCGGAGACGGTTCGCGAGCTGCTGCTCGGGCCCGTACTCGTCAGGGCAGGGCAGGGGCTGGAGAGCGGGGTCGGCGTCCTCGATCAGAAGTCGTCCGCCGGGGCGCAGTGCCTCGATCATCGACCGCAACGCCCGTTCGCGGTCCGGCACATGGACGAGTACGAGCCGGGCGTGGATCAGGTCGAACCCCTCCCCCGGCGGCTCGTCGGCGGCCACGTCGTGGACGCGGACCTCGACCGGCGGACGGGCGGCCCGGGTGAGCAGCGAGGTGTCGATGTCGGTCGCGACGACCCGTCCCGTCGGGCCGACCTTCTTGGCCAGCCAGGACACCACCGAGGTGCCGCCGGCGCCGACTTCCCAACAGCGCCAGCCGGGTCCGACACCGAGCCGATCGAGATGCCGGAAGGTCGTGGGGTCGAAGAGCGTGGCGAAGGCGTCGAAGCGCTCGCCCGCCTCGGCCTGCCGGTTGTCGAGGAGATATCCGTGGGTTCGCGTCATGATGCGATCATCCCAGTCGCCCGGCTCGTCCGGACGGGGCGACGCTCGGCGGGGCGGCCCTGAAACTCGTACGGGCGCCCCTCCCCAACCGCGATGTGCGCGCAGCCCCTTTGTCCACAGCCGGGAACCAAGCGGAATCTCCTGCTCCCACAGGCTTACCCGCCTCTCACTCCCACCTGGCAAACTTGCGGCCACGGCACAGGAAGCGACGCACGGTGAGCGAGCCGAAGGGGCTGAAGCACCCCGGAGGTGAGCCGAGCGTCAAGGGGAGATCCACGCAGGGAGATCCAGATGTCCATGGCAGGGAATCTGCGGAAGGTCACGGGCCTCGGCAGGGTCGGCGGCCTCCGCAGGGTGGCACGGCTGGCTCGACGGCGCCCTCGCGTCGACCTCAGTCACCCCGCCCGGTCCCCACTGGGCTCCTCGGTGGTGAACTGCGTGACCTACCGGGACGGGGTCCGCGTCCCGGAGAGCGGTGATCTGGTCGACGTCGTCCAGCGGGTACGCAAGCGTGGTGCCGGATTCGTCTGGCTCGGCCTCCATGAGCCCACGGACCAGGAGTTCGCGGGCATCGCGGAGCTGTTCGCGCTGCATCCGCTGGCCGTCGAGGACGCGGTCGAAGCGCATCAGCGCCCGAAGCTGGAGCGCTACGACCAGACACTGTTCGCGGTGTTCAAGACCGTCTGTTACGTCGAGCACGAGGAACTCACGGCGACCAGCGAGGTCGTGAGCACCGGCGAGATCATGGTGTTCGTCGGCCAGGACTTCGTGATCACGGTGCGGCACGGACGGCACGGCTCCCTGGGGCCGTTGCGCGAGGAACTGGAGTCGAGTCCCGAGCAGCTCTGCAAAGGGCCCGCGGCGGTGCTGCACGCCATCGCGGACCATGTCGTCGACGACTATCTGAACGTCATCGACTCGGTGCAGGAGGACATGGACGAGGTCGAGACGGACGTGTTCGCGGAGAACGGCGCGCGGGCCGACCCGGGGCGGATCTACCAGCTCAAGCGGGAACTGCTGGAGCTGAAGCGGGCCGTGGTTCCGCTGAGCCGCCCCCTGGAGGAGCTGGCCACGGTGCCCATCCGGGTGGTCGAGCCGGAGATACAGGCCTACTTCCGCGACGTCTCGGACCATCTGCTGCGGGCCAAGGAGCAGATATTCGCCTTCGACGAACTGCTGAACTCGATCCTTCAGGCGCACCTGGCTCAGGTCACCGTCTCGCAGAACGAGGACATGCGGAAGATCACGGCCTGGGCCGCGATCATCGCCGTGCCGACCATGGTGTGCGGGGTGTACGGGATGAACTTCGAGCACATGCCGGAGCTGCGCTGGACGTTCGGATATCCGCTGGTCCTGGCCGTGATATCCGTCGCGTGTGTGGTGCTGTACCGCGGCTTCCGACGCAACGGATGGCTCTGACACGGCCTGCGGAAGCGTCGGTGCGCCCCCGCCCGGCGCGGTGGGCCGGACGAGGACGGCACAAGGAGTGGAAGGAGTGAGCGGTGAGAGCCGATCGCCAGGTCAGTGCGTCGTCGGCGCACCGGTCCGGGCGTAGACGCTCTCGGCCCACTGACCGACCTCGTTCTCCCTCAGGTTCAGTGCCAGATCGGCCTCGCTGATCATGCCGACCAGGCGCTTGTTCTCGATCACGGGGAGCCGGCGGATCTGGTGCTCCTTCATCTCCCGGAGCACGTCGCTGATGTCGGCGTTCGCCTCGATCCAGCGCGGGGTGCCCTGGGCCATCTCGCCGGCGGTGACCTTGCTGGGGTCGCGGCCCATGGCCACGCAGCCGATGACGATGTCACGATCGGTGAGGATGCCGCAGAGCCGCTCGTTCTCGTCGCTGATGGGCAGGGCTCCGACGCCCAGCTCGCGCATCAGCTGAGCGGCGCGGTCCAGGGTCTCGTGGGCCGGGATCCACTGGGCACCACGGTGCATGATGTCTCCGGCAGTGGTCATGAAGTACCTCCCGATGCCGGACGGCCGGCGCGGCGCGGGACGCACCGCTAGTCCCGGCGCCCTTCATTCTCGCCGCGCCACCCGGTCGACGCACCCGGAACGCAGCGGTAGCGGCCACCGGCCACCGCTCTTTCCGCCCCCGGCTGCGGGCGGCGATCAGGCAGCGAAGCGCACGATCTTCCGTGGGACGACGCGGATGATCACCCGGGTCTCGTCCTCCTTCTCGGCGGGCGGGTCGATGCCGAGGTACTTGTGGGAGAGCTCGAACGGCAGGCGCTTGGCCTCGTCCGGGACGATCTCGGCGGTGCCGCGGATCTCGACGGAGGAGTAGGGGTTGGCGAGGTCGTAGACGGAGACGCTGATGCGGGGGTCGCGGCGGAGGTTGCGCACCTTCTGGCGGGCGTCGACGGAGGAGAAGAGCACGGTGTCGCCCTCGCGTCTGATCCAGACCACCGAGTTCTGTGGGGCACCGTCGGGGCCGAGGGTGGCCACGCTGGCGAAGTTCTTGGCGTCGAGCAGGGAGCGGACGGAGTCGTCGAAGGAGATCGGATCACTCGTGGAGGTCGTCATGGCGCCCAGAGTAGTTAAATGCACGCGCATGCAAAAGGGTTTTGGTGGGGCAAGGATCAACCGCTCCATGCCGGGTGCCGCGGGTCGTCGGCGCGCACCAGGACGTCCGCCGTGGCCGCCGGGTCGGTCTCGTGGTCGTAGCGCTCGAAGGCGGGGAGGGTCCAGTGCTCGGTCTCGGGGGTGCGGCGGCGCAGGGCGCCGGGCGAGAGGAGGACATGGACGGTCAGGTCGAAGGGGAACCAGTGACGCAGCAGGAGGGGGCCGTGCAACAACAGGATTCCGCCGGGTGGGAGTTGGACGTAGGGGCTGCGGGTGGCTCGATCGGTGACCGGGTCCCAGAGGTCCGGCAGGACGCGGCCGTCGCCGTCGCCTTCGAGAGGGCCGAAGACCTCTCGCCAGAGGGCGCCGGTGTCGAACCAGCCGTCGTAGTAGGCCTCCACGTCCCGGTGGCCGTACTCCAGGCGGACCGAGGCCGGACGCAGGAAGCCCTGGGTGTCGACGGTGAGCGAGGGACGCCCGCGTATGCGCAGTGCCTCCCCGACCCGTTCGGCGAGGTCCCCCGGACGGGCGGCCGGGGCGCCGTCGAAGGCTACGCGGGGTCGGCGGCCGCCGTCGGCCGGCTTCAGGTCGAGCAGACGCTCGGCCAGCAGGTCGCCGAGCCGTTCCCAGGTGATCGGTTCGAGTCGCACACGCCCCATGATGCGACAGGGAAGCGCCGTACCGGGGCGGGAGGCGTTCGGGGTGCGTCCGCCGTGCGATCGAACCCGTGCCCGGGCCTGGTCAGACGGCGTTCCGGCTCCCGCCGGGTAGTTCCCCGGACCCGCCCGGAGGGGAATGAACCCCCTATGGCGCCTCTCGCAACTCCCCCGCCCCGTACCGGTCTTGTCGCCATCCAACCCATCCGCCGGCGGCACTGCGCGGAGTGCCATGCGGGACCGTTGCAGATGCTCGTGCTGGAGGACGGCGCGCCGCGGTGTCTCGACTGTGCCGACCTCGGGCATCTGGTGTTCCTGCCGCGCGGCGACACGGCGTTGACCCGGCGGTCGCGGGAGGAGAGTGAGCTGTCGGCGGTGGTCGTGCGGTTCAACCGGCGCCGCAGCCGTTACGAGCGGCAGGGCGTCCTCGTGGAGGAGGCGGGGCTCACCCGGGCGGAGCAGCGTTGCCTGGTGGACGCGGAGGCCCGGCGGCGGCGCCGGGCGCGGGACGCTCGGCGGCGGGCACGGGAGGACGTGCGCTTCGCGGAGGGGTTCGCGGAGGAGATACGCCGGCTGTTTCCGGGGTGTCCGGCGGAGCGGGCGCGGGAGATCGCCGCGCACGCGTCGGTGCGGGGCAGCGGACGGGTGGGGCGGAGTGCGGCGGGGCGGGCGTTGTCCGAGGGGGCGGTGACCTCGGCGGTCGTGGCGTCCGTGCGGCACATGGACACGCCGTACGACCAGTTGCTGATGAGCGGCGTGCCAAGGCACGAGGCGCGGCGGCGGATCTCGGCGGCAGTGGAGACGACGTTGCGGGCGTGGCAGGCGGAGGTGTCGGGGGTGGGCTGACGGTGGCCGAAGGGGGCGGACGGTGGCCGGAAGACGGTCGGACGTGGTCGGTAGCCGGAAGACGGTCGGAGGCGGTCGGGCGGCAGGACGTGGTCGGAGACGCTCGGGCGGCAACACGTGGTCGGAAGGCGGTCGAACGAGGGCGGGAGGGCGACCTCGGGCTCGCGCTGCGGCGCTCCTCGCCTCATGGCCGTCGCCGTCACCCATCTCCGTCACCCTTCGAGGCCACCCATCGTCGTTCGCCTGTCGCGCTCTCCCTGGACGTTCGCACATGCGCCGGCGCCGCTCGGCCATGGTCGCCGTTCTCGTCCAGGGTTTGACTGGTGGTGACGGATGTGGCCGGGCAGGGACTCGGCGGGATGCGGGAGTTGACGTTGACATGATCGATGGGCCTTACTTCGTCCTGGTCGTGATCGGAGTGGTCGGGACCGGCCTGGTGGCCGGGGTCTTCTGCGCCTTCTCGACCTTCGTGATGCGCGGGCTCGCCGTGCTGCCACCCGCGCAGGGTGTCGCCGCGATGAAGGCGATCAATGTGACCGCGCTGATGCCGGCGTTCATGCTGCTGTTCATCGGGACGGCGGTGCTGTGCGCGGTGATCGCCGTGGTGACGTTCGTGCTCTGGCCGGACGAGGGCACCGTGGAGCTGCTGCTGGGCAGCGCGCTGCACCTGTTCGGTTCGTTCGGGGTGACCATGGTGGCGAACGTGCCCCGCAACGAGTCGCTGGCCAAGCTGGAAGCGGGCACCCAGGAGGCGGCCGCCTACTGGCCGACGTATGTGCGCGAGTGGACCGCGTGGAACCACATACGTACGGTCGCCTCCGCCGCCGCTGCCGTGTCGTATGTGCTGGCCCTCAGCTGACCTGTCCGCTGCCCCGTCCGCCGCCCCCGTCCGCCGCTCTGCGCGGGTCGCCGGTGGGACGTATCGTGGCCGGAGGAGTGCGACCGCTGACGCACGGCTCCAGCACGTCACACGCGCACGCGAGGAAGACGGCCATGGCCGATCCCAAGGGTTTCATGACCACCCCCCGCCAGGACTGGCCGCGCCGGCCCGTCGAGGAGCGGGTCCGGGACTGGGACGAGGTGTACGTCCCTGGAGCGTTGCTGCCCATCGTCAGCAAGCAGGCCGACCGCTGCATGGACTGCGGCATACCGTTCTGCCACGACGCCTGTCCGCTGGGCAATCTGATCCCCGAGTGGAACGACCTGGTGTCGCGGGAAGACTGGCGGGCGGCCGCCGACCGGCTGCATGCGACGAACAACTTCCCCGAGTTCACGGGGCGGTTGTGTCCGGCGCCGTGCGAGGCGGGGTGTGTGCTGGCGATCAACCAGCCCGCCGTCACCATCAAGAACGTCGAGTGTGCCATCGCCGACCGGGCCTGGGAGGACGGTTTCGCACAGCCGCGTCCGCCGGACCGGCTGTCCGGGCGGACGGTCGCCGTGATCGGGTCGGGGCCCACCGGGCTCGCCGCGGCACAGCAGCTGACCCGGGCCGGCCACACGGTCGCCGTGTTCGAGAAGGACGACCGGATCGGCGGGCTGATGCGGTACGGCATCCCCGAGTTCAAGATGGAGAAGCACCATCTGGAGCGCCGGATCGAGCAGATGCGGGCCGAGGGCACGAAGTTCCGTACGTCGACGGCGGTCGGGCGGGACGTCGGGGCGGCCGAGCTGCGCTCGCGCTACGACGCGGTCGTGATCGCCACCGGGGCCACGGCCTGGCGTGAACTGCCCGTGCCCGGGCGGGAGTTGAGCGGCATCCAGCAGGCGATGGAGTACCTCCCGCTGGCGAACCGGGTGTGCGAGGGGGATCTGGAGGCGTCCCCCATGTCCGCCGCCGGGAAGCATGTCGTCATCGTCGGCGGCGGGGACACGGGAGCCGACTGTCTGGGCACCGCCGTGCGGGAGGGCGCGGCGTCCGTGACCCAGCTGGACATCTACGCCCAGCCGGGCGCCGACCGGGACGAGGACGCCGAGCCCTGGCCGACGTACCCGAAGATCTACCGTATGTCGGCGGCGCACGAGGAGGCGCGCGATCTGGAGACGGCACCCGCGGCGGACGCGGACGCGCGACTGTTCGCGGCGTCCACGCTTCGCTTCACGGGCGACGCCGACGGGCACGTACGGTCGCTGCACCTGACCGAGGTCGACGCCGGGCGCCGCCCGCTGCCGGGCACCGGGCGGGAGCTGCCGGCCGACCTCGTGCTGCTCGCCCTCGGCTTCTCGGGACCGGACCGGGGAGACGGTCTGATCGACCAGCTGGGGATAGCGGTGGAGCCTCGCGGCACGATCACACGGGATGCTGGTTTCGCGACGAACGCGCCCGGCGTCTTCGCCGCGGGGGACGCTGCCCGAGGGCAGTCGCTCATCGTGTGGGCCATCGCCGAGGGGCGGGCGGTGGCGGCGGCCGTCGACCGCCATCTGACGGGGAATTCGCGGTTGCCGGCGCCGATCTCGCCGTACGACCGGCCCATGACCGTCTGACGGGACGGAACGAGCTGCGGCCCGGGCGCGGACCTCGTCGGGGACCCCGTCGTCGGCCACCAGGGTCACCGCCTCCGCCAGGGCCAAGCCGCGTGCCCCTTCTCGGTGAAGTGAGGAGGTGGCGGACCGCGGACATCGCGCCGGACGGCGACCCGGTGCCCTGCCGCCGAGGTCCTGTCCTCCTGACTGAGGAGGAGCCGCACACGGCCTGATCCTGCCCGGGGAGGAGCCGAGGAGTGCTGCCTGTGGACGAGTCGCCCCGTCCCGGCATACTGCTGCATTCTGATTTGTTCTCCCACATGTCCGAAAAATGACTTCTGGGCTACATGGATGCGAACAGGAGTGGGATCATCGGAGCAGGAGGCGTGCTGTCACCGCACCCGGCCCGGACCCGGGTATGAAACCGGGCCGGTAGCGGCTCGCCCCATCCTTCGTTCCGCCGTCAGGCGCAGGGCCACCCCAGCGCGTCCCCCCTGTTGGCGGTCGGTCCTGGAGGGTGTTCGATGACGACGCTCGACGAACGTCACGGCGAAAGTGCGCGCGACGGGGAAGAGCACCGGGGCGACGTCGCCCTCGGCTCGGTCGAGGCATACGGCCCGGCCGTCGTCCCGCTGGATCAGCCCGACGCCGCGCTCTCCCGGTCGATCGGTTCCAAGGCCGCGAACCTTGCCCGTGCGGCCCGCGCCGGGCTGCCCGTGCTGCCCGGGTTCGTGATCCCGGACCGCGCCGTAGGCGACACGGTCGCCCTGCGACGCGCCTGGGACGAGCTGTCCGAAGGCGGCGCCCGCCCCCTCGTCGTACGGTCCTCGTCGCCCCAGGAGGACACGGCCGAGTCGTCCCTGGCGGGCCAGTTCGCCTCGGTGCTCGACGTCCGCGGCTGGCTGGGCTTCCGTTCGGCCGTACAGGCCGTGCTCGACTCGGCGCACCGGCCCGACGGATCCACGGCACCCATGGCGGTGCTGGTGCAGCCGATGCTGACGGCACGCGTCGGCGGCGTGATGTTCGGTGCCGACCCGGTGGCGGGGCGGGCCGACCGGATCCTGGTCAGCGCGGTGCGCGGCGGGCCGGACAGCCTGGTCAGCGGCGTGCAGGCCGGCACCGACTACTGGCTGAGCGGGCATGGCCGCCTCTTGCGGACCGAGTCGTCGCAGACGCCACAGCCCCCTCACACCCCTCAGACCTTGCAAACCCTTCAGCCCTTGCAAACCCCTCAGCCCTCTCAGAGCTCGAAGGCCCCTCAGAGCTCGCAGGTCCCGCAGACCTCGCAGACCTCGCCGAGGTCGTGGCGCGAGTCGTCGTGGGGCTCGAGGGTGGCGGCCCGCGAAAACGGCCCGCTGCTCACGCGCGGCGAGTTGTTCCGGCTTGCGCGGCTCGCGCGACGGGTCCGGCGGGTCTTCGGTGGGCCACAGGACGTCGAGTTCGGGTTCGACGCGGACGGTCGGCTGTGGCTGTTCCAGAGTCGGCCGATCACCGCGATGGCGGCTCGACCGGCACGCGGTGCGCGGCTGCTCGGGCCAGGTCCGGTGGCGGAGACGCTGCCGGAGCAGCTGGCGCCCCTGGAGGAGGACCTGTGGGTGGCGCCGATGGCCCGCGGACTCGCCGCCGCACTCGACATCGGGGGCACCGCGCCGCGTCGGCTGCTGAGGTCGGTGCCGGTCGTCACGACGGTGGGTGGGCGTGCCGCCGCCGACCTGCGTCTTCTAGGCACCGTCCCACCCCGGCACCGCTGGCTCGCGCTGCTCAACCCGGCGCCAGGAGCGCGTCGGCTCGGCGCGGCCTGGCGGGTGGGCCGCCTGGCCTCCTCCCTGCCCGGGCTGGCGACCGACCTCGCCGCCGACGTGGACCGCCACCTCGCCGAGATCCCGTCGCCCGCCGAGCTCTCCGCCCGCGCCCTGGCCACCGAGCTGCGCTGGACCCGCCGGGTCCTGGTCTCCCTGCATGCCCAGGAGGCCCTCGCCGGCGCCCTACTCGACGAACCGCCCAGAAGCCGCACAGCGGCCGGCACGGCCCTCACCGCCCTGGCCGAGGCCCGCGCCCTGGGCATACCCGACGATCAGGTGACCGCCACCAACCCCATGCTCCTCGCCCTCACCGCCCCAAGCCTGCGCGGACGGGGGCGACTGCCGGGCGGGTCCGTACCGGGCCAGGTCAACGGCAGTCATCCGCCCGCCCTCGACCCGGCGCTACCGAGCGCCCCCGCGAGCGCCACCTCCGCCTGCCACCCGACTGCCCACCCCACCACTCACTCACCGACCGTCACCCCGACCACTCACCCACCGACCACCACCCCCACCACTCACTCTGCGACCACCGGCCCCACCACCGCACCCCCCACGAACTCCCACACATTCCCTCCCATCACCACACCCCGCACCTCCCTCACACCCCGCATCTCCCCCGCCGCCCGCACCTCCCTCACCGCCCTCCCGCCCCGTGAAGCCCTACGTCTCCGCATCCGCTGGGTGCAGGAGCTGCAAGTGCGACTCGTGCGCGAAGTGGCGCGGCGACTGGGGATTTCCAGGGAGCGCGTCGGGCTGTTGCGGTGGCCGGAGCTGGTCGCCGTACTGGGCGGCGGCGCCGTTCCCGGTGACCTGCACGCGCGCGTGCCGCGGGCCGAGTCGCCCCCGCTGCCGGACGCGTTCCGGCTCGCGGACGGTCAGGTCGTGGTCGCCGAGCGCGGGGGCCGCCGGGGTGAAGGTCTGCGGGGCGTGTCCGCCGGCCGCGTCGTCGGCACGGTGTGGGACGGCACGGGGCCCCGGCCGACGGACGCCGTGCTGGTCGTACGCACCTTGGACCCCGCGCTCGCCCCGCTGCTGCCCGGTCTCACCGCTCTGGTCGCCCAGACCGGCAGCCCGTTGTCCCATCTGGCCGTCCTGGCAAGGGAGTTCGGGCTCCCCGCGGTCGTCGGCGCCACGGACGCCGTACGCCGCTTCCCGCCGGGCTCCCGGCTCACCGTCGACGGGACCGCCGGTGACGTACGACTGGGGGACGCGTCATGAGAAGGATCGCGTACGTCTTCGGAGCGCTGGTCGCGACCGGCGCGGGCACCTATCTGATCGTCTATCTGTACCGCTGGCAGTGGCAGCGGGCGATGATCTGCGGGGTGTTGCTGCTGGTCGTCGAGGTGATGCTGTTCGGTCTGGTGACTCTGGGGCGGCTGAGCCGGATCGAGGAGCGGCTGCGCGACACCGACCGGCGACAGCGGGAGCTGGACGCCCGCACGGAGGACGTGCTGACGCGGCTGCGGGAGCCGGCCGAGGCACGCGAGGAGACGCGGTTCCGTTGGCTGGAGGACCCGGCGGAACGGTCGTACGTCTTCGTGCCGGTGCTGATGGTCGCCGGGGTGGTGCTGTCCGGGCTCGCCTGGGTGGTGCAGAAGGTCGCGTCGGCCACGGCCAGGCCGGCCGAGCGGCGCATGGCCGGGCGGCTGGCCGTCCTCGCCGCCCCCGACCCGGCGACCACTCCCGGCGGCACGGCCGGTCCCGGCGCCGTGGACGACCTGGACGACCTGGACGCCCTGCCACCGCTGGGCGCCACGACCTCCCCGAGCCGTATCGCCCGCCGGACCACCGTCGCCGTCGTCGGCGCCGCTCTGCTCGCCGCGCTGGTCGCGGGGCTCGCCGACCTCACCCAGACCCGGGAGGAGGAGGCGAACGACAGCGAGGCGACCTCCGTGGTCGTCAAGGTCGACCTGCGGGGCGCGGACCTGTCGGCAGCGCGGCGCTCGCTCGCCGCGCAGCAGATCTGGACGGCCTGCCGGGACTCCACGTCCATCCCGCTGCGCCACGTGGCCCTGGGCGATCTGGGCGACGGCATGTTCGCCGGGGTCGTGCGGCCCGCGCTCACCGAGCACGACCTGATGCGGCTGCGCGGCTGCCTGGAGGACGCGACGCTGGAACAGGCCCATCTCACGGTGGTCGCGGTGGGTGACGCGGACGCGGACGACGACTGAACAGACCCACGACGGCGACCGAGCGGCACACGTGAGCGCACGTGAGATACATCGCACAAAACGGACAAAGTACCCATTGATCGCGAAGCCGGGGGTACTCTGCCAACTGCGCCCTCGTCCCCTAGTCCCCCGGGTCGCTCATGGCTGTTCTCACCGCAACCCTGCCCCGCCCTGCCCTCCGCCGCCGCCCGCTTCCACAGCGCGCCCTGCGGATCCTCCTGGGCGTCCTCATCGGCTACCTCGTCCTATGGGCCGTGGGCGCCGGCAGCATCCTGGGCCTGTCGTACCTGGCCCGGCAGGAGACCGCGGCCCCCCTCGGCACCCGCAGCGTCCAAGGCGTGAACCACTTCCAGCCGGTGGACCGCGACGGCCGTCTGTGGCGCGGCTCCGCCCCCTCCCCCGCCGGTTACCGGGCGCTGGCGAGCATGGGCATCACGACCGTGGTCGACCTGCGTGGCGAGGACTTGAGCGCGGCCCAGCTGGCCGAACCGGGCAAGGCCGGACTCAAGGCCGTACGCATGCCGATCCGCGACGGACAGACGCCGTCGCCCCAGCAGGTGCAGAACTTCCTGCACGCCGTCTCCTCGGCCTCCGGCCCCGTCTTCGTGCACTGTGGCGCGGGAGTCGGCCGTACGGGCGCGATGGTGGCCGCCTACCTCGTGCACACCGGCGAGGAGTCGCCCTCGCAGGCGGTCCGGCGCAACCTCGCGGTCGGACCGCCCTCGATCGAGCAGATCTACTACGGGCTGAACCTCAGCCCGGCCAAGGCGGAGCAGCCTCCGCTGCCGGTCGTGGTCATCAGCCGCCTGGTGGACGCTCCGCGGCGCATGATGTCGTACCTGTAGGCATGTTCGGCAAGAACGTCCGGCGAGTACGCCCAGCAGGTGCCTCAGCAGGTATGCCCGGTGGGCACGCCTAGGGCTTGCGGCCCACCGCCCCGTACCCGGGAATGACCCCGTCGTCCTGCCCGGGCACCGGCTCCCCCAGCTCCGGGTGCCAGTGGTGGGGCACCTCGACGCCGGGCTCGACGAGTTCGAGGCCGTCGAAGAAGCGGGTGAACTCCTCGCGGGAGCGCAGGGCCAGGGTGACGCCGGCGGCCTTCAGCTTCTCGGTCGCCGCCTTCGACTCCTCGGGAGTGAAGTCGGCGGTGGCGTGGGACACCACCAGGTAGCTGCCCGAGGGGAGTTCGGACAGCAGTCGGCGGACCAGTTCGTGCGCGCCGTCCTCGTCGGGGACGAAGTGCAGCAGCGCGACGAGGGAGAGGGCCACCGGGCGGCTGAGGTCCAGGATCTTCCGGGCGCCCTCGACGATGGCGTCGGGGTCGCGCACGTCGGCTTGCAGATACTCGGTGACGCCCTCCTCCGTGCCGCGCAGCAGTGCGGCCGCGTGGGCGAGCACGATGGGGTCGTGGTCGCAGTAGACGACGCGTGCGTCGGGGGCGATCCCCTGGGCGATCTGATGCAGGTTCGGCTCGGTCGGGATTCCGGTGCCGATGTCCAGGAACTGTCGTACGCCGTTCTTGGCCAGCCAGCGGGTGGCGCGGTGCATGAACGCCCGGTTGACCCGCGCCATCACCGGGACGCGCGGGTCGAGCGCGAGCATCTGCTGCCCCATGGCCTCGTCGACGGGGTAGTTGTCCTTGCCGCCGAGATACCAGTCGTACATCCGCGCGGGATGCGGCTTGCTGCTGTCGATCGCAGTCATGAGGCACTCCGTAAGACGCAATGGATTATCAACTAAGCACCAGATCAAGGCAGTTACGGTTCAGGGCAGGCAAGTGACTCAAGCGGCTCAGGAGAGAAGGAAGTCCGCCTCCCCCGCCTTGGCGCCCTCGATGAACGCCGTGATCTCGGCCGAGGTGTAGATCAGCGCCGGTCCGTCCGGGTCGGTCGACTGACGGACGGCGATCCGGCCGTCGGCGAGCTTCATCGCCTCCAGGCAGTTGCCTCCGTTGCCGCCGCTCCACGGCTTGTGCCAGCCTTCGCTGCCCAAGTCCCGCGCGGGCATGCCGTTGTAGACCTGTATGCGCGGCTTGATGCGATCCATTCACAGCTCCTTGCGGAGATCCCGGAGGATCCCCTTCGTGCGATGTGCCGTAGCGGCCTGCGCCGCCATGCGGTCCATGACCTCCAGGTGGGTCGCCACCTCGGTGCGCGCGTCGAGGTAGACGGCGCCGGTCAGGTACTCGCTGTAGACCATGTCCGGCAGTTCTGACATGGCAAATCGGAACAGCACGAAGGGCCCGTACGTGCCGGGATGCGGCCCGTTCGCGAACGGGGCCACCTGCAACGTCACGTTGGGCAGCTTCGTGGCCTCGAGCAACCGGTCGATCTGGGCACGCATCACCTCCGGGCCGCCCACCTGGCGGCGCAGTACGGTCTCGTCCATCACGACCCACAGCCGGGGTGCGTCCTCCCGGGTGAGCAACTGCTGGCGTTGCATACGCAGGGCGACATGGCCCTCGATGTCGTCGGGGCTGGTCTGGCCGATGGCGCCCGATCTCAGCACTCCGCGCGCGTAGTCCTCGGTCTGGAGCAGACCGGGCACGAAGTGGGGGTCGTACGACCTGATGAGGCTGGCGGCGCCCTCCAGGCTGACGTACATCGAGAACCAGCCGGGCAGGATGTCGTGGAACCGCTGCCACCAGCCGGGTTTGTTGGCCTCCTCGGCCAGCTGCACGAAGGCGTCGGCCTCCTCGTCGGAGATGCCGTAGGCCTTCAGGAGCAGCTGGAGGTACGGGATCTTCAGCCCGACCTCGGCCATTTCCATGCGGCGGACCGTGGCGGGGGCGACGCGCAGGACGCGGGCCGCCTCCTCGCGCTTGAGGCCGGCGCGTTCACGCAGGTCGAGCAGGCGCCGACCGAGGACGACCTGGCCGACCGTAGGCGCGGACCGCGGCTCGCTCACGCTCCACCTCCACGAAACGAGATCCCATCGACTGAACCTGACAGACCGGCCGACTCCGGCAGGCCGACTGAATCCTGACAGGCTGGCTGAATCCTGACAGGCCGACGGCGCCATTCGAAGACCTATTCGAGGACCTCGGCAGAACCGGCCGATCCTCGGTGATCCCAACTGGCGCCGTTCGACATGCTGTTGCCAGCAGTGTGCCACGGCCTTCCAGAGAGTCACACAGCACTCTGCAATTTTCAGAGTGACACTTGCCAAGTGTTCACGGCGGGGCGATAGTGGCAAGCGTGATTCCGTCCCCGCCCTTAGGAACAGACGCCACCGCGGCCCCCCACGGCCTCGGTGCCGCCCCGGCGGTCGGGCCCCAGCGGGGCGCCGCCGCCGAGCGCCGGTTCCGCTTCGAACTGGCCGCGCATCCGGGTTCTCCCGCGCAGGCCAGACGCCTGACCAAGGCGCGGCTGAACGGCTGGGCGGTGTGCGAGGACACCTGCGACACGGCTGCGCTGGTCGTGTCCGAGCTGGTCACCAACGCGATCGTGCACACCGCCAGCGAGCACATCGTGTGCGAGCTGCACGACGGTGCCGATCTGGTGCGAATAGCCGTACGCGACGAAGGGTGCGCGCCGGGTGAACCGCACCCGCTGGCCGCGCGCCCCGAGGACGAGCACGGCAGGGGGCTGCTCCTCATAGACGCTCTCTGCCATGCGTGGGGGGCCCATGAGCAGGGGTCCGGTCTCGTGGTCTGGGCCGATCTGGCACGCGCTGCCGGGTTTCCCGACCCGTCCGGCGCCGGCGTCGGGCCCTACAACGACCTCGGGTGGGGATCCCGGCCCAAGCCGGGGCCGTCCGGGGGTTCGGGCGACGAGGACGAGACACAGGCGCGGTACGGCAGGGGAACGGGGTCCGCATGGCTGTGAGGGGCGTGTCCGGCGGCGGTCAGGTGCTGAGTCTGGACACGCTGGTCCGCCTTCGCCGTGCTCTGCCCGCCGCCTCGACCGCGCCTCGGCGGCTGCCCGTGCCGGACGGGATGACGGCGCCGCTGGGCTTTGACGCGGTGGCGGTGCCCGCGCGGTTCGGGCCGCTGATCATGCCTCGGCTGCCTCGGGTGGGGTGTGTGTACGCCGATGAGGCGCACTGGTGGTGGATCGTGCCGTCGGACTCCGACTACGCGTTGGAGTGGCCGGGGGCTGTGCGGTACTCGACGGGGGCCGTGGTGCTGGACATGCCTCGGTTGATTCATCGGCCGGAGGGGGCGGTGCCCTATACGCCGCCGATTCCGCTGTATCTGGCGCTGTGCCGGGTGATGGGGGTCACGCCGTCGTGGTCGCGGCAGATCTCCGCGTAGGGCTCCACCTGTAGTTCTTCGCCCCCGCCGCCCCTACCCGTCCCATCCCTGGGGGCTGCGCCCCCAGGCCCCCGCATCGGCCCTGCGGGCCTCGTCCTCAAACGCCGGACGGGCTGAGAATGCGGCGAGAATGCGGCTGGTCCGCGAACAGCGGACGGGCTGAAAGTGCACGCCCGCGCGCACCTGCCGGTGCCTCTCGCGCCCTCCCCTGCTCACCCCGGGTCCCGCCATAGTGGCCCTCCGTCGGTCGGGGGAGGGTGTGTGGTGGGGAACAAGCGCGGTGCTGGTGAGGCTGGGGTCTCCGAATCTGAGCGGCTGTTGTTCGGGGGGCCTCTGCGGTACGACATGGGGTGGAACCAGCATCGGGACGCCTTTCTGGAGCTGAACTTCCGGGCGATGGTGACGCGGTTGCCGTCCTTGTTGGCGTCGAGTTTCCGGCTCGCGTGGCAGGCCGACCGGCGGGCGGCGCGGACGGTGCTGGCGGCCGAGGTCGGGCGGGGGCTGGGCCAGGCGGTGGGGCTGCTGGCCGTGAACAGTGTGCTGGGGCGGCTGATCGGGGGCGGGTCGCTGGAGGAGCGGTTACGGGGTGTCGTTCCGGCGCTGGTCGCGATGGCCGCGGTGATGGTGGTCTCGACGTTGCTGCGGGCGGCGTCCACGTACGCCACGGGGCGGTTGGAGCCCAAGGTGGAGCGGGTGGCGACCGAGCTGTATCTGGAACGGGCGGCGGCGGTGGAGCTGGCCGCGATCGAGGACCACGCTTTTCACAAGCTGCTGGACACCGCGCAGTACGGGGCCGGATCCGCCCGGCGCATGATCTCGTACAGCACGCGGGTCGTGAACGCGGCCATCTCGCTGATCGCCGCGGCGGGTGTGCTCACCGTGCTGCATCCCGCCCTGCTGCCCCTCCTCGTGACCATGACGCTGCCCAGCGCCTGGAGCGCCCTGACCAACGCCCGGCGCCGTTACGAGTCCTTCCACACCTGGGTGCAGCACTCCCGCGCCGGGCATCTGATCAGCGGGCTGCTGACCGAGCCGGCCGCCGCGCCCGAGATCCGCGTCCACGGCGTCGGGCCCTTCCTGCTGCGGCACTACCGGGCGATGTCGGAGACGGCCGAGGCGGAGCAGGCGCGGCTGGCCCGGCTGGCGGCGCGTACGGGGCTGATCGCGGCGGCGTGGACGGGGCTCGCGACCGTCGCGACATACGCGACGCTGGGCGGACTGCTGCTGGCCGGGGCGATGGCGCTCTCCGTGGCGGGTACGGCCGTCATCGCGATCCGCACCGGCTCCGCCAGCCTCGACAGCCTCGTGCTGGAGGTCAACGCGCTCCATGAGGAGGCCCTCTTCGTGGGCGATCTTCAGCGGCTGTACGTCGAGGCGGCCGAGCGGGCGATTCCGGTGGGCGGGGTCGCGCTGCCGGAGGATCCGTCGGAGATCCGCTTCGAGAAAGTCAGCTTCAGTTACCCCGGTGAGTCCGCCCGCCCCGCCCTCGACGACGTCACGCTCACCCTCCCCCTCGGCCGGATCGTCGCGCTGGTCGGTGAGAACGGCTCCGGGAAGACCACTCTGGTGAAGCTACTGGCGGGGCTCTACACGCCGGACCGGGGCCGCATCCTCTGGGACGACGTCGACGCGGCGACCGCCGACCGGCACGGGCTCGCCGAGCGCATCGCGATGGTGGCCCAGGACTTCAAGCGCTGGCCGTTCACCGCCCGGGTCAATGTCGCCGTGGGCCGCTCCTCCGCGCCGCTCACCGAGGAGCGGCTGGCCGCCTCGCTGGGCGAGGCCGGGGCCGAGGACGTGGTGGCCGATCTGCCGCGTGGGCTGGACACCCTGCTGGCGCGCAACTTCAGCGGAGGGCACGAGCTGTCCGGAGGGCAGTGGCAGCGGCTGGGGATCGCCCGGGCGGCGTACCGGCGTGGCCGCATCCTGATCGTGGACGAGCCGACGGCGGCGCTGGACGCGCGGGCCGAGCTGGAGGTCTTCGAGAAGATCCGTGCCCTGGCCTCCACCGGGCAGACGGTCGTCCTCATCACGCACCGGCTGGCGTCCGTCCGCCACGCCGATCTGGTGCACGTCCTCGACCAGGGCCGGCTCGTGGAGTCCGGCACGCCCGACGAGCTGCTGGCCACGGGCGGTGTCTACGCGGAGCTGTACTCGCTCCAGGCTGAGCAGTTCACCTCGCGAGTGCCCGCGCCGAAGGCAGGCTGACCCGCACGGGTCGGCTCAGGCGGCGGCGTCGAGCGGGACGTCACCGCGGACGATCACCAGGAAGGCGTCCGTCGCGAGGTCCATCACGACCTCGGCGGGCAGGCCTTCCATCCGCCGCGCGTGTGCGAACTCCTCCGCCGGCCACGAACCCCGCGGCCCGCCCGCGGGAAAGCGTTCGAGCACGGTTCGCCCGTTCACCATCCTGCACCTCCGATCAGCGTCGTTCGTACTTGTAGGAGTTAACGCCTGCCGGAGGTGAATCGCCTCGCCCGGTGACGGGACTGAGACGTAGTTGACACTCGTTCACCGCGATGTGTGAGCGCGCGCTCACACTCGATGATCCACCGCTACACCCCGTGTCAGTCCTCGTACTCGTCGTGATACCTGACGCGCTCACTGCCCGCGGGCGCCCCAAGAGCCGACGCACGCCCCTCGGGCTCCTCCCACTCCTCCTGCCGGCCGAGCGCGGTGAGGTCCAGGAAGCCGGTGGTCGAGCCCAGCCCGTCCAGACCGCGCCCATAGGTCGAGTACGTGTGGAAGACGCGGTCCCGCTCCCGCAGGAAGCAACTGACACCGGGCCGTTCCACCAGCTCGCCCTCGTGCTCCAGGGTCACCTCGAAGTCGTGGTTGAAGTCGCTGCCGTACGACGAGTACCAAGGAACCGTCCACCCCATGCGCGCCTTGAACGGCAGGATCTTGGTGTACGGAGCCCTGGACACGGCGACGAGGGTCGTCCCGCGCGCCTTGAGGTGTGCCAGGTGCCCGATCTGGTCGAGGAATCCCGAGCAGCTGCGGCAGCCGGCGTCCCATTCGGGGGCGAACATGAAGTGGTGGACGACGAGTTGGTGCCGCTCCTCGAAGAGGTCGAGCAGGACGGCCTTGCCGTCACCGCCCTCGAAGACGTACTCCTCCTCCACCTCGACCATCGGCAGTCTGCGCCGCTCGGCATTGAGCGCGTCACGCGCGCGCGTGACCGCCTTCTCCTTGACCAACAGCTCTTCACGCGCCGCGCGCCACTGCTCACGCGACACGACCTCCGGAAGCGACATGGACGCCCCTCCTCGCAACGGTCCGTTCTGGGTGGTGACCGGCGGCAGGGGCGTAACTCATCGCGGGGCGCGAAGTTTTTCCGGAAGACGTCTACGGCAGCGCGAACGGCATGGCGGGGCCGCCCCGAGGAGCGGGGGCGATCAGGGGCTGCCCGACTGGGTGACGCCCTGGGCGAGTTGGCCGACCACGTCGATGACTCCCTGCCCGAAGGCGGTCGGGGCGACCAGGATGCCGAACACGAGCACGATGGCCACGGTCAGCTTCTCGTCGTTCCGGCTGCGCGCCTGCGTCCTGCGCCTCAGCCGCAGGACGATGATGACAGCGAGCAGTAGCGCCACGTTGATCGTCAGCTCCACCAGGCCGACCTCCCGTCAGAAGGTGCGTCACGGCTTTCATGTGTAACGCGAAACCACCCTGCGCGATCGATCAACTACCGATGGTTGGCGCCAAAACGGCCCTTCGAGGCCGGATTTCAGGTGTCGTAGTCCTGGATCCGCCTGCCATGGCTCCGGTCCAGCAGAGTCGGCATCCGCTCCCCCAGCTCCCTCACCACGGCCGGAACATCGATGGTCAGCAGCTCCCGGTCGCGCATCAGGATCCGGCCGTCCACGATCGTCGTGCGGACGTCTGAGGAGCGGGCGCTGTGGACCAGGGTGGCGGCGAGGTCGTGGAGCGGCTGGGTGTGGGGGCCGGTGAGGTCGACGAGGATGATGTCGGCGCGGTGGCCGGGGGCGAGGGTGCCCAGGGTGTCGCCGAGGCCGAGCGCGCGGGCGCTCTGGAGGGTGGCGTGGTGCAGGGCTTGACGGGATGTCAGCCAGCGGGGGTCGCCGGTGGTCGACTTCTGCAGGAGGGCGGTCAGGGCCATCGACTCCCAGACGTCGAGGGAGTTGTTGGAGGCGGCGCCGTCCGTGGCGAGGCCGACGGGGATACCGATGTCGCACAGGGCGCGGACGGGTGTGGTGGTGGGCCAGGCGAACTTGAGGTAACCGCGGGGCGCGGTGGCGACCGCCGTACGGCCGGAGGCGTCCCGCAGGACCGGCAGGTCGCGGTCGAGGATGCCGGTGCCGTGCGCGATGAGGACGTCGACGTCGAGGATCCCGGTGCGCCGGAGCACCTCGATGGGGGTGACGCCGTGGCGGGCGAGGCTGGTCTCTGCCTGGTCGCGGTTCTCGGCGGCGTGGAGGTGGACGGGGAGGCCGTGCTCGCGGGCGAGTTCGGCGGTGGCGGCGAGGTCGGCGTCGTCGACGGTGTAGGGGGCGTGCGGGGCGAGGGTGGTGGTGATCCGGCCGTCGGCGGTGTCGCGGTGCCGTAGCGCGAACTCCAGTGACTTCTCCCGGCCTTGGGGTCCCTGGGAGGAGAAGTACGCCTCCCCCAGGTGGGCCCGGATACCGCACTGCTCGACCACGGCGGCCACGGCGTCCATCGAGAAGTAGTGGTCGGCGAAGCAGGTGACGCCGCCTCGGATCATCTCGGCGCAGGCGAGCAGCGCGCCCAACTCCACGTCCTTCTCAGTGAGGTTGGACTCGACGGGCCAGACGACGTCGTTGAACCACTCCTCGGTGGGCAGGTCCTCGGCGACCCCGCGCAGGGCCACCATCGGGGCGTGGGTGTGGCAGTTGACGAGGCCGGGGAGGGCGACCTGGCCCGACGCGTCGACGCGCTCGGCTGCGGGCCGGTCGCGGACGGCGTCCGCCGTGGTCACGGCCTCGACGACACCGCCGCGTACGACGATCGCGGCGTCCTCCTCGAACCCGATCCGTTCTTGGTCGTCGTGCAGGAGGACGGTGCAGCCGGTGATGACGAGGTCGGCGGGAGCTTCCGTGGGAGAAGGCGTCATCACGCCAACGTACGACGCGGTCGTCGGACCGACTCCGCCTACGCTCCATCACGTCGGCCTCAGCCCGCGACCTGCGCGCCGGGAACCCCGGGCCCGCTCAGCCCCACCCGTCCCCGCTCTGCCGCGAGCTCCGCCAGCAACTCGGTGAGCTGAGCGCCGTGCCACGGCGTCAGCAGGCCCGAGTCGTCGAGGTGTACGGCGCACGCGGTGGTCGCGTCGACGAGCCGCTCCAGCGTGGCGACGACGTCATCGGCCCCCTCCGCGTGCCGGGCGAGCGCGGGCAGTTCCGCTGCGGCGTGAGCGATGGCGGTACGGGCCTCGGCGAGCGCCCGGTAGGCCTCGCGACGGAGCGTCCAGCGGAGGGCGCGGGCATCCGTGCGGGCGTTGTGGCCTGCGCCCGACCCGCGCAGCTCCCGTACGCGGCCGCCGGGATCACCGTCCGCCTCGCGCAGCACATGGGCGAGGTAGGCGTGCGCGGCCCGGTTCGCCTCGGCGAGGCGTGCCCGGACGCCTCCGCCTCGTTGACCCGGCATCGGCAGATGGCCCACGACCAGCACGATCGCGCAGGCCAGCAGGGTCTCGCCGATACGGCTCGCGGAGGCCTGCGGTTCGCCGCCGACCATGACCAGGGCGAGCACGAGCACGGTCACGACGGCCGTCTGGGCGGCGAAGTGGCGGGTGGCGACGGGGATGAGGGCGCCGCTGAGGGCGACGAGCGCGACGAGGCCTTCGGGGCGGGGCAGTACGGCGGCGAACCCGGCGAAGAGAAGGGCTCCCAGCACGGTGCCGGCGGCCCGGCAGAGCACTCGGGACACGAGCGGGCCCAGGTCGGGCTTGACGAGGAAGACGGCGGTGGCGGGAAGCCAGTACCAGTGTTCGTGCCGGCCGTACCACTGGGTGTGGTGCAGGGCCTGGGCGATGGCCGCGGCGGCGCCGAAGCTGAGCGCGACCCGCAGGCCGTACTCCCGACCGCCGGCCCCGAGGACGGCCCGGGCCCGGTCCTTGGCCGTACGGCGACGCCGGGTGTGCAGGTCGCTGTTCCCGCGGCCCCGGTCGAACGCCTCGGCGGCGTGCAGCAGGGCGTCGTCGAGGGCGCGCAGGGCGGGCGCGGAGCGGGAGGGCGCGGGGAGGGGGCCGGTGTGCGTGTTGCCGCGTACGGCCCCGGCGAGCCTGCGCGGCCCTTCGGAGGCGCGCTCGGCGACGGACTCCCCGGCCCAGGCGAGCGCGGTGGCGGCCTCGGCGAGGGGCAGGGCCGCGGCGTACTGCGCGTGCAGCCGTCGTTCGGTGGACGAGGAGGCGTACCGCCGCAGGCGGGGTCCCGCGAGGGCGTCCTGCGCGTGGTCGAGGGCGGCGGTGAGCGCGACGCGGCGGGCGATGGCGTCCCGGGTGCCGACGGCGTCGAGGAGGTCCGCGACGGCGTCGTACACACCGGCGACGGCGTCCCGCTCTCCGTCGAACCGGAAGTCCCCGACGAGCGAGCCGGGGGTGGGCAGGGCCAGTCGGAGCCCGAGCAGCCAGGCGGCACCGGCGAGATAGCCGAGCGCCCGCTGCCACCCGCCCTCCGGCAACGGCATCCCGGCTCCGATGGCGGAGGCGACGAGGAGTTGCGTACCGGCGGCGGAGGGGACGGACCCGACGGCACTGATGCCGCCGGCGAGGAGTCCGAGGCCGGTGAGAAGGACGGTGAGCGGGACGGCGCCGAGGCTGTCACCTGCGTACGTACCGACCAGCAGCCCGGCGGCCCCGGCCAGCGCCGGCACCCCTAGCCGCTTGACGGAGGCACGGCGGCTGCCGGGACGGTCGTTGATGCCGGCGAGCATGGCGGCGATGGCGGCCACGACGCCGAGGGAGGTGCGGCCGGCGAGGACGGCGGCGAGGAGGAGGGGACCGGCGGCCAGGGCTCCTCGGAGGACCGCGCTCCAGGGCACGGGTCCGCGCTGGGCGCGCAGCGCGTGGGCGAGCCAGGGCGGGAGGGCGAAGGCCGGGGGTGCGGGGCGGTACACGGGGCTCCTGTCGGGGCGAGGGCGGGGGTGTGCCTTCGGGCGACGGTGGCCGGGCGGCGGGCTGTGCTGCCCACCGTAGATCGAAGTCCTGGAGGGGATGGGACGGTCGTATTTCGAGAATGTGACGATGCCTGGAAAGGCCACGTTCTTTATGAACGCAAGTACGCGCGGTGTCCTACAGGCCGAGGGCCATGGCGAGGCGGGTGAGTTCGGCGGTGGTGTTGACGTCGAACTTGGCCCGGATACGGCGCAGGTAGGTGTCGACGGTGTGCTGGGAGAGGCCCATGTGGCGAGCTGTCTGGCAGTAGGTGCGGCCCGCGGCGATGTGACGCAGGGTCTCCAGTTCGCGCGGGGTGAGCGACGGGGTGTCGGTGGGGGTCGTGGCGGGGGTTGCCGTGGGGGTGGGATGCATGGGGTGTTCTCCCGGCTGGTCGGCACGGTTGTTTCACCGGCTGGTCGGCGCGGTCGTTTCTGCTCACACCCTTGGAAGCAGAGGGCAGTGGTCGGCACGAACTGAATGCCTGAATGCTTCACTTTTGCCCCTTGTAAAGAGAATGTTTGGGCGAGGTCATCACCGCGTCCGCCCGCTGTCACAGCCGTGTCACAGACGGAGTCCCGTGCCGCCGGTGCCTCCGGTTGTGGTTGGTGTGCGCCGGGATCATGCTGGTCAGGGGGTGGTGCCGGCACGTGAGCGGTGAACGGTGAGAGGAGCGGTGATGACGCGTCCTTCCTCCCGCTCCGGCGAGTGGGCGCGGGCGAGCGTCGCGCCGCAGGAGCCGTGCACGGCCACGGTGGACGAGCGGGGCATCGTGACGGGGTGGAGCGAGGGGGCCGGGCGGCTCCTGGGCTACGGGCCGGCCGAGGTGGTGGGGCGCCCGGCGGCCCGGCTGGTGGCCGACGACATCGAGGAACGGGTACGGCGGGTCGCGGCCGGGCGGCGAGGCTGGAGCGGCTCGGCGGTGCTGCGGCATCGGGACGGGCGGCAGCTGCCGCGGCGGCTGCTGGCGCACCGCAGGACTTCCGGTGGCGCGGCGGCCGAGTGGCTGGTGGTCGCGGGCTCGGCCGGAGGGCCGTCGTCGCCGGGCGAGGATCTGCCGAGGGACGGGCTGCTCGGGGAGTGGGTGCTGCGCCAACTGCCGTGCAGCGTGGGGGTGTTCGACCGGGAGCTGCGGCTGGTGGCGGCGAACGCCGGCCTGGAGGGTGCGCTGGCGCTGAGCGCGGAGGAGATGCACGGGTGGCGGCTGGCGGAGCTCGCTCCGCATCCGCTGAGTGACCGGGCCGAGGCAGCGATGCGGCGGGTGCTCGACGGGGGCGGGGTGCAGCATGTCGCGGATGTGATGGGCCCCGGGGGTGTGGGCGCGGAGGGCGGCTGGCCGGCGTCGCTGGCTCCGCTGAAGGACGCGGAGGGTCAGGTCCGTGCGGTGTGCCTGGTGGCGTACCGGACGGCGGGCGGCGATCCGGCCCGGCAGCGGATGCTGCTTCAGGCCCTGCCCCGGATCGGCACCACCGAGGACGCCGAGCGCACGGCACAGGAGCTGGCCGAGGTGACCGTACCCGCCGTCGCGGACTACGTCGCGGTCGAGGTGCTGGACGCCTTCCGGCGCAGCGGCGAGGCCGACCCCGTGCTGTCGGCCGAGTCGGCGGGGCGGGCCGTGTTGCGCCGGGTCGCGGTGCGGTCCGTCCTCGACGACGGCGGCGCCCGCGTCGCACCGGGAGAGTCGGTGCGCTACCCGGCGGCCTCCCCGGTGACGCGATGCCTGGTCGAGGGGCAGGCGATCGTGTACGGGGTGGGCGAACCGGCCGTCGCGCGCTGGGCCGAAGAGGATCCACAGGCCGCATGGATCGGCCGGGGGCAGGTGCACTCGGTGATGGTGGTGCCGTTGCGTGCCCAGGGCGGCGGCATGCTCGGTGCGGTGCTGCTGGGCCGTCACCGGCGCCGGGAGCCGTTCGACGCGGACGACGTGTGGCTGGCCGAGCAGTTCGCGAGCGCTGCGGCCGAGGGCATCCGCCGAGCCCGGCAGCGCGGACGGGAACGCACGACCACGATGACCCTCCAGCGCAGCCTGCTCCCGCAGACGCTCCCCGATCAGCACGCCCTGGACATCGCCACCCGCTACCTGCCGGCCGGCGGGCGGGCCGGGGTGGGCGGCGACTGGTTCGACGTGATCCCGCTGTCGGGCGCCCGGGTGGCCCTGGTCGTGGGCGATGTGGTCGGTCACGGCGTCCGCGCCGCGGCGACCATGGGCAGGGTACGAACGGCGGTGCGCACCCTGGCCGACGTCGATCTGCCGCCCGACGAACTGCTGACCCACCTCGACGATCTCGTGGTGCACCTGTCCGCCGAGGAGGCCGGGCCGCAGGAGACGGCGGAGGGCGCCGCGGGGATCGGCACCACCTGTCTCTACGCGGTCTACGACCCGATCTCCCGCCGCCTCTCACTGGCCCGGGCCGGCCACCCCCCGCCCGCCGTGGTCGCGCCCGACGGCGCGGTGCGCTTCCTCGACGTCCCGCCCGGCCCGCCCCTGGGCCTCGGTGGCCTGCCGTTCGAGACCGTGGAGACCGAACTGGCCGAGGGCAGCCTGATCGCGCTGTACACCGACGGTCTGCTCGAGGCGCGCGACCACGACATCGACGAGGCCCTGGACAAGATGTTCGCCACCCTCGCCCGCCCCGCGCCGACGCCGGACACGGTCTGCGACCGACTCCTCGCCGCCATGCTGACCCACCCGCCGGACGACGACGTCGCCCTGCTCGCCGCCCGCACCCGCTGCCTCGGCGCCGACCGGGTCGCCACCTGGGAGCTGGACTTCGAACCCACGGTCGTCGCCCGGGCCCGTCGGCTGGCCACCGACCAGCTGGCCGCCTGGCAGTTGGAGGAGGCCGGCTTCATCACCGAACTCGTCGTGAGCGAGCTGGTCACCAACGCCCTGCGCTACGGCCGCAGGCCCGTACGGCTGCGCCTGATCCACGAGGGCCGCACCCTCATCAGCGAGGTCTTCGACTCCAGCAACACGGCCCCGCACCTGCGCCGCGCCAGGGTCTTCGACGAGGGAGGACGGGGCCTGCTGCTGGTCGGCCAGCTCGCCCAGCGCTGGGGGACTCGGCACGAGGCCACCGGCAAGACGGTATGGGCCGAACAGTTCCTCAACCGGGCCTGACACAGGCTTGGGGAGCGGGGGTGCGCGGGGGTGATGACCGGGACCGGTGCCCGACAGTCGGCCCACCGGGCGCCGCCCCTCGGCAGGTCGGCGGGGTCCGGACGCCGCGCGAGGGCGCGTGGATGCCGCACGGGCCGCGCAGGGGGCGATCGAGCGAGGGTGGGCTGTCTGGGCGAGGCCGCGCTGCCAGAGCTGTGCGGACATGGGCGGTGTTCCTTTCGGGAAAGAGTGACGGGGTGAAGGTCTGAGTGCCTTCACCCCGTCGGAGTGGGTGTCGTGCTCCGCCGTCCGGACTTACACGGCCGGGGCGGGCTCGTCGACCAGGACTTCCGGCTCGGGCTGGGCGTCGGTCTGGGGCTGCACCTCGGTGTCGGCGCCTTCGCCGCTCTCGGTGCCCTGCTCGGCCGTGCCGTCGTCGGTCTGGGTGCCGTCCTCGGTCCCGGTGCCGGTCCCGTCCTCGGTGCCGGTCCCGTTCTCGTCGCCCTGGTCAGCCGTGTCGTCCCCGGCGTCGGTGCCGTCCTCGGTCCCGGTCCCGGTCCCGGTGCCGTCCTCGGTACCCTCCTCGGTCCCGGTACCTTCCTCAGTCTCGGTCCCGTCCTCGGTACCTTCCTCGTGCTCGCCGTTCTCCTCGTGCTCGTGCTTGTCCTTCGCCTCGTCCTCGTCCTTCCAGTGGTCCTCGTCCTCCCAGAAGTGCTCGTGGATCTCGACCTTCCATTGGTTGTAGTGCTTCTCGAAGTAGTGGTAGTCCTTGTGGCTGTCCCAGAAGTAGCGCTTGGCGTGCTTGATCACTACGAAGTAGCACTCGTACTTCTCGGACCAGTAGAACTTCTTACCGCCCGCCCAGCAGTAGTACTTCTTCTCCCACTTGTCGTGCTTCTTGTCCTTGCGGTCCTTGCCCTTGCGGTCCTTGTCCTCCTCCTTGAAGCGCTCCTTGTGGTCGTCACTCCAGCAGTAGTTCTTCTTGCCCTTGTGCTTGTCCTCGGGCTTGTCCTCGGGCTCGTCCTCCCCCTTGTCCTCGCCCCCGTCCTTGCCCTTGGCCTGGGGCACCACGGACACCGCCGACTCGGAGGACATCGGAGCCGCCGTCGCGGCGGTGGCCGGCAGGATGACGCCTCCGGTGACGACCGCGGCCGACACCGCCGCCATGGTCAGGCCCAGACGGCGCTTGGAACGGACGTTGTCGCGGGTGCGGGTGGAAGAGTTCATGGTTCCTTCTGGAGTGACTGGCCCTTGGCGGAGCCCCGGTGCCTCGTTCGATCCGGCGTTTCCGGTGAGGCGCACTTCCAGTAGGCCCGCTTCGTCCCGCTTGGTCACGTTCCGAAGGCTCGGGACTTGACGGGCCCGAAGCGGTGAGGTAGCGGCACAGCTGACAGGTCAGTGACCGGGCCGACGGTCGAAGACGGGCCGGGCCCACAGCGGCGGACGCGGAAGCGGCCCCACCGCCCGGTCCACCTGGGTCGGCGGATGCGGAGCCTCGTGCGACTCCGGCTCGCGCTCGGCACCCCGTGCCGTTTCACGCAGCGCCGCCACGAAGTCCAGGCAGCAGTCGTAACGATCCTCGGGGACCTTGGCCAGGGCCCGGGCCACGACCTCGTCCATCTCCGGCGGGGTCCCCGGCCGCCTCTCGCTCAGCGCGGGCGGCTGGTCGTACTGGTGGGCCCACAGCAGTTCCATGCTGTCGTCCCGCTGGAAGGGCGGCCCGCCCGCGAGGGTCTCGTAGACGACGCACGCGAGGCTGTACAGATCGCACCTGCCGTCCACCGGGCGACCGGCGATCTGCTCCGGAGCCACATAGTCGAGCGTCCCGACGAACTCGCCCACGGACGTGAGCCCGGTCAGCGACAGCGACTTCTTCGTCAGCCCGAAATCCGTCAGGTAGACGTGCTCGGGGTGGTCGCTGTCCGTGCCCCGGGCCACCAGCACATTGCCGGGTTTCACATCCCGGTGCACCAGATCGTGCTCATGGGCCGCGTCCAGGGCGGACGCCACCTGTGCGGCGATACGTACCGCCGTCGCGACCGGCAGAGGGCCGTCCCGGTCGAGCAGGGCCCGCAGATCCAGCCCCGGGACGTACCGCATGGCGATGTACAGGACGCCTTCCGTCTCGCCGGCCTCGAAGATCGGCACGATGTGCGGGTGGTCGAGTGCCGCGGCCGCCCGCTGCTCGTGCGCGAAGCGGCGGCGGAAGGTGTCATTGCGGACCATGTCCGGGGTCAGCAGCTTCAGTGCCACCGTGCGTTCCAGACGCAGGTCCCTCGCCCGGTACACCACGGCCATGCCCCCACGACCGAGCTCGCACTCCACCTGGTAGCCCGCGATCCGCGCCCCGACCAGTCCCGCACCCATCGCCGCGCATCACCCACCGAAAATCGCCCCGTACATGGACAAATTATCCAGCGGATCCGCTCGCGGGGCCACACCCCTCCAGGGACGCCGCGGCCCGCTCCATCGCCCCCTCGAAGAGCCGCTCCGCCTCGGCGACCGCCGAGCCCAGCCCCTCACCGCCGGCGACGACCAGCGCCCCGATGACACCGTCCACACCCCGCAGCCCGGCCCGCTCCAGCAGCCGCTTCTCGTTCGTCACCCATTCCCCGCGCGCCGCCAGCACGGCGTGCCCGGTCTGCGCGGCAGCGGTGGCCAGGGCACCCGCGACCTCGGTGAGCCGGCCTGCCGGAGCATGGTTGGCACGCGCATACCCGAGGGTGGCCCGGGCGGTGCCGTACCAGCGCTCGCTCGCGCTGCGACGCAGCGGCTCGGGATAGGCGGCCGGCCTCGGCAGCTCGCCCCGCAGCACCCGGTTGATCGCCAACTCGGCCACCACCAAGTAGCTGGGAATCCCCGCGAGATGGAACAGCAACGGCTCCACCCGGAACCGCCCCTCCACCGCCTCCGCCAACTCCCGCTCCACCACGTCGAGATCGCGATAGTGAACGTCCACCCGCCGCCCCTCGACCGTCAGCCAGGCTCCCCCGTTGAACACGCCCCCGCCCCAACCACCGACCTCGGACACCTCACCCTCCCAACCGAGAGCACGGAGATCCTCCGGATCGAAGGCCCCGCGGTAGTAGACGGCCAAGTCCCAGTCACTGTCCGGCCCGTGCGTGCCCTGCGCCCGGGATCCACCGAGGGCAACGGCCTGGACGGTGGGGAGGGAGGCGAGGCGGTCGGCGGTGTGGGCGAGGAAAGCGGAGTCGGGGAGGACAGTCATAGGCGCAGCGTAGGCGGGTGCGCACGAGGACTCCACGCCATTTCCCCCCGGCCCGGAGCCCCCGCTTCGCCGCGTTGTCAGTGGCACGCGTTATCAATGAACTCGTCACTCAGCGTAACGGCGACGGGGGAAGCAGTGATGACGACGCACGAGAAGACCCAAGGGACGCACGACCGCGCTCAGCAACCGCCCCAACCACCCCGCACCCACCTCTCCACAGCCGGCCTACGAGCCCGCGGCTGGACCCCCGGCATGATGCGCCAACTGCTCGGCGAACCCGACCTGTTGCGCACCCACCCGCACTTCGACTCCGCCCCGCAGACCCGTCTCTACAGCATCGAGCGCGTGCAGGCCGTCGAGCGGAGCGAGGAGTTCCGCGCCGCCGCGGCGGTCGCCGCGAGGCGTTCCGCTGCCGCGCGGGCCGCCGCGCTGCGCAGGCGGCGGGAGGTGCTGGCGCGGATCGCGGCGGAGCGCATCGAGGTGCCGCGACTGACCCCGGACAGGCTGGCGGCACTGGCGGTCGAGCACCGCAACCGCGTGGACGAGGAGCGGGCGTCGTGGCGGTCGGGCCATGCCCCGGCACCTGCCACGGTCGACGGCGCCGAGCCGAGCGCGCTCGCCCGCTGGAAGGTCGACTATCTGCGCCATCGACTCACCCGCCACGACGAGATCCTCGACGAGCTGTACGGTCGCACCGGCCGCGCCGCAGCCGAGCAACTGCTGCGCCACCGCGTCTACGCCGCCATCTCCGAGGTGTACCCGTCCCTTGCGCAGGAGTGCGAACGCCGGCTGCGTGAAGGGGAGTGCGGTCCACCGCCGGGATGACATCCCGGGAGCAGCTTCCGGGACGGAAATTCGGATGCGTATGCGGCTCCACCCCCGGATGATCGGCAAGTTGTCACCACGAGACCACTCCCCACCGCTCACCACTGTTCACCACCACGTCTCAGGCACCCCCAGGAGCTCCCATGATCCGGCGAGTCACCTCCCCCGCCCTCTTCCCTCCCCCCACCTACTCCCACGCCTCCGTCGTCGAAGCCGGCACGAGACTCGCCTTCCTCGCCGGTTCCGTGCCGCTGGACGGCGACGGGAACCTCGTCGGCGAAGGAGACCCGGTACGGCAGGCCGAGCAGGTGATCGCCAACCTGGAGGAGCAACTGCGGGCGGTCGGCAGCGACTTGGCGCACGTGCTGTCGACCGAGGTGTACGTCGTGAGCGGCGACACCGCCGTGCTGTCCGCCGTCTGGGAGGTCGTCGAGGCGTCGGGACTGAGCGCGGGTCCTCACTCGTCGACGCTGCTGGGTGTGGCCTGCCTCGGATACACCGGGCAGCTGGTGGAGATCACGGCCACGGCCGTCGTTCCCGAGGGGCCGGCAGGAGAGTCACGGCCATGACGCCGGTCTCGCTCCGCCGGGCCACCGCGACCGACGCCGGTGCCGCCGCCGACGTCTGGCTGCGGTCCTTCGCCGCGGCCCTGCCTACGGTCGCGCGACCGCACTCCGACGACGAGGTACGGGCCTACTTCCGGGAGGTGGTGGTCCCGTTCAGGGAGACCTGGGTCGCCGAGGCCGCCGACCGCGTCATCGGCCTCATGGTCCTCGACCGCGACGAGCTCTCCCAGCTCTACCTCGATCCCGACCGGCGGGGCCGCGGCATCGGCGACCGGTTCGTCGACCTCGCCAAGCGACGCAGACCGGGCGGGCTGAGCCTGTGGACCTTCCAGGTCAACAAGCCCGCCCACCGCTTCTACGAGCGCCACGGATTCGTCGCCGTCGAGCACACGGACGGCAGCCGCAACGAGGAGCGGGAGCCGGACGCGCGGTACGTCTGGACTCCCTCCCCCGTCACTGCGGTCAGCCCTGCGACGCCCCCCACGCCCGCCGCTTCGGCAACGGCTTCGCATACGTCCCGGCCCGGCTCGTCGTCAGCCCCAACCCCACCAGCGACTCGGCGAGTTTGACTGCCGCCCCCACCCCGTCGACCACCGGAACCCCCAGCTTCTCCGCCACGGTCCGCTGCAACCCGGTCATCCCGGCACAGCCCAGCACCAGGACCTCGGCACCGGCGTCGCGGGCCCGTTCGGCGGCCGCCAGGAAGGCGGACTCGGTGCGCTCGCCGTCCGCCAGCTCCAGCACGCCGAGCCCCGTACCGACGACGGCGACGCAGTTGCGGCCCACCCCGGCGGTCTCCAGGCTGTCCTCGATCTGCCCGCACGACCGCTCCAGCGTGGTCACCACGCCGTACCGCCGCCCGAGCAGACAGGCCAGATGCGCGGCGGCCTCGGTGATGTCGACGACCGGCACGTCCACCAGCTCCCGCACGCCCTCCCTCCCGTGCTCCCCGAAACCGGCCATGACGACCGCGTCGTACTCGGGGCCCTCGTACGTCCGCAGCGCGTCCATCACGGCCGCCGCCGAGAGGTAGCTGTCGAGCCAGCCCTCCGCCGACTCCGGCCCCCACCCGGGGGTCAGTCCGAGCACGGTGGTGCCCGGGCCTGCGGCGGCCCGGGCACCTCGTACGATCTCCTCGGTCATCTCCTGCGTGGTGTTGCAGTTGGTGACGACGATCCGCACGTCCTTCAGACCTCCCGCGTCACGGGCTTGGCGGCCTGCGCGGCAGCGGACTCGGCCCGCTCACCGCGGCACAGCAGCAGGTACAGCCCCGCCGCCATCGCCGTCCCGATGAACCAGGAGTACGGCGACACATCGCTGAACGTCTTCACCAGCGCCAGCACCGCCGCGACCGCCGCCGACGGCAGGAACGCCCACAGCGCCTTGGGGTTGACGCCCTTGCGGTAGTAGTAGCGCGAGCCGGGCTCGGCGGAGAACAGCTCCTCGACGTCCACCCGGCCGTGCTTGACGAGGTAGTAGTCGACCATGATCACGCCGAACAGCGGGCCCAGGAAGGCGCCCAGGCCGCCCAGGAAGTAGTTGACGACCGTCGGGTTGGAGAAGAGGTTCCAGGGCGTGACGACCAGCGCCGCCACCGTGCTGATCATGCCGCCGACCTTGAAGGTGATCTTCTGTGGCCAGACGTTGGCCAGGTCGTACGCCGGGGAGACGAAGTTGGCGACGATGTTGACGCCCATGGTGGCGATGGCGAACGTCAGGGCGGCCAGGACCAGGACCCAGGTGTTGCCGACCTTCGCCACCAGCTCCGCCGGATCCGTGATGGCCTCGCCGAAGACCTCCAGCGAACCGGCGGTGACGATCACCGAGACGACCACGAATGCCGTCGAGTTGATGGGCAGGCCCCAGAAGTTGCCCTTGCGGACCGTGCGGTAGTCGGGCGCGAAGCGGGAGAAGTCGCAGAAGTTGAGCATCAGCGTGCCGTACGTGGCGAGGATCAGGCCGATCGCGCCGAACCACTGCCGCCACTGCTCGCCGACGGAGACCGGGTGCGGGGTGGACGTGAGCGAGATCGTCCAGCCGGCCTTGGCCAGGATCCAGACCGCCAGCGCGATCATCACCACCCAGATCGCCGGACCGCAGAAGTCCTGGAACTTCCGCACCGACTCCATGCCCTGGCTGATGATCAGCGCCTGGATGAGCCAGAGGGAGAGGAAGGACACCCAGCCGAGCGCGTGCAGGCCCAGGAAGGAGCTGTGCGTCCAGGACTCCAGCCCCGGCCAGGCGGCCAGCAGCATCACGTTGACGGCCACGGACGCCAGATAGGTCTGGATGCCGTACCACATGATGGCGATCACGGCCCTGATCAGCGCCGGGATGTTGGCGCCCCAGACGCCGAAGCTGATCCGGCTGACGACGGGGAACGGGACGCCGTGGCGCTGGCCGATCTTCCCCATCCAGTTCATGCCGACATAGATGAGCACGAAGCCGACGAGCAGGGACGTGAAGACCTGCCACACGTTCATGCCGAGGACCAGCAGACCGGCCGCGAAGGTGTAGTTGCCGAGGTTGTGGACGTCGGACATCCACAGCGCGAAGAGGTCGAAGACCTTCCAGTTGCGCTTGTCCGCGGGCGCGAGGTCTTCGTTGGTGAGCCTGGGATCGGGGACGAACTCTGGTGTGCCGGTGACTTCGGCACGGTCGGCGAGGGACACGGGGCCTCCAGGAGCCAAGGGACGGAGGACTGCTTATGGAGGGAACTGCTGTGGGAACCGTCGCGAGCGGTGTTTGGTATACCAAACTGCGGACATGGTCCTCCCGTCAACAGTTCTGACCGATGTCGCTCTTGTTAACGCTCCGTAAAACGCTCCTCGGTTCGGCCAAAATGGCCCCATGAGCTCCACGACGAAGATCGAACCCATCGGCGCGGTACGGGAACGCGTCCTGGTGACCCTGCGGCAGGACATCATCGCCGGGCGCCTGCGGCCAGGAGACCGGCTCGTCGAGCGGGAGCTGGCCGAGCGCCTCGGGGTCTCGCGGGTGCCTGTCCGCGAGGCGATCCGCGCCCTGGTCGTCGAGGGCTTCGTCCACTTCGAGTCGGCACGCCGTACGGTCGTACGACGGCTGACCCCGGCCGACGTCAAAGAGCTCTTCGAACTGCGCGAGGCGCTGGAGGTGTACGCGGCCGGACTCGCCGCGTCACGGGCGACACCGGAGGACCTTGCCGAGGTCGAGCGGCTCCTCGAACAGGCGGCCGCCGCGACGGATGCGGGCGACGCGGAGACCATCACGGACGTCAACAGCCGACTGCACGACCGCATCATCGCCATGGCCGGCAACAACCTGCTGATCGAGGCCCTGGAACCGGTCGCCGGGCGCCTGCGCTGGATGACCCGGCGGAACGAGGAGTGGCCCCAACTCCTCGTGGAACACCGCGAGTTGTACGAAGCCATCGCCTCCGGCGACCCGGCACGGGCCAAGTCGCACGCACTGGCCCACGTGCGGACCAACTACCGGTCGACGATGCGGCAGCTGTTCGGGGAGGACGCCGACCAGAGTCCTGCCGACCAGAGTCCTGCCGACCAGAGTCCCGCCGATCAGAGTCCCGTCTGAGCCGGCTCGCGTCCCGCGTACCTGTCCGTCGCCGCGACCAGCGCGTCCGCCATGCCCGGCGCCCCGGCGTTGTGCCCCACGTCGTCGATGACGATCAGCTCGCTGTCCGGCCAGGCGTGATGCAGACGCCACACGATGCCGAGCAGGTTGCCGGGGTCGAGGCTGCCCTGGACGAGGGTGCCCGGAATTCCTTTGAGCAGGGGCGCGTCCCGCAGGACGACACCCTCCTCGTGATCCCCGCCGTGGCCCTCGCCGTGGCCCTCGCCGAGGAAGTGGTCGTTGCCCCAGTAGTGCGTCACGGTACGAGCGAAGCCCATGCGGAACACCGGGTCCTCGTAGCGCGGGACGGAACGCGGCGGTGCGGCGGCCATGGCCGTCTCCCAGTCGGTCCACGCGCGCGCCGCCCGCGCCCGTACCTCCGGATCCGGCGACTCGATCAGCCGGCTGTAGGCGGCGGCGAGGTTCCCCGTCCGCTCGGCCTCGGGCACCTCGGCCACGAACCGTTCGAAGGCCTCCGGGAAGAACTGCCCGAGCCCTCTGGTCAGCAGGGCGACCTCGGCGTCGGAACCGGTGGCCACGCCCGTGAGGACGAGCTCCGACACGACTCCGGGATGCGTCTGCGCGTACCGCAACCCGAGCACCGAGCCCCACGACACCCCCCACACCAGCCACCGCGCGATCTTGAGATGCCGCCGCAGCAGCTCCAGGTCTGCCATCAGGTGCGCTGTCGTATTGACGCTCATGTCGGTCTCGTACGCACTCGCGTGCGGCGTCGAGCGCCCGCATCCGCGCTGGTCGAGCAGCACGATCCGGTAGGCGGCTGGGTCGAACAGGCGCCGGAACCAGGGGTTGCTCCGGCTCCCCGGCCCGCCGTGCAGCACCACCGCCGGCTTGCCTCGCGGGTTCCCGCAGGTCTCCCAGTAGACGCGGTTGCCGTCACCGACGTCGAGCATGCCGTGGTCGTACGGTTCGATCTCCGGATAGAGAGGCATCCGGGCAACGTAACGTCCGCACGGCCCTCCGGTCGCCTCATTTTCAAGGGAGAGAGGCCGCTCGCGCCGCCGCGCCCAGTACGTCCCGCAGCATCTCGGGCGTCAGCCGGCCGGTGAAGGTGTTGCGCTGGCTGACGTGGAAGCACCCGAAGAGGTCGAGCCCGTCGAGACCACCGACACCGTCCAGCGCCACCCGCGCCCCGTGCGCGAACACCGGCCGCGGCCGGGGCACATTCCACCCCGCCTCCACCAGCGCCGGCAACGTCGCCTGCCAGCCGAACGCCCCCAGTACCACGATCGCCCGCAGCGTCGGCCGCAACAGCCCCAACTCCCGCACGAGCCAGGGCCGGCAGGTCTCCCGCTCCCCCGGCGTGGGCTTGTTCGCGGGCGGAGCGCAGTGCACCGGGGCCGTGACCCGTACGCCGTACAGCTCCAGACCGTCGTCGACGGCGACCGACGCGGGCTGCGAGGCGAGGCCCACGTCGTACAGCGCCTGGTACAGGACGTCCCCGGAGCGGTCCCCGGTGAACATCCGGCCGGTCCGGTTGCCGCCATGGGCCGCGGGGGCGAGCCCGACGATCAGCAGCCGGGCGTCCGGCGGGCCGAAGCCGGGCACCGGGCGGCCCCAGTACGTCTGGTCGGCGAAGGCGGCGCGCTTGGTACGGGCCACCTCCTCACGCCAGTCCACGAGGCGCGGGCAGGCCCGACAGCCCGCGATCCGTCGGTCGAGGTCGGTGAGGGCGTCCACGTTTCCACCGTAATCACAGTCGCGCCGGTACGGCCGTCGCTGCCGCCTGCGCGGGCTAAGGTCGAGGCATGGCTTCCGAGGATGACGAGGACGACAAGGGGACGATCGGCGGCTCGGCCGAGGGGCCGCCCGACGCGGCTGACACGGACCCGGCCGTCGACCCGCAGGTCGCCGCGGCCGTGGCAGCCGCCGAGGCCGCCGGTGCGCGCAGCGGCGAGAGCGTACGGATCGACAGCTGGATCTGGTCCGTACGCCTGGTCAAGACCCGCTCCATGGGCGCCACCGCATGCAAGGGCGGCCACGTGCGCGTGAACGGCCACAACGTGAAGCCGTCCCACTCGGTGCGCGTCGGCGACGAGGTGCGGCTGCGGCAGGAGAACCGGGAGCGGATCGTCGTCGTCAAGCGACTCATCAGCAAACGGGTCGGGGCGCCGGTGGCGGTCCAGTGCTACGTCGACAACTCGCCCCCTCCCCCGCCGCGCGAGGCCGTCGCCCCGGCCGGCATCCGCGACCGCGGCACCGGCCGGCCGACCAAGCGGGACCGACGCGAGATGGAACGCCTGCGCGGCCTGATGGACGGCGGCAGCGGACAGCCACGCGGGCGGTGACATCCGGCGCAGCGACGACAGAACGGCGATGAACGAACGGCGGTGGCGTCCGGCCCGGGCTCTCGGCCCACCGGACGCCACCGCGCCGTTCGACTCCGTCGTCAGTACCGTCAGTACCGTCAGTCCGGTCAGTCCCGTCGCCGCACCAACCGCAGCAGCTCCGCGTTCGAGCCTCGCCGAGCCCACGCGATGAGGGCGAGCGGCAGGATCAGGATGAGCGGGGTGACGGCGTACTCGCCGTCGAAGTAGGTCATCTGCACGACGAAGGCGCCCACCATCAGCGCGCTCAACGCGACCGCCGCCACCGACTGGAGCACCGGGATCAACAGGGCGACGGCCCCGGCCAGTTCGAGGACACCGATGGCGTACATGCCCGCGCTGCCCCACCCCATCTCCTCGAAGCTCTCGGCGGCCGACGGGTGCGCGATCAGCTTGGGCAGTGCGCTCGCGACCGCGTAGAAGAGAGCGAGCACTATCTGGAGGCCGCGCAGGGCGATACGGGCCCGGCGACCGCGCGGAGTCGCGGACTCGGCGATGGCGGTGGCGGTGGTGCCGGCGGGAGCGGAGGCGGTGGTCTCGGTCATGGGGGTCTCCTCGTGAAGCGGTCCGTCGTGCTGTCACAGAGGTAGACCGGGCGTCGCCCCGGAACTCATCGCCGTACGAAGGAAACTCACGCGCTCCCTTCGGACGGGCCGAACGGGCCGAACGGGTTCAACGGCAGCCACCCGTGCCCGATGTACCAGTGCCCGCCCGCCCGCAGATGGTCCCCGACGGCACGCTCCACCGCCGTACGGCGCGGCAGGCTCTGGACCGGCAGCTCCGGGTCGCCGAAGACGAACTGGACCGGTTCGGTGTCGGCCGGCTCCCGGTCCTCGCGGGCGACACCGAAACGCTCCTGGAACCGGACGATGTTGGAGTCCCCGGGAAGGTACTTCCTGAGCTGCGGGTCCAGCAGCCAGGAGTGGCAGAGCGCCACCCGGTACCGCTCCTGTGGAAAGCGCAGGGCGAAGAACTCCCGGGCCAGCGCCAGGGACCGGTCGACCGCGGCCGGGGCCAGGGGCCCGAGGAAGTCGGGGATGTGCAGGTTGAGGCAGGGCGAGCCCGGACGCACGTCGAGTCCGGCCGCAGCGAGCCGAGTCCCCGTACGCTGCCCGAGCCGCGCCCGCTCGAACTGCAACCGTCCCAACTGGTACAGCTCGCCACGGAAGTGATGGACGAGCCACCACGGCGCCTGCACTCCCGCCCGGCCGTACCGCCTGCGGTACACGGCCATGTTCCGTCCGAGATCGGCGAGGGTGCGCCGGGTGACGTCGGCCGGGACGCCGAGCTCGCGGTGGTACGCGCGCGTGGCCGGCAGTGCCGCGACGAAGACGTACACCGGGAAGCAGCGCTGAAGAGCGCCCGAGGCCCAGTCCAGGTCAGGCAGGTCGACCGGTCCTCCGACCTCCCCCATCCCCTGGACGAGCTCGTCGACGGACCGCTCCAGGGCCTGCCGCAGCTCCGGGTCGTCGGTCACCCGTCGGGCCATCCGCACGAGGTCGTTGATGTCCTCGTGGGGTACCCCGAGGTCGAGCAGCACCTCGGCCAGTTCATCGGTGTCCGGCAGCACGAGGCCCCCCGCGAGGAGTACGTTTCAAGAAGGAGTGGTGATCCTGATGCGTACGGGCAGTGAGCCGACGACAGCGCGCAGTGCACTGCGAGCCCGCTTCTGGCTGTGCGTATGGGGCCTGGTCTGGACGATCTTCGGCACCGCCGCGTTCGCGCTGGCGGGGCGCCCCGGCTGGGCGGCGGCCTGCGGGGCGCTGTGGCTGATGATCATGATCGACACGGCCATGGTCCTCAGACACATCCGCCAGGGCCCGCACTACCAGCCCGGCCGCGACATACCGCCGTATCGCCCACCCGAGGACCGTCCCTACGGCCGGACGCCCGACAGCCGTCCCCACGGCCGGGCACCCGAGAACCGCCCCTACCGGCCACCGCCGGAGGACCACCCCTAGGCACCGAAGCCTCATCCCCCCTGACCGCCTCTCACGCGTCGAACCGGGCCGCCTTGAGGTACTGCGGGTTCGGGTCGAGCGCGGCGGCCAGCCGGAAGTGGCGCTTGGCCTGGCCGCCGCGGCCCTGCCGCTCGTAGGTCCTGGCGAGCGCGAAGTGCGCGAACGCGTTGTCCGGCTCTCGCTCCAGGACGATGGTGAACTCCAGCTCGGCGGGCCGCAGTTGCGCGGCGGCGAAGAAGGCCCGGGCGCGCAGCAGCCGGGCGGCGGTGTTCTCCGGGTGGACGGCGATGACCTCGTCGAGCAGCTTCACCGCGCCCCGCGGGTCCCGCGCGGCGAGCAGTTGCTCGGCGGCGCGGTAGTCGATGACATGCGTCTCCGGAGTACGTCCGGTCGAACCGCTGGTCTCGGGCACGGCAATGTCCTTCCCTCGCTGGAGGGCTTCAACGCGCGGACGGGCCGCCGCTATTCCTGGGACGCCCGGGGCTGCCGGCTTCCCTGTGCCTCATGGGCTCGGCGCACGAGTTCGTCCCACACGTCCTTCACGCGTCCTTGGAGCTCTTCCAGCCGCACGTCGTTGTCGATGACGATGTCCGCGATCTCCCGGCGCTGCTCACGCGTGGCCTGCGCGGCCATGCGTGCGCGTGCGTCCTCCTCGGTCATGCCGCGCAGCCGGACGAGGCGGTCGAGCTGGGTCTCGGGGCCGGCGTCGACGACGATCACGAGGTCGTACAGCGGCGCGAGGCCGTTCTCCGTGAGGAGCGGGACGTCGTGCACGACGACGGCGTCCTCTGCGGCGGCCTCTTCGAGTTCGCGGGAGCGGGCGCCGACGAGGGGGTGCACGATCGAGTTCAGCACGGCGAGCCGGTCGGGGTCGGCGAAGACGATCGAGCCCAGCTTGGGCCGGTCGAGGCTGCCGTCCGCGGCGAGCACGTCCTCACCGAACGCCTCGACGACGGCGGCGAGCCCGGCCGTACCGGGCGCTACGACCTCGCGCGCGATCCGGTCCGCGTCGATCAGCACTGCTCCGTGCTCCACGAGCAGCCGCGACACCTCGCTCTTACCGGCACCGATGCCCCCGGTCAGGCCCACCTTCAGCATGTCCCGAAGCTTAGGCCCTGCCACTGACAGCGCATCCGGCAGGACCAGCCCTTCCCCCTCAGTTGTCGCCCTCCCGCTCGGCCAGGAACCGCTCGAACTCCCGCCCGATCTCGTCCGCCGACGGGATGTCCACCGGCTCGGCGAGCATGTTGCCCCGGGACTCGGCACCCGCCATCGCGTCGTACTGGTGCTCAAGGCCCTCGACGAGGTTGGTGAGCTCCTCGTCGCCCTCGCGGATCTGCCGGTCGATCTCGTTCTGCGTGCGGTGGGCTTCCGTGCGCAGGGAGTGCGCGATGCCGGGCAGGACCAGCCCGGTCGCCGCGGTGACGGTCTCCAGGACGGTCAGGGCGGCGTCCGGGTAGGCGGAGCGGGCGATGTAGTGCGGGACGTGCGCGGCGACGCCCAGCACATCGTGCCCGGCCTCCATCAGCCGGTACTCGACGAGGGCCTCGGCGCTGCCGGGCACCTGCGCCTCGTCGAAGGGGCTGCTGTGGCCCGGGACGAGGTCGGTGCGGTTGCCGTGCGGGGTGACGCCGACCGGACGGGTGTGCGGGACGCCCATGGGGATGCCGTGGAAGTTCACCGAGAGGCGTACGCCGAGCCGCTCCACGATCTCCTTGACCGCCGCGGCGAAGCGCTCCCACTCCACGTCCGGCTCGGGCCCGGACAGCAGCAGGAACGGCGCCCCGGTCGCGTCCTGTACGAGCCGTACCTCTATGCCCGGCACCTCGTACCCGGCCCAGCGGTCGCGCTTGAACGTCAGCAGCGGTCGGCGGGCGCGGTAGTCCACCAGCCGGTCGTGGTCGAAGCGGGCGACGACCTGGTGGGGCAGCGAGTCCAGGAGTCCGTCGACGATCTGGTCGCCGGTCTCACCCGCGTCGATGTATCCGTCGAAGTGGTAGAGCATGACAAGACCGGCCGACTCCTGGGCGAGCGCCATGTCGACGACAGCCAGCCCCTTCGGCTCCCACGCGTACAAACCCTGCGGATCAAGCACAGTGACCGCTCCTCCTCGTGTCCGTACGTGACAACACCCTTACGGGCACGGGCATTCCCCGAGGAAAGGGTCAAGATCACGAGAACGCCACGGACAACGCCCTCGCTTTTAGGGGCGCGGGGAACGGCGCGACAAGCCCCCACCGGCCGGCACACGATAGACCACGTACAAACGCCTGAGGGACCGCACCTCGAAAGGTACGGCCCCTCAGTCACCGGCTAAGCCTCAGCGGCAGCGTTCAGCTCTGCCCACCCGCCAGCTTCTCCCGCAGCGCGGCAAGCGCCTCGTCCGAAGCCAGCGCACCGGAGTTGTCCGGACCCTCGGAGGAGTACGAACCGCCACCCGCGGCCGGAGCCGCACCCGCGGCGTCGCCACCTTCGGCGGCAGCGGCAGCGTCGGCCTCGCGGCTCTTGATGACCTGCTGCTGGTGCTGCTCGAAGCGGGTCTGCGCCTCGGCGTACTGGTGCTCCCACGCCTCGCGCTGGGTCTCGTAGCCCTCGAGCCAGTCGTTGGTCTCGGGGTCGAAGCCCTCGGGGTAGATGTAGTTGCCCTGGTCGTCGTAGGACGCGGCCATGCCGTACAGGGTCGGGTCGAACTCCACCGTGGCCGGGTCGGCACCGAAGGCCTCGTTGGCCTGCTTCAGCGAGAGGCTGATGCGGCGACGCTCGAGGTCGATGTCGATGACCTTGACGAAGATCTCGTCGTTGACCTGGACGACCTGCTCCGGGATCTCCACGTGGCGCTCGGCCAGCTCGGAGATGTGGACCAGACCCTCGATGCCCTCGTCCACGCGGACGAACGCACCGAACGGAACCAGCTTGGTGACCTTACCCGGGACGACCTGACCGATCTGGTGGGTCCGGGCGAACTGCTGCCACGGGTCTTCCTGCGTCGCCTTCAGCGACAGGGAGACACGCTCGCGGTCCATGTCGACGTCGAGGACCTCGACGGTGACTTCCTGGCCGACCTCGACAACCTCGGAGGGGTGGTCGATGTGCTTCCAGGAGAGCTCGGAGACGTGGACCAGACCGTCGACGCCACCCAGGTCCACGAAGGCACCGAAGTTGACGATCGAGGAGACGACGCCGGAACGGACCTGACCCTTCTGGAGGGTGGTGAGGAACGTCTGGCGGACCTCGGACTGGGTCTGCTCCAGCCAGGCACGGCGGGACAGGACCACGTTGTTGCGGTTCTTGTCCAGCTCGATGATCTTCGCCTCGAGCTCCTTGCCCACGTAGGGCTGAAGGTCGCGGACGCGGCGCATCTCGACCAGGGAGGCCGGAAGGAAGCCACGGAGGCCGATGTCGAGGATGAGACCACCCTTGACGACCTCGATGACGGTACCGGTGACGATCCCGTCCTCTTCCTTGATCTTCTCGATGGTGCCCCAGGCACGCTCGTACTGGGCGCGCTTCTTCGAGAGGATCAGGCGGCCTTCCTTGTCCTCCTTCTGGAGAACAAGGGCCTCGATCTCGTCACCGACGGCGACGACCTCGTTGGGGTCGACGTCGTGCTTGATCGAGAGCTCGCGGCTCGGGATAACGCCTTCGGTCTTGTAACCGATGTCGAGCAGGACCTCGTCCCGGTCGACCTTCACGATGACGCCGTCGACGATGTCGCCGTCGTTGAAGTACTTGATCGTCTCGTCGATCGCGGCGAGGAAGGCTTCCTCGTTACCGATGTCGTTGACCGCTACCTGCGGGGTGGTGGCGGTGGTCTCGGTGCTGCTCGTCATGTGGGAAAGGGCTCCGGTACGGACATTGAAGTCGTAGGTACTGCTACGCCGGGAGCCCGTATCGCTCTGAAGAAGCCGGACAGCCTAGGAAGCGCCACGGAAATCCGATGGCGCCTCGACAACCGAGGGGACATACAACAGATGCGAGCGCAGCCTGCTACGTCTGAGGTGCGCAGGCCCGCAGCGCAACTTGTAGCATACGGGGGCAGCCGGACATGGTCAATGCGCGAAGGCGCACACCCGGGGCGGAACGCCCCATACCCGGCACACAACCTGTCTTCTGAGGCCACGCAGGCCTAGGAACACCCCTCACGTGACACCACCGTGAGGGCCCGCGCCATTCAGGTGACGGAAGAGTACGACGAGGGAGCCGATCATCCAAGAGTACGAACCGGAGGCCACCCGGCGCGACGCCGATGTCGCGGAGAGTTCCCGGGCCAACCGGGGCTGGTGGGACCGCAACGCGGACGAGTACCAGATCGAGCACGGCACGTTCCTCGGCGACGACCGTTTCGTGTGGGGCCCGGAGGGCCTGGACGAGGTGGAGGCCGGGCTGCTCGGCCCGCCGGAGGAACTGAAGGGCAAGGACGTCCTGGAGATCGGCGCCGGCGCGGCACAGTGCTCGCGCTGGCTGACCGCGCAGGGGGCCCGTCCGGTCGCCCTGGACATCTCCCACCGCCAGCTCCAGCACGCCCTGCGCATCGGGAGCGCGTTCCCTCTGGTGTGCGCCGACGCCGGCGCCCTCCCCTTCGCCGACGCCTCCTTCGATCTGGCGTGCTCCGCGTACGGCGCGCTGCCGTTCGTCGCCGACCCGGTGCTGGTGCTGCGGGATGTGCGACGGGTGCTGCGCCCCGGAGGCCGTCTCGTCTTCTCCGTCACCCATCCCATCCGCTGGGCGTTCCCGGACGAACCGGGGCCGGAGGGCCTGTCCGTCTCGGCCTCCTACTTCGACCGCACGCCGTACGTCGAGCAGGACGAGGAGGGCCGCGCGGTCTACGTCGAGCATCACCGGACGATCGGCGACCGGGTGCGGGACGTCGTGGCGGCCGGGCTACGGCTGGTGGACCTGGTGGAGCCGGAGTGGCCGGCCTGGAACACCTCGGAGTGGGGCGGCTGGTCGCCGCTGCGCGGGAACCTGATCCCGGGGACGGCGATCTTCGTGTGCGTACGAGACTGAGAGCGTGATCCGTTACGACGCCTTGGACGCGCTGCCCGTACGCGGCGCCCTGCCCGGTCTGACCGCTGCCCTGGACGCGCACGGCACCGCCGTGCTCGTCGCGCCGCCCGGCACCGGCAAGACGACGCTGGTGCCGCTGGCCCTGGCGGGGCTGCTGGACGCTGGGCCTGCGCGGCGGGTCGTCGTCGCCGAACCCCGGCGGATCGCCGCCCGGGCGGCCGCGCGGCGGATGGCGTGGCTGCTGGGCGAGAAGGTCGGCGAGAGCGTCGGCTACACCGTGCGCGGGGAGCGGGTCGTCGGGCCACGCGCGCGCGTGGAGGTCGTCACGACGGGTGTGCTGCTCCAGCGGTTGCAGCGCGACCAGGAGCTCGCGGGCGTGGATGTCGTCATCCTCGACGAGTGCCACGAGCGGCATCTGGACGCGGACACGGTGGCGGCCTTCCTGTGGGACGTACGGCAGGCGCTGCGGCCGGAGCTGCGGCTGGTGGCCGCGTCGGCGACGACGGACGCCCAGGGGTGGGCGCGGCTGCTGGGTGACGCGCCCGTGGTCGAGGCCGAGGGCACCTCGCATCCCGTGGACGTGGTGTGGGCACCGCCCACGCGTCCCGTACGGCCGCCGCACGGGATGCGGGTCGATCCGGCGCTGCTGGCGCATGTGGCGTCGGTGGTGCGGCGGGCGTTGGCCGAGCGGGCGGGGGACGTGCTCTGTTTCCTGCCGGGCGTGGGCGAGATCGCGCGGGTGGCCGGGCAGCTGGGAGGTCTCGGGGACGTCGAGGTGTTGCAGGTGCACGGGCGGGCGTCGGCGGCCGTGCAGGACGCCGTGCTGGCCGGCGGGGAGCGGCGCCGGGTGGTACTGGCGACGTCCGTGGCGGAGTCTTCGCTGACGGTGCCCGGGGTGCGGGTGGTCGTCGACTCCGGGCTGGCGCGGGAGCCTCGCGTCGACCACGCGCGCGGGCTGAGCGCGCTGGCGACGGTACGGGCCTCGCAGGCGGCCGGGCGGCAGCGGGCGGGGCGGGCCGGGCGTGAGGCGCCGGGGGCGGTGTACCGGTGCTGGGCTGAGACGGAGGACGCGCGGCTGCCGCGCTTCCCGTCGCCGGAGATCAAGGTGGCCGACCTGACGGCGTTCGCGTTGCAGGCGGCGTGCTGGGGCGATCCCGACGCGTCGGGGCTGGCGCTGCTGGACGCGCCGCCGGGCGGGGCGATGGCGGCGGCGCGGAGCGTCCTGACGGCCGTCGGGGCGGTCGACTCCGACGGGCGGGCCACGGCTCGCGGCGCCGAGCTGGCCCGGCTGGGGTTGCACCCCCGGCTGGGGCGGGCGCTGCTGGACACCTCCGGTGCGGGCGGTGCCGAGGTGGTCGCGCTGCTGAGCGAGGAGGCTCCGCGGGAGTACGGCGATGACCTGGCCGCCGCGCTACGGGCGGCTCGGCGGGGCGGTGACGCGTATGCGGGCCGCTGGCGAACCGAGGTGCGGCGGCTGCGGTCGGGCGGTGAGGGCGCTCCGGCCGGTGGCGTGGACGACCGCACCGTGGGCCTGGTCGCCGCTTACGCCTTCCCCGAGCGCGTCGCCAAGGCCGACGGCGGTTCCTATCTCATGGCGTCCGGCACCCGCGCCGAACTCGCCGACGGCAGCCCTTTGCGCGGTGCCCCGTGGCTCGCCGTGGCCGTGGCGGACCGTCCGGTCGGCAAGGGGCACGCGCGCGTGCAGCTCGCCGCAGTGGTGGACGAGGACATGGCCCGCTCGGCGGCGGCCTCGCTGTACGGCGAGAGCCAGGAGGTCCACTGGGCCGACGGGGACGTCGTCGCCCGGCGGGTCGAGCGGCTCGGGGCGATCGAGCTGGCGGCGCGGCCCTTGCGGGACGCCGACCCCGTACTCGTACGCGATGCGCTCCTGGAAGGGCTGCGGCAGGAAGGGTTCGGCCTGCTGCGGTGGACTCCCGACGCCCTGGTGCTGCGCCAACGGCTCGCGTTCCTCCGTCTGCACCTCGGCGATCCCTGGCCCGAGGTGTCCGACGAGGCGCTGCACGCGCGCGTGGACGAGTGGCTGGAGCCCGAGCTGGGGCGGGCCGGGCGGCGGGCGGACCTCGGGCGGATCGACGCGGGGCAGGCGCTCTCACGGTTGTTGCCGTGGGCGTCGGGCGAGGCGGGGCGGCTCGACGAGTTGGCGCCCGAGCGTATCGCCGTGCCGAGTGGGTCCAGGATCCGGATCGACTACGGGGACCCCGAACAGCCCGTGCTCGCCGTGAAGTTGCAGGAGATGTTCGGGCTGCACGAGTCGCCGTCCGTCGCCGGGGTGCCGCTCCTCGTCCATCTGCTCTCCCCCGCCGGCCGCCCCGCCGCCGTCACCGCCGACCTCGCCTCCTTCTGGAGGGACGGCTACAAGGGCGTACGGGCCGAGCTGCGCGGGCGCTATCCGAAGCATCCCTGGCCCGAGGACCCGGCCGGTGCCGAGCCGACCCGGCACACCAACGCCCGGCTCAGGCGGTGACCGGCTCGGGCTCGCTGTCCTTCGTGGGCTCGGGACCGCCGGGGCGGCGGCCGCGTGCCTCCAGGTAGAGGGAGAGCGCCAGGAGCAGCAGGCCGAGGATCAGGAAGCCCCAGGGCAGGTACGAGGTCATCAGCAGGACCAGCGTGCGGTTGGACTTGACCAGGTCGACCGTTGAGTCGATGTAGTCCTCGCGCATCTTCACGTGGCCGGCGAACGCCGTGACCTTGTCCCGGCCGCCGAGCAGGGTGCCGCCGCGCAGCTCCTCCTTGTGGATCTCCTCGCCGTAGACGGGCGCGCCGGTGAGGGGTTCGACCCAGAACTTGCGGACGGTGGTGTACCAGCGGGTCGTGCCGGTCTCGGCGACCGACTCCGGGGTGATGCCCTCGACGGGCATGGCCTTGGGGAACCTGACCTCGGTCCACGGGATGGTCTGCTCGAAGTAGTAGACGTCGACGCCACGGAAGTTCTGCGTCCCCTTGTAGTGGATCGGGGCGGTGACGCGTGCCTGGGCGTCGAAGTACTCGTAGTCCCGTTTCTCCGTCAGGAAGGGCCACTTGAACTCGATGCCCTGTCGTTTCACCGGGTCGCCGTCGACCATCTCGCCGGTGGCGTGGACGGGTTCCTGGGTGTGGGCGTCGAAGATGTAGCGCTCGGGGATCTTGGAGACCATCTTGCCGTCGGGGCCGACGACGTAGGACAGGCCGTCCCAGACGACCACGTCCCTGCCCGCCGTCTTCTCGATCTTCTCCGACTCCTCGACGTTGCCCTTCAGGGTCTGCACGATGGTGACCTTGGGGACCTTGCGGGCCTGCATGGTGCCGTAGTCGAGGAGAGTGGCGTCCTTCGCCTCCAGGACCATGTCCTGGTACTGGTTGGCCGGGATCTTGGCCAGGCGCGGGAAGGCGTACCAGCGCAGCAGCGGGGACAGTGCCGCGAAGAACACGGCGAGGGCGAGCAGGATCAGGCCGGCCTTGCGGCGCATCTCGGCCTCCCTCCCGGACGGGCAGACGGTCTAACGGGCGGTTACGGGTGTGCGGGCACCGTCGTGAGCAGCGGCTTCGGGGAGGTCTCGCCGGCCGGTGAGCCGATCGCGGTGAGCGCCAGGACCAGGGCGAGCGCGACCACGAGACCGGTCGCGGCTGCGATCAGGGCTCGCATACGGGCCTCCCGACGGGCCGGAACTGATAGGTCGTCAGATCTGGCACCGTAGCAACGGGTGGGCGAGATGAGAACACGTCGCACATGACGACGTCGCCCCTCCGCGGAGGGGCGACGTCTTGGTCGTACGGGTGATTACGCGCTCGGACTGGTCGACGGGCTCGGCGACTCCGTCGACTCGGGCGCCGCGACCTTCAGTTCGACGGTCAGGGTCGCGCCGCCCGCGGTGTTGATGCGGAGCAGGAACGTGCCCGCGGTGTCGTCGGCGTACAGCTTCGGCAGCTTGAGCAGACCCTCGGCGTCCGTGGTCAGGCCCGTCAGGGTGCGTACGGTCTTGCCGTCGGCGTCCTTGAAGTACGGGCCCTTGTCGTTCTCGGTCGGGTCGTCCGTCGACTTGATGAGCGTGGCGGTGGCCGCGACCTTGTCCGCCACGGCACCCTTGTACGTCGCCTTCACCTCGACCTGGTCGGCGAACTCGCCGCCCGGGGCGCAGGTCAACGCGGTGTCGCTGGTGCGGACCAGGGTGTCGGCGGCGCGTTCGGTGACGGTGGCCGTGTAGTCGAGGCCGGTGATCGCCCGGCCGACGACGGTGGCGCGGACCACGAACTCACCGGTGTCCTCGCCCGCCTTCAGCGCGGGTGCCACGACCCGGCCCGCGCTGTCGGTGAGGGCGGTGGCGTACGTCTCGCCGGTGCTGAAGGTGGCGTCGGTGTCGCCGGTGATGGTGAAGCGGACCCGGACCTTGGCGACGGCCTTGCCGGCCTCGGTCTCGGCGCGGGTGCTGATCCTCTCGGTGAAGGTGTCGCCCGCCATCGCCGTGAGCTTCGCGGTGTCCGCGTCCTCCAGGTGGTGCACGGTGTCGGTGGGGGTGGGCGGCGTGGTGCTGGGCGGCGGGGTCGTGCCCGGCGGATTGGGCTTGGGGCTGCTGGAGCCGCCGCCGTTGTCGCCGGGCCGGGGGCTGTTCGGCGTCGTCGGCGTGGCGGGCTTGGGGGGCGTGGTGGGCGTGGTGGGCGTGACGGGAGTCGTCGGCGTCGGGCTCGCGCCCGCCGAGTCGTCGCTGCGGTCGGACGGCAGGGTGCCGGTGCCGTCCGGGATCTCGTGGGTGCCCTTGCGGTAGTACTCCAGCCACCTCATGACGAGGTTCAGGTAGTCCTGCGAGTTGTTGTAGCTGAGGATCGCGCGGTCGAGGTCGCCCTGGGTGGACAGGTCCCAGCCGAAGCGGCACAGATAGTGGCCGGCGGCGAGCGCGGCGTCGTAGACGTTGTTCGGGTCCCTCTTGCCGTCGCCGTTGCCGTCGCGGCCGGCCCACTCCCAGGTGGACGGGATGAACTGCATGGGGCCGACGGCACGGTCGTAGGCGCTGTCCCCGTCGTAGGCGCCGTTGTCGGTGTCGCTGATGTTCGCGAAGCCGTTGCCGTTGAGCTGCGGGCCGAGGATCCGGGAGATGGTGGTGCCGTTCGCGTCGACGCGGCCGCCGCGGGCCTGGCCCGACTCGACCTTGCCGATGGCGGCGAGGAGCTGCCACGGCAGGTTGCAGCCGGGCTTGGCCTCCCGGAGCGCGGCCTCAGCCTTCTTGTAGGCGTCGAGGACGGTCGCGGGTATGCCCGCCTCGCTGGTACCCGGGGTGACGGGAGTGTCCGCGGACGGCGACGGGTTGGGGCTGTTGAGCGGCGGCAGGTCCGTGTAGTACGGCGAGTTGCCGGTCGCGCTGCCCTCGGCGGCCGTGTCCGGTGAGGGCTGGGTTCCGGTGGCGACCCGTCTGCCGGCGTCGTCGGTCGTCACTCCCGGAGCCTGGGACGCGGCCAGCGCCGCCACCGCGACCGCGGCCACGGTGGTGTTCACCGCTCCCTTGCGCAGCCTGCCGAATTGCGCCGCCATGAAATGGACCCCTCCTGCGGACGCCCGGGCGCCCGACGCTGTCTGCCGGGCTCGCCGTGCCGAGCCCGCCCCTGTTGTGACGATCGACTCGCCGCGACAGTTGCCCTCGCGGCGCGATTTCTGTCGCTGTTCACTTGTTCGACCGGACTCCCGGCACGGTGACCCAGGCGACCCTACGACAACTTCCTTTGCGGGGGCACCCGTTGGTGCCCGATTTTTACCGGTTGGCCATATATGGTTCCGCCGCCGGAGCGGCCGGGCGGCGTCCCGCATACTGACCTCTCCGACAACCCGGGCCGACCGGCCCGTCAACGCCCCGCACAAGGAGCCCCGTTGCCGTTCACGCTCAGCCACGCCGCGGCCGTACTGCCCGCCGTACGCACCGACGGAACCGGTCGGGGCGCGCTCGTACCGGCCGTACTGGTGGCGGGATCCTTCTCTCCCGACATGACCTATTACGTGGCGAGTGTCCTGCCGGAGGCGATGGAGTTCGGCGATGTCACGCACTCGTTCCCGGGTGTGTTCACGGTCGACGTGGTGGTCGCCTGGGCGCTGGTGGGCCTGTGGCTGCTGCTGCGTGAGCCACTGGTGGCCCTTCTGCCGCTCCGTCGACAGGGCCGGCCGGCCACGCTGTTGCGCTGCGGGGCGCCACGCGCGCGTGTACGGCCGTCGCTGGTGGCGCGCTGGTACGTGTCGGCCGCGCTCGGGGCGCTGACCCATGTCGTGTGGGACGCGTTCACCCACCTCGACCGCTGGGGGATGCGGCTGTTTCCGGTCCTGGGCGAGGAGATCGCGGGGTCGCCGCTGTACTGGTACCTCCAGTACGGCGGTTCGGCGATCGCGGCGGTCGTCATCGCCGCGTTCTTGGTCGTGGCGCTACGCCGGTCCCCTGCCGCCGCACCGGTCGGGGTGCCCGTGCTCTCGGTACGCGACCGGTGGCTGGCGGGCGCGGTGATCGGCGGGTTGGCCGCGGTGGCGGCGGTGCAGCGGGCGTCGCGCTGGTGGGACTACTGGGGGTCGACCGCGAAGTACTGGGAGCTGATCCCGACGCTGTGCTTCGGGGCGGGCGCGGGGCTCGTGCTGGGGCTGCTGCTGTATGCCGTGGGGGTCAGGGTGTGGCGTCCGGTGCCGGTGCCTGACAGTGCGGGTTCGGATGAGGCCGGAGCCCTCCGGGGCGGGACCGTGGAAGCAGGGTGAGAGCGAGGGAGGCGTAGCCGCGGGCGAGCTCGGACCACCCCTGTGTCCGGTGAGCGAGCCGGGTGCGGAGCGTTGTCGCCGTCTGCCGCCACGCGGTCATCAGGTCGACCGGGATGCGGGCGGTGCTTGCGTCGGTGGCCACGGGCGGCTGCGCCTGGTTCGGCGGATGGTCGGCGGTCGCTTGCGCCGGTGCCGGGGCCGGCCGGCGGTGGAGCGTGCGTATACCCATGTCGGCATCCTTACGGGTGCCGGGTGGGTGGGGCGTCTTTGCGGGGGCCGCGTGGGTGACGGGTCCCTCCGGGGGTTGGGCCGGGGTCCTCGCGTTGTGGCTGGCTGGGATGGTTCGGCGGGTGGGGTGGGGGTGGGTGCCTGAGCGTCTAGGTGGTCGCGGTCGCCTTGGGGGTGCCGGTGGTATGTGGCTGGTCGCGCAGTTCCCCGCGCCCCTTGAGGGCGCTGCAGGGCCTCCCCGCAGATGCACAGGATGCCGGGGGCGGGTGGGTACCCGACCCCGGCATCCATGTGCGTCCGGAGGCTAGTGGGCCGCCGATTCCCAGTCCGGGCCCGCGCCTACCGAGACGCCCAGGGGGACGTTGAGGTGGACGGCGTTGGACATCTCACGGCGGACCAGTTCCTCCGCGGCCTCCCGCTCGTCCGGGGCGATCTCCAGGACGATTTCGTCGTGGACCTGGAGGAGCATGCGGGAGGTGAGGTTCTCCTCGCGCAGGGCCCGGTCCACGTTGAGCATGGCGATCTTGACGATGTCCGCCGCCGTGCCCTGGATGGGGGCGTTGAGGGCCATGCGCTCGGCGGCCTCGCGACGCTGGCGGTTGTCGCTGTTGAGGTCGGGGAGGTAGCGGCGGCGGCCGAAGAGGGTCGCCGTGTAGCCCGTCGCCCGGGCCTCGTCGACCGCGCGGCGCAGATAGTCGCGGACGCCGCCGAAGCGCTCGAAGTAGGCGTCCATCAGGGCGCGGGCCTCCCCCGCGTCGATGTTCAGCTGCTGGGAGAGGCCGAAGGCCGACAGCCCGTACGCCAGGCCGTACGACATCGCCTTGATCTTGCGGCGCATCTCCGCGTCCACCGCGGTGGGCTCGACGGCGAAGACCTGGGAGGCGGCGGTGGTGTGCAGGTCCTCGCCCGACGTGAAGGCCTCGATCAGGCCCTCGTCCTCGGAGAGGTGGGCCATGACGCGCAGCTCGATCTGGCTGTAGTCAGCGGTCATGAGGGACTCGAAGCCCTCGCCGACCACGAAGCCCCGGCGGATCGCGCGGCCCTCGTCGGTGCGGACCGGGATGTTCTGGAGGTTCGGGTCGGTCGAGGAGAGGCGGCCGGTCGCGGCGACCGTCTGGTTGAAGGTCGTGTGGATACGGCCGTCCGCGGCGATCGTCTTGATCAGGCCCTCGACGGTGACGCGGAGCTTGGCCTGCTCGCGGTGGCGGAGCATGATGACCGGCAGTTCGTTGTCCGTCTGGGTGGCGAGCCAGGCCAGGGCGTCGGCGTCCGTGGTGTAGCCGGTCTTGGTCTTCTTCGTCTTGGGCAGGGCGAGTTCGCCGAAGAGGACCTCCTGGAGCTGCTTGGGCGAGCCAAGGTTGAACTCGTGCCCGGCCGCGGCGTGCGCCTCCTTCACCGCCTGCTGGACGGCGCCCGCGAACATCTGCTCCATGGCCTCCAGATGGGCCCGGTCGGCCGCGATGCCGTGCCGCTCCATCCGGGCCAGCAGGGCGGAGGTCGGCAGCTCCATGTCGCGGAGCAGATCCGCGGCGCCGACCTCTTCGAGACGGCTCTCGAAGGCCTCGCCCAGGTCGAGGACCGCGCGGGCCTGGATCATCAGCGCCTCGGCCTCGGCACCGTCGTCCGCGCCGAACGCCAGCTGGCCGTCGGCCGCGGCGGCGGGGGCCAGCTCGCGGTGCAGGTACTCCAGGGACAGCGCGTCCAGGTCGAAGGAGCGGCGGCCCGGCTTGACCAGGTAGGCGGCGAGCGCGGTGTCCATGCGCACGCCCGCGATGGTCCAGCCGTGCTCGGCGAAGACGCGCATCGCGCCCTTGGCGTTGTGGAAGACCTTGGGCTTGTCGGCGTCGGCCAGCCAGGCCGCGAAGGCCTTCTCGTCGGCCTCGTCCAGCTGCGACGGGTCGAACCAGCCGGCCGTGCCGTCGGCGGACGCGAGGGCGATCTCGGCGACCGAGCCGGTGCCCAGCGCCCAGGTGTCGACGGCGGCCACGCCGAGCAGCCCACCGCCGTGCTCGGCGAGCCAGGGGGCCAGCTCGCCGGTGCCGAGGACCGAGCCGTCGATCTCCACGCCGTCGGTCGCGATCGGGGTGACCTCGGCCTCCTCGGCTCCGGGGTCGACACCGAAGAGCCGCTCGCGCAGCGAGGGGTTACGGATCTCCAGGGTGTCCAGGATCATCGCGACGGCCTTGCGGTCGTACGGCACACGCGCGACGTCGGCGACGGTCTTGGGCAGCTCGACCTGGCGCTCCAGCTCGGTCAGCCGGCGGTTGAGCTTGACGGACTCCAGGTGGTCGCGGAGGTTCTGCCCGGCCTTGCCCTTGACCTCCTCGACGCGCTCGACCAGCTCGGCGAAGGAGCCGAACTGGTTGATCCACTTCGCGGCCGTCTTCTCGCCGACGCCCGGGATGCCCGGCAGGTTGTCGGACGGGTCGCCGCGCAGGGCGGCGAAGTCGGGGTACTGGGCGGGCGTGAGGCCGTACTTCTCGAAGACCTTCTCCGGGGTGAAGCGGGTCAGCTCGGAGACGCCCTTGGTGGGGTACAGCACCGTGGTGTGCTCGCTGACCAGCTGGAAGGAGTCCCGGTCGCCGGTGACGATCAGCACCTCGAAGCCTTCGGCCTCGGCCTGGGTGGCGAGCGTGGCGATCACGTCGTCGGCCTCGAAGCCGTCGACCGCGAACCGCGAGACGTGCATGGCGTCGAGCAGCTCGCCGATCAGCTCGACCTGGCCCTTGAACTCGTCCGGGGTCTTGGAGCGGTTCGCCTTGTACTCGGTGAACTCCGCCGAGCGCCAGGTCTTGCGGGACACGTCGAAGGCCACCGCGAAGTGCGTGGGCGCCTCGTCGCGCAGCGTGTTCGCCAGCATCGACGCGAAGCCGTAGATCGCGTTCGTCGGCTGGCCCGTCGCGGTCGTGAAGTTCTCCGCGGGCAGCGCGAAGAACGCGCGGTAGGCCAGCGAGTGCCCGTCCATGAGCATCAGGCGCGGCCGGCTGCCGCCGGGGGTGTTGTCGGTCTGCTTCGCTGCTGTCTCTGCCACGTCCCCGATCCTGCCACGCCCCACTGACAGTCGGTCCCCCTGCGCACTCCCTCCCCCGGCCCCCCGCCCCCGTTGTCGGTCCCGCGTGCGAGGATCGGAGATGTACCTCACACGTGTACACAAAGGAGAGTGCGCGATGGCCACGAAGCCGCCCAAGGGTGATCCGGTCCAGGACGCGCCCCAGGTAGCGGAGCCGCAGCACGCTGCGGCGGGGCTGCCGGCCATCGGGCACACCCTGCGCATCGCCCGGCAGCAGATGGGCGTGAAGCGGACGATGCTGACGCTGCTGAGCGTCAACCAGAAGAACGGCTTCGACTGCCCGGGCTGCGCCTGGCCGGAGCCGGACCACCGGCACAAGGCGGAGTTCTGTGAGAACGGCGCGAAGGCGGTGGCCGAGGAGGCCACCCTGCGCCGGGTCACCCCGGAGTTCTTCGCCGCGCACTCCGTCGCCGATCTCGCGACGCGGAGCGGCTACTGGTTGGGACAGCAGGGGCGGCTCACCCACCCGGTGTTCCTCCCCGAAGGGGGCACGCACTACGAGCCGGTGAGCTGGGAGCGCGCCTTCGACATCATCGGTGAGGAGATCGCCGCCTGCGACTCCCCCGACGAGTCCGTCTTCTACACCTCGGGCCGCACCAGCAACGAGGCCGCGTTCCTCTACCAGCTCTTCGCGCGCGAGCTCGGCACCAACAACCTGCCGGACTGCTCGAACATGTGCCACGAGTCCTCGGGCTCGGCGCTCTCCGAGACCATCGGCGTCGGCAAGGGCAGCGTCCTGCTGGAGGACCTCTACAAGGCCGACCTGATCATCGTCGCCGGTCAGAACCCTGGCACGAACCACCCACGCATGCTCTCCGCGCTGGAGAAGGCCAAGGCGGGCGGCGCGAAGATCATCAGCGTCAACCCGCTGCCCGAGGCCGGCCTGGAGCGGTTCAAGAACCCGCAGACCCCGCAGGGCATGCTCAAGGGCGCCGCGCTGACCGATCTGTTCCTCCAGATCCGCATCGGCGGCGACCAGGCCCTCTTCCGTCTCCTCAACAAGCTGATCGTCGAGACCGAGGGCGCCGTGGACGAGGAGTTCGTCCGCGACCACACCCACGGCTACGAGGAGTTCGCCGAGGCCGCCCGCACGGCCGACTGGGACGAGACGCTGACGGCGACGGGCCTCACGCGCGCGGACATCGAGCAGGCCATGGAGATGGTCCTGGCCTCGCGGCGCACCATCGTCTGCTGGGCCATGGGCCTCACCCAGCACAAGCACTCCGTGCCGACCATCCGCGAGGTCGTCAACTTCCTTCTGCTGCGCGGCAACATCGGCCGCCCGGGCGCGGGCGTGTGCCCGGTGCGCGGTCACTCGAACGTGCAGGGCGACCGCACGATGGGCATCTTCGAGCGGCCCGCCCCGGCGTTCCTGGACGCCCTGGAGAAGGAGTTCGGCTTCGCGCCCCCGCGTGAGCACGGCTACGACGTCGTACGGGCCATCCGCGCGCTGCGCGACGGCGAGGCGAAGGTCTTCTTCGCGATGGGCGGCAACTTCGTCTCCGCGACACCGGACACGGACGTCACCGAGGCGGCGATGCGGCGCGCCCGACTGACCGTGCACGTGTCGACGAAGCTCAACCGCAGCCACGCCGTCACCGGCGCCCGCGCGCTGATCCTGCCCACCCTCGGCCGCACCGAGCGCGATCTCCAGGGCAGCGGCGAGCAGTTCGTGACCGTCGAGGACTCCATGGGCATGGTGCACGCCTCCCGGGGCCGCCTGGAGCCCGCGAGCGCGCATCTGCTGTCGGAGCCGGCCATCGTCTGCCGCCTGGCACGCCGCGTGCTGGGCGAGGACAGCCGCACGCCCTGGGAGGAGTTCGAGAAGGACTACGCCACGATCCGGGACCGTATCGCCCGGGTGATCCCCGGCTTCGAGGACTTCAACGCGCGCGTGGCCCGCCCCGGCGGCTTCACGCTCCCGCACGCCCCGCGCGACGAGCGCCGCTTCCCGACGGCGACCGGCAAGGCCAACTTCACGGCGGCACCGGTCGAGTACCCGTCCGTGCCCGAGGGACGGCTGCTGCTGCAGACCCTGCGCTCGCACGACCAGTACAACACCACGATCTACGGCCTCGACGACCGCTACCGGGGGATCAGGAACGGCCGCCGGGTCGTCATGATCAACCCGGCGGACGCGCAGCGGCTGGACATCGCGGACGGGTCGTACGTCGACCTGGTGAGCGAGTGGAAGGACGGCGTCGAGCGGAGAGCGCCCGGCTTCCGGGTCGTGCACTATCCGACGGCCCGCGGCTGCGCGGCCGCCTACTACCCGGAGACCAACGTCCTCGTCCCACTGGACGCCACCGCGGACACCAGCAACACCCCGGCCAGCAAGTCCGTCGTCGTACGTCTGGAACAATCGGCGACCGACTGAGCGTTTGCTCAGTCGACGTCATCCCGCCGATCACGTCCCCGACGGATCACGACGAACGGAGCCGGGCCCCATGGGCGAGCAGCAGCACGTGAAGTTCCCGCCAGAGGTCATAGCCGAGTACGCCGCGCTCGGCGTCGACCTTCCGGCCCTTTTCTCCGCCGGGCACCTCGGCACCCGCATGGGCGTCGAGATCGTGGAGGCGTCCGCCGAGCGGGTCGTCGGCACCATGCCGGTGGAGGGCAACACCCAGCCGTACGGGCTGCTGCACGGCGGCGCCTCCGCGGTGCTCGCCGAGACCCTCGGGTCGGTCGGGTCGATGCTGCACGCCGGCAGCTCCAAGATCGCGGTCGGCGTCGACCTCAACTGCACCCACCACCGGGGCGCCCGCGCCGGCCTCGTCACTGGTGTGGCCACACCCCTGCACCGGGGCCGCTCGACGGCGACGTACGAGATCGTGATCAGCGACGAGGCGGGCCGGCGGGTGTGCAGCGCGCGGCTGACGTGCATGCTGCGGGACGTGAACCCGGGCGACGGAGAGCGCCTCGGGGCGACGACGGGCTGACGCCGGCACCGATGCCTTTTCGCCAGCCGAGCCCAACTCCCTTACGGGCGACACCTCTTGGGAACAACAGCCGTACCTCCTCCCGCCGTTGAACCCGGGCGTCCGGCGGCATAACGTCAAGGCATGACGTCGGGAGGAGCAGCCCTGAGGCACGGGGCGGCGCGCGGACTCGCACTGTCGGCCGCCGGGTTGGCGACCGGATGCGGGGACTGGGGCGCTCGGGGCGACGCGACCGCAACCCGGACCCTCGGCGGTTCGCACTCCCCGTCAGCCTCGCCGTCGGTGACGCCGCCCGCCCAGCTGTGCACGCGGATCATCGGCTACTGGTCGCGCAGGACGCCGACCGGGGACACCTACGGGGACTACCAGTCGATGGGCCTGCCCGACGGGCAGTACGAGATCCTGCGCGAGGTCGTGGACGCCGCCCGGGCAAAGCGCGAGCGGGCGGCCGACCGGCTGATCGACCGCCGGGCGCGGGAGCTGTGCGAGGAGCGTCACCGAAACGGCGAGCCGACCGGAAGGCCATGGGGCTGAGTGACGAAATCCCCGATTCCACTTTCGTGCCCCATACATGAAAAGGGCGGTGGAACACCGAACCTCTTTCCCGGCTGTAACTCTACGTAATACGCCTGCAAAACAGGCCCCGAGATCGCCCGCCGTGAGCACCCTCCCACAAGTCCACAGAGACCCCTGGGGAACGCCCGACAGCGATCCCGGTAATCACCAAAACCAGTGAACACTCGTGAAGAAGCTACGCGCGAACGCTGCAAGTTCTCACTATGTGGACAGGGCGAATCGGCTGGAAATCCGCTCTTCCCCCCACGGAGTACCGCTCTGTGTTACCCCGTGTCATAACAAGAGCGTCACAGCCTTGGTCAGAGCCTCCTCCATGTTCCCCGCACGCGCTTAGAGTCACCGCCAGTCACCGAGCTACAGGATTCGAAGTCACTTCGACCCAGCGCTCGACTCGGCGCGTTCCACGGGGAGCCGCCGTGCCAGGGAAAGGACCTGATTCGTGCGTCAACGTTCGATCATCGCCATAACCGCCGCGCTCGCGGCGGGATCGCTGACACTCACGGCTTGTGGGTCGCGTGACGACGACGGCGGCAGCAGCAACGGCGACAAGACCACTGTGGTGATCGGTGTCGACGCCCCGCTGACCGGCGACCTCTCCGCGCTCGGCCTCGGCATCAAGAACTCCGCCGACCTGGCCGCCAAGACGGCCAACAAGAAGGAGTACGTCAAGGGCGTCGAGTTCAAGATCGAGGCCCTCGACGACCAGGCCCAGCCCTCCGTCGGCCAGCAGAACGCCCAGAAGTTCATCAGCAACAAGGACGTCCTCGGCGTCGTCGGCCCGCTGAACTCCAGCGTCTCGCAGCAGATGCAGAAGCCGCTCAACGACGCCGGCCTGACCCAGGTCTCCCCGGCCAACACCGGTACGGAACTGACCCAGGGCGACGGCTGGAAGACCGGAAACTCGGTCCGCCAGTTCAAGACGTTCTTCCGTACGGCCACCACGGACGAGATCCAGGGCGCCTTCGCCGCCGACTACCTGTACAACCAGGCGAAGATCAAAAAGGTCTACCTGATCGACGACCAGAAGACCTACGGCGCCGGTCTCGCCGCCTCCTTCAAGACGAACTTCACCAAGTTCGGCGGCCAGATCGTGGGCACCGACCACATCAACCCGGACGACCGTGACTTCAACGCCGTGGTCGCCAAGATCAAGAAGACCGGCGCCCAGGCCCTCTACTACGGCGGCGAGTACCCCGCCGCCGGCCCGCTGAGCCAGCAGCTCAAGGACAGCGGCCAGAACATCCCGCTCATGGGCGGCGACGGCATCTACTCCGGTGAGTTCCCCAAGCTGAACAAGAAGGCCGAGGGCGACCTCGCCACCTCCGTGGGCAAGCCGGTCGAGCAGCTCGACTCCGCCAAGACGTTCATCAAGGACTACGAGGCGGCCGGCTACGAGGACGACTACGAGGCCTACGGCGGCCTCACCTACGACGCCACCTGGGCCGTCATCGAGGCCGTCAAGCTGGCGGTCGAAGGCAACGACGGCAAGGTCCCGTCCGACGGCCGCAAGGCAGTCCTGGACGCCATGGCCAAGGTCAAGTTCGACGGCGTCACCGGCACCATCTCCTTCGACGAGTTCGGCGACACCACGAACCACACGATGACCGCGTACAAGGTCAAGAACAACGCCTGGGCGCCCGAGTTCAGCGGCGAACCCAAGCTCGGCTGACGAAGGACGAGTCAGAGAACCCTCCCCACTCACACATTGATCCAGGCCGCGCGGGAAGCGCCCACCAGCGCTCCCGCGCGGCGCCATATCCGAACCACTCCACGGAGGCCCTGCGGTGAACGAACTGCCGCAACAGCTGGCCAATGGACTCATCCTCGGCGCGATGTACGGACTCATCGCGATCGGCTACACGATGGTCTACGGCATCGTCCAGCTCATCAACTTCGCCCACGGCGAGATATTCATGGTCGGAGGCTTCGGGGCCCTGACCGTCTGGTTGGTCCTCCCCGAAGGCTTCGGCCTAGGCGCCGCCATCCCGCTCATGATCATCGGCGGCGTGCTCGTCTCCGTCGCCGTCGGCACGGCGGCCGAACGCTTCGCCTACCGGCCCCTGCGCGGCGCACCACGACTCGCCCCGCTCATCACCGCCATCGGCCTGTCCATCGTCCTCCAGCAGGCCGTATGGATGTGGTTCCCGGACGCGAAGAAGGACGTCCCCTTCCCACGGTTCCAAGGCGACCCCATCGACGTCCTCGGCGCCACCATCCAGCGCGGCGACCTCTTCGTCCTCATCGCCGCCCCACTGAGCATGCTCGCCCTCGGCCTGTTCGTCACCAAGACACGCTCCGGCCGCGGCATGCAAGCCACCGCACAGGACCCCGACACCGCCAAGCTCATGGGCATCAACACCGACCGCATCATCGTCATGGCATTCGCCATCGGTGCCGCGTTCGCCGCCATCGCCGCGGTCGCCTACGGCCTGAAGAACGGCCAGGTCGGCTTCCGCATGGGCTTCCTGATGGGCCTGAAGGCCTTCACCGCCGCCGTGCTCGGCGGCATCGGCAACATCTACGGCGCCATGCTCGGCGGCATCGTGCTCGGCGTCGCCGAGTCCCTCGCCACCGGCTACATCGGCGAGATCCCCGGCATGGACCTCTTCGGCGGCGGCGCCTGGAAGGACGTATGGGCGTTCGCACTGCTCATCCTCGTCCTCCTGTTCAGGCCACAAGGCCTGCTCGGCGAACGCGTCGCGGATCGGGCGTGATACCCATGACCACCGAGATCCCCATGGACAAGAGCACCGACACCACCAAGGTGCCCACCGCGGAGGCCACCCCGATCATCCCGCTGCCGCAGGCCGCGGCACGTGCACTGACGGTCACCGGCTCCGCCCTCGCCCTCATCGGCACCTTCCTCGCCTGGACCTGGACCGAAGAGTTCCCGGGCAACCTGACCGTCACCGGCTACCCGGGCGGCCTTCAGGTCCTCACCCTCGTCGGCTCCGTACTGACCCTGCTGTTCGCCCTCTCCGGCTACCGCATCAAGGGCCTCGGCTGGCTCACCCCCGGCGGCAAGAACAGCCCCGTCCTGCTCGCCGCCCTCGGCGTGTTCGGCACCACGGGCTACGCCATGGGCGCGATCAGCCAAGAACTCGGCGGCCTGGTCAACCTGGAGCCCGGCGCCTGGGTCTCCGGCATCGGCGCGCTCGTCGCCGTGATCGGCGCCCTCGGCCTCCCCGTCGACCAGCCCTACGGCACGGGCGAACCGACCCCGAACCTCTGGGGCCGGATCCGTCACTCACTGACCGCCCCCGACCCGGGCCGAGCCAAGGAGCTGCCCTCCTGGGCGGAGATCCTGATCATCGCCGCGGGCTTCGGCGTCGGCCTGTACGTCTTCGCGTACGGCATCAGCACCGAATACTCCGAGCTGTTCATCGGCTTCCTGATCGTCGCGGCGTTCGGCTTCACCGCCGTCACCCGCGCCGGTCTCCTCAAGCGGCTGTCGGCACTGACCGCCAAACACCGCAACGTCACCCTCGGCGCCGCCTTCGCGGCAGCCATCTGCTTCCCCTTCACCCAGACCAACGACCAGTTCGCCCTGATCGGCGCGAACATCCTGATCTTCGCCACGGTCGCCCTGGGCCTCAACGTCGTCGTCGGCCTCGCCGGCCTCCTCGACCTCGGATACGTCGCGTTCCTCGGCGTCGGCGCCTACGCCGCAGCCCTGGTCTCCGGCTCCCCCGCCTCGACGATCGGCGTGAAGTTCCCCTTCTGGGCAGCCGTTCTCACCGGTGCCCTCGCCTCGCTGATCTTCGGCGTCGTGATCGGTGCCCCGACCCTGCGACTGCGCGGCGACTACCTCGCCATCGTGACGCTCGGCTTCGGTGAGATCTTCCGCATCACCATGAACAACCTGAACGGCAACAGCGGCCCGGACGTCACCAACGGCTCCAACGGCATCCCACAGATCCCCGACCTGGAGATCCTCGGATTCAACCTCGGAGTCCCACACAACGTCCTCGGCCACGAACTGACCCGCTCAGCCAACTACTACCTGCTGATGCTGCTGTTCACGGCAATCGTCGTGATGGTCTTCCGCCGCTCGGCGGAGTCCCGCATCGGCCGCGCATGGGTCGCCATCCGCGAGGACGAGACCGCCGCCACCGCGATGGGCATCAACGGCTTCCGCCTGAAGCTCCTCGCCTTCGCACTCGGCGCCTCCCTCGCCGGCCTCGCGGGCACCGTCCAGGCCCACGTCTCCTACAGCGTCACCCCCGAGCAGTACCAGTTCGCCGGCTCCGTACCGCCGAACTCGGCCTTCCTGCTCGCCGCCGTCATCCTCGGCGGCATGGGCACCATCAGCGGCCCGCTGATCGGCGCCGCGCTGCTCTACCTGATCCCGGCCAAGCTCCAGTTCATGGCGGAGTACCAGCTGCTGCTCTTCGGCATCGCACTGATGCTGCTGATGCGCTTCCGCCCCGAGGGCCTCGTCGCCGACCGCAGGAAGCAGCTCGAATTCCACGAGACCGGACAGCTCGACGTACCGGAGGACAAGCCATTGCCCGAAGGCGCGACCGGCGTCGCGAAGGCAGGGGCGTGACCGCCATGACCACCACCACGACCACACCCACCAGCACCACAGTGCTCGACGCCAGCGGTGTCACCATGCGCTTCGGCGGTCTGACCGCCGTACGCGACGTGGACCTCACCGTGAACACCGGCGAGATCGTCGGCCTCATCGGCCCCAACGGCGCCGGCAAGACGACCTTCTTCAACTGCCTCACCGGCCTGTACGTGCCGACCGAAGGCAAGGTCGCCTACAAGGGCACCGTCCTGCCGCCCAAACCGCACCTGGTCACCCAGGCCGGCATCGCCCGTACGTTCCAGAACATCCGGCTCTTCGCCAACATGACCGTTCTGGAAAACGTGCTGGTCGGCCGGCACACCCGCACCAAGGAAGGCCTCTGGTCGGCCCTCCTGCGCCTGCCCGGCTTCAAAAAGGCCGAGGAGGCGTCCCGGGCCCGCGCCATGGAACTCCTGGAGTTCACCGGTCTCGCCGCCAAGGCCGACCACCTCGCCCGCAACCTGCCCTACGGCGAACAGCGCAAGCTGGAGATCGCCCGGGCGCTGGCGAGCGAGCCCGGCCTGCTCCTCCTCGACGAGCCGACCGCCGGCATGAACCCCCAGGAAACCCGGGCGGCCGAGGAACTGATCTTCGCCATCCGGGACAAGGGCATCGCCGTCCTCGTCATCGAGCACGACATCCGGTTCATCATGAACCTCTGCGACCGGGTCGCCGTGCTCGTCCAGGGCGAGAAGATCGTCGAAGGCCCCGCCGAGGTCGTCCAGGCCGACGAGCGCGTCATCGCCGCCTACCTGGGCGAGCCCTTCGAAGGCGCGCCCGGCAAGGAGGAAGCCGCCGAGGTCGAGGCCGCGGAGGCCGAGGCCGACGCGCAGAGCACCACGGAAGGGGACGACAAGTGACCGCACTGCTCGAGGTCGAGGACCTCAGGGTCGCCTACGGCAAGATCGAGGCCGTCAAAGGCATCTCGTTCAAGGTGAACGCGGGCGAGGTCGTCACCCTCATCGGCACCAACGGCGCCGGCAAGACCACCACGCTGCGAACCCTGTCCGGCCTTCTCCAGCCGGTCTCCGGCGACATCAGGTTCGACGGCAAGTCACTGAAGAAGATCCCCGCCCACAAGGTCGTCTCGCTGGGACTCGCCCACTCCCCCGAGGGCCGGCACATCTTCCCCCGCATGACGATCGAGGACAACCTCCGCCTCGGCGCGTTCCTGCGCAACGACAAGGAGGCCATCGAGAAGGACATCCAGCGGGCCTACGACCTCTTCCCCATCCTCGGGGAACGCAGGAAGCAAGCCGCGGGCACCCTCTCCGGCGGCGAGCAGCAGATGCTCGCCATGGGACGCGCACTGATGTCCCGGCCGAAACTGCTCATGCTCGACGAGCCCAGCATGGGCCTCTCCCCGATCATGATGCAGAAGATCATGGCGACCATCCAGGAGCTCAAGTCCCAGGGCACCACCATCCTGCTCATCGAGCAGAACGCCCAGGCCGCGCTCTCCCTGGCCGACCACGGCCACGTCATGGAAGTCGGCAAGATCGTCCTCTCCGGAACCGGACAGGACCTCCTGCACGACGAGTCGGTGCGCAAGGCGTACCTCGGCGAGGACTGATCGCCCACGCGGTTCCACACACACGACGAGGCCCGCGTCCCCTGCTCGGGGGGCGCGGGCCTCGTCGTATGCGCTCGGGCGCGTCAGCCCTTGGCGGCCTTCTTCTCGTCGGCGTCCTGGATGACAGCCTCGGCGACCTGCTGCATCGACATCCGACGGTCCATGGAGGTCTTCTGGATCCACCGGAACGCGGCGGGCTCAGTCAGCCCGTACTCCGTCTGCAGGATCGACTTCGCCCGGTCCACCAACTTCCGCGTCTCCAGGCGCAGAGTGAGATCGGCGACCTCCTTCTCCAGCTCCTTCAGCTCCGTGAAGCGGGACACGGCCATCTCGATCGCCGGCACGACATCACTCTTGCTGAACGGCTTCACCAGGTACGCCATGGCACCGGCGTCCCGAGCCCGCTCGACCAGATCCCGCTGCGAGAACGCGGTCAGCATCAACACGGGCGCGATGCTCTCCTCGGCGATCTTCTCCGCCGCGGAGATACCGTCCAGCTTCGGCATCTTCACATCGAGAATGACGAGGTCCGGCCGGTGCTCACGAGCCAGCTCGACGGCCTGCTCACCATCACCGGCCTCACCGACGACGGTGTACCCCTCTTCTTCGAGCATCTCTTTGAGGTCGAGCCGGATCAGTGCCTCGTCCTCGGCGATGACGACACGGGTCGTCAGCGGAGGCACGTGCGACTTGTCGTCGTCGGGCGCGTCTACGGGCTGGGGCGACTCGGGGGCGGTCACGGGGGCTCCTTGGTACGGGCCGGGTGCAGGTACTGCTCCTCCAGAGCCTACCTAGCTGCAGCATCTGGCGGTGACCCGGTACACTTCCCATCAGTTTCCACGACCTGCCCGGTTGGAGGAATCTGGTCAGACTCGCGGTGCTCAAACCACCGTGCCTTCGGGCATGTGGGTTCGAATCCCACACCGGGCACCTTCAAGGCGGAGGATCACGTTCGCGTGATCCTCCGCCTTTTCATGCCCGGCGTCACGAACAGTTGCACAGAGTGTTCGCATGAACTTTCACAGCACTGAAGTGCGACAGATGGCGCTCACTCTGCTACGCAACGGCACCAAGAACGCTGACGTGGCCCGCAAACTCAAGGTCCCGATCGGAACGGTCGGCTACTGGAAGCACCTGGACCGAGCGAAACGCGGCGAGTGTCCTGGGAAGCACGATCCGAAGTGTCCGCGATGCGACGAACGACCTCTGAACCCGGCCGCGTACTCCTATCTGCTCTCGCAGTACCTGGGGGATGGCCATATCAGCCACTACTCCCAGCACCGCGTGCCGAGCCTCACGATCGCCTGCGCCGATGCCTGGCCAGGCGTTGCCAACGAAACCGAGGCCGCAATGCGCGCCGTCTTCCCAGACAACGGCGTGCACCGACTCCAGCGGACCGGCTGCCAGAACATCAAGGTCTACTCAAAGCACCTGCCTTGTCTGCTTCCCCAGCACGGCAGCGGCAAGAAGCACGAGCGCACCATCGCCCTGGAGCCTTGGCAGGAGGTGATCGTCGACGTGCATCCTTGGGAGTTCATCCGCGGCTTTATCCACTCCGACGGTTGCCGCATCACCAACTGGACCACTCGACTGGTCGCTGGTGAGCGCAAGCGCTATGAGTATCCGCGCTACTTTTTCGCCAACAAGTCGGACGACGTTCGGAAGCTCTTCACGGATGCCCTCGACAGGGTCGGCGTCGAGTGGACCACCCTCGCCCGCGGCAGCGACCCCTTCAACGTCTCCGTAGCCCGCAAAGCCTCCGTAGCCCTCATGGACACCCACGTAGGCCCCAAGTACTGACCCCGAACGCTGAAGGGCCCCTCCTCAAAGCCGAAGAGGGGCCCTCCGCCCGCTACTTGGGACTGTCGTCCTCCCCGATGTGATGCACCCGCACCATGTTCGTCGAGCCGGAGACCCCCGGAGGCGACCCCGCCGTGATGACCACTACGTCGCCCTTCTTGCAGCGGCCGTACTTCAACAACAGCTCGTCCACCTGGTCGACCATCGCGTCCGTCGAGTCCACGTGCGGACCCAGGAACGTCTCCACACCCCACGTCAGACTCAGCTGCGACCTCGTCGCAGGTTCCGGCGTGAACGCCAGCAGTGGGATCGGCGAGCGGTAGCGGGACAGGCGGCGGACGGTGTCGCCGGACTGGGTGAAGGCGACCAGGAACTTCGCGCCCAGGAAGTCGCCGATCTCGGCCGCCGCGCGGGCCACGGCGCCGGGCTGGGTGCGGGGCTTGTTCCGCTCCGTCAGAGGCGGGAGGCCCTTCGCCAGGATGTCCTCCTCGGCCGCCTCGACGATCTTCGCCATGGTGCGGACCGTCTCGATGGGGTACTTGCCGACGCTGGTCTCACCGGAGAGCATCACGGCGTCCGTGCCGTCGATCACGGCGTTGGCCACGTCCGACGCCTCCGCGCGCGTCGGGCGGGAGTTGTCGATCATCGAGTCGAGCATCTGCGTCGCCACGATCACCGGCTTGGCGTTGCGCTTGGCCAGCTTGACGGCGCGCTTCTGGACGATCGGGACCTGCTCGAGGGGCATCTCCACGCCCAGGTCGCCGCGGGCGACCATGATGCCGTCGAAGGCGGCCACGATGTCGTCGATCGCGTCGACCGCCTGGGGCTTCTCCACCTTGGCGATGACGGGGAGCCTACGGCCCTCCTCGTCCATGATCCTGTGCACGTCCTCGATGTCCCGGCCGGAGCGGACGAAGGAGAGCGCGATGACGTCGAAGCCGGTGCGCAGCGCCCAGCGCAGGTCGTCCTCGTCCTTCTCGGAGAGGGCCGGTACCGAGACCGCGACGCCCGGCAGGTTGAGGCCCTTGTTGTCGGAGATCATGCCGCCCTCGACCACTGTGGTGTGGACGCGCGGGCTGTCGACGGAGGTGACCTCCAGGCAGACCTTGCCGTCGTCGACGAGGATGCGCTCACCGGCTGTGACGTCGGCGGCCAGACCGGTGTAGGTGGTGCCGCACTGCTGGCGGTCGCCCTCGGCGCCCTCTTCGACGGTGATGGTGAAGGTGTCGCCGCGTTCGAGGAGTACGGGTCCTTCGGTGAAGCGGCCGAGGCGGATCTTCGGGCCTTGAAGGTCGGCGAGGACGCCGACGCTGCGGCCGGTCTCGTCGGCGGCCTTCCGTACGCGCTCGTAGCGTTCCTCGTGGTCGGCGTGGCTGCCGTGGCTGAGGTTGAATCGGGCGACGTCCATTCCGGCGTCGACCAGTGCCTTTATCTGGTCGTACGAGTCGGTGGCGGGGCCCAGGGTGCAGACGATTTTCGCTCGGCGCATGTTTCGACTCTATGACTTACCGGCGGGTAGTGATTTGGCTGCGTATGACGACTCAACAACCTTTGCGTGAAGGGCTATTGACAAGTGTTGAATTGTGCGGCGGGGTGCTCCGATGAGCATTCGTCCGGGCATTCGACACCCCGCCGGGGGCTCTTTCGGGGGGTCGTGTTCACAAGCGCGGCGGTGTCATCGTGAATCGCGCGTTCACCTGTGCATGGACGTGCTGCCGCTGGGGTTCCAGGTCGAGCGGGGCCGCCGCGGTGTCCTCGGTGGCGTCGTAGGCCATGGAGCGCATCCGGCCGGCGGGGGCGGCGCCCGCGAAGGGCTGGGGGTTCTCCGCGCCGACGTCGGCGAGTTCCACCAGGGCGGCCAGCGAGGTGCCGAGGGCCTGCGCGTACTCCCGCGCTCGCTGCACCGCTTCCTTTACCGCCTGCTGCCGGGCCTCTCGGTGGGCCGGTGAGTCGGGGCGCAGCGCCCACCAGGGGCCGTCCACCCGGGTGAGGTCCAAGTCGGCCAGACGTGTGGTGAGTTCGCCGAGTGCCGTGAAGTCGTTGAGCTCGGCGGTGATGCGGACGCGGCCGTGGTAGGCGTGGATCCGTTCGCCGCGGCCCTTCTCCTTGAGTTCCGGGGTGATGGAGAAGGAGCCGCTCTCCAGGCGCTCGACCGCGTCGCCGTAGGACTTGACGAGGTCGAGGACGGCGGCGTTGCGGCGGGTGAGGTCGTCCAGGGCGGCGCGGCGGTCCTTGCCGCGGGAGGCCACGGTGACGCCGATGCGGGCGATCTCGGGGTCGACCTCGAGGCGGGTCTCGCCGCGGACGGCGATGCGGGGGGCGTCGGGGGTGCCGTAGGGGACGGCGGGCTGTAGTTCCTCTGAAGGGGCGGTCATACGTCCCACTCTGTCATTGCTTGCTTGGTTACGGCCCCCGTGGGTCATCAGATCGAAACCTGCGGGGTCTGTTGCTGCTCGCCATGGCCAGGTCAGAATCTACGCGCGTTGTTGACCAATTCGCCCGGGAGAAGCACTCATGCCGTTGAACCGTCGGAAGTTCCTGACCAAGTCCGCCGTGACCGGAGCGGGGGTGGCGATGGCCGGTGCGGTGGCCGCGCCGGCGGCGCAGGCCGCGGAGACGGCGAAGGGCTCCCGGCCGAAGAAGCGGTACGCCCTGACGGTGATGGGCACGACCGACCTGCACGGCAACATCTTCAACTGGGACTACTTCAAGGACGCGGAGTACTCGGACGCCAAGGGCAACGCGAAGGGCCTGTCGCGGGTCTCGACGCTGGTGAACCAGGTGCGTGCGGAGAAGGGCCGCCGCAACACGATGCTCATCGACGCGGGCGACACGATCCAGGGCACCCCGCTGACGTACTACTACGCGAAGGTCGACCCGATCACCGCGCCGGGTGGTCCGGTTCACCCTATGGCGGCGGCGATGAACGCGATCGGGTACGACGCGGTGGCGCTCGGCAACCACGAGTTCAACTACGGCATCGAGACGCTGCGCAAGTTCGAGGACCAGTGCGACTTCCCGCTGCTGGGTGCGAACGCGCTGGACGCGAAGACGTTGAAGCCCGCCTTCCCGCCGTACTTCATCAAGAGGTTCTGTGTGCCGGGCGCCCCTGACGTGAAGGTCGCGGTCCTCGGTCTGACCAACCCGGGCATCGCGATCTGGGACAAGGCGTATGTCGAGGGCAAGATGGTGTTCCCGGGGCTGGAGGAGCAGGCCGCGAAGTGGGTGCCGAAGCTGCGTTCGATGGGCGCGGACGTGGTGGTCGTGTCCGCGCACTCCGGTTCGTCGGGGACGTCGTCGTACGGTGACCAGCTGCCGTACATCGAGAACTCGGCGGCGCTGGTGGCCCAGCAGGTGCCGGGCATCGACGCGATCCTCGTCGGGCACGCGCACACGGAGATCGCTGAGCTGCTGGTCACGAACGAGAAGACGGGCAAGAAGGTCGTGCTGTCGGAGCCGCTGTGCTTCGCGCAGCGGCTGACGCTGTTCGACTTCGAGCTGGTCTTCGACAAGGGCCGCTGGACGGTCGAGTCGGTGAAGGCGACCGTCCGTGACTCGAAGACGGTCGCCGACGACCCGAAGATCACCAAGCTGCTGAAGGACGACCACGACATCGTGGTGGAGTACGTCAACCAGGTCGTCGGCACGGCGACCGCCAAGCTGACGACGGTCGAGGCGCGCTACAAGGACGCACCGATCATCGACCTGATCACCAAGGTCCAGGAGGACGTGGTGAAGGCGGCGCTGGCGGGCACGGAGCACGCCGCGCTGCCCGTCATCTCCCAGGCCTCCCCGTTCTCCCGCACCTCGGAGATCCCGGCCGGTGACGTGACCATCCGGGATCTGTCGAGTCTGTACGTCTACGACAACACGCTGGTCGCCAAGTTGATGACGGGTGCGCAGATCAAGGCGTACCTGGAGTATTCGGCGGAGTACTTCGTGCAGACCGCCGCCGACGCGGCCGTCGACGTGGAGAAGCTGACCAACGCGGGCAACCGCCCCGACTACAACTACGACTACGTGTCGGGGTTGTCGTACGACATCGACATCGCGCAGGCGGCCGGTTCGCGGATCAAGAACCTGGCCTACGACGGTGCCGCTCTCGACGACGCCCAGCAGTTCGTGTTCGCGGTGAACAACTACCGGGCCAACGGCGGTGGCGCGTTCCCGCATGTGGCGTCGGCCCAGGAGCTGTGGGCGGAGTCGACGGAGATCCGCACCCGGATCGCGGAGTGGGTGACCGCGAAGGGCGTGCTGGACCCGAAGGACTTCGCGTCGGTGGACTGGAAGCTCACGCGGAACGGCACGCCGGTGTTCTAGATCCGGCCCCCTGTGCAGGAGCCTCAGATCCCGTCCAGGAGCGGTGTCAGCGTCCTCGGCTGACGCGCCCGCGGGATCCGGGGCTCCTGCTGTTGGAGGCCGAAGGTGGTGAACGCCGTGCGGGTGGGCAGGGGGTAGGCCTCGTGGCCGGTGACGGAGTTGAGGATGCTCGCGCTGCGCCAGGCCGCGAGGCCGAGGTCGGGGGTGCCGACGCCGTGGGTGTGGCGTTCGGCGTTCTGGACGTAGACGTTGCAGCCGGAACCCGTGACGGACGGGTCCATGACCAGGCGGTACTGGTCGTCGATGCGCGGGCGTTCCTGGCTGTCGCGGCGCAGGTAGGGGTCGAGGCCGGCGAGGATGCGGCCGAGGGGGCGCTCGCGGTAGCCGGTGGCCAGGACGACCGCGTCGGTGGTCAGACGCGAGCGGGTGTTCTGGTGGAGGTGCTCCAGGTGCAGCTCGACCTTGGTGGTGGCGATACGGCCGGCCGTGCGGACCTGCACGCCGGGGGTGAGGACGGTGTCGGGCCAGCCGCCGTCCAGGGTGCGGCGGTAGAGCTCGTCGTGGATGGCGGCCAGGGTCTCGGCGTCGATGCCCTTGTGGAGCTGCCACTGCGAGGCGACGAGCTGGTCGCGGACCGGTTCGGCGAGGGACTGGAAGTAGCGGGTGTAGTCGGGGGTGAAGTGCTCCAGGCCGAGCTTGGAGTACTCCATGGGCGCGAAGGCCGCGGTACGGCCGAGCCAGTGCAGTCGCTCGTGTCCGGCGGGGCGGTGGCGGAGCAGGTCGAGGAAGATCTCCGCGCCGGACTGTCCGGAGCCGATGACGGTGATGTGCTCGGCGGCGAGGAGCTTCTCGCGGTGGTCGAGGTAGTCGGCGGCGTGGATGACGGGGACGGCGGGTGCGTCGACGAGGGGCCTGAGCGGGTCGGGGACGTCGGGTTCGGTGCCGATGCCGAGGACGATGTTCCGCGCGTACGTCCGGCCGACGGCCTCGGCGTCCCCGCCGGGGGCGAGCTGGGTGTAGTCGACCTCGAAGACGTCGCGTTCGGGGTTGAAGCGGATCGCGTCGACCTGGTGCCCGAAGGAGAGCGCGGGGAGGTTCTCGCAGACCCAGCGGCAGTAGGCGTCGTACTCGGCGCGTTGGATGTGGAAGCGCTCGGCGAAGTAGAAGGGGAAGAGCCGGTCGCGGGTCCTGAGATAGCTGAGGAACGACCATGGGCTGGCGGGGTCGGCGAGCGTCACCAGGTCGGCGAGGAACGGGACTTGGATTCGGGAGCCGTCGATGAGGAGCCCCGGGTGCCAGGCGAAGGTCGGGCGCTGTTCGTAGAAGACGGTGTCGAGGTCGGCGAGGGGGTGGGCGAGGGCGGCGAGGGAGAGGTTGAAGGGGCCGATACCGATGCCGACGAGGTCGCGGGGGGTGTCGGGGTCGTGGTGTGGCGGGTTGGGTTGTGCGCGGGAGGCGTGCGCGGGGGTGGTGTGGGAGGGGTTGGGATTCGGGGTTTTCGGGTGCGAGGCCGTCCCTGGGGCCGGGCGGGGGTCCGGCTCTGAGCGGGGGCTCGGTTGCAGGTCCGCCCGGGGAGCGGTGTCAGGGCCTTCCTGGAGGGGCGTGCGGGAGGGGGGACGGGAGCCGGTGTGCTGGGGGGTGGCGAGACGGGGGGTGATGTGGGGGGTGGTGGTGCGGGGGTTGGTCTGCGGGCTCATCCGGGGGTGTTTCCTTCCACCAGTTTCAGGAGGGCGGCCAGGTCGTCCGGGCGCGTGTGGGGGTTGAGGAGGGTGGTCTTGAGCCACAGGCGCCCGTCTATGCGGGCCCGGCCGAGGACGGCGCGGCCGTCGGTGAGAAGCCTTCGGCGTACGGCGGCGATCGCGTCGTCGTCGGCGTGCGCCGGCCGGAACAGGACCGTGCTGATGGTGGGCGGGTCGTAGAGCTCGAACCCGGGGTGACCGTGAACGAGGTCGGCGAACTCACGGGCCCGGTCGCAGACCTGCTCGACGAGGCCGCCGAGTCCGCTGCGGCCGAGGGCCTTGAGAGTGACGGCGATCTTGACGACGTCGGGCCTGCGGCTGGTCCGCAGGGACCGGCCGAGCAGGTCGGGCAGGCCCGCCTCGGTGTCGTCGTCGGCGTTGAGGTAGTCGGCGCGGTGGTGCAGCACGGCGAGGTCACGCGGTTCGCGCACGGCGAGCAGCCCGGCGGCGACGGGCTGCCAGCCGAGCTTGTGCAGGTCGAGGGTGACGGTGTCGGCGGCGTCGAGACCGGCGAGCCGCTCCCGGTACCGGTCGCTGAACAGCAGGCCCGCGCCGTACGCGGCGTCGACGTGCAGCCGTGCCCTGTGGGCCGCGCACAGTTCGGCGATCTCGGGCAGCGGGTCGATGAGCCCGGCGTCGGTGGTCCCGGCGGTGGCGGCGACGAGATGCGGACCGGGCAGCTCCGTCAGCGCCTCGTCGAGCGCGGCGACATCGAGAACGCCGACCGGCGCGGGCACGACGACCGGCTCGGCCAGTCCGACCAGCCAGGCGGCGCGGGGCACCGAGTGATGGGCGTTGGCCCCGTGCACGAGTCTGAGTCCGGCGCCGTGTGCTTCCCGGGCGAGGAGGAGGGCGAGTTGGTTGGACTCGGTGCCGCCGGTGGTGATCAGGGCGGTGGGGGCGGCCCCCCGGAACACCTCCCGCGCCAGCGCCCCCGTCACCAGTGCCTCCAACTCCGAGGCGCCCGGTGCCTGGTCCCATGAGTCCAGGGAGGGGTTCAGGGTGGAGGCGGCGAGGTCGGCGGCGGTGGCGAGGGCGAGGGGTGGGCAGTGGAGGTGGGCCGTGCAGAGCGGGGCGGCGGGGTCGGCGGCGGTTTCGGCGAGGGCGTGGACCACGGTGTGCAGGGCGTTCGGGTCGCCGTCGGCCGGCAGTACGTCGCCGACGGCGTCCCGCAGGCGCGCGGCCACCGCCTTCGGGCCGCCACGGGGCAGTGGGCCGCCGCGTGCCCGGGTCCCCTCGCCCAGCGCGTCCAGCACGGTGTCGAGCAATGGCCGCAGGGCGTGGGGGCCTTCCGGGCCTGAAGCGAGCGACGGCGGCGTACGCATCGTGTCCTCCCGGGCGCTGGGCAAGAGGGACTTCCAGCTTGTACGCCGATGCGCCTTGGCGCCCGAAAAGCCCAATGACCGGAACCCGAAAGGGGGTATTTCCGTACGGGGAACGCGTGTCGGAGGATGCACGCCGAGGGTGGCGGAGTAAGGGCCCCGCCGCCCTCGACTTTCGAAGAACCCCCTAGGACAGGTTCTGGCCCTCCCTCACCCGCAGCGCCCGCGCCAGGTCGTCGAGCTGGTCGGCGAGGCGGCGGCGCAGGGCCGGGACCGGTTCGCCGTCGCGCAGGCAGTCCTCACCGAGCCGCAGGGAGTCGGCGTCGACGGAGTGGACCGGGAAGGCGTGGCGGCCGGCGGCGTCGGCCATGGCGGGGCCGCGGCGGGCGGCGAGGGCGACGGCGTCCTGGTAGAAGCGCGGCACGTACTGCCGGAGCAGGTCGGCCTGTTCGGGCTGCCAGAAGCCGTGGGCGGTGGCGATGAAGAGGTAGTTGGACAGGTCGGCGCGGCCGTCGCCGCCGAACAGGGCGTCCCAGGCCTTCGCCTTGGCCTCCTCGTGCGGCAGGGCGGCCCGGCAGCGGGCGGCGCCCTCCTGGCCGGTGGCGCTCGGGTCGCGCTCCAGCTCGGCGGCGATGGCGGCCTCGTCGACGGCGCCGAGGACGGCGAGCCGGCCGAGCACGCGCCAGCGCAGGTCGGGGTCGAGTTCGGGCCCGCCGGGCACGGTGCCGTCGGCGAGCCAGGCGGCGATGGTGTCGGGGTGGGCGGCGACGTCGATGAAGTGGCGTACGGCGATCAGGCGCAGCCCGGGGTTGTCGCCGTCCTCGGTGCGGCGGATGAGGTCGCGGCACAGCGAGGAGAGCGTGGCCAGGGCGGCGGGTCGCTGTTCGGGGGCGAGGTAGCGGTCGGCGACCTGGGCGACGGCGAAGGCGAGCACGCCCTGGACGATGGCGAGGTCGGTCTCGCGCGGGAGGTGGGCGCGGGCTGTCTCCAGGTAGGCGGTGGCGGGAAGTTCGCCGTCGCGGACGGCGTCGCGCAGGGCGTTCCAGACGACCGCGCGGGTCAGCGGGTCGGGCAGTCCGGCGAGGCTCGTGCGGATGGTCTCGAAGGACTCGGGGTCGAAGCGGACCTTGGCGTAGGTCAGGTCGCCGTCGTTGAGCAGCAGCAGGGCCGGGCGCTTGCCGATGGGCTGCGGTTCGGTCTGCGGGATGTCCAGGTCGAGGCGCTCGCGCAGGGTGAGATGGCCGTCGTCGTCGCCGAGGTCCTGGTCGTACAGGCCGACACGGACGCGGTGCGTGCGACTGCCTGCGTGCTCGACGGTGAGTGTGAAGGTGCCGTTGTCGCCGCGGGTGACGGCCGGGGTGAGGGTGTCGACGCCGGTGGTGCGCAGCCAGGCGTCGGCCCAGGCGTGGACGTCGCGTTCGGTGGCGGCGGCGAGGGAGTCGATGAAGTCGGCGAGGGTGGCGTTGCCGAACCGGTGGCGGGCGAAGTGGGTGTTGATGCCGGCGAGGAAGTCCTTCTCGCCGAGCCAGGTCACCAGTTGCCGCAGCGCGGAAGCGCCCTTGGCGTAGGAGATGCCGTCGAAGTTGAGCATCGCGGAGGCCGTGTCGTCGACGGCCTCGGGGGCGACGGGGTGGGTGGAGGGGCGCTGGTCGGCGTCGTAGCCCCAGGCCTTGCGGACGATGCCGAAGTCGGTCCAGGTGTCGCTGAAGCGGGTGGCTTCGGCGCAGGTCTGGTAGCCCATGTACTCGGCGAAGGACTCGTTCAGCCAGATGTCGTCCCACCAGCGCAGGGTGACGAGGTCGCCGAACCACATGTGGGCCATCTCGTGGGCGATGACCATGGCGCGGGTCTGCCGCTCGGTCCTCGTGACGGCGGAGCGGTACACGAACTCGTCGCGGAAGGTGACCAGTCCGGGGTTCTCCATGGCGCCGGCGTTGAACTCGGGGACGAACGCCTGGTCGTAGGAGTCGAAGGGGTACGGCTCGTCGAACTTCTCGTGGAAGCGGTCGAAGCACTGCCGGGTGACCTCGAAGAGTTCCTCGGTGTCCGCGTCCAGGTAGGGCGCCAGGGAGCGACGGCAGTGGAGGCCGAAGGGCAGTCCGCGGTGCTCGGTGCGCACCGAGTGCCAGGGTCCGGCGGCGACGGCGACGAGGTAGGTGGAGATCAGCGGGGTGGGCGCGGCCTGCCAGCGGCCTTCGCCGAGGTGTTCGGTGATGCCGTTGGCGAGGACGGTCCAGCTCTTGGGGGCGGTGACGGACAGCTCGAAGACCGCTTTGAGGTCGGGCTGGTCGAAGGCCGGGAAGACCAGCTTGCAGTCGTCCAGGGCCAGTTGGGTGTAGACGTATGTCTCGCCGTCGGTGGGGTCGGTGAAGCGGTGCATGCCCTCGCCGGTGCGGGAGTAGCGCATGGCCGCGTCGACGCGCAGTTCGTGCTCACCGGCGGTGAGGTCCTTCAGGGGCAGCCGGTTGCCGTCCAGGATTCCGGGGTCGAGGGGGTGTCCGTCCAGCGTGACGGAGCGCAGCTCGGAGGGCCTGATCTCGATGAACGTGTCCGCGTCGGCGCGCGTGGTGAACGTGATGACGGTGCGCGAGTCGAAGGTCTCGTCCCCGGTGGTCAGATCGAGTTCGATCGAGTAGCGGTGGACGTCGAGGAGCTGGGCACGGGTCTGCGCTTCGTCGCGCGTCAGTACGGACATGCAGGACATGCTGCCTGATGGCACCGACAAGGCACAGAGGCGGATCAGTACGGGTGCTATGTCCGGTTCTTGGCCGCCGGGCTGTCGCGCTGCGGCGGGACGCGGGCGTCGGGACGGGGCAGGGCGGGGCGCGGGCCTGGGCCTTCGGCCTGGGTGGGGTCCTTGACCAGGGCACGTAACGTGCGGACTTCCTGCTCCAGCGCGCGGTGGCGTTCGTGGGCGTCGTACAGGTAGCGGACCTTGGTGCGCAGCGCCCAGGGGTCGATGGGCTTCATGACCAGGTCGGCGACGCCGAGCCCGAAGGCGGCGGACACCAGATCCTGGTCGGCGCCGAAGCCGGTGAGGAGGATGACCGGTATGTGCTGGGTCTGTTCGACGCGCCGCATGTAGCGGACCACGTCCAGGCCGCTGACGCCGGGCATCCGGACGTCCAGGAGGAGAAGTCCGACCTTGCCTCGGAGCACCTGCTTGAGCGCCTCGTCGCCGCTGGTGGCCCGGGCCAGCCGGTAGCCCAGCGGAGCCAGGGCGCTCTCCAGCGCGTACAGGGTGTCCTCGTGGTCGTCGACGATGAGGATCTTGGCATCCGACGGCATGGCCCGACGTCCCTCCCGCGTGGACATCCGAGGTATGTCCGGGGGCGCTGACGGGGAGTGCGTGTCAGCTGGCATGCGGTGCACAGCGCAGCATGCCCCGCCCCGGCCGCCGTGTCACTCCCTCGGGAGGGTCTGTCCGCGTCCTGTCGTCACATTTGCGTCGTCCGCACGGGGGCCACCCCCTAGGAGCGGGGTGCCGCGGTCTCGGCTCCGTTGAGGGTGTCCTCGGCGATGCTCTCGTGGTGCCTGATCACCTCGGCGATGATGAAGTTCAGGAACTTCTCCGCGAACGCGGGGTCGAGCTTGGCGTTCTCGGCGAGGGTGCGCAGGCGGTCGATCTGGCGGGCCTCGCGGGCCGGGTCGGCGGGCGGGAGCTGGTGCTGGGCCTTGAGATGGCCGACCTGCTGGGTGCACTTGAAGCGTTCGGCGAGCATGTGGACGACGGCCGCGTCGATGTTGTCGATGCTGTCGCGCAGCCGGGCGAGCTCCTCGCGGACGGCGGGGTCGATGGCGCCGGCGGAGGTGCTGGAGGACGTGTTGCTGGTCATGAGCGCCCAGCCTACGGGGCGCGTCAGGTGGTCGTTCGTTCGATCACGGGCGGATCGTCGGGGTCGGGGACCTGGTTGCTCCAGCCGCCGGGGACGACGCGGCTCTGCTGGGCGCGGAAGCGGACCGGGGCCATGCCGACGCGGCGGGTGAACAGCCGGGAGAAGTAGGCGGGATCGTCGTAGCCGACGCGGCGGGCGACGGCGGCGACGGGGAGCTCGGTGGCGGCGAGCAGCTCCTTGGCGCGGCCCAGCCGGATGCCGAGCAGGTAGTCCTTGGGGCTGCACCCGGCGCCGCGCCGTACGGCGGTGCGCAGTTCGGCGAGGGTCATGCCGTGCCGGGCGGCGTGGTCGGCGACGGTCAGGGGCAGGCAGGCGTCGCGGGCGAGGGCCTTGAGCACGAGGTCGCCGTCCGGGGCGAGGTCGGCACGCGCGCGACGCAGGGCGACGAGGAGTTCGTGGACGGCGGCGCCGGTCTCGACCTCCAGGAGCGGGTTGTCGCGGCGGGCGGCGCGTGCCATGCGTCCGATGACGGCACGCGGGCTGGAGGCGTCGGAGAGGGGCACGACGGGGCGGTCCGGTTCGATGTAGCCGAGTTCGGTGTACGAGGCGGTGGCGGGCCCGGCGAAGTCGACGAAGCCCTCGTCCCAGCCGGTGTCCGCATCGGGCGCGTAGTGGTGCGGGACGCCGGGGGTCAGCCACAGCAGTGCGGGCGCGGTGACGGGCGTACGGCGGCCGTCGGGGTGGGCGTACCAGCCGCCGCCGGTGCTGATCACGACGGCGACGTGGTGGTCCAGGACGCGCGGACCGACGATCGGCAGGGCGCCGTACTGGAGGCCCACGCCGAGGCAGACGAGGCCCAGGCGGTGGTGGGCGGGGCCGGGCGTGAAGAAGCGCATCCAGGTGTGGTACATCCCCATACCTCCCGTCCGCCGCTTCGGTCCAAGCAGCGCCGATCTTTGTCCATGGACCCTGACCCGCGCCAGGGGCGAGGGTGGGGCGCATGAGCGAGTTCACGGTGGGGGACCAGGATTTTCTGCTGGACGGGCGGCCGGTGCGGCTGCTGTCCGGCGCGCTGCACTACTTCCGGGTGCACGAGGCGCGGTGGGGGCACCGGCTGGCCATGCTGCGGGCGATGGGCCTGAACTGCGTGGAGACGTACGTTCCGTGGAACCTGCACGAGCCGGTGCCGGGGCACAGCCGGGACGTGCAGGCGCTGGGCCGGTTCCTGGACGCGGCCCGGGAGGCGGGGCTGTGGGCGATCGTGCGGCCGGGGCCGTACATCTGCGCCGAGTGGGAGAACGGCGGCCTGCCGTCCTGGCTGACGGCCGAGGTGGGCGCACGCGCGCGTACGCGTGACGAGCGCTACCTGGGGTATGTGGCGAGCTGGTTCCGTCGGCTGCGGCACGAGATCGTGCCGCGGCAGATCGACCGGGGCGGTCCGGTGATCATGGTGCAGGTCGAGAACGAGTACGGCAGCTACGGCTCGGACGCCACGTATCTGCGCCATCTCGCGGACCTGCTGCGCGAGCACGGCGTGACGGTCCCGCTGTTCACCTCGGACGGCCCCGAGGACCACATGCTCTCCGGCGGCTCGGTCCCCGGGATCCTGGCGACGGTGAACTTCGGCTCCCACGCGCGCGTGGCCTTCGAGACGCTGCGCCGGCACCGCCCCGACGGCCCGCTGATGTGCATGGAGTTCTGGTGCGGCTGGTTCGACCACTGGGGCGGCGAGCACGTCGTACGGGATCCCGGGGACGCGGCGGCCGCTCTGCGGGAGATCCTGGAGTGCGGGGCGTCGGTGAACCTGTACATGGCGCACGGCGGCACGAACTTCGCCGGCTGGGCGGGCGCCAACCGGGGCGGCGGCGCGCTGCACGACGGGCCGCTGGAGCCCGATGTGACGTCGTACGACTACGACGCCCCGATCGACGAGTACGGCCGCCCCACGGCCAAGTTCTGGGCCTTCCGGGACGTCCTCGCCGAGTACGCCGACGGCCCGCTGCCCGAAGTCCCGCCCGCCCCGGCCCCGTTGGGTACCCCGGCCGAGGCGGACCTGACCGACTGGGCGCCCCTCACCGCCGTACTGGAGACCCTGGGTGGCGCGGAGACCGCCGGCCCCGTGCCGCCCACGTTCGAGGAACTGGGCGTCGAGCGAGGGCTGGTGCGGTACGAGGTGACGGTGCCGGGTCCGCGGCAGCCGTATCCGCTGACCGTGCGCGGGCTGCGGGATCTCGCCGTGGTGTACGTCGACGGGGAGCGGGCCGGGGTGCTCACCGAGGACGACGCGTGCCTCAAGGAGCCTGTCGCCGGGTACGCGCGCGTGGAGCTGTGGGTGGAGTCCCTGGGGCGGGTCAACTACGGGCCGCGGCTGGGCGAGCCCAAGGGGATCACCGGAGGTGTGCTGCACGAGCGGCAGTACTTGCACGACGTACGCGCGCGTGGGCTGCGGCTGGAGGCGCTGGACGACTTCGGGAAGGTGCGGGCGGTGCCCTCACGGGAGCTGCCGGAGGACGGTGCCCCGGGGCTGTACCGGGGCACCGTCACCGTGCGCGGCGCCGGTGACGCCTGTCTGGAGCTGCCGGGCTGGACCCGCGGCTTCGCGTGGATCAACGGGTTCGGCCTCGGCCGTTACTGGTCGGCCGGCCCTCAGCGCTCGCTCCACGTCCCCGGTCCCGTCCTGCGGGAGGGCGGCAACGAGGTGTGGGTGCTGGAGCTGGAGGGGACGGCCCGGTCGGGGTCCGGCGAGGCCGGTGCCCCGGTGCTCCGGGCCGTCTGACGCGCTGCTGGTGCGGCGGGCGCCTAGAGGGCGTTCGCCGCGCGGGCTATGTCCTTGGCGAAGGTGCTGACCTCGGTGTAGACACCGGGTACGCCCGTGCGGGCGCAGCCGTCGCCCCAGCTGACTATGCCGACCTGGAGCCACTTGCCCGCGTCGTCCTTGCGGAACATGGGGCCACCGGAGTCGCCCTGGCAGGTGTCGATGCCGCCGCTCTGCCAGCCGGCGCACAGTTCCTCCTTCGACACCAGCCGGTTCCCGTAGTGACGCTTGCAGACGCGGTCGGCGACGAAGGGAACGGTGGCCTTACGGAGCTTGGTCGTGCCCGTGCCGGCTCCCTCCTTGGTGTCGCCCCATCCGGCGATCGTGAACATGCCGCGGTTGTAGCGGTCCGTGGTGGCGATCTTCAGCGTCGGCTTGTCGATGGGCCGGGCGAGCTTGATCAGCGCCCAGTCCTTGCCGTTGCCGTCGTAGCCCGGGGCCACCTTGACCTTCTTCGACTTGACCTTGATCGCGGCGGAGGAGTCGAGGTCGTTGACACCAGCGGTGACGGTGATGCTGGTGTTGTTGCCGGAGCCGTCCACGCAGTGGGCGGCGGTCAGGACGACGTCCTTCTTGTAGAGCGCTCCGCCGCAGCCCATGGAGAGATGGACCATGAACGGGAACTCGTTCTGCGCGGCGGGCGTTCCACCGATGACGCGAGTGGACGCGCCACTCGGGCTGGTGGACGCGGCGTTCGCGCTGAGGGGCTGGAGGGAGGCGACCGCGAGGGCGACGGCACCCACCGCCGCCGCTCTCTTGGCCAGGGTCATGCCGCTTCTCTTCGGCGAGCTGTGGGTCAACATACGTCCTCTCATGGCGTGTTGAGCGGCCCGCAGTATGAAGATCGGGTGGCATGCCTGACAAGGACGGATCTCACGCCCCGGGCGTGGAACCTCGCCGGGGAAAAACCCCTCACATCCCCGTAGAGTGGAATCGGGTTCCAGGCGTCTTGGGGGTAAGGGCGTGGCGAACGGCGGACCGGTCCAGCACGGCTTCCCGCATCTGGAGACGGTGCGGGCCTCGATCACCGCGCTCTACAGGCGGTTGTCGTACGACACCGTCCAGACGTTCGCGACCAGCGTGGCGCCGGCCGACGTGGCGTTCTGCGACACGGACGATCTGTATCTGGGTGCGCAGCGGGTGGCCCACGAAATCGTCCGGCACTACCGCCTCCCGGACGCCCGGCTGATCGTCAGCTTCCGGGAGATGACCCACGCGGCGAACGTCGAACTCGCCGCCGGGCCGGAGTACTTCGTCGAATTGAACGATCGTTTCCGCACGCATCGGCGCGACATCGGCGCGGCGCTGGCCCACGAGGTGATGCACGTGTACCTGCACCGCCTGGGCCTGTCCTTCCCCGGCACCCGGGACAACGAGATCCTGACGGACACGGCGACGACGTATCTCGGCGCGGGCTGGCTGCTCCTCGACGCCTACCGGGAGGACTCGGCGTCCTCGCAGAAGCTGGGGTATCTGACGCCGGAGGAGTTCGGATACGTCCTCGCCAAGCGGGCGCTGGTCTTCGCCGAGGATCCGTCTGTGTGGTTCACCAGTCCGCAGGCGTACACGGCGTACGGGAAGGGTCTTGCGGAGGCTCGGCGGGACGAGCGGCAGCCGCCGCTGACGGCCGCGGGGTGGGCGGGGCGGCGGCGGTACGCCCATGATCGGCGGCACGCTCAGGGTGATGGCGGTGCCGGTACGAGTGCCGGTGCGCGGACGGGGGTGCCGTACTCGTTCACGCCGGACGGGCGGGGGCCGTTGCGGGTGTCGTTCCCGTGTCCGACGTGTCAGCAGCGGATTCGGGTGCCGGTGCGGGGGCGGGTCCGGGCGCGGTGTGGGTTGTGCCGGACGGTCCTGGAGTGCGACACGTAGGGTTCCTCGCCCCCGCCGCCCCTACCCGTCCCATCCCTGGGGGCTGCGCCCCCAGACCCCCGCATCGGCCCTTCGGGCCTCGTCCTCAAACGCCGGACGGGCTGAAAGATCCAGCCCCGGCCCGGCAAATCCAGCCCCTCCGGCGTTTGAGGAGCGGGGTCTGGGGCGGAGCCCCAGAAGGATGGGACGGGTAGGGGCGGCGGGGGCGAGGAACCTACGCGCCGTACACCGCCCCGGCCACCCCCGCCTCCGCCAACAACTCAACCACCGTCTCCCCCACCTCCTCCGGCCTCCACCTCGCCCCCTTGTCCACCGACGGCCCCGCCCGCCACCCCTCCATCACGGTGATCCGGCCCCCCTCCGCCTCGAAGACCCTCCCCGTCACGCCCTCGCTCCCGGCGGAACCGAGCCAGACGACCAGTGGGGACACGTTCTCCGGGGCCATGGCGTCGAACCCGGCGTCAGGGGCGGTCATCGTCGCCGCGAAGGTCCGTTCCGTCATCCGGGTCCGCGCCGCGGGGGCAATCGCGTTGACCTGGACGCCGTAGCGCCCCAGCTCGGCCGCGGCGACCAGGGTCAGCCCGAGAACGCCGGCTTTGGCGGCGCTGTAGTTCCCCTGGCCGACCGACCCCAACAGCCCGGCACCACTGCTCGTGTTGACGACCCGGGCAACGGGAGTACGCCCCGCTTTCGCCTCCGCCCGCCAGTGAGCGGAGGCGTGCTTCAGGGGAAGGAAGTGGCCTTTGAGGTGGACGCGTACGACAGCGTCCCAGTCGTCCTCGTCGAGGTTGACCAGCATCCGGTCACGGAGGAACCCGGCGTTGTTCACGAGGGTGTCGAGACGCCCGTACGTCTCCAACGCGGCCGCCACGAGGGAGGCGGCCCCGGCGCCGGTGGCGACGTCCCCGCCGTGCGCGACCGCCTCACCGCCCGCGGCACGGATCTCGTCGACCACCTGCCGGGCAGGGCTGTCGGCGGCGCCAGACGCACCGTCGAGCCCCACGCCGAGGTCGTTCACGACGACCTTCGCGCCCGCGGCGGCGAACGCGAGCGCGTGCGCGCGTCCGAGCCCGCGCCCCGCGCCGGTGACGGCAACGACCCGGCCCTCACACATCCGGCTCATGTCATGCCTCCTTGTTGACCGTTGCGGCGTCCAGGAACACGGGCCGCTCGCCCCCGCCGTGCACGAGCAGGCTCGCGCCGCTGACGTAGGCGGCGGCGTCGGAGGCGAGGAAGACGGCGGCCGCCCCGACGTCGGCAGGCTCGGCGAGACGCCCCAGCGGGACCGTGCGGGAGACGCTCGCGATACCGTCCTCGCCCCCGTAGTGGAGGTGGGCCAGCTCGGTGCGGACCATGCCGACGACCAGCGTGTTGACCCGGACCTCCGGAGCCCACTCCACGGCCATCGAGCGGGCCAGGCTCTCCAGCCCGGCCTTGGCCGCCCCGTACGCCGCCGATCCGGGCGAGGGTCGGCCACCACTGACGCTGCCGATCATCACCACCGCCCCCCGCACCCGCTTCAGCTGCTCGTACGCGGCCAGGGAGGCCGTCAAGGGTGCCACCAGGTTCAGCTCGATCACGCGCGCGTGCCGCCCGGCATCCACGTCCGTCAACCGCCGGTACGGCGTACCACCCGCGTTGTTGACGAGGACGTCCAGCCGGGGAAGGGCGGCGAAGAAGTGCCGTACGGCTTCCGGATCACGGAGGTCGAGCTCCCTGAACTCGACGCCGGGCAGAGGGACTTCGGGTGGTCTGCGCGCACAGACCACTACCTCCGCACCGGCCTCGACGAAGGCCTTCGCGATGCCGGCGCCGACCCCGCGCGTACCGCCCGTGACGACCACGACCTTCCCGTCCAGCCCCATCCCCGGCTACCCTTCGTCACCTAACAAACGTTTGGTGGAAAGGTAGCTGATGCGGCCATGGGTGTCTCCACCTCGTTCCCGGAAAAGGGGACCGGACAGGGCGGACAGGGCGGACAGGGCGGACAGAGTGGGATCGCCGTCGTCACGGTCGACTTCCCTCCGGTCAACGCGCTGCCGGTGGACGGCTGGTTCGCCCTGGCCGACGCCGTGCGGGCGGCGGGCCGCGATCCGGAGATCCGGTGCGTCGTGCTTGCGGCCGAGGGGCGCGGGTTCAACGCGGGCGTGGACATCAAGGAGTTGCAGCGGGACGGGGCCGGCGCGCTGATCGGCGTCAACCACGGCTGTGCGGACGCCTTCGCCGCGGTGTACGACTGCGAGGTGCCCGTCGTGGCGGCCGTGCAGGGGTTCTGTCTGGGCGGCGGCATCGGACTGGTGGGCAACGCCGACGCGATCGTGGCGAGCGAGGACGCCACCTTCGGGCTGCCCGAGCTGGACCGGGGCGCGCTGGGCGCGGCCACGCATCTGGCCCGGCTGGTCCCCCAGCATCTGATGCGCGCGCTGTACTACACCTCACGCACGGCGACCGCGGCCGAACTGCACGCCCACGGCTCGGTGTGGCGGGTCGTACCGCGCCGGGAACTGCGCGCCGCCGCCCTGGAGCTGGCCGGCGAGATCGCCGCGAAGGACGGACAGCTGCTGCGGCTGGCCAAGGCCGCCATCAACGGCATCGACCCCGTGGACGTGCGCCGCAGCTACCGCTTCGAGCAGGGCTTCACCTTCGAGGCCAACCTGAGCGGCGTGGCCGACCGGGTCCGTGACACCTTCGGCAGTGGGAAAGAGGGGGCGCAGTGAGCGACAAGACGATGACCGCCGACGAGGTCGTCGCGCGGCTGCACAGCGGCATGTCCCTCGGCATCGGCGGCTGGGGCTCACGCCGCAAACCGATGGCCCTGGTCAGGGCCCTGCTCCGGTCCGGCATCACCGACCTCACCGTCGTCTCGTACGGCGGCCCGGACGTCGGCATGCTCGCCGCGGCCGGAAGGATCCGCAGGCTCGTCGCCCCCTTCGCCACCCTCGACTCCATCCCCCTCGAACCGCACTTCCGCGCCGCCCGCGAACGTGGCGCCTTCGAGCTGATGGAGGTCGACGAGGCGATGTTCATGTTGGGACTGCACGCCGCCGCGAACCGGCTGCCGTTCCTGCCGGTGCGGGCAGGGATCGGCTCGGACGTGATGCGGGTCAACCCGTCCCTGCGGACGGTGACTTCGCCGTACGACGACGGGGAGACCTTCGTGGCCATGCCCGCCCTGCGGCTCGACGCGGCACTGGTCCACGTCAACCGCGCCGACCGGCTGGGCAACGGGCAGTACCTCGGCCCCGACCCGTACTTCGACGACCTGTTCTGCGAGGCGGCGGACTCGGCGTACGTGTCGTGCGAACGGGTCGTCGACACCGCCGAGCTGACGAAGGACGCGGCCCCGCAGACGCTCCTGCTCAAGCGGCACACGGTGACGGGGGTCGTCGAGGCCCCGAACGGCGCGCACTTCACGTCCTGCGCCCCCGACTACGGCCGGGACGATGCCTTCCAGAAGACGTACGCCACCACGCCCTGGCCGGAGTTCACGGCCCGGTTCCTCGGCGGTGACGAGCAGGCGTACCAGTCGGCGGTCAGGGAGGGGTCATGACGGAGTCCAGCGGTACGCCCCTTCTCCCGCCCACCCGCGCCGAGTACTGCGTGATCGCCTGCGCCGAGGCCTGGCGCGACGCCGGTGAGATCCTGGCGAGCCCCATGGGCCTGATCCCGTCCGTGGGCGCCCGGCTGGCACGGCTGACCTTCGCACCGGACCTGCTGCTGACCGACGGCGAGGCGATGGTCGTCCGTCCGGACGGCACGACCGAGGGGTGGCTGCCGTACCGACAGCATCTGGCCCTGGTCACCGGCGGGCGACGGCACGTGATGATGGGCGCGAGCCAGATCGACCGGTACGGCAACCAGAACATCTCCTGCATCGGCGACTGGGAGCGACCGAAACGGCAACTGCTCGGGGTGCGCGGCGCGCCGGTCAACACGCTCAACAACCCGACCAGTTACTGGGTCCCGCGGCACTCCCGGCGGGTGTTCGTCGAGAAGGTCGACATAGTGTGCGGGGTGGGATACGACCACGCGGCGGGCGCGCGCTTCCACCGAATCCCACGCGTCATCTCCGACCTGGGCGTCTTCGACTTCGCGACGCCCGACCGCGCGATGCGTCTGGCGTCGCTCCATCCAGGCGTCACTCTGGACCAGGTCCGGGAGGCGACCGCGTTCGACCTGGTCGTCCCGGACTTGGTGCCACCGACCCGCGAGCCCACCGCCGCCGAACTGCGCCTCATCCGCGAGGTCATCGACCCGGCGAACACTCGAGCCCGGGAGGTCGGTGCGTGATGGACACGCCGCTGACCCGGCTGGTCGGGGTCCGCCATCCGATCGTGCAGACGGGGATGGGCTGGGTGGCCGGCCCCCGGCTGGTCTCGGCGGCGGCGAACGCGGGTGCCCTGGGAATCCTCGCCTCCGCCACGATGACCGTGGACCGGCTGCGGGAGGCGATACGCGAGGTCAGGTCCCGTACCGACGCGCCGTTCGGCGTCAATCTGCGCGCGGACGCGTCGGACGCCGGTGACCGGGTCCGCGTGATGATCGACGAGGGGGTGCGGGTCGCCTCCTTCGCCCTCGCGCCCTCCGCCGCGCTGATCACCGAGCTCAAGGACGCGGGCGTCATCGTCATCCCCTCGATCGGCGCACGGCGGCACGCCGAGAAGGTCGCGGCCTGGGGCGCGGACGCGGTGATCGTGCAGGGCGGGGAGGGCGGCGGGCACACCGGGGAGGTGGCGACGACGGTGCTGCTGCCGCAGGTGATCGACGCCGTGGACATACCGGTCGTGGCGGCGGGCGGCTTCTTCGACGGCCGGGGTCTGGTCGCCGCGCTGGCCTACGGGGCGTCGGGAATCGCCCTGGGCACGCGGTTCCTGCTCACCTCGGACTCGACGGTGCCGGACGCGGTGAAGGCCCGGTATCTGGCGGCGACGGTCAAGGACGTGACGGTGACCCGGGCCGTCGACGGCCTTCCGCACCGGATGCTCCGCACGGAACTGGTCGACGCCCTGGAGCACTCCGGCCGCGCGCGGACGCTTCTCCAGGCGGTCGGCAGGGCGGCGCGCTACCGGAAGCTGTCCGGCACGAGTTGGCTCCGCATGGTCCAGGACGGTCGCGCGCTCAGACATGGCAAGGACATGACCTGGAGCCAGGTCCTGCTGGCGGCGAACACGCCGATGCTGCTGAAGGCGTCCATGGTGGACGGCCGTACGGATCTGGGCGTGATGGCGTCGGGGCAGGTCGCCGGGGTGATCGACGACCTGCCGTCCTGCGCGGAGCTGGTGGAGCGGATCATGAAGGAGGCCGAGGAGGTGAGGGCGCGCCTCGCGCGGTGACCGCTCCCCCTGACCACTACAAGCGCTCGATGATCGTCACGTTCGCCTGCCCCCCGCCCTCGCACATGGTCTGCAGCCCGAACCGGCCGCCCGTACGCTCCAGTTCATGCAGCAGGGTCGTCATCAACTTGACCCCCGTCGCCCCCAGCGGATGCCCCAGAGCAATCGCCCCGCCATTGACATTGACCTTGTCGGGATCCGCCCCGGTCTCCTTCAGCCAGGCCAGGACGACCGGCGCGAAGGCCTCGTTGATCTCGACGAGGTCGATGGCGTCGATGGACAGGCCGGTCTTCTTCAGGGCGTGGGCGGTGGCGGGTATGGGCGCGGTGAGCATACGGATGGGGTCCTCGCCCCGGACCGAGAGGTGGTGCACCCGGGCCCGGGGCGTGAGCCCGTGCTCGCGCACCGCCCGCTCCGAGGCCAGCAGCATGGCGGCCGCTCCGTCGGAGACCTGGGAGGAACAGGCGGCCGTGATCGTGCCACCGTCGACGACCGGCTTCAGCCCGGCCATCTTCTCCAGCGAGGTGTCCCGGCGCGGCCCCTCGTCGACACCGACCTGGCCGTAGGCCACCACCTCCCGCTCGAAGCGGCCCTCGTCGATCGCCCGCAGGGCCCTCCGGTGCGAGCGCAGCGCGAACTCCTCCTGGTCCTGCCGGCTGATCCCCCACTTCGCGGCGATCATCTCGGCGCCGACGAACTGGTTGACCGGCTTCTGCCCGTACCGCGCCCGCCAGCCCTCGCTGCCCGCGAAGGGTCCGGCGGTGAGGCCGAGTGGTTCGGCGGCCTGCCGGGTGGCGAAGGCGATCGGGATCATCGACATGTTCTGCACGCCGCCCGCGACCACGAGGTCCTGCGTACCGGACAGCACGCCCTGCGCCGCGAAGTGCACGGCCTGCTGGGAGGACCCGCACTGCCGGTCCACGGTCACGCCCGGCACCTCCTCGGGCAGCCCCGCCGCCAGCCAGCAGGTCCGCGCGATGTCCCCGGCCTGCGGCCCCACGGCGTCCAGGCACCCGAAGACGACGTCCTCGACGGCGGCCGGATCCATCCCGGCCCGCCCGACCAGCTCCTTCAGCACATGCGCGCCCAGGTCGGCCGGGTGGACCGCGCTCAGTCCTCCCCCGCGCCGCCCCACGGGTGTACGGACCGCTTCCACGATGTAGGCCTCGGCCATGGCAACTCCCCAGACTCGTCAGTGAGTTACGTACGTACGGCGATCCCGTCCAGCACCATCGACAGGTACTGCCGGGCGATCTCCTCGGGACTGTGCTGTCCGCCGGGCCGGTACCAGGACGCGGCGACCCACACCGTGTCCCGCACGAACCGGTAGGTGAGCCGGACGTCGAGGTCGGACCGGAACACCCCGGCCGCGACCCCGCGCTCCAGCGTGGACAGCCACGCCTTCTCGAACCTGCGCTGCGACTCGGCGAGGAACGCGAACCGCTCCTGCGCCACCAGCTGCCGGTTCTCCTTCTGGTAGATCGCGACGGCGGCGCGGTGCCGGTCGATCTCCCGGAACGACTCGGTCACCAGCGCTTCCAGGGTCTCTCGGGGGCCGAGCTCGGCGCCCAGGACGGCGTCGTAGCCACCCCACAGCTCGTCGAGGAAGGAGCGCAGGATCTCTTCCAGCATCGACTCCTTGGAGTCGAAGTGGTAGTAGAGGCTGCCCGCGAGCATGCCCGCGTGGTCGGCGATCTTGCGTACGGTGGTGGCGTTGTAGCCCTGCTCGGCGAAGACCTCGGCGGCGGTGTCGAGGAGTTCCCGGCGGCGCGCCTGGGCGGCAGCGGCCGCGGGCTTTCCGGTGGCGGTCACCTGGGGCTTCTTCTTGGTCGGCACGGGTCCATTGTCGTCCTAGGCGTGCTGGCTGCTGACGGAGACGATCTCTCCGGTCATGTACGACGAGTAGTCCGAGGCCAGGAAGACGATCACGTTGGCCACCTCCCAGGGCTCGGCGTACCGTCCGAAGGCCTCGCGCGCGGTCAGTTCCTGCAGCAGTTCGGGCGTCGTGACCTTCGCGAGGTGGGGATGCATGGCGAGGCTCGGGGAGACGGCGTTGACCCGCACCCCGTGCTCGGCCGCCTCGATCGCCGCGCACCGGGTCAGCGCCATCACGCCCGCCTTCGCGGCGGCGTAGTGCGCCTGTCCGGCCTGGGCGCGCCAGCCGACGACGGAGGCGTTGTTGACGATCACTCCGCCGGTCCCACGCATCCGGCGGAGGGCGGCCCGGGTGCATCGGAAGGTGCCGTTCAAGGTCACGTCGAGGACCTTCGACCACTGCTCGTCGGTCATGTCGACGAGGGGTGAGGTCCCGCCGAGACCGGCGTTGTTGACGACGACGTCCAGCCGCCCGTGCTCGGCGACGGCCGCCTCGAACAGCGCCGCCACCTGCGACTCGTCGGTGACGTCGCAGGGCAGCGCGGCCACCGACGCGGCGCCGAACTCCCCGGCCAGCTCCGCCTCGTACTCCTTCAGCCGCCGCGCGTGCGCGTCGCTGAGCACGACGCGCGCCCCCTCCTCGAGGAAGCGGCGGGCGGTCGCGCCGCCGATGCCCGCGCCGGCCGCCGCGGTGATGACGGCGGTGCGCCCGCGGAGCAGCCCGTGCCCGGGAACGTACGTCGGCACCTCGACGTTTGTCATAGCAGCACGCTAACCTACCAAACAGTTGTTAGGGAAGGACGGTGGCGGTGGACCTCACGCACTCTGCGGCCGACGAGGCGTTCCGCGCCGAGGCCCGCGGCTGGCTGCGCGCGCATGTGCCGGCCGGTCCGCTCCCCTCGCTGGAGACAGAGGAGGGCTTCGCGGCGCATCGCGCATGGGAGGCCGAACTCGCCGTCGACCGCTGGTCGGTGGTGAACTGGCCCGCGACGTACGGCGGCCGGGACGCCACTGTGGTGCGGTGGCTGCTGTTCGAGGAGGAGTACTACGCGGCGGGCGCTCCGGGCCGCGTCAATCAGAACGGCATCAGCCTCCTCGCCCCGACCCTCTTCGACCACGGCACCGAGGAGCAACGCGCGCGCGTGCTGCCGCCCATGGCCACCGGCGAGGTCATCTGGGCGCAGGCGTGGTCGGAGCCCGAGGCCGGTTCCGACCTGGCCTCGCTCAGGTCGAGGGCCACGCGCGTGGCGGGCGGCTGGCTGCTGTCCGGCCAGAAGACCTGGTCGTCACGGGCCGCCTTCGCCGATCGCGCGTTCGGTCTGTTCCGCACCGATCCGGACGCCCCGAAGCCCCACCAGGGCCTGACCTACCTGATGTTCGACCTGCGCGCCCCCGGTGTCACGGTCCGCCCCATCGCCCGCCTCGACGGCAAACCCGCCTTCGCCGAGCTGTTCCTGGACGAGGTGTTCGTGCCGGACGAGGAGGTGATCGGCGAGCCGGGCCAGGGCTGGCGGATCGCGATGTCGACGGCGGGCAACGAACGCGGTCTGATGCTGCGCTCCCCGGGTCGCTTCCTTGCGAGCGCCGACCGGCTTCACCGGCTCTGGCAGGACCGGGGCAGCCCGCAGAGCACGCGGAGCCGCGTGGCCGACGCCCTGATCGGCGCCCGCGCCCACCAGCTCTTCACCTTCGCCGCGGCCTCCCGTTTCCTCGACGGCGAGCCGATCGGCCCGGAGTCCAGTCTGAACAAGGTCTTCTGGTCGGAGTACGACATCGCCTTGCACGAGACGGCCCTGGATCTGCTGGGCGCCGAGGGTGAGTTGGCCGACACGGAGTGGGCGGAGCGGTACGTCTTCTCCCTCGCCGGCCCGATCTACGCCGGGACCAACGAGATCCAGCGCGACATCATCGCCGAGCGCCTCCTGGGCCTGCCGAAGGGCCGACGGTGACCAGGCCGCGTCGACGCCACCGAAAGGACCCCCGCTGATGCGCTTCCTCCTCGACCCCGAGCAGCGCGCCTTCGGCGACTCGCTGAACGCCATGCTGGCGGCCGCCGACACGCCTTTGGCCATCCGGGACTGGGGCCGAGGTGAGCATGCGCGGGGCCGGGCGCTGTGGGGCCGTATAGCCGAGGCGGGGGTGTTAGGGCTGGCGGTTCCGGAGGCGTACGAGGGGCTGGGTCCCCGGCCTGTCGAACTCGCAGTCGCTTTCGTCGAGTTGGGGCGACACGCGGTGCCGGGACCGCTGGTGGAGACGGTCACGGCGGCGATCCTGCTCACCGATCTGCCGGACCCCGGCCCGGCCAAGCGTCTGGTGCCGGCGCTGGCGTCGGGCGAGGCCATGGCGACACTGGCGTGGACGGCGCCGTACGCCTTGGACGGTGACGTGGCCACGACCCGCCTGGCCCTCACCTCCCAAGGCCTGCGCCTCTCCCCCGGCCACGGCCCGGTCCGCCCCTCCCTGGACCCGGCCCGCCGCCTCACCCCTCTCGACCCCGGCGGCGAACTCCTCGGCCCCGCACCCGTCACCGCCCGCGCGCTCGCCTACGCCCGCCTCGCCACCGCCGCCCAGGCCCTCGGCGTCGGTCACGCCCTGCTCGAACGGACGGTCGACCACGTCCGTCAGCGCACCCAGTTCGGCGTGCCCATCGGCTCGTTCCAGGCCGTCAAGCACCGGCTGGCCGACGCCAGGATCGGCCTGGAGTTCGCCCGGCCGCTGCTGTTCGGCGCCGCGCTCACCATGGCGCCCGCCGACGTCGCCGCCGCCAAGGTGACGGCCTGCGAGGCCGCGTACGCCGCCGCCCGTACCGCGCTCCAGCTGCACGGCGCGATCGGCTACACGGCGGAGTACGACCTGTCGCTCTGGCTGCCCAAGGCCCGCGCGCTGCGGACCGCCTGGGGCGACCCGGAGGAATGCAGAGCCGAAGTACTGAGCGCCCGCTGAGCCGCCCGCGCCCTCAGTGGTGATCGCCGCTGGTGTCGCTGGTGAGCTCGCGGTACTCCTCGACCGTCGGCTTGGTGATGCGCGTCTGCGGCCCGAACATCGCCCGCGCCAGCCGGGCCCGCACCCGCTTCGTCGGGCCGACCCGGCGCCGGACGCCGTTCGCGTCGACGAGCGGACCGATCTCGTAGGGCGGCGGCTGCTCGTGCTGGGTGAGCGTGAACAGCTGCGCCTGCGAGAGGGGCTCGTGGACCTCGACGTACGCACCGTGCGGGAGCCGTTTGATGGTGCCCGTCTCCCTGCCGTGCAGCACTTTGTCCCGGTCCCGGCGCTGCAGCCCGAGACAGATCCGCTTGGTCACGTAGTAGGTGAGGACCGGCACGACGAAGACCGAGATCCGGACGAACCAGGTGATCGCGTTGATGGACAGATGCAGATGCGTGGCCACGATGTCGTTGCCGCCGCCGATCAGCAGCACCGCGTACAGGCTCAGCCAGGCCGCGCCGAGGCCGGTGCGCACGGGCACGTTGCGCGGCCGGTCGAGGAGGTGGTGCTCGCGTTTGTCGCCGGTGATCCACGCCTCGACGAAGGGATACACGCCGAGCGCGAGCAGGATCAGCGGGAAGAGGGAGAAGGGGATGAAGACGCCGGGTTCCAGGGTGTGGCCCCAGAAGTTGATCTCCCATCCCGGCATCACCCGGATCAGTCCCTCGGAGAAGCCGAGGTACCAGTCGGGTTGGGCGCCCGTGGTCACCAGGTCGGGGCGGTAGGGGCCGAAGGCCCAGACCGGGTTGATGCTGGCGACGCCGCCCATGAGCGCCAGGACGCCGAAGACGAGGAAGAAGAAGCCGCCCGCCTTGGCCATGTACACCGGCAGGAAGGGCATGCCGACGACCGTCTTCTGGTCCCGGCCGGGGCCGGGGTACTGGGTGTGCTTGTGGTAGAAGACCAGGATCAGATGGGCTGCGACCAGGCCGAGCATGATCCCGGGCAGCAGCAGGATGTGGATCGGGTAGAGCCGGGCGATGAAGTCCTCGCCGGGGAACTCCCCGCCGAAGAGGAAGAACGCCACGTAGGTGCCCACGATCGGGATGGACAGGATCGCGCCGTGCGCGAACCGCAGACCGGTGCCGGACAGCAGGTCGTCGGGGAGGGAGTAGCCGGTCAGGCCGGTGATGATGCCGAGCATCAGCAGCGTCCAGCCGAACACCCAGTTGATCTCGCGGGGCTTGCGGAAGGCGCCGGTGAAGAACACCCGCATCATGTGCACCAGCATGCCGGTGACGAAGACCAGCGCCGCCCAGTGGTGGATCTGCCGGATGAGCAGCCCGCCGCGCACGTCGAAGCTGATGTCGAGGGTGGACTCGTACGCCCGGGTCATCAGGACGCCGTTGAGGGGCTCGTAGGTGCCGTTGTAGACGACCTCGTTGGTGCTGGGGTCGAAGAAGAGGGTGAGGTAGACGCCGGTGAGGATCAGGACGAGGAAGCTGTAGAGGCAGACCTCGCCCAGCATGAAGGACCAGTGGTCCGGGAAGACCTTGCGCATGTTGGCCTTGGCCAGCGCGTACAGCCCGAGCCGTCCGTCGGCCCAGTCGGCGATCTTCTCGCCCTTGCCGGGCGGGGCCGGCCGCCGCGCACCCGTCGTCCCGTCGTTCCCCGATCGTGCGCCGTCCATATGTCGTCGCCTCCCCGTCGGATCAACCACAGGGTGACATGGGCGCAGGGGGCCCGCCAACGGGGCGGACACCCCCGGCCGGGCGTCAGGACGGCCGTACGATCCCCTGCGCCCGCGCCGCCACCAGCCACTTCGGGAACTCCCCGACCAGGCGGTCGTACAGCTCGGCGTCGGACACGGTCCGCGGGTCCGAACCGGCGTGGAAGAACCCGGCGTTGTCGACCACCCGCTTGGCCGGAACCGCCAGGTCGTCGAGCTTGCGCAGGAAGTCGAACTGCTTGCTGGTCGGGTCCCCGAAGCCGATGAACTGCCAGAACAGCGGGAGCGGGGCCGCCTTGCACAGATACCGTTCCGCGGCGAGCTTGTTGATCGGCCCGCCGTCCGTCTGGAACACCACCAGGGCGGGGTCCCTCGACCCGCTGTCCAGGTAGTGGTCGATGACGGCGTCCATCGCCAGGTGGTAGCTGGTCTTGCCCATGTGCCCGAGCCCGGCCACGATCCGCTCGATCCGCCCCTGGTGGTCGGCGAGCGCGATCTCGGTCTCGGCGTCGACGTCGGTGGAGAAGAAGACGACCGGCACGGTCCCGTCGTCGTCGAAGTGGGCCGCCAGGCCGAGCACCCGGTCGGCGAGCGCCTGTACGCTGCCGTCCTTGTAGTACGGCTTCATCGACCCGGAGTAGTCGACCACCAGGTAGACCGCGGCACGCACGCCGTCGAGCCCGTGCTTGTGAAGCGACACCCCGGCGCTCTTGTACAGGCTGACCAGCGCGGGCGCGGTCTCCTCGACCTTGCTGAGACTGATCGCGGCCATATGGTCTCCCCCTCGTACGCCCGGCTGGTTGCCGAGGTTACGGCACCACCGGCCCCGCCCCTCCCTCCGTCCACAGGTGTTCGCTATTTTGTTCGCCGCCGACCCCACCGGCTCATCGTTCGTCCCGTCCCCTTCGAGGAGCCGGCTGTGGAGCCCGAGTCCACCCCTTCCACCGAGTCCGCCACCACCTGCTATCGCCATCCCAAGGTGGAGTCCCACGTCCGCTGCGTCCGCTGCGACCGGTACATCTGCCCGGACTGCATGCGTGAGGCGTCCGTCGGCCATCAGTGCGTGGAGTGCGTGAAGGAGGGCGCGCGGTCGGTGCGGCAGGCCCGGACGGTCGTCGGCGGCCGGATCGCCGCGACGCCGCTCGTGACCTCCGTGCTCATCGGCCTCAACGTCCTGGCCTATCTGGCCGAGGTGGTGCGCCCGGAGATCGTGGACCGCTTCGCGATGCTCAGCGCCCGGCTGGTCGGCCCGGACGGCCTCTACTACGTCTACGAGCCCGGGTACCCATCCGGATTCCACGCCGAGGGCCTGGTCGCCGGCCAGTGGGAGCGGCTGCTGACCAGCGGTTTCCTCCACCTGCCGCCGACCGAGGGCACCTTCGGGCTGCTGCACATCGTGATGAACATGCTCTCGCTGTGGCAGCTCGGCCGGATCGTCGAGCCCATGCTGGGCCGGGTCCGCTACCTCGCGCTCTACCTGCTGGCGACGCTGGGCGGTTCGGTGTTCGAGCTGCTGCTGACCGACGTGAACACGGAGTCGGTCGGCGCGTCCGGGGCGATCTTCGGCCTCGGCGCCGGGTACTACGTGCTGGCCCGCCGTGTCGGCGCGGACATGCGCGGCGTCAACCGCTTCATGGCCTTCCTCCTCCTGTGGCTCCTGCTCTCCGCGGGCCTCACCTCCTGGCAGGGCCACCTCGGCGGTCTCCTCACGGGAGCCGCGGTGACCCTCGCCTACGCCTACACTCCACGCACCGCGCGCCGGGCCCTGATCCAGACGGCCGCCTGTGTGAGCGTGCTGGTCCTGCTGGTGGTGGTCGCGGTGGCGAAGGTGTCGGAGCTGACGGGTGGAGGGGTGGCCCAGTGAGACGTATCGGTGTGCTGCTCTTCGCGGCCGTTCCCGTCGCCGTCGGCGCGGCCGTCTACTTTCTCGTCCCGGCGGAGTCCGGCGACGGCACGGGCGCTGAGTCCGCGGTCGTCACCGCCCAGGAGGGGTCCCGGCGGGAGGCCAAGAGCCGGGCCGAGCAGGAGCGGGCGGCGGACGACGAGCTGATCGCGAGCCTGCCGCCGGGGCTGGCGGCGCCGGCGAAGAAGGAGCTGGCCCAGCAGCTGGTCGCCACCGCCGAGAGCTCGACGCTGGACTGGCGCCGCACCTACGGCGACATCGAGGACCTCGGCGACGGGCAGGGCTACACGGCCGGCACGATCGGCTTCTGCACCGGCACCCACGACCTGCTCACCCTGGTCGAGAACTACACCGAGGCCCACCCGGACAACGGGCTCGCCCGCTATCTGCCCGCCCTGCGCGCGGTCGACGGCACCGACTCCCACGAGGGCCTGGACCCCGGTTTCCGGGCCGCATGGAAGGCGGAGGCCGAGGTGAAGGCCTTCCGCGCGGCCCAGGACGCCGAGCGCGACCGCGCCTACTTCGACCCGGCGGTCCGCCTCGCCAAGCTCGACGGCCTCGGCACGCTCGGCCAGTTCGTGTACTACGACGCGATGGTCTTCCACGGCCCCGGCATCGACGAGGACGGCTTCTACGTCCTGCGTGAACGCGCTCTGCGCAGGGCCGAGTCCCCCTCCCGGGGCGGCTCCGAGAAGGCGTACCTGGACGCCTTCCTCGACGTCCGGCGGGCTGCCATGCGCGAGCGGCGACCGGGTGCCGACACCAGCCGGGTCGACACGGCTCAGCGGCGGTTCCTGGAGGAGGGAAACCTCTCTTTGACGACTCCTCTGACGTGGCGGGTCTACGGGCAGACGTTCACCGTGGAGTAGCGGATCCGGGCAGGCGGACAGACTCGGGGCGGGCCAGTATCCGGCGACCCGTGCGGCCCGGGTGAAGCGTGGCGTATGCGACGAGACGCCCCGCCCGGACGTGTGGGTCCACCGGATCGAGCCGGGCGTAACGGTTGGTGGCGGCCTCCGGGTCGTCCGCCGCCAGGAACTCGTCGGCGGTGCGCGGAACGCCGGGGCGGACGGCGAAGGCGTGGGTACGGATGTCGGGCCAGAACGCGGTGGTCGGACGGGGCGAGGATCGCGGAGGGCGCAGATTGCGCAGCCGCCACTCCGTCCGATGCAGGTGGGCGGCCGTGCGGGCGCGACGCAGTGCGTCGTCCGGCACGGGTTCACGCAGCCAGCCGTCGAGCGTGTCGGCGAGGCCCGCGACCAGGCGGCGGCCCGGCGCGGTGAGCCGGTCGCTGGTGGCGAGGGTGCGCACCACGAGCCTGGTCTGGAGCCTGCGCAGCGCGAAGTAGTAGGCGGCCGTCCCCGGGGCGACGCTGCCGTCGGACATGCGGTCGCGCCAGAATCCGGTGACACCGATGAAGGCGTACGCGCCGTGCAGGAGGCCGGTGAGATGGCGGGGGTCGGCGCGCCAGGGGGCGTAGTAGCGCTCGGCGCGGTCGTCGTCGAGCAGCGGGAACAGGTGGAGCAGTGCGGCGAGTTTGCTGTGCTGGAACTCGTGGACCAGGGTCTCGGCCAGCATGACCCCACCGGCCGGACGAGTGATCACCATCGCGCCGTAGGCGTCCCCGGTGGTCGCGGAGCGGCGGACGGTGGGCTCGGGTGGTGGCAGTACACCGACCCTGCCCCAGGGAATGACGGAGCGGATGCGGCCGGGGTCGAGCCGGCCGGGGCCGGGTTCGGTGCGAGCCCCGAGCACCTCGCCCGCGTCCGCGAACACCCGCCGCCAGGCCGCGAATTCGGCTGCGTCGAGGCGGGCGGGGGCGACCGGGCCGTCGAGGTCCCGGTAGGGGTCCAGATCTTCCAGGAGGACGCCCGGGGCGACGCTGCGCAGTGGCAGCCACACCGCGCTCTCGGGTCCGTGGGCGGGGTCAAGGCTGACCTGGTACTGACCGCTGCTGACGGTCAGTTCGCCGGCGTGCACCGTGGCCAGGGCCGCCCGGTGTCCCGTCCACCGCCCGGGAAGGCGCAGCAGTCCCAGGCCCGGGAGCGGCAGTCGGCCGTCCGTCACGGGCACGGGCAGGTGTACGTCGGTGCTGGCGAGGAGGGCGGCGCTCACCGCGAGGCGGTGCAGATGACCCCACTCCGTCCACAGCTCCGGACCCTCCGCGGTGCCGTGCAGCCGGCGCAGGAGGTGCCCGACCCAACTGCCCACGGACGGGCTGAGGAGCAGTCGCTCGACCTGCCCGGCGTCCCGCCGGTACGCGGTGCGCAGGGCCTGCCACGCCACGTCGGGCGAGCCGAGCGGAGCCACGGGCGCGTCGGTACGGTCGTGCAACGCGCCCAGCAGCAGGAGCCGCCGGGTCCGCTCACCGCGTTCCAGCTGGTCGAGGGCCTCGTCGGATCCGCCCCCGGTGGCCAGTTCGGCGAGGTGGCGGTCGGCCAACTTCAAAGGCTGATAGGTTCCCTGGCCGTTCACCGCCGGCCCTACTCCGCCCGGCCCGGGTTGTTCCCGCCCGTGCTGGTGCTCCGCGGGCGCCGGACCTCGATGAGCAGCCGCTCGGGAGGAGCCGGCAGGCACAGGCCGTGCGACGGAGCGAGCGGCACGCCGGTCAGGTCCACGAGGTCGGATTCCCATTCTTCGGCGGATTCTCGCGATGTCGGCTCGGAGCGTACGGACTGGTCCAAGGCGTCCCCCTTCAGGACGGTGGCACGCGATGCCCCGCATCCCTTCCATCATGGCGAAGCGGCGGGGGTCGGGGAACCGCGCGATCACGCCGGAGGCAGCGCCCGGCGTCGCTTCTTGCTGTCTCTGTCGTGGATGAACTCCGTGAGCGCGGCCTTGAGTTCGGCGGTTCTCGCGGGGTCGTCGTCGGCCCCCGTCACGATCTCGTGAAGCTCGGCGGCCGTGTCCTCGTCGAGGCCGTTGAGCAGGTTCATCGCGTCGATCCGGGCGTTGTCGCCGTACCGGAGCCGCTCGGCGACCCGGTCCGGCAGGGCGTCGATGAGTGCCCTGCGCTGGACGGGATCCCGGAAGGACGGGCAGTCGACGAGCGCGTCGACCGCTCTGCGCAGCAGACCCTTTCCGGCCACCGTCGCACGCGGTGCCGCCATGTCCTCGCGCCCGGCGCCACGGATCCGGACGTACGACAGCGGGTGCTCCCCCGCGACGGCCCGGACCTCCGCACGCGCGGCGGCGCAGAACTCCTCCACGTCCGGGAGCCCCGGGAGGTCGCCGGCTCGCCGCCCGAGCAGAGTGAGGAGCAGGTCGGAGAAGACACCGGTGCGGCGGGTGGGGTCGTTGGCGGCGAGCCGTCCGGGGCCTGCCGCACGCAGTTCGGCCTGCTGGTGCGCGAGGAGGCGGCGGCCGTCCGGGAAGGCGTCGGTGGGCAGTCGGCGCGCGAACGCGAGCTCCTCCTCGAAGGTCTCGCAGGCGTCGATCGCCCACAGTTGCCGGTGGAAGCCCGGGACCGCGTCGGTGCGGTAATGCTTCATCGCCGCGTCGAGGTCGAGGTTGCGCTTGTCCCGCACGGTGGCGTCCATCGTGAACAGCCGTACATGGTCGTCGCGGTCGAGCACGCCGTGTCCACCCCACCACACCCAGAGGTCCTGGCCATCGGTGACGGCGGGCAGTTCGTCGACGAGCGTCGCCCGCAGCGTTCCGTGGTCCGCCGGACGGTACGGCACGGGCGGTGTCTCGCCGGGCAGGGGGGCCAGGTGAAGGCGCAGGTTGGCGGCGGGGACCCCGGCGCCGTGCAGCAGATGGTAGAGCCGCACCGCGTCGTGGGCCGGTCCCGGCAGATCCCATGTGCCACCGGCGGCGTAGGAGTCGATGCCCACGATGAGCGCGTGCACCCGGGAGGGGTCGGCGGGTGGGGCCTTCATGGGATGTCGGCTTCCAGGCGGCGGTAGACGGCCGGGTTGGTCCAGTACGCGCTGTGTGCCGCGGGGAAGGGCTGACGGGACAGGACCTGATGGTCGTCGACCCGCCCGGGGAACAGTTCCGCTCCGACATGGGCGAGGAGGTCGCGCGGGTCGTAGAAATTGAGCCAGGGCGGCACATGGGCGGGCAGCGGCGCGGGATGCGCCAGGGTGGGCAGCGCTCCGGTCTCGTAGAGGAAGGGCGCCTGGGAGCCTGCCGTGACGACGAGGCGCACCATGGGCAGCGGTCTGCTGATGAGGGTTTCCAGGGCGATGATGCCGCCGAGACTGTGCCCCACGAAGGTCACCGGGGGCTGAGTCGTGAGGGCGAGCGCGGCGAGTCCGGCGCGGAAGGGTTCGCCGCGGGCCAGGTAGCGCAGGATGTCACCCGCCGTGGGATGGGCGGCTTCCGTGAGGGGCCGGCGCCCGCGTTCCACGCGCCGCACCACGGCGTTCGACATCCGGTGCAGCAGCCACCTGCGGGGCCCGCGATCGGAGCCGGCGGCCGGCGCGCCGAGGGCCGCGCCGAGAGTGTCGACGGCCCGGTCGCGTTGTTCCCCGGTGGGGATGAGCGGGTCGTCCGCGGCGAGGGCGTCGCGGACGGCGGCGGCGACGAGGGCGCGAGCGACCACCTCCGCGAGCGCGGCCGGGTCGAGGGCGAGACTCGCGGGGCCCAGGAGAGGCTGCGACGCCAGGAGTGCGGCTTGCCGCGCGAGGGCGGGACCGTCCAGACAGGGTTCCCCGGCGTCGGGGTCCAGCCGTTCGCCTAGGGTGTCCAGGAGGTGGCGTATTCGGTGGCCGGGCGGCACGGACCCGGGTGCGAGTTCCCCCGTTGCGGGTCCGGCCGCCGCGGCGAGGGCGAGTTCGGTGTGCGGGTCGGCGTAGAGGACGCCCCAGGCCTCGTCGTCCGGGTCCTGCGCCGCCAGGGTGCGCGCGGTTCCCGGCGACGAGGGCGGTAAGCAGGCACCCTGGGCGGCAAGGGTGGCTCCGTGGGCCTCGCCCCAGTAGTACGGGACCACATGAAGCGAGGGCCGCAGCGCCTTCAGGCCGGTGCTGAAACGACCGTACAGTTCGCCGAACGCGGGCTCACGGACGCCCGTGCCATGGATGAAGACCACTGTGGACATGTGTGCCCCCTGCTCGCTGCCGTTCCCCTGCCCCCGAGTCGAGGAACCACCGCTACAGCGGCATGGGGGCGGGATCCGCTTCGACACGGTGGCCGAACCTGGCCGCCATCAGCCACGGATGACCGTCACGGACCACACGCGACAGCCCGTCCACCGCCCGCCTGCGCAGTTCGTCGGCACGGGTCGTGGAACCAAGGCCCCTCAGGTCCAGAGCCAGGTTGGCCATGCAGGCCAGCGTCACGGGGTGGGCTTCCCCGGCGATCTCGGTCAGCCCTTCGAGCGCTGTTTCGTCGATCTCGCGTGCCTGTCCGAAGTCCAGGCCCGCGTAACGGTTGTTGGCCCGCCCCAGCATGACCATGAGGGTCACCACATGGCGTGCCCCCAGGGTGGCCTCCAGCCGCTCGGTGGCCTCGTCCGCCAGTCGCTCCGCCGTGTCGAGGTCGCTCCGGGCCCGGTGCGTGGCGGCCAGATTGGCCATGGCCATCAGGGTGTAGGCGTGGTCGGGTCCCAGCCGGTCCCGGAACTGGTCGAGGACCTGCTCACCCAGTGACCGCGAGCCCTCCAGGTCGCGCAGCAGCCGCCGGTCGACGGTCACCTGAAGGGCGGTGGCCAGCGTGTCGGTGTAGTTCGAGCCGTAGCGGACGCTGTACAGGCGCAGCGTCTCCTCGCTCAGGCTCGCCGCTCCTTCCAGGTCCCCGTCCCGGCGCCGGGCGAGCGAGAGCATGCGGGCCGCGGTGAGGGTCTCCGGCGCCTCTTCCCCGTACGTCGCCCGGTAGGTGTCGTACGTCTCCTCCTGCTGCTCCCGGCCACCGTGGTAGTCGCCGCCCTCGAGGATGTCCCAGCCGAGCCCGTTGAGCGTGTTGAGGGTGAGGACATCGGTGGGGCCGTTGAGGAGTTCCCACTGCCGGTGGGTCTCGGTGTCCAGTTCCCTCGCCGTTTCGAAATCGCCGCACAGACGCAGTGCCACGCCGTAACTGTGCGCGGCGAGGAGGGTGTTGAGATCGTCGGGGCCGAACCGGTCACGGGCCAGTTCGACCGCTTCCCGTGCCTGGTCCCGGGCCTCGGTGAAGCGGCCCGCGTAGCACAGGGCGCCCGACATCTGCCACATGGAGTCGATGAGGTCCTCGTCGGGCACACCGACGCGCCGTGAGACGTCCAGGGCTTCCTTGTTGAGGGTGTAGGACTCCCCCACGACGCCGGCTCGACGCAGCAGGAAGCCGAGGATCTTGGCGATGCGGATGACGTGCAGGTTCTCCTCGCCGCTGTCGTGCAGCCAGGCCGTCCAGGCGTCCCTGGCCAGTTCGATCGCGGCGTCGTGGTCACCCCAGTAGTAGAGGTAGAGCACGGTGTCGTAGACCAGTTCCCTCACGTACGTGTCGGTGCTGCGATGCGCCTCGGACGCCTTGATGTGCGGCAGCAGTCGCTGGTAGTCGGGCCACTGGGTGGACTGGGCGTAGTGTCCGGGCCGGTTGCTGGAGAGCAGCAGATGGGCGACCTCGCGCATGGCGGCCCGGCTGTCCGGGTCGAGTTTGGCGAGCAGCACGGTCTGGAGCAGGCGGTGCATCTGGAGAGTGCCGGAGCTGTGGTTGAGCCGTACCAGCGAGAACTGGTTCAGGACCCGGGTCGCGCGGCTGAGGCCGATGCTGTCCGCCAGGACGGGCCGCAGGGCGCCCTCGGTGCCGCCGCCGCGGCCCAGGCGCAGCACGCTCAGCGGTACGGGTTCGGGGGCCATGCAGGCGCACACGTCGAGCAGCCGCCGTGCCCCCGGGTGTTCCCGGGTGAGGTGGTCGAGGGAGATGTCCCAGGCCGCCGCCACCGACACCGGGTAGTCGGGTGAGGGGTCCAGCTCCAGGATCTCGGGCTGGCGGGCGTCGAGCAGTTGCAGGTATTCGTCGATGGCCATGCCGGTGTTGGCATGCCAGGTGCCCGCCTGCTCCACCGCGAGCGGCAGGTCGCCCAGCGCCTCCGCGAGCCGTTCGGCGTCCTGGGGGCTCAGATCGCGGGCGCGGCGCTGGAGCAGCTTGACCGACTCGTCCCGTTTGAAGACGTCGACGGACAGTGGTGTGGCCACCCGCTCCCAGTCGCGGTTGCGCGAGGTGACGATGATCTTGCCGGGGCCGTCGGTGGGGAAATAGGAGCGCACGGAGTCGACGGCCTCCGCGTTGTCGAAGACGAGCAGCCAGTTATCGTAAGGAACGCCTGTTCGAAGCGCCTCGCGGACGGCGGGCACCGCCATGTTCGCCTCCTGGCTGGTGGCGAGGCCGAGCCGGGACGCCAGTTCGGCGAGCGCGCCGAGAATGAGGCTCTCGCTCTCTGCGGGGATCCACCAGATGACGTTGTAGTCGCCGCGGTGCGCGTAGACGTACTCGATCGCGATCTGCGACTTTCCGACGCCGCCCATGCCGTGCAGGGCGTGCGGGAGCACCGCGGCCGTGCTGTCGTCGCGCAGTTGCCTCTCCACATCGGTGAGCAGTTGCTCGCGTCCCGTGAAGTACCGGTTCCGCGGCGGCACGTTGCCCATGATGGCGGGGGCGCGGGCCGCGCCGGAGGGTGGCCGCGCAGGAGGCGGTTCGGGGGCGCGGACGGAGGCCGGCCGCTCTCCGTCCACGGTGGGTGCCAGGTCTTCCGGGAGCTGCGGCGGAGTCTGTTTCATCGGTGACGTGGTCGGATGAGTCGGCACTCCGCCTCCTTGAAATTCGTTCGCCTGTCGCGCCGAGTGACTGCCCACATCGCTGAGATCCTTAACATCAGGATTCACCTGAATGTGGGCATTTGCGTTGATTACGGTGTCCATCAGCCGGGCACGCAGGGCATGTCGCCCCGAGAGCGCGTTGAGGACGGCCCGTTCGAGCCGGACCCGACGGACAGCCGTGGGGTCCGGCAGCTCCGCTTCGAGCGGATCGAGAAGGGCGGCGAGCAGCGCGGCCCCCTCGGTACCGGCCGCCGGCAGTTCACCGAGGACCGTGACGACACGTGCGAGTTGAGACCGGGTACTGGTGGCGAGCAGTGCCTCACGGACCCCGGGCGCGAAGTCCGCGAGGCCCTCGTCCGCCGACGGGCCCTCGTGCCGCGACGGGGCAGGTGCGTCGGGGCAGGCCCCCCAGTCGATGAGGCCGCCCGTCAGCACCTCGGCGATGTCTGCCGGTTCCGCCTCGGGCAGCATCCGGGCGCACAGCTGGCCGATCAGGGTCAGGTCGAAGGGGGCGGCGGCGAGATGTGTGGCCAGACGGCGGGCAACCGGTCCGGCGGCCTCCAGGAACCTGTGCACGGTGGCGCTGGTCGCATACCGGGAGTCGGTGTGCGGCGGCCGTACACCGCGGGCAGGCGTGCCCTTGGCGAGTGCGCCCGCCGGCACGATCGGCAGGACCCGACGCACCCCGTGCCCGCCGCGCACGATGTCGGCCCAGGCCTGGAAGGAACCCTCCTTGAGGGAGAGAACCGGTACCGGGACGATGCCGTCGTCCGCGGCTGGGAAGGGTCGCAGCGGGTTCGGATCCTCCTGCCGGGGCCGGTGTGCGAGCGCCGTGTTGGGGGCGTTGCGGCCGCCCGCCTCCAGGAGGGCCGGATGCGGGTAGAGGGACGAGCGGTGCCGCAGGTGCGGCGGCAGTAGATGGACGACGGCGGTGGGCCCGGCCTGGGCGAGCCTGCTGAGCAGTCGGTCCGCGGCAGGCGCTGCCCAGCCGTGCGCAAGTCCGTCGGTGACCAGCAGGAACACACGCTCGCCCCGGCCGTCGACGAGTTCCCCGGGGGCGGCGGTGGCTCCCGAGTCCCAGCGCACCGACGTACCGCCCTCGGACGAGAGAGACAGACGTGCCGTACGTACGTCCCGGAAGGCCCCGCTGTGACGGGCGGCTGCGGCGAGCGCGGCCACCTCGGGCTCCCAGATGGTCAGCGTGACGCAGCTGTCGGCCAGCAGCACGAGGTCGAGCGCCGTGACCGGGGTGGGGACGAACATGGGCAGCCACAGCCCGTCCGCGAGCCCCTGTTCCGCGGTGGCCTGCTCGTCGAGTTCGACCCCGCTGCGCGAGGGCACCGTGGCGTCGAGCCGGTGCAACGCGCGAGCCAGTGCGGCGGCGAGCCCACGTAAGCGCTCCTGGCGGGGCGGCCGCTCCTCGGCGGGGCCGGCCGGTTCGTCGGGCTCCGGCGGCTCGAAGGACTCGAGCAGTTCGGGAGATACGACAGGAGCACCGCGGCCGAAGGACGGCCCCAGGTCCTTGAACGGGGCCGGCTCGCTTGCCGATAAGGACTGCCTGGCAGGCTGGTCGGGCGCGGGCGCGAGGGGTGGATCCGGTGCCGGCAGCGGCCCCGCGGGGTGTCCCGGAAGACTCTCGGCGGGCGGGCCCGGTGCCGCCGTGCGGCCGAGCCTGATCCAGGTGTCGGTGAGCCAGCCGGCATCGGCCAGGTCCTGCCAGCGCAGCACCTCCTCGGTGTCCCGCCGCGGCAGCGCGGCCTCACCGTCTCCATGCTCCGCGAAAGCCGCGCCGAAGCCCGCATGCTCGTGTGCGGTTCCCGGTGTTGTGGTGCTGTCGTCTGGGGCAGGTGCGCGTTCCCGGGCAAAGCCGTCCATCAGCGGCCCTTCGCAAGGTCGCGCAACAGGGTCTCCACGAGCTTATCCCCGTCCGCACCGGTCGGGAATGCGTGGGAAGCGGAGAGCCTGACGGCATTGAGAAGCTGATCGATGGAGTGGGTGCCGCCCCCTTCGATGCGCTGCAGAAACTGGTCGACGATCCGCTCCGCGCCCTCGGTCGTGGCCTGGAGATGCGCTTCGAGCATGGCGAGCAGCTGGGCACGGCTCGGCGGGCGCAGGTGCAGCGGGAGACAGCGCCTGCGGAAGGCCGCGGGGAACTCCCGCTCTCCGTTGCTCGTGATCACGACGACGGGAAACTCCCGGCACTCGACCCGACCGCCACGGATCACGGCCCGCCCCTCGGGGTCGTCGGTGTACACCTCGACCTCGGGACGATCACTGCGTACCAGTTCGGGTATGTCGTACGCGCCGTTCTCCAGCGCATGCAGAAGATCGTTGGGCAGGTCGATGTCACTCTTGTCGAGCTCGTCGACGAGCAGAATGCGTGGACGCTCATAGGCGAGCAGGGCGGTGCCGAGCGGTCCCAGGGTCACGAAGTCCCCCAGCGGCGGCTGTCGGGGCGGCTGGGCGTCTCCCGCGGCCGGGTCGGTGCCGGCGCCTCGCCAGGAGGCGATGGCCTGGGCGCGGCCGATGGCGTCATAGGCGTACAGACCGTCCTTGAGAACCGTTCGGCTGACGATGCTCCATTGCAGGACGCGGCCGAGACCGAGTTCGCGGGCGATCAAGTAGGCGAGAGTCGACTTGCCCACGCCCGGCGATCCGGTGACCAGGAGCGGACGGCGCAGGATCAGGGCCGCGTTCACCAGGTCGACGCTCTCGTCGTCGAGTTGGCCGACGGACTGCACGGCGCCGAGTCGGCGCACCTCGCCCGCACGGTCCGAGGGCGCGGGATGCTGCAGCGGTTCGCCGCCGAAGGCGCGCCACGGCGGGGCCGGCGGCAGCTTCGGCGCCCCCTCGGCCTCCTTGGGAGGTTCACCCGTGGCGTTGAAGATGCGCCAGGCGGATGCTGTCACATGGTTGTCACGGGCGTTCATTCCGCGAGCTCCTCGTGCTCGGGCGGGTCGAAGTACGCCCCCACCAGCCGGTACGGGTCATCCCAGAACAGAACGATGTGCTCCCCGATGTCCGGGGACTTGTTGAGCGCGGCACGCACCCGCAGTTGCCTGATGGTCTGGGGTATGTGGGACGGAGTGGGCGCGGCAGAGAACACCGCTTGAAGCTGTTCCCTGCTTTCGTGGGAGAAAACGCCCCGGCGATCCCACACGGCGACGCCCACTCCCTCCGCGAGCGCGGAACGCAAGGCCGCGAGCGGTGCGCCGCCCTCGGGGGCATCGAGAAGCACGACGGTGCGCTCGCCGTGCAGCGCCAACTCGGTCTGCCAGTCGGACAGGCGCTCCATGTCGTTCTCGCGCCAGTGATGCACCTGTGCGCCCCCTGCGTGCAGGGCTCGCCACCGCGACCGCCAGAGGGCGAGCTGGATCGGGTCGCCGCCGCGCATCCGCTCCAGGCAGCGCAGATGCACCGGGAACCTCGGGCTGATCGGCAGGCTCGCTCCGTCCCCCGTCTCCAGCGGCAGGGCGGTGACATCGCGGACGAGCCACTCATAGGGCAGGGCGAACTCGATGTAGGGCGGCGGGAGTTCGGGCCCCGCATCCGCATCGTGGGCCTCGGCCCACAGCCGCGCCCCGGCCCTGACGGCGCTCGTCACGGCTTCTGCGAGGCCGTCGGGGGTCGTGGTGCGCGAGCGGCCCTGGCGGGGGTTCCAGCGTCCGGGTACGGGGTTGACCCAGTACTGCACCTCGATGTCCGCGGTGCCGTCCCGGGCCGGGTCGACCATGACGAGGAGGCAGCGGGGGGCTTCGGCTCCGCCGGCCGGCCGGGCGCGGGCGGCCCGGCGGCGTTCGAGCGCCTGGCCGAGTTCGAGCCGCCCGGCGACGGTCGCGGCCAACTCCCGCAAGCGGTCGGCGGGTTCGCCGGGCGGGGTCAGGTCCGCCGCGAGGTCGAGCAGGAGCACGGACGGGGGCAGTCCGTCGGGCTGGTTGTTGAGCGTGAGGGCGCGGCTGAAGAGCTGTCCGATGTCGAGGTCGGGGCTCAGCGGGACGGCCAGTTCACGAATGAGCCCGTCCCGCAGTCGCCGCACGGGTAAGAGAGGGGGCATGGACAGCAGCCGGCGTGCTGCTGCCTGTTCCTCCCAGCCGAGCGGTGCGTCCATACGAAGGTCGGGTCCCGTGTCGGTGTCCTGCCGGACGGGGTCGAGCAGGCATCCGATCTGTGCGGCGACCTCGGCACCCGCGAAGAGTTCCGTCGTCTCCACGAGCGCGTGGACTCCCTGGGACACGCGCAGGGCCGCGCGCACCATACGCGCGATGTCGATGCGGGCATCACCCGTCAGCGTGGCCGCTATGCCGTAGTCCTCGTCCAGGGCTTCGGCGAAGGCGGCGCGGCTGCGTGGGTCGCGCATGCAGGACAGGCCGCAGAGCGCCTCGACAAGCGGCCCGCGCCGGAAATCGGCCGACCCGCCGTCCGCTCGTACCGGCCTCACCCCCGTCGCCACCGACTCATCCCCCGCCAGTCGTTGATACGCGCGACCGAGACGCGAAAGTAACACGCCCACTTCCCGTTGTTCCATCGGTCGTCAGGGATGTCTACCCCGGGGGAACCTGACGGAAAGCGCCGCGACGCCCGCCCGGCGTCCGGTCGGGGACAGTAGGGCGAGCGTCGCGTTCAGTTCCGTACGCCGTTGTACGGGACATTTGTGGAGTGACCCGCAGGTCACCTCTCGTACGGCCGTCAGACCATCAGCGAGCGGTCCGTCGGCTTGATCGGCGCCGGCAGTTCGCTGGCACCGGTCAGGAAGCGGTCGCAGCCGCGGGCGGCCGAGCGGCCCTCCGCGATGGCCCAGACGATGAGGGACTGGCCGCGGCCGGCGTCACCGGCGACGAAGACACCGGGGATGTTGGTCTGGAAGTCGGCGTCGCGGGCGATGTTACCGCGCTCGTCGAGCTCCAGGCCGAACTGGTCGACCAGGCCGTTCTCGCGGTCGGTGCCCGTGAAGCCCATGGCCAGCGTCACCAGCTGGGCGGGGATCTTGCGCTCCGTGCCCGGCTTCGGGGTCAGCTTGCCATCGATGAACTCGACCTCGGTGAGGTGCAGCCACTGGACGTTGCCGTCCTCGTCGCCCTCGAAGTGGGTGGTGGAGACGGAGTAGACCCGCTCGCCGCCCTCCTCGTGCGCGGAGGTGACCTTGTACAGCATCGGGAAGGTCGGCCACGGCTGGTGCGGCGCCCGGTCCTCGCCCGGACGGGGCATGATCTCCAGCTGGGTGACGGACGCCGCGCCCTGGCGGTGGGCGGTGCCCACGCAGTCGGCGCCGGTGTCGCCACCGCCGATGACGACGACGTGCTTGCCCTCGGCCGAGACGGGCGAGGTGACGTAGTCGCCCTCCTGGACCTTGTTGGCCAGCGGCAGGTACTCCATCGCCTGGTAGACGCCCTTGAGCTCACGGCCGGGGACCGGGAGGTCGCGGGCGGTCGTGGCACCGGCGGCGATGACGACCGCGTCGTACCGCTTCTTCAGGTCGGTCGCCTTGAGGTCGCGGCCGATCTCGATGCCGGTACGGAAGCGGGTGCCCTCCGCGCGCATCTGCTCGATACGGCGGTTGATGTGCCGCTTCTCCATCTTGAACTCGGGGATGCCGTAGCGCAGCAGGCCGCCGATGCGGTCCGCGCGCTCGTACACCGCCACCGTGTGACCGGCGCGCGTCAGCTGCTGGGCGGCCGCCAGGCCCGCCGGGCCCGAGCCGATGACCGCGACGGTCTTGCCGGACAGGCGCTCCGGGGCCTGCGGAGCGACGGTGCCCGCGTCCCACGCCTTGTCGATGATCGAGACCTCGACGTTCTTGATGGTCACGGCCGGCTGGTTGATGCCGAGCACGCAGGCCGACTCACAGGGAGCGGGGCACAGCCGGCCCGTGAACTCCGGGAAGTTGTTCGTCGCGTGCAGGCGCTCCGACGCCGCCGCCCAGTCCTCGCGGTAGGCGTAGTCGTTCCACTCGGGGATGAGGTTCCCGAGCGGGCAGCCGTTGTGGCAGAACGGGATGCCGCAGTCCATGCAACGGCTGGCCTGCTTGCTGATGATCGGCAGCAGGGAGCCGGGGACGTAGACCTCGTTCCAGTCCTTCAGACGCACGTCGACCGGGCGGGACTTGGCGACCTCACGGCCGTGGTTCAGGAAGCCCTTCGGGTCAGCCATTGATCGCCGCCTCCATCATCTTCTCGGTGATCTCGGTCTCGGACAGACCGGCTCGCTCGGCGGCGTCCTTGGCGGCGAGCACTGCCTTGTACGTGCTGGGGATGATCTTGCTGAAGCGCTCGACGGCGGTGTCCCACTCGGCGAGGAGCTTCTCGGCGACCGTGGACCCGGTCTCCTCCTGGTGGCGGCGGACCACGTCGTGCAGCCACTGCTTGTCGGTGTCGTCGAGGGCCTCGACGGCGCCGACGTTGCCGACGTTGACGTTGTCCCGGTCGAGGTCGATGACGTACGCGATACCGCCGGACATGCCGGCCGCGAAGTTTCGTCCCGTCTCGCCCAGGACCACCGCGTGGCCACCGGTCATGTACTCGCAGCCGTGGTCGCCCACGCCCTCGGAGACGACCGTCGCACCGGAGTTGCGGACACAGAACCGCTCGCCCGTACGACCGCGCAGGAACAGCTCGCCGCCGGTCGCGCCGTACGCGATGGTGTTGCCCGCGATCGTCGAGTACTCGGCGAGGTGGTCGGCGCCCCGGTCCGGGCGGACGACGACACGGCCGCCGGAGAGGCCCTTGCCGACGTAGTCGTTGGCGTCGCCCTCCAGGCGCAGCGTGACACCGCGCGGCAGGAAGGCACCGAAGGACTGGCCCGCCGAGCCGGTGAAGGTGATGTCGATGGTGTCGTCGGGCAGGCCCGCGCCGCCGAACTTCTTCGTCACCTCGTGGCCGAGCATGGTGCCGACCGTGCGGTTGATGTTGCGGACCTTGACCTGGGCGCGCACCGGCTGGGCGTCGGTCGCGGAGTCCGCGGCCAGCGCGTCGGCGGCGAGCTTGATGAGCTCGTTGTCGAGCGCCTTCTCCAGGCCGTGGTCCTGCTCGATGAGCTGGTGGCGCACCGCGCCCTCGGGCAGCTCGGGCACGTGGAACAGCGGCTCCAGGTCCAGGCCCTGCGCCTTCCAGTGGTCGACGGCACGCGTGACGTCCAGCGTCTCGGCGTGGCCGACGGCCTCCTCGATGGTGCGGAAGCCGAGCTCGGCGAGGATCTCGCGGACCTCTTCGGCGATGTACTGGAAGAAGTTGACGACGTACTCGGCCTTGCCGGAGAACCGGTCGCGCAGCGTCGGGTTCTGGGTGGCGATGCCGACCGGGCAGGTGTCCAGGTGGCAGACGCGCATCATGACGCAGCCGGAGACGACGAGCGGCGCGGTCGCGAAACCGAACTCCTCGGCGCCGAGCAGCGCGGCGATGACGACGTCACGGCCGGTCTTCAGCTGGCCGTCGGTCTGCACGACGATGCGGTCGCGCAGGCCGTTGAGGAGAAGGGTCTGCTGCGTCTCCGCGAGGCCCAGCTCCCAGGGGCCGCCGGCGTGCTTCAGCGACGTCAGCGGCGAGGCACCCGTGCCGCCGTCGTGGCCGGAGATGAGCACCACGTCCGCGTGCGCCTTCGACACACCCGCCGCGACCGTGCCGACGCCGACCTCGGAGACCAGCTTCACGTGAATCCGCGCCTGCGGGTTCGCGTTCTTCAGGTCGTGGATCAGCTGGGCCAGGTCCTCGATGGAGTAGATGTCGTGGTGCGGCGGCGGGGAGATCAGGCCCACGCCCGGTGTCGAGTGACGCGTCTTGGCGACCCACGGGTAGACCTTGTGGCCGGGCAGCTGGCCGCCCTCGCCGGGCTTGGCGCCCTGGGCCATCTTGATCTGGATGTCGTCGGCGTTGACCAGGTACTCGGAGGTGACGCCGAAGCGGCCGGAGGCGACCTGCTTGATCGACGAACGCCGGGCGGGGTCGTACAGACGCTCCGGGTCCTCGCCGCCCTCACCGGTGTTGGACTTGCCGCCCAGCTGGTTCATGGCGATGGCGAGGGTCTCGTGCGCCTCCTTGGAGATGGAGCCGTACGACATGGCGCCGGTGGAGAAGCGCTTGACGATCTCGCTGGCCGGCTCGACCTCGTCGATGGAGATCGAGGGACGGTCCGACTTGAAGCCGAAGAGCCCGCGCAGCGTCATCAGGCGCTCGGACTGCTCGTTCACGCGCTCGGTGTACTTCTTGAAGATGTCGTAGCGGCCGGTGCGCGTGGAGTGCTGGAGGCGGAAGACCGTCTCCGGGTCGAACAGGTGCGGCTCACCCTCGCGACGCCACTGGTACTCGCCGCCTATGTCGAGGGCGCGGTGGGCCGGGGCGATGCCGGAGGCCGGGTACGCCTTGGCGTGGCGGGCGGCGACCTCCTTGGCGATGACGTCGATGCCGACGCCGCCGATCTTGGTGGCCGTGCCGTTGAAGTACTTCTCGACGAAGGCGTCGTCGAGACCGACGGCCTCGAAGACCTGGGCGCCGCGGTAGGAGGCGACCGTCGAGATGCCCATCTTGGACATGACCTTCAACACGCCCTTGCCGAGGGCGTAGATCAGGTTGCGGATGGCCTGCTCGGCCTCGATGTCCGAGAGGAAGGTGCCCGCGCGGACGAGGTCCTCGACGGACTCCATCGCCAGGTACGGGTTGACGGCGGCTGCGCCGTAGCCGATGAGCAGGGCGACGTGGTGGACCTCGCGGACGTCACCGGCCTCGACCAGCAGGCCCACGTGGGTGCGCTGCTTGGTGCGGATGAGGTGGTGGTGGACGGCCGCGGTGAGCAGCAGCGACGGGATCGGCGCGTGCTCGGCGTCCGAGTGGCGGTCCGACAGGACGATCAGCCGGGCGCCGTTGTCGATGGCGGCGTCGGCCTCGGCGCAGATCTCCTCGATGCGCGCGGCCAGCGCGTCACCGCCGCCGTGCACCCGGTACAGACCGGACAGGGTCGCGGCCTTGAAGCCGGGCATGTCGCCGTCGGCGTTGATGTGGATGAGCTTGGCCAGCTCGTCGTTGTCGATCACCGGGAAGGGCAGGGTGACCGAGCGGCAGGAGGCGGCCGTCGGGTCGAGCAGGTTGCCCTGCGGGCCCAGCGAGGAGTGCAGCGAGGTGACGAGCTCCTCGCGGATGGCGTCCAGCGGCGGGTTGGTGACCTGCGCGAACAGCTGGGTGAAGTAGTCGAAGAGCAGCCGCGGGCGGTCGCTCAGCGCGGCGATCGGCGAGTCGGTGCCCATCGAACCGATCGGCTCGGCACCGGCCTTGGCCATCGGCGCGAGGATGACGCGCAGCTCCTCCTCGGTGTAACCGAAGGTCTGCTGGCGGCGGGTGACCGAGGCGTGGGTGTGCACGATGTGCTCACGCTCGGGCAGGTCGGACAGCTCGATCTCGCCGGCTTCCAGCCACTCGGCGTACGGCTTCTCCGCCGCGAGCTGGGCCTTGATCTCGTCGTCCTCGATGATGCGGTGCTCAGCGGTGTCCACGAGGAACATCCGGCCCGGCTGCAGGCGGCCCTTGCGGACGACCTTGGCGGGGTCGATGTCGAGGACGCCGACCTCGGAGCCGAGGACGACGAGGCCGTCGTCGGTGACCCAGTAACGGCCGGGGCGCAGGCCGTTGCGGTCGAGCACGGCGCCGACCTGGGTGCCGTCGGTGAAGGTGACACAGGCCGGGCCGTCCCAGGGCTCCATCATCGTGGAGTGGAACTGGTAGAAGGCGCGCCGGGCCGGGTCCATGGAGTCGTGGTTCTCCCACGCCTCCGGGATCATCATCAGCACGGAGTGCGGCAGCGAGCGGCCGCCGAGGTGGAGCAGCTCCAGCACCTCGTCGAAGGACGCCGAGTCGGAGGCGTCCGGCGTGCACACCGGGAAGATGCGCTCCAGGGCCTTGTCCTCGCTGCCGAACAGGTCGGAGACGAGCTGCGACTCGCGGGCGACCATCCAGTTGCGGTTGCCCTTGACGGTGTTGATCTCACCGTTGTGCGCGACGAAGCGGTAGGGGTGCGCCAGCGGCCACGACGGGAAGGTGTTCGTCGAGAAGCGCGAGTGGACCAGGGCGATGGCCGAGCCGAAGCGACGGTCGGACAGGTCCGGGAAGAAGGGCTCCAGCTGGCCGGTGGTCAGCATGCCCTTGTAGACGATGGTGCGGGCCGACAGCGACGGGAAGTAGACGCCGACCTCGCGCTCGGCGCGCTTGCGCAGCACGAAGGCCTTGCGGTCGAGGGCGATGTCCTTCGAGGAACCGTCCGCGACGAAGACCTGGCGGAAGACGGGCATCGTCGACCGGGCGGTGGCACCGAGCAGCTCGGGCGCGACGGGGACCCCGCGCCAGCCGAGGACGGTGAGGCCCTCCTCGGACGCGATCGTCTCGATCTTCGAGACGGCGTCCTGGGTCCCCTCCTCCGGCAGGAAGGCGGTACCGACGGCGTACGCACCGGCCTCGGGCAGTTCGAACCCGGCCACCTCGCGGAAGAAGGCGTCCGGCACCTGGGACAGGATGCCCGCGCCGTCACCCGAGTCGGGCTCGGAACCGGTGGCACCGCGGTGTTCGAGATTGCGCAGAACGGTGAGCGCCTGCTCGACCAGCGTGTGGCTCGCCTCGCCGGTGAGGGTGGCCACGAAGCCGACGCCACAGGCGTCGTGCTCGTTGCGGGGGTCGTACATACCCTGCGCAGCAGGGCGAGCATCCATGAACGACCAGTTCTGGCCATTCGCGGAGTGCTGGGACGGCTGGCGCGGCGTACGCATCGGCTCTCCCGTCGTCGTCATCTGGCATATGCAAATTGCCGAGGGACGACGTTGGCCCTCTGCGTGAGTGCAAAATTTCGTGCAGGTTACATGATGGGGCGGTTCTCGGGAAGCGGGATAATCCGTTCCATCATGCGGACACCAAGGGTTGCGACAAGGGTTCCGCGCCCATGGCTTGAAGTATGTGGGGACCGAACGAGACAGGTCTATGTCCGTCGATCCGAGGCGGAGGGGGCGTCGTCGCCCACCCCGCGAGTGCGCCGCAGGCGTCATTGCCCACAGCGCTTACGGCTCATGCCCGGTGGTCATGCATCCGAAACCAGCGAGTAACGGCTACTTATGCGGCCCAACGCATAAGTTCCAGCCGAGCTATCCTACGGCCGTTCCGAACCAGCTGCCCAGGGCGTACGTCACACCGGCCGCGGCACCGCCCAGCGCGAGCTGCCGCAGCCCGCTGTACCACCAGGTCCGCGCGGTCACCTTGGTCACGACCGCCCCGCACAGGAACAGCCCGACGAGCGCGAGCAACACGGCAGGCCACAGCGAGGTCGCACCGAGCAGATAGGGCAGTACGGGCAGCAGGGCACCCAGCGCGAAGGACCCGAACGACGAGACGGCCGCGACCAGCGGCGACGGCAGATCACCGGGGTCGATGCCGAGTTCCTCGCGGGCGTGTATCTCCAGGGCCACCTCGGGATCACGGGAGAGCTGCTCGGCGACGGCCCTGGCGAGCCGCGGCTCGACGCCCCGAGCCTCATAGAGCGCCGCGAGCTCGGCCTCCTCGTCCTTCGGGTGCTTTCTCAGCTCCCGGCGCTCGACGTCCAGCTCGGCCTCGACGAGCTCGCGCTGCGAGGCGACGGAGGTGTACTCACCGGCGGCCATGGAGAAGGCGCCGGCGGCGAGCCCCGCGAGCCCGCTCAGCACGATGGTCTGCTGACCGACCGCCCCACCCGCGACACCGGTCATCAGGGCGAGGTTGGAGACCAGGCCGTCCATCGCCCCGAAGACGGCGGGGCGCAGCCAGCCGCCGTTCACATCGCGGTGCGTGTGGTTGTCACGGTGCGCCTCGTGCAGCGCGGCCTCGGTCTCGATGATGGCCATGAGGGTCCCCCAGGGAGCTAGGTAAGGCTGTCTTTAGACTGGTTCTATTCTTCGACAACCCCAAATCTACGCCGGGCATTTCCGTCCCGCCAGCAAGGAAAGGCTGGGCTAACCTGCGGTTTTCCCCTAGGACGCTCATTCGTGCATAGGCCCGCACAGATGCCGACCGGGTGACACTGAGGGCTTCGAGGCTCAGGTCAACCGCCGATGGTGGGACACATCCGCAAAGGGCTCCGCGCCCTGTGCGGAGCCCCCGGAGGAGAGGCCTCGCATGCCATCCATCGCCTGCATCCCCTCGGTTCCGGCGCCCGGAGACGCCGCCGAACTCCGCGAACGGGCGCGCGGCGCACTGCTGGGCCTGGCGGTCGGCGACGCGCTGGGCGCCCCCGCGGAGAACATGAAGCCCTCCGAGATCCGCGCCCGCTGGGGCCGTATCACCGGTTACGTGTCCGACCATCCCTCCGGTACGGACGACACCGAGTACGCGATCTTCTCCGGCCTCCTCCTCGCCCGCCACGGCTCGGCCCTCACCCCGGCCCATGTGGAGGCGGCGTGGCACGAGTGGATCGCGGACCGGGCGGAGGGCCCCTTCCGGGGCGCCGGCTTCAGCGAACGCGGCACGTTGGAGAACCTCCGCCGAGGCCTCGCGGCCCCCATCTCCGCCCAGCACCGCCACGCCTGGAGCGACGGCCTCGCCATGCGGGCGGCCCCCTTCGGCGTCTTCGCGGCGGGCCGCCCGGCGGAGGCGGCCCGCCTGGTGGCGATCGACGGCTCGGTGAGCCACGACGGCGAGGGCATCTACGGCGGCCAGGCGGTCGCGGCGGGCGTGGCGGCGGCGATGGCGGGGGCGCCGACGATCGCCGTGGTCGCCTCGGCCCTGGCGGTGGTCCCGGACGACTCCTGGACGGCCCGCTCCCTGCGCCGGGCGGTGGCGGTGGCCCACCGCGGCGAACGCGCCGTCCGCTCCGCGGTCGTCATCGGCGGCTACCCCTGGACCGACCTGGCCCCCGAGGCGGTCGCGCTGGCCTTCGGGGCGTACGCGGCGGCGGACGGCGACTTCGTCCAGGCGGTCCTCACGGCCGTGAACATGGGGCGCGACGCGGACACGACGGCAGCGGTGGCGGGCGCGCTGGCCGGGGCGACACAGGGCGCGTCGGCGATCCCGACGGAGTGGGCGGCGGCGATCGGCACGGCACGGGGCAGCTGCCTGCCGTCGATGGCCGGCCACCACGTCCTGGACGTGGCGGAGCTGCTGGTACCGGGCGAGGACAGGAAGTGGGTGACGGCAGGCCTCACGGCAGCCGAGGCCCCGACGTCCCGCACGGCGGCCCGACGATGAGGCCACCGAACCCTTGGGACGAGGGCACCCCAACGACAACCGCCCCCGAAGCCGAGCCCACACTCCTGACCCAGCCACCCGAGTCCACGACCACCGACGGCACGACTCTTGCACCACCACCGGAACCCACGACCACCGACAGCCCAACCCTCACACCACCACCCGAACCCACGACGCCCGACACCACGCCCCTCACACCACCACCCGAACCCACGACGCCCGACACCACGCCCCTCACACCACCACCCGAACCCGCGGCCGCCGACAGGACGACTTCCGCACCACCACCCGAACCCACGACCACCGACAGGACGACTTCCGCACCACCGCACGAACCCGCGGCCGCCGACGGCGAGCAGGCCCCACTGGGGCCACCCGCACCCGACGACGAATCCCGCACGGGCGGTGCGGGTGGGAAACAAAGGGCCGAAGGCGAAGCCGAGGCCGACATGGCGCACCCTCCGGAGAGCAACCGCACCCTCGGCCTCCTGCTGGGCCTAGCCGCAGGCGACGCGGCCGGTTGGCCCGCCGCCCGCCACAGAGCCGCCCGCATGCCGGACTGGACCCGCCGCCTCACCCGCGAACTCGACACCTTCGCCGAACACAACGCCACCACCACCCTCCCCGTCCCCATCGCCCTCAACCAACCCCCCGAACCCCTCCGCCTGGGCCCCTCCGACGACGCCGAATGGGCAGCCTTCGCGGCAGAAGCCGTACTCCGGGCCGGCGACGACACCGCCCTCGGCGACCTCAGCCGAGAACGCCGCACCCGAGCCGCCATCGACCTCACCTGGAGCGCCGTGGCCGGCGAAGTAGCCGCCGCAGCGGACCGCGCCCCCGAGGTCGAGTCGGCCATCCTCCCCCTCCGCGCCCGTATCTCCGTCCGCGCCGGCCTCGGCAACCTCGCCGCCGGTCTGCGCCCACCCGCCACCGGCCATGACAACCCGCACTACTTCGACGACGCGGCCTGCGTCAGGGCCTGCGTCCTCGCCGTGGCCCACCCCGGCGACCCCCACCGCGCCGCCGACCTCGCCGAGTTCGACGCCCGCTACACCCAGGACGGCGACGGCGTACACGGCGCCCGGGCGATGGCGGCGGCCGTGGCCCTGGCCCTGACCGGCGCGAACGCCACGGCCTGCGTGACAGCAGCCCTCTCCGAACTCCCCGAGGAGACGGAGATCGGCCGCAACACCCGCCACGCACTGCACCTCGCGCACTCCGCCGACAGCGCCTTCGCCCTCATCCCCCTCCTCGAACACCAGATCGTCGACCACGTCTACAGCTACGGCATCGCCGCCGCCGAAACGGTCCCGGTCGCCCTGGCCCTCACGGTCGCCGCGAACGGCCGTATCGCCGAGGCGGTCCCCGCGGCGGCGTGCCTGTCCCGGGTCGCCGACTCGGCACCGGCCCTGGCGGGCGCACTGACCGGCGCGCTGGGCGGCGATACGTCCATCCCGGCGACCTGGCGCGAGGCATGCCGCACCCTCTCCGGCTGTGTCCTCCCCCGGCTCACCGGCACCGACCTGGTGGAACTCGCCGAACTCCTGGAAGCCACGCAACCGGCCCGACCAGGAGGATGATTCGGGGCATGACGCCCAAAGCAGAAGAAAGCAGTGGACCGCGTCTGGATGAGCGGATCACCGGCGCCCTGGTCGGCGCGGCGGTCGGCGACGCCCTCGGCGGGCCGGTGGAGGGCTACTCCCCCGACCAGATCCTCCAGCGCCACGGCGGCCGGGTCCACGGCATCGTCGGCCCCTGGAACGGCGACGACTGGCGCACGGCCCGCCCCATCGCGCCGTACCACAAGGGCGACGGACACGTCACCGACGACACCTTGATGACCCACGCGCTGGTACGGGCGTACGCCACGGTCCGCGACCACCTCGACGCGTACGCGCTCGCCGACCACCTGGTCCCGGACCTGATGACCAACCCGCGCTGGATCCCGGAGCTGGAGGCGGAGGCCCTCCCCCTGCACCGTGTCTTCCTGGCGGAGAAATGGCTGGTGACCCGCCTCCACTACGGCCATGTGGACCCGCGGGAGGCGGGCGTCGGCAACATCGTCAACTGCGGCGCCGCGATGTACATGGCCCCGGTCGGCCTGGTCAACGCGGCCGACCCGAGGGCCGCGTACGCCGAGGCCCTGGACATCGCGGGCGCGCACCAGTCGTCGTACGGCCGTGAGGCGGCGGGTGTCCTCGCGGCGGCGGTGGCTGCGGCGTGCACCCCCGGGGCGACACCGGACTCGGTCGTCTCGGCCTGTCTGTCCCTGGCGAAGGACGGGACGCGGGCGGCGATCGAGACGGTCTGCGACACGGCCGGCCGGTACACGGACTTCGAGTCGGCCCTCGCCCCGCTCCGGGCGGCGGTCACCCCGTACGACACGGTGGGCCCCGACTACCGGCAGCCCTCCCTCGGGGCCCGTCGCCCCTCCCGGCTGCACGCCGTCGAGGAACTCCCCGTGGCCCTGGGCATGTTGGTGGTCGCGAACGGCGACTTCCGCCACGCCGTCCTGGGCGCGGTGAACTACGGCCGTGACTGCGACTCGATCGCGACGATGGCCGGCGCCGTGGCCGGTGCGCTGGGCTCGCCGGTCCCCGAGGACTGGTCGAAGGAGGTCGCGGAGGCCAGCCGCCTCGACCTGTGGGAGCCGCCCCGCACGCTGACCGAGGTGGCGAGGGAGATCCACGCCCGGGACGTGGACCGCCGCCGGGCCCACGAAGCGGCGTTCACCGGGCTGGAGGGCCGGCCATGCTCCGACTGACCTGGGTCCAGCCGGAGGACCTGCTCGGCCACGAGCTGCGCCAGGCGGCTCTGGACGGCCGGGAGCCGTCGAGGATCGCGGAGAGGTGGCGGGCGGCGGGCGGCGAGGAGGCACCGCTGCGGGCCGGGGCGTCGACGGAACCGGCGTCGAGGTATCTGCGGACGCTGGCGGAGGACCTGCTGGACGAACTGGCGGACCTGCCCGGTCGGTTGACGGATGACGAGCCGACGGACCTGGAGGCGATCAAGTCGCTGTGCCCGGACTGGCCGCCCCCTGCCGTCACCTCCACGGCACCCCCGACACCCCCCGCACCCGCCCGCTACGAAGCCGCCTGGCTCGGCCGGGCCGTCGGCTGCCTCCTGGGCAAACCCGTGGAGAAGCTGTCCCTGGAAGCCATCCGCCACCTGGCCGGATCCACCGGCAACTGGCCCCTGACCACCTACTTCACCGCCCGTGGCGTCCCCGCGGACCTCCTTGCCGCCCACCCCTGGAACCGCCGCTCGGCCGCCACCTCCCTCGCCGAGAACATCGACGGCATGCCCGAGGACGACGACCTCAACTACCCCCTCCTCAACCTCCTCCTGCTCCAGCGCCACGGCAGGGCCTTCAGCACCACGGACGTGGCCCGCCTCTGGCTCGACGAACTGCCGGCGGGCCGCACCTTCACCGCCGAACGCGTCGCCTACCGCAATCTCCTCACCGGCATCGAACCCCCGCACACGGCCCGCCACCGCAACCCCTTCCGCGAGTGGATCGGCGCCCTGATCCGCGCGGACGTCCACGGCTGGACCAACCCCGGCGACCCGGCCGCCGCGGCCGAACAGGCCTACCGCGACGCCGCCCTCACCCACACCGCCAACGGCGTCTACGCGGCGATGTTCACGGCGGCCGTCATCGCACAGGCGGCGACAGCGACCGGCCCCCACGCCGTCCACGCCTGCCTGCGCACCGGTCTCACGGTGATCCCTCCGAACTCCCGTCTGGCCCGGGCCGTCCACCACGCCGTCGAACTGGCCCGCACCCACACCGATTTCGACACGGTCATCGACACGCTCCACGCCGCCCACGCGCCCACCCACCACTGGGTGCACGCCGTCCCCAACACCTCCCTGATCGCCGCCGCGCTCACGCACGCAGACGGCGACTTCACGGGCTCCATCTGCCGTGCCGTGTCGGGCGGTTGGGACACCGACTCCAACGGCGCGACGGCCGGCGGCGTCGCCGCCCTCCTCGCCGGATCCCCCGCCGCGCTCCCGGACCGCTGGACGGCTCCCCTCAAGAACCGCCTCGCCACCTCGGTCGCCGACTTCAACGGCACCGGCTTCGACGCACTGGCCCACCTCACCCATGAGCTCACGCCCCCGGAGGCCACACGCCCATGACCGATATCGTCGTGCTCGGCAGCACGAACATGGACCTCGTCACCTATGTCGCGAAAGCCCCGCAGCGCGGCGAGACCGTGACGGGACGGGAGTTCCGAACGGTCCCCGGCGGCAAGGGCGCCAACCAGGCCATCGCCGCCGCCCGCGCCGGCGGCAACGTCTCGATGATCGGCGCCGTCGGGAACGACGCCTTCGGCACCCGTCTGCGCTCCACCCTGGAGCAATCCGGCGTGGACACCGACGACCTGCGCACCGTCGAGGGTCCGTCCGGCACCGCGCACATCGTCGTGGACGACGAGGGCGGCAACGCCATCGTCGTGATCCCCGGCGCGAACGGCACCCTCGACCACCTCAGCCCCGGCGACGAGGGCGTCATCGCCTCCGCCGAAACCCTGCTGCTCCAGCTGGAGATCCCGATCGCCGCGGTCCTCGCCGGCGCCCAGGCGGCCCGCCGCCACGACGTCCGTACGATCCTCACGCCGTCCCCCGCCCAGCCCCTGCCGGACGAGCTCTTCGCCGCCGTGGACCTGTTGGTGCCGAACGAGCACGAGGCCACCACCCTCACCGGCCGCACCGACCCCCGGGAGGCCGCCGTCGGACTGCTCGACCTGGTGCCCGCGGTCGTCGTCACCCTGGGCGCGGCCGGCAGCCTGTACGTCAGCCGGGACACCGATCCGGTGACCGTGCCCGCCCCGGAGGTCACCGCCGTCGACTCGACCGGTGCCGGCGACACCTTCGTCGGCGCCCTCGCGGTGGCGCTCGGCGAAGGGCGGCCCATGCGCGACGCCCTGGCCTGGGCGGCGGAGGCTGCCGCGCTGTCGGTGCAGCGGGAGGGCGCCACGGTGTCGATGCCGTACCGCCCCGAGATCGAGGAGCGACACACGTCATGAACGCGCCCGGAACCCGGCCCGCCGACGCCCCGCTGACCGGCCTGCGCGTCCTCGACCTCGCCACCCTGTTCGCCGGACCCCTCGCCGCCACGATGCTCGGCGACTTCGGTGCGGAGGTGGTCAAGGTCGAGCACCCCGAGAAACCGGACCCCTCCCGGGGGCACGGCCCGTCGAAGGACGGCGTGGGCCTGTGGTGGAAGGTGCTCGGCCGCAACAAGCGCACGATCACCCTGAACCTCTCCAAGCCCGGCGGACGCGCCACCCTCCTCCGCCTGGCCGCGACCGCGGACGTCGTCATCGAGAACTTCCGCCCCGGGACGCTGGAGAAGTGGGACCTCGGCTGGCCGGAGCTCTCCGCCGCCAACCCCCGGCTGATCCTCACCCGCGTCACCGGCTTCGGCCAGTTCGGTCCCTCCGCCCACCGCCCCGGCTTCGGCACCCTCGCCGAGGCGATGAGCGGCTTCGCCGCGCTCACCGGCGAACCGGACGCGCCCCCGACCCTGCCGCCCTTCGGCCTGGCCGACTCCATCGCGGGCCTCGCGACCGCGTACGCGGTGATGACGGCACTGGCCGCGCGCGAGCGCACCGGCGAGGGCCAGGTCGTCGACATGGCGCTCATCGAGCCGATGCTGCTGGCCCTCGGCCCCCAGCCCACCTGGTACGACCAGCTCGGCTACGTCCAGGAACGCACCGGCAACCGCTCCGCCAACAACGCCCCGCGCAACACCTACCGCACCGCCGACGGCACCTGGGTCGCCGTCTCCACCTCGGCCCAGTCGATCGCCGAGCGCGTGATGCACCTGGTAGGACGTCCCGACCTGATCGACGAACCCTGGTTCGCGACCGGCGCCGACCGGGCCCGCCACGCCGACGTCCTCGACAAGGCCGTCGGCGACTGGATCGCCCGCCACACCCGCGCAGACGTCCTCGCCGCCTTCGAGAAGGCGGAGGCCGCGGTCGCCCCGATCCAGGACGTACGGGACGTGATGACCGACCCCCAGTACGCGGCCCTCGGCACCATCACCACCGTCGACGACCCCGAGCTGGGTCCGCTGCGCATGCAGAACGTCCTGTTCCGTCTCTCCGCCACCCCCGGCACCATCCGCTGGGCGGGCCGCCCGCATGGCGCGGACAGCGCCGAGATCCTCACCGGCCTGGGCCTGAGCCCCGCCGAACTGGCGGCGCTGCGCGAGGAGGGCAGCCTGTGACACGGTTCCCGCTGACCTGGCTGTACGCCCCCGGCGACCGCCCCCATGTGGTGGCCAAGGCCCTGACGTCCGGCGCCGACATCGTCATCGTCGACCTGGAGGACGCGGTCGCCCCCGACCGCAAGGACTACGCCCGGTCGGCCACCGCCGAACTGCTCGCCGAACCGGACCACCCCGTCCCCGTGCACGTCCGCGTGAACGCCCTGGACACCCAGGCGGCGGCGAAGGACCTGGAGGCACTGGCCACCCGTCCCGGCCTGTCCGGCATCCGGCTGCCCAAGGTGCGCTCCGCCGACCAGATCGTGCGCCTCGCGGAGACCACCCCGCCGAGCGCGGGCGGCGCCCCATCGCTTTACGCCCTGCTGGAGTCGGCCCTGGGCATCGAGCGGGCGTACGCCATCGCCTCCGCCCACCCGTCCCTGCGCGGCATCGCCCTCGGCGAGGCGGACCTACGGGCCGACCTGGGCATCCGGGGTGACGCGGGGCTCGACTGGTCCCGCTCCCGCGTGGTCGTGGCGGCCAGGGCGGCGGGCCTGCCGCCACCGCCCCAGACGGTCCATCCCGACATCCGTGACCTGGAGGGCCTCGCGGCGACCTGCGCCCACGGCCGTACCCTCGGCTTCCTCGGCCGGGCGGCCATCCACCCCCGCCAGCTCCCGGTGATCGAACGGGCCTACCTCCCCACGGAGGAGGAGCTGGAACACGCGGAGACGATCATCAAGGCGGCGGCGACGAACCAGGGCGCCCAGGCCCTGCCGGACGGCAGCTTCATCGACGCGGCGGTGGTGGCGACGGCCCAGCGGACCCTGTCCCTGGTCCGCCGAGGCTGACCCCGTTCCTTCCCATCGCCCACACACAACGGAGGGCGCCCGGTAAGCACCGAGCGCCCTCATCGCCGTACGGCTGTGCCTCACGTCTTCTTAGACGACCCGGCTTCGTCCTTGACGTCGTCCTTCACCTCGGCCTCGGCCTGGTCGTCGCCCTCGGCGGCCGGGTCCTCATCGGACGCCTCGGCCTCACCGTGGGCTTCACCGCCGGAGGCAGACGCACCCGGCTCGACGATCTCTTCCCGGCCCGGCCGCTTCTTCGCCGACACCACGAGGTACGTCACCGCCAGCAGGAACACGATCAGCGCGGTCCAGACGTTCAGCCGCAGGCCCAGGATGTGGTGGGCGTCGTCGACACGCATGTACTCGATCCACGCGCGGCCCGAGCAGTACGCGGCGACGTACAGCGCGAACGCCCGTCCGTGGCCCAGCTTGAACCGGCGGTCGGCCCAGATCACCAGCAGCGCGACGCCGATGCACCACAGCGACTCGTACAGGAACGTCGGGTGGTAGGTACCCGGCACCCGGCCGTCCGTGGAGGAGGTGATCTCCAGCGCCCAGGGGAGGTCGGTCCGGCGCCCGTACAGCTCCTGGTTGAACCAGTTGCCCCAGCGCCCGATCGCCTGTGCGAGGGCGATGCCGGGTGCGATGGCGTCGGCGTACGCGGGCAGCGGGATGCCACGACGGCGACAGCCGATCCACGCGCCGACGGCGCCGAGCGCGATCGCGCCCCAGATGCCGAGACCGCCCTCCCAGATCTTGAAGGCGTCGACCCAGTCACGGCCCTCGCTGAAGTACAGCTCGTAGTCCGTGATCACGTGGTAGAGGCGTCCGCCGACCAGGCCGAACGGGACGGCCCAGACCGCGATGTCGGCCACCGTGCCGGCCCGCCCACCGCGGGCGATCCAGCGTTTGTTGCCGAGCCAGACGGCTACGAAGACACCGATGATGATGCAGAAGGCGTAGCCGCGCAGCGGAATGGGACCGAGGTGGATCACCCCGCGCGACGGACTGGGAATGTAGGCAAGTTCCATGGCAAGGTCGACGCTACCCTGCCGGGCGGCAGCGATGGCAGGCAGCCCGGCTACGGGTCCATAACAGGCAGCGCCTGAGGTCGGCCCCGGGCGGGGCTCATCCCTTGGCGGCCTCCTCCACCATCTGCTTCAGCTTGGCCGGCGTCATCGTCTGGTCCTGGTAGATGTTCTTGCCGTTCAGCAGGACCGTCGGCGTGCCGCTGAAGCCGCCCTTCTTGAACGCCTCGTTGGACTTGTTGACCCAGCTGTTGTGGGTGCCGTCCTCGACGCACTTGCGGAAGGCGGGCGTGTCCAGGCCGTCGACCTTGGCCGCGAGCTCCAGCAGCTTGCTGTTCTCGGCGAAGGCGTCGTCCTGCTCGGGCGGCTGGTTCTGGTAGAGCACGTCGTGGTAGGGCGTGAACTTCCCGGCGTCCTGGGCGCAGGCCGCGGCGTTGGCGGCGTTGCGCGAGCCGGTGCCGCCCATGCCGCCGTCGATGATCGTCGCCAGGTGGTAGTCGACTCTGAGCTTGCCGGCGTCCGTCAGCTCATGGATCGTCGACCGGTACGCCTCCTCGAAGGACTTGCAGGCCGGGCAGCGGAAGTCCTCCCAGACCGTGAGCGTCGACTTGGCGCTCTCCTCGCCGACCGGGATCGCGAGGCCGTCCTTGCCCTGCGCTCCCGAGGGCCCCACGACCGGCCCGGCAGCGTCACCGCTGTCGTCCTTGCCGGCGTTCGCCGCGACGACTCCGATCACCGCCGCGAGTCCCAGCACGCAGACGACGCTCGCGCCGACGATCAGCGCGCGGCGCCGCTTGTCGGCGGCCTTCTGCTTGTCACGCTCGGCCGCCAGCCGCTCCCGGGCGGTCCGCTTTCCCTCACGATTCTTTTCGCTCACACCCGCAGAACGAACCGGGGAGGCGCAGCGCGCCTCCCCGGCCTCAGGTCCACCCGTTCGAGCGAGTCGTACGGAAGGCCCTTCTTCTGAAGATCTTTCACCCCTGAAGGTGTTACGCCTGGCCGCGCACGCCCTTCGCCAGCTCACCGGCGAGCGCGCGGACGGCCTCGACGCCGGCCGCGTCGTCCGGCGCGTCCAGCATCCGCTTGACGAAGGCCGAGCCGACGATCACGCCGTCGGCGAAGCCGGCGACCTCGGCGGCCTGGTCGGCGTTGGAGACGCCGAGCCCGACGCAGACGGGCAGGTCGGTGCCGGTGGCCCGGGTGCGTTCGACCAGGTCCTGCGCCTGTGCGCCCACGGACTCGCGGGTGCCGGTGACGCCCATCAGCGAGGCGGCGTAGACGAATCCGCTGCCCGCCGCGGTGATCTGCGCGAGCCGCTCGTCCTTGCTGCTGGGCGCCACGACGAAGACCGTCGCGAGCCCGTGCTTCTCGGCGTGCTCCCTCCACAGCGCCGACTCCTGGACGGGCAGGTCGGGCAGGATGCAGCCCGCGCCGCCCGCCTCGGCCAGCTCGGCGGTGAAGCGCTCGACGCCGTAGCGGTCGATGGGGTTCCAGTACGTCATGACGAGGATGGGCTTCCCGGTGGCCTCGTGGGCCTCCTTGACCGTCCGCATCGCGTCCGCGATCTTGACGCCGCCGCGCAGGGCGATGTCGTCGGCGGTCTGGATGACGGGGCCGTCGAGGACGGGGTCGCTGTGCGGCAGCCCGACCTCCACGACGTCCGCGCCGCCGTCGAGGGCGGCCTTGATCGCCTCGATGCCGCCGTCCACGCTCGGGAACCCGGCCGGGAGGTAGGCCATGAGGGCGGATCGGCCCTCGGCCCTGGCGGCGGCGAGGGTGTCGGACAGCAGTCGGATGTTCCCGCTCACTTGGCGTCCCCCTCGATCTCCGCGCCGGTGCCGGCCTCGTCCGCGGCGACGGCCGCGTCCGTGTCGTACAGGCCGAAGTACCGCGCGGCCGTGTCCATGTCCTTGTCACCGCGGCCGGACAGGTTGACGACGATCAGGCCGTCCTTGCCCAGCTCCCGGCCGACCTCCAGGGCGCCCGCGAGCGCGTGGGCGCTCTCGATCGCCGGGATGATGCCCTCGGTTCGCGACAGCAGACGCAGGGCCTGCATCGCCGCGTCGTCGGTGACCGCGCGGTACTCGCCGCGGCCGGAGTCCTTGAGGTAGGAGTGCTCCGGGCCGATGCCGGGGTAGTCCAGGCCGGCCGAGATCGAGTACGGCTCGGTGATCTGGCCCTCCTCGTCCTGGAGGACGTAGGAGCGGGAGCCGTGCAGGATGCCGGGCTCACCGGCGGTCAGCGTGGCCGCGTGCTCACCGGTCTCGACGCCGTGCCCGGCGGGCTCGCAGCCGATGAGGCGTACGTCCGTGTCGGGGATGAAGGCGTGGAAGAGGCCGATGGCGTTGGAGCCGCCGCCGACGCAGGCGACGGCCGCGTCGGGGAGGCGTCCGGCGCGCTCCAGGAGCTGGCGGCGGGCCTCGACGCCGATCACGCGGTGGAAGTCGCGGACCATGGCGGGGAAGGGGTGCGGGCCGGCGACCGTACCGAAGAGGTAGTGCGTGCGGTCGACGTTGGCGACCCAGTCGCGGAACGCCTCGTTGATGGCGTCCTTGAGGGTACGGCTGCCGGACTTCACGGCGATGACCTCGGCGCCGAGCATGCGCATGCGGGCCACGTTGAGGGCCTGGCGCCGGGTGTCGATCTCGCCCATGTAGATGGTGCAGTCGAGGCCGAACAGGGCGCAGGCCGTCGCCGTGGCGACGCCGTGCTGGCCGGCGCCAGTCTCCGCGATCACCCGGGTCTTGCCCATGCGCTTGGTGAGCAGGGCCTGGCCGAGGACGTTGTTGATCTTGTGGGAGCCGGTGTGGTTGAGGTCTTCCCGCTTCAGGAAGATCCGGGCGCCGCCCGCTTCCGCGGCGAAACGGGGGACCTCGGTGAGGGAGCTGGGGCGGCCGGTGTAGTTGACCAGGAGGTCGTCGAGCTCGCGGGCGAACTCGGGGTCGTGCTTGGCCTTGTCGTACTCGACGGCCACCTCGTCGACGGCGGCGACGAGGGCCTCCGGGATGAACTTGCCGCCGAACGCGCCGAAGTAGCCTTCGGGGCTCGGGACCTGGCCCTCGGGGTCAGGGATGAAGAACTCGCTGGGCATGCGGAAACCTCACGGTGAGTGTGTGTGAATGCACTGATCGCCGTGGGGGCGGGGCTTCGTCAGTCGGCTGCCGGCCGACTGTGGCTCGTCGCGCAGTTCCCCGCGCCCCTAAGGGGCGCGCTGCCATCGGCGGCCGTTGACCTGCCCGGGTTCGTCACCGATGACGTACCTGACCCTGCGGCCGTGCACACGGCGTGCCGGAGCGCGGCAGCCTCGGGGACGGCAGCCGCGCGCGAGGCGGGCGTGCCGGTCCACGGTGGTCACGGTGAGAGTCATCGGGGTCAGCCTAGCGGGTGATCAGCCTCTGCCGTGGCGGAGCGCCGGGTGCTCGCCCGCCGCCACCAGGTCGGAGACCGCGGACTTCGGGTCCTTGCCCGTGACGAGGGACTCGCCGACCAGGACCGCGTCGGCGCCGGCGTTGGCGTAGGCGATGAGGTCGTGGGGGCCGCGGACGCCCGATTCGGCGACCTTGACGAGACCGGCCGGGATCTCGGGCGCGATGCGCTCGAAGGTGCCGCGGTCGACCTCCAGGGTCTTCAGATTGCGCGCGTTGACGCCGATGATCTTGGCACCCGCGTCCACGGCACGCTCGACCTCGTCCTCGTCGTGCACCTCGACCAGCGGGGTCAGGCCGATGGACACCGCGCGCTCGATCAGCGACTCCAGGGCCGACTGGTCGAGGGCCGCGACGATCAGCAGGGCGAGGTCGGCGCCGTACGCGCGGGCCTCCCACAGCTGGTACGACGTGACGATGAAGTCCTTGCGCAGGACCGGGATGTCCACGCGGGCGCGGACGGCCTCCAGGTCGGCGAGCGAGCCGCCGAAGCGGCGCTGTTCGGTGAGGACGGAGATGACGGCCGCGCCGCCCGCCTCGTAGTCCGCGGCGAGGCCGGCCGGGTCGGCGATGGCGGCCAGCGCGCCCTTGGAGGGGCTGGAGCGCTTGACCTCGCAGATGACCTTGACGCCGTCGCCCTTGAGCGCGGCGACCCCGTCCTTGGCCGCGGGAGCCTTGGCCGCGCGCTCCTTGAGCTCGTCGAGGCTGACGCGCGCCTGCCGCTCCGCGAGGTCGGCACGGACTCCGTCGATGATCTCGTCGAGCACACTCACGCGAGCGGCCCCCTTCCAGACGGTTGGACTATGAAAGCGGTACGAAACCTACGGTCACTCGATGGTATCCGGAGGAAGGCCAAGGCTTCGCATCCGGTTGCCGGCAATCCCACTACCTGGGCGTTCTCCAATTGATCAAGGATGTAGCCAGCCACCGAACGGCAGGTTCCGGACAACCGTGAAGACCAGCAGCAACGCCCCGGCGGCCCACAGCTGCACAGGCCCGGGATCGACCCTGAACGGGCGTCCGCGCACCGCCCGGACCACCCACACGGTCCACAGCACGGCGAAGAGCGCGTAGCCGGCGACGGCGAGCGCGTTGTCCTGGAGCGCCGCGAGGAAGTCCCCGTGGACCACGGCGTGCGCACTGCGCAGTCCGCCGCAGCCGGGGCAGTAGATGCCGGTGTACTGCAGGAGCGGACAGGCGGGGTAGTGGCCGGGCTCGTTCGGGTCCACCGCGCCGACGTAGGCGAAGGCGCCGGCGACGGCCGCGAGGACCCCGCCGGGGACGGCCAGCCGCCCGAGCGCGGCAGCGGCGCCCGTACGCGGTCCTGTCACCCTGCGGCTGTCGGCGTTCACACCTCGCATTGTGCCCCGCGCACGCGTGAGGGGCGCCCTGCGCGCCCTGTCGGCACCCGGTCGCCCCTCAGCGAAGTCGTACGTGTGTCAGCTCTTGACGCTCGCCGGCTCACGCTGCTGCTCGACGAGCGCGTTGTGGGCCTCCTTGGGCTGGCCGAGGCCCATGCCGCGCATGACCCAGCCGACGACGCCGCCGAGGATCACGACGCCCAGGCCGGCCCAGAAGCCCGCGGGCTGGGCCATCACCATGAAGGCGCCCGAGACGCAGAAACCGATGAAGGCGATCGTGACACCGGTCCAGGCGGCCGGGGTGTGACCGTGGCTGCTGCCCGCCATTGCTTGCTCCTCTTGCTGTGTACGTGTGTACGTGGGTGAGCCGGTCGCTCGCTGTCATTGTCCCGCACGCGCCCGCGCGCGGTGATCGGGGGTCACGGCGTGCCCGCCCCGGTCGGTGCCGGTCAGCTTCGGGTCGGGTCCTCGCCGCGGTCCAGGGCCTTCCAGAGTTCCTCGGGGCGGTCGGGGTCTGCGGCCGGGGACCTGCGGCGGGGCCGGGGGGCGCCGCCGCGCTCGTAGCGGCCGGACATGCCGGGCCACAGCCGGCCGTAGCGCAGGGCCAGCAGCCCGGCGAGCAGGATCAGGGCGCCGCCGACGGCCGCGACGTACGGCCAGGCGGTGTGGGTGAGGGCCTGGACGGTGGCCGAGGTGTCGCCGGAGGCCTGGGCGGCCTTCTCGTCCAGCGCGGAGCTGTCGGAGGCGCCGAGCAGGGCGGCGGCGACGGTGCCGGCGCCGGAGAGCGCGAGCAGGGCGGCGACCATGAAGCGGCCTGCGCGGCGGACGGCGAAGACGGCGACGAGCGCGGCGAGCCCCACTATGGCCAGGGCCGCGGGGACGCCGGTGACGTCGCTGCCCTTGGCGATCAGGGGGAACGGGCCGCCGGCCACCGTCACGGTGCCCTCCGACCAGCGCTGCCGGGTCGAGAGCAGCGCGACGGCCGCGCCGAGCGCGCCGCACAGCAGGGCTACGGCGAGGCTCATACGGCCGGCCCGGGCGGAACCGGGGGCTTCGGAACGGGGGTGCGGAACAGCAGTCACGTACTCCACTATCACCCGAACCCCGGGCGATCGGTCACCCGGGGTTCGGCTGAAGCGGCCGCGGGGTTCACCCGAGGCGGGCGCGAGGGCTCACTTGAGCCGGTTCGCGGTGTGGACGGCCCGCAGGACCGCCGCCGCCTTGTTCCGGCATTCGGTGTCCTCGGCGACCGGGTCCGAGTCGGCGACGATGCCCGCGCCCGCCTGGACGTAGGCCGTGCCGCCGCGCAGCAGGGCCGTACGGATGGCGATGGCGGTGTCGGAGTCGCCCGCGAAGTCGAGATAGCCGACGCAGCCGCCGTACAGCCCCCGGCGGGACGGTTCGAGTTCGTCGATGATCTGCATCGCCCGGGGCTTGGGCGCGCCGGAGAGGGTGCCGGCCGGGAAGCAGGCCGTCAGGACGTCGAAGGCGGTGCGGCCGGGTGCCACGCGTCCGGTGACCGTGGAGACGATGTGCATCACGTGCGAGTACCGCTCGATGGACATGAAGTCGACGACCTCGACCGAGCCGGGCTCGCAGACCCGCCCCAGGTCGTTGCGGCCCAGGTCGACCAGCATCAGGTGCTCGGCGCGCTCCTTGGGGTCGGCGAGGAGTTCGTCGGCGAGGGCCTGGTCCTCCTGCGGGGTGGCGCCGCGCCAACGGGTGCCGGCGATGGGGTGGACCATGGCCTGTCCGTCCTCGACCTTCACGAGGGCTTCGGGCGAGGACCCGACGACGTCGAAGCCGTCGAAGCGGAACAGGTACATGTACGGGGAGGGGTTGGTCGCCCGGAGCACCCGGTAGACGTCCAACGCGCTTGCCGTGCACGGTGTTTCGAAGCGCTGGGAGGGGACGACCTGGAAGGCCTCGCCGGCCCGGATGCGCTCCTTGATGTCCTCGACGGCCTCCTGGAAGTCCTCGCCACCCCACAGCGCGGTGTACTCGGGGAGCTCGGAGGGCGGGAGGACGGCGGGCGGCTGGGCGACCGCGCGGGAGAGGTCGGCCTCCATGGCGTCGAGGCGGGCGACCGCGTCGGCGTAGGCCTCGTCGACGCCCGTGTCGAGGTCGTTGTGGTTGATCGCGTTGGCGATCAGCAGGACCGAGCCCTCCCAGTGGTCCATGACGGCGAGGTCGCTGGTGAGCAGCATGGTCAGCTCGGGCAGCTTCAGGTCGTCCCGCTCGCCGGGGCCGATCTTCTCCAGGCGGCGCACGATGTCGTAGCCGAGGTAGCCGACCATGCCGCCGGTGAAGGGCGGCAGGCCCTCCTGATGGGGGGTGTGCAGGGCCTCGATGGTGGCGCGCAGGGCGGCCAGCGGGTCGCCGCCGACGGGGACGCCGACGGGCGGGACGCCGAGCCAGTGGGCCTGGCCGTCACGAGCCGTCAGCGTCGCCGCTGATCGCACGCCGACGAACGAGTAGCGGGACCAGGAGCGGCCGTTCTCCGCGGACTCCAGCAGGAACGTGCCCGGGCGCTCCGCGGCGAGCTTGCGGTAGAGGGCGACCGGGGTGTCGCCGTCGGCGAGGAGCTTGCGGGTGACCGGGATGACACGCCGGTCGGTGGCGAGCTTGCGGAAGGTCTCAAGGTCCATGGCGGCTGACCCTACTGATCCGAGGCCGGTGCGCCGGAATCGGCGCCGTCCTTGAGCAGCACGTCCTCGTCGAAGCAGGTCCGCGCGCCCGTGTGGCAGGCGGCGCCGACCTGGTCGACCCGGACGAGCACGGTGTCGGCGTCGCAGTCGAGGGCGACGGACTTCACCCACTGGAAGTGGCCTGAGGTGTCGCCCTTGACCCAGTACTCCTGGCGGCTGCGCGACCAGTAGGTGCAGCGGCCGGTGGTGAGCGTCCGATGCAGCGCCTCGTCGTCCATCCAGCCCAGCATCAGCATCTCTCCGGTGTCGTACTGCTGGGCGATGGCGGGCAGGAGCCCGTCCGCGCTGCGCTTGAGGCGTGCGGCGATCTCGGGGTCCAGCCCACTGGGGCGGCGGGGCGTGCTGGTGGTCATGCAAGCCATTGTGCCGCCTGCCACTGACAGTGACGGTCCGATGTCCACTTCGTGGATGCGGGTGACGGGTGGGCGTACCTGATACGTGGTCGTAGGCTGACTGCATGTCGACCTTCGCCAAGCGTGAACGACTTCTCATGGCCGACCTCTTGGAGGCCGAGGGCCCGGACGCCCCCACTCTCTGCGAGGGCTGGACGACCCGCGACCTGGCCGCGCACGTGGTGGTGCGCGAGCGCCGCCCGGACGCGGCCGCCGGCATTCTGATCAAGCAGCTCGGACCGCGGCTGGACAGGGCGATGGAGGAGTTCGCGGCGAAGCCGTACGAGGAGCTGATCCAGCTCATCCGCACCGGCCCGCCGCGCTTCTCGCCCTTCCAGCTCAAGCAGATCGACGAGGCGTCGAACACGATCGAGTTCTACGTCCACACGGAGGACGTGCGCCGCGCCCAGCCGGACTGGACGCCCCGCGAACTCGACCCGGTCTTCCAGGACGCCCTGTGGTCCCGGCTGGAGCGCTCGGCCCGCCTGGTGGGCCGCACCGCGCCCACCGGCCTGGTGCTGCGCCGCCCCGACGGCCAGACGGCGGTCGCCCACAAGGGCACGCCCGTCGTCACGGTGACCGGCGAGCCCTCGGAGCTTCTGCTGTTCGCCTACGGCCGGCAGAACGCCGCCAAGGTGGAACTGGACGGCGACAAGGACGCCATCGCGAAGCTGCACGAGGGCAAGCAGCTGGGGATCTAGGCCCTGTCGTCTGGATCAGGCCGGCTGCCGGGACCGGGGCGTCAGCGGACGGGGTGCCCCGCCCCTCGCAGCGCGTCCTTCACCTCGCCGATCCGCAGGTCGCCGAAGTGGAACACCGAGGCTGCGAGTACCGCGTCCGCGCCGGACTCGATGGCCGGTGCGAAGTCGGCGAGCTTGCCGGCGCCGCCGGAGGCGATCACCGGGACCGTGACGTGCTTGCGTACGGCCTGGATCATCTCCAGGTCGTAGCCGTCCTTGGTGCCGTCGGCGTCCATCGAGTTGAGCAGGATCTCGCCGGCGCCCAGGTCGGCCGCGCGGTGCGCCCACTCGACGGCGTCGATGCCGGTTCCCTTGCGGCCGCCGTGGGTGGTGACCTCGAAGGTGCCCTCGGGGGTGCGCCGCGCGTCCACCGAGAGGACCAGGACCTGCCGGCCGAAGCGCTCGGCGATCTCGCGGATGAGGTCAGGGCGCGCGATGGCCGCGGTGTTGACGCCCACCTTGTCGGCGCCGGCGCGCAGCAGCTTGTCCACGTCCTCGGCCGTGCGGACGCCGCCGCCGACGGTGAGCGGGATGAAGACCTGCTCGGCCGTGCGGCGCACGACGTCGTAGGTCGTCTCGCGGTTGCCGGACGACGCGGTGATGTCCAGGAACGTCAGCTCGTCTGCGCCCTCGGCGTCGTACACCTTGGCCATCTCGACGGGGTCGCCCGCGTCGCGCAGGTTCTGGAAGTTGACGCCCTTGACGACCCGGCCGTTGTCCACGTCCAGGCAGGGGATGACTCGGACCGCCAGGGTCATGAAACCGGCTCCTCTAACGTCCTCTGAATGCTTCTATTTCCACTTCGACCAGGATGCGCGAGTCCACGAAACCCTCCACGACGAGCAACGTCGTGACCGGGCGCACCGTGTCGAAGAACTCCTTGTGGGCGCGGCCCACGGCGTCCACGTCGCGCGCGTGGGTGAGGTACGTCCTGGTCCGGATCACGGACTCGACGCCGAGCCCGAACTCGCCGAGCGCCTCGAGCGCGCTGGTGAAGGCGACCTTGGCCTGCTCGTACGGGTCGCCCTCCCCGTACAGCACGTCGCCCTTGAAGGAGGTCGTGCCCCCGACCAGGACGCGGTCACCCGCCGCGACGGCGCGTGCGAAACCGAAGGACTCTTCCCAGGGACTTCCGCTCTGCACGCGCCGCACGGCATCGGACGTCATCGCGACACAGCCTCCAAGGCCTCTTCCAGGGTGAACGCCTTCGCGTACAGGGCCTTCCCGACGATGGAGCCCTCGACACCGAGCGGGACCAGCTCGGCGATGGCCCGCAGGTCGTCCAGGGAGGAGACGCCGCCGGAGGCGACGACCGGACGGTCCGTCGCCGCGCAGACGTTCTTCAGCAGCTCCAGGTTGGGGCCCTGGAGCGTGCCGTCCTTGGCGATGTCCGTGACGACGTAGCGCGCGCAGCCCTCGTTGTTGAGGCGCTCCAGCGTCTCGTAGAGGTCGCCGCCGTCGCGGGTCCAGCCGCGGCCGCGCAGCGTGGTGCCCCGTACGTCCAGGCCCACCGCGATCTTGTCGCCGTGGGCGGCGATGACCTTGGCGACCCACTCCGGGGTCTCCAGGGCGGCCGTACCGAGGTTCACGCGCGTGCAGCCCGTGGCGAGCGCGGCGGCCAGGGAGGCGTCGTCGCGGATGCCGCCGGACAGCTCGACCTTGATGTCCATTGCCTTCGCGACCTCGGCGATCAGCTCACGGTTGTCGCCGGTGCCGAAGGCGGCGTCCAGGTCGACCAGGTGCAGCCACTCGGCGCCCGACCGCTGCCAGGCCAGGGCGGCCTCCAGCGGGGAGCCGTAGGAGGTCTCGGTGCCGGACTCGCCGTGCACGAGGCGGACGGCCTGGCCGTCGCGGACGTCGACGGCGGGGAGGAGTTCGAGCTTGGCCATGTCTCTACAGGGTTCCGATCCAGTTGGTGAGCAGCTGCGCTCCGGCGTCGCCGGACTTCTCGGGGTGGAACTGCGTGGCCCACAGGGCGCCGTTCTCCACGGCGGCCACGAAGGGCTTGCCGTGCGTCGACCAGGTGACCAGCGGTGCGGTCATCAGCGGGTTCCCGGTCTGAAGGGTCCAGTCGTGGACGGCGTAGGAGTGCACGAAGTAGAAGCGCGCGTCCGCGTCCAGGCCGGCGAACAGCTCGGAGCCGGCCGCCACGTCGACGGTGTTCCAGCCCATGTGGGGCACGATGTCGGCCTGGAGCGGCTCGACCGAGCCCGGCCACTCGCCCATGCCCTCGGTCTCCACGCCGTGCTCGATGCCGCGCGCGAAGAGGATCTGCATGCCGACGCAGATGCCCATCACGGGGCGCCCTCCGGCCAGTCGCCGCTCGACGATCCAGTCGCCGCGCGCCTCCTTCAGTCCCTGCATGCAGGCGGCGAAGGCACCGACGCCCGGCACCAGCAGGCCGTCGGCGTTCATGGCCCTGTCGAAGTCACGGGTGATCTCGACGTCGGCGCCCGCGCGCGCGAGGGCGCGTTCGGCGGAGCGGACGTTGCCGAAGCCGTAGTCGAAGACGACGACCTTCTTCACTCCGTTGCTCAATTCCACACCTCCAGCCTCACGACGCCGGCCACGAGACACATCGCGGCGCCTATGGAGAGCAGCACGATGAGGTTCTTCGGCATCTGCTGCTTGACGAAGGAGATGATCCCGCCGATCAGGAAGAGACCGACGACGATCAGGACCGTGGAGAGGCCGTTCACAGCGCACCCTTCGTGGAGGGAAGGATGCCCGCCGCGCGCGGGTCGCGCTCGGAGGCGTACCGCAGGGCCCGGGCCAGCGCCTTGAACTGGCACTCCACGATGTGGTGGGCGTTGCGCCCGTACGGCACGTGCACGTGCAGGGCGATCTGGGCCTGGGCGACGAAGGACTCCAGGATGTGCCGGGTCATCGTGGTGTCGTACTCGCCGATCATCGGCGCCATGTTCTCGGGCTCGGTGTGCACGAGGTAGGGGCGGCCGGAGAGGTCGACGGTGACCTGGGCGAGGGACTCGTCCAGCGGGACCGTGCAGTTGCCGAAGCGGTAGATGCCCACCTTGTCGCCGAGGGCCTGCTTGAAGGCGGCGCCGAGCGCGAGGGCGGTGTCCTCGATGGTGTGGTGGGAGTCGATGTGCAGGTCGCCCTCGGTCTTGACCGTGAGGTCGAACAGGCCGTGGCGGCCCAGCTGGTCGAGCATGTGGTCGTAGAAGCCGACGCCGGTCGACACATCGACCTTGCCGGATCCGTCGAGGTCGATCTCGACGAGGACGGAGGTCTCCTTCGTCACCCGCTCTATGCGTCCTACGCGGTTCATGCGCTCTGCTCCTTCTTCAGTTCACGGACCGCGTCGAGGAACGCGTCGTTCTCTTCGGGGGTTCCGGCGGTCACCCGCAGCCAGCCCGGTACGCCGTTGTCCCGGACCAGGACGCCCCGGTCGAGGATCCGCCGCCAGACGGCGTGGGCGTCGTCGAACCGCCCGAACTGCACGAAGTTGGCGTCCGACGCGGTGACGTCGTAGCCGATCGCCAGCAGTTCGGTGACCAGCCGGTCCCGCTCCGCCTTCAGCTGCTCGACGTACTTGAGCAGCGTGTCGGTGTGCTCCAGGGCGGCCAGGGCGGTCGCCTGGGTGACGGCCGACAGGTGGTACGGCAGCCGTACGAGCTGGACGGCGTCGACGACCGCCGGGTGCGCGGCGAGGTAGCCGAGGCGCAGGCCGGCGGCGCCGAAGGCCTTGGACATCGTCCGGGAGACGACGAGGTTCGGCCGGCCCTCGAGCAGCGGCAGCAGCGAGTCGCCGTGGCTGAACTCGATGTACGCCTCGTCGACCACGACCATCGACGGCTTCGCCGCCTGCGCGGCCTCGTACAGCGCGAGGACGGTCTCGGGCGGGACCGCGGTGCCCGTGGGGTTGTTGGGGGTGGTGACGAAGACGACGTCAGGCCGGTTCTCGGCGATGGCCTGCTCGGCGGCGGCGAGGTCGATCGTGAAGTCCTCGCCCCGCGGACCGGAGATCCAGCCGGTTCCGGTGCCGCGCGAGATGAGGCCGTGCATCGAGTACGACGGCTCGAAGCCGATCGCGGTGCGGCCCGGTCCGCCGAAGGTCTGCAGCAGCTGCTGGATGACCTCGTTGGAGCCGTTGGCCGCCCAGACGTTCGCGAGGCCCACCTCATGGCCGGACGTGTTCGTCAGGTACTCGGCGAGCTTCGTGCGCAGCTCGACCGCGTCCCGGTCCGGGTAGCGGTTGAGGTTGCGGGCCGCCTCGCGGACGCGCTCGGTGATCCGCTCGACCAGGGCATCGGGCAGCGGGTAGGGGTTCTCGTTGGTGTTCAGCCGTACGGGGACGTCCAACTGGGGCGCGCCGTAGGGGGACTTGCCGCGCAGCTCGTCCCGTACGGGGAGATCGTCGATACGTACGTCGTTCACTTGCTCGTCGGTACCTTCCAGCCGAACCTGGCCTTGATCGCCGCGCCGTGCGCCGGCAGGTCCTCCGCCTCCGCCAGCGTGACCACGTGATGCGCGACCTCGGCCAGCGCGTCCTTGGTGTAGTCGACGATGTGGATGCCGCGCAGGAAGGACTGGACGGACAGGCCGGAGGAGTGGCAGGCGCAGCCGCCGGTGGGCAGCACGTGGTTGGACCCGGCGGCGTAGTCGCCGAGCGAGACGGGCGCCCAGGGGCCGATGAAGATCGCTCCGGCGTTGCGCACCCGGTCGGCCACGGCGGCCGCGTCGGCGGTCTGGATCTCCAGGTGCTCGGCGCCGTACGCGTCGACCACCTTGAGGCCCTCCTCGACACCGTCGACCAGGACGATCGCGGACTGCCTGCCCTTGAGGGCCGGGACGATCCGGTCGTCGATGTGCTTGGTGGCGGCGACCTGCGGCTCCAGCTCCTTCTCCACCGCGTCCGCGAGGTCCACGGAGTCGGTGACCAGGACGGCGGCGGCCAGCGGGTCGTGCTCGGCCTGGCTGATCAGGTCGGAGGCGACGTGCACCGGGTCGGCGGTGGCGTCGGCGAGGACCGCGATCTCGGTCGGGCCGGCCTCGGCGTCGATGCCGATCTTGCCGGTGAAGTAGCGCTTGGCGGCGGCGACCCAGATGTTGCCGGGGCCGGTGACCATGTCGGCGGGCGGGCAGGACTCGGTGCCGTACGCGAACATCGCGACGGCCGTCGCGCCCCCGGCGGCGTACACCTCGTCGACGCCGAGCAGCGCGCACGCGGCGAGGATCGTCGGGTGCGGGAGGCCGCCGAACTCGGCCTGGGCGGGCGAAGCGAGCGCGATCGACTCGACGCCGGCCTCCTGGGCCGGGACGACGTTCATGACCACGGAGGACGGGTAGACCGAGCGGCCGCCGGGCGCGTACAGCCCGACCCGGTCGACGGGCACCCACTTCTCGGTGACGGAGCCGCCGGGCACGACCTGGGTGGTGTGCGTCGTACGGCGCTGCTCGCGGTGGACGAGGCGGGCGCGGCGGATGGACTCCTCCAGGGCCGCGCGCACGGCCGGGTCGAGCTCCGCCAACGCGCGCGTGAGCGCCTGTGCGGGCACCCGCACCTGGTCGAGCTTCACCCCGTCGAACTTCTCCGCGAAGTCGATCAGCGCCGCGTCGCCCCGATGATGCACGGCTTCGCAGATCGGACGCACCTTCTCCAGGGCGGCCGATACGTCGAAGTCGGCTCGGGGCAGCAGGTCGCGCAGGGCGGGACCCTCGGGGAGGGCGTCGCCGCGCAGATCGATTCGGGAGATCACGGGCTCAATTCTCTCAGACCGCGCTCCGGCGTCGTTCGCGCGTATCAATGGCTGATACGAATCCCTCCGAAGATCCACTCGGAACCCGGAAGATCGCCTTCACGTCTTGCGTTCGGAGCGTCACCCAGCGGGCATGAACAGTTGTACGAACCCATGAGTAGATGAGGGGGATGGGCGAAACGTGACCGAAGGTGCCGGCCTCCGTGACGGAGACCTGCCGGACGAACTGCCGAACGACCTGACCGCCGCCGAACTCGGCATGTGGCAGGCCTTCCGCAACGGCAGCGTGTACGACCTGAGCAGCGGCGACACCGTCGTCGACGATCCGCACGGCGGGCATCCCTGGGGAGACGAGCGCACCGTACGCGCCCGGATCATCTGCTGGCTGCTGCTGGACGGCCCGCCGGCCCTCGCGGGCCGCGTGTCGTCGCTGAAGCTCGTCGGCGTACGGATCAGCGACACGATGGACCTCGCGGGCGGCACGGTGGTGCCCTACGTGGAGATGCGCGGCTGCCGCTTCGACCGGGAGATCCGGCTGCCGGAGGCCCATTTCACGACCGTACGGCTGGTGGACTGCGCGGTGCCGCGTCTGGAGGCCGCCCGGGTGCACACCGAGGGCGATCTGCATCTGCCGCGCTGCCGCTTCCACAACGGCATCCGGCTCACCGACGCCCAGATCGGCACGGACCTGCTGCTCAACCAGGCCATCGTCTACCGCGACCGCAGCGGCCGCTCCATGGCCGCGGACGGCATCAGCGTCGGCCAGGACCTCCAGGCCGAGATGCTGGAGTCCCACGGTGAGCTGAGTCTGCGCGGCGCCAGCATCGGCGTGTCGCTGAGCCTGCGGGGCGCACGGCTGGTGAACCCGTATACACGGCTCGCGCTGAACGCCCCCCAGCTGACCGTCGGGCGCACGCTGTATCTGACCCCGGCGGGCGTCGGCAGCCCGCTGCTGAGCGGCCGTACGCCCGCGCGCGGGACACGGATCCAGCGGTTCGCGTGCCAGGGCGGGGTGCGGTTGGACGACGGGCGGTTCGGGGACGCGGTGGACCTGGAACGGGCCCGGTTCACCTTCACCGACGAGCAGGAACTGTCGCTGCGCCGCATCCAGACGCCCGAGCTGCGCTTCCTCGGCGAGCGGCCGGAGCGCGGCGGGGTGGTGCTGTCGGGGGCGCGGGTCGTCAACCTGATGGACCGGGCGGACGCCTGGCCCGGCCCCGGCCTGCTGCACATGGGCGGCTTCACCTACGAGAACCTCGTGCCGCGCGGCCCGTTCCCGCTGGAGCGGCGGCTGGAGTGGGTGACCGCGGCGACCGCCGAGTACAACCCGGAGCCGTACGAGCGGCTGGCCGCCGTGCTGCGGGCCGGCGGCGAGGACGAGGACGCGCGCGAGGTGCTGCTCGCCAAGCAGCGCCGCCGCCGCGAGACGCTGCCGCCCGCGGCCAAGCTGTGGGGGTACGCGCAGGACTGGATGGTCGCCTACGGCTATCGGCCGGGCCGCGCGGCCGTGTGGATGGCGGTGCTGTGGGCCGCGAGTTCGGTGGCCTTCACCTATGCCGACCATCCGCCGATCAAGGGCGGCGAGCACCCGACGTGGAACCCTCCCCTGTTCGCCCTCGACCTGCTGCTGCCGGTCATCGACCTGGGCCAGGTCGGGTTCTGGCAGCTGAGCGGCGCCTGGCAGTGGCTGGCCGCGGCGATGATCCTGCTGGGCTGGATCCTGGCGACGACGGTGGCGACGGGGGCGACGCGCATGTTGCGCCGCAACTGACATCGCTGAAACTGGTGCGATCGGTGAGGCTGGCGAGGTCGTTGAGGCCTGCCTCTGAGGTCAATGAGGCCGACGAGACCGAGTGGGACTGCTGAGCCGAACAGATGAATGTCGGACAGTTGTTGAACAGTTGACCTTTACCCGTTCTTGACCTGCCCGCGTACAACTTTCCACGTGTTGTCCGTTCCCTATGGCGCGGGCGTGACCAGCCGACTTTCAATGGTCGACACCATGGCTCTGCTGCCCCCGTTCGGCCGTGCGTCCCGGACGCCAAGGACCGTAGAACACCGCGCCGTCGGACTCCCCACCGACGACGAGGTGCTCCTCGACGCGCCCGACGACCTGCTCGGACCGGCGCTGGTCGGGGCCGGGCGGGGCGCCTACGAGGCCGCCGCCGAACTGCTCGCCACCACCCGCCACAGAGCGCTGTGGGAGAGCCGCGACGGTTACGCGCTGCGCCTCGCGGCCTTCGCGCGCTCCCGGCCGGAGTGGCTGGAGGCCTGGCACGCGGCCGCCCCGCAGGACCCGGACATGCTCCTGGTCCGCGCCCAGCTCGCGGTGGACCACGCCTGGCGGTCACCGGCCCGGGCCGAGCTGCTGCGCGGGGTGAGCCCGCTGATCACCGCCGCCGCGCGCGCCGATGACCGCGACCCGGTGCCGTGGCGGATCGCGCTGGACCACGCGCGCGGCGCACGCGCCGGCCACACCTACTTCGGCGAGCTCTGGGAGGCGGCGCTGCGCCGCGCCCCGCTCCACTACGGCTGCCATGTCGCGGCTCTGCGCTACCTCGCCTCGTCCTGGCACGGCTCCCACCGGGAGTGCCTCGACTTCGCCGACCGGGCCGCACAGGACGCCCCGGTTGACTCCCTGATGCAGGCGCTGCCGGCCCGGGCCGTCCTGGCCTACCTGAACGACGGCTGCGGTCCGGGCGTGCCGCCCGAGCGGCTGGCCGCGGCGGCCGACCGGGCCATCGCGCTCTCCGCCCGCTTCCCGGCCGCCGACCTCTGGCCGGCCGCGATCCGCAACAAGCTGACGTACGTCCTGGTACGCCTCAGCCGCTGGGAGGAGGCCCTGGAGCAGCTGCGGCTGATCGGCCCGTACGCCACGTCCTACCCCTGGAGCCGGTTCTCGGAGGATCCGCTGGGCCGTTTCCTGGAGGTGCGCGACGAGGTGCGGCTGCGGACGACCGGTGCCCACGCGCCGAGGGGGCGTACCGGGCATCCACAGGATGGGCACGCCGGACGCGTTCACTCCGGCGACCACTAGGCTTTGGCGCCGTGACCGTCCGCCTTCCGCTGTTTCCCCTGAACTCGGTGCTGTTCCCGGGACTCGTGCTGCCGCTGAACGTCTTCGAGGAGCGCTACCGCGCCATGATGCGCGACCTCCAGAAGACCGCCGAGGAGGAACCGCGCCGTTTCGCCGTCGTGGCGATCCGCGACGGCCACGAGGTCGCCCAGAGCGCCCCCGGCATGCCGGACCCCACCTCCGTCCCCGAGCGCGGCCCCGCGGCGGGCTTCGGCCCGGACCCGGTCAAGGCCTTCCACGGGGTGGGCTGTGTGGCGGACGCCGCGACGATCCGGGAGCGGGCCGACGGCACCTTCGAGGTGCTGGCGACGGGTACGACGCGCGTACGCCTGCTCTCGGTGGACGCCTCGGGCCCGTTCCTGACGGCGGAGCTGGAGGAGCTCCCGGAGGAGCCGGGCGACGAGGCCGGGGCGCTGGCGGAGGGGGTGCTGCGGGCCTTCCGCCAGTACCAGAAGCGCCTGGCGGGCGCCCGCGAACGCTCCCTGTCCACGACCGCCGACCTCCCGGACCAGCCCTCGGTCGTCTCCTACCTGGTGGCGGCGGCGATGATGCTGGACACCCCGACGAAGCAACGCCTCCTCCAGGCCCCCGACACCGCGTCCCGCCTGCGCGACGAGCTGAAACTCCTGCGCGCCGAGACCTCGATCATCCGTACGCTGCCCTCGCTCCCGGCGTCGGACCTGACGCGCGGCCCGACGAGTCTCAACTGAGCGGAACGACATGGCGAAGAAGTCGAAGAAGAACCAGCAGCAATCGGCAGGCGGCACCCCGGCGACGGTCGCCCTCACGGCTGCGGGCGTCGAGTACACGGTCCACGCCTACGACCACGACCCCGCCCACCCGTCCTACGGCGAGGAGGCCGCCGAGGCGATGGGCGTCTCCCCCGACCGCGTCTTCAAGACCCTCGTGGCGGACGTGGACGGCGCCCTGACCGTGGCCGTGGTCCCCGTCGCCGGCCAGCTAGACCTCAAAGCCCTCGCCTCGGCGGTCCATGGCAAGCGCGCCGCGATGGCCGACCCGAGCCTGGCGGAACGCACCACGGGCTACGTCCGCGGCGGCATCTCCCCTCTGGGCCAGCGCAAGAAACTCCCCACGGTGCTGGACACCTCGGCCACGGCCCACCCCACGATCTGCGTCTCGGCCGGTCGCCGGGGCCTGGAGGTCGAACTCTCCCCCGACGACCTGACCAAGCTCACGAACGCGACCCTCGCCCCCATCGGACGTGCGTGACCCCTCGACGCGCCTCGCATCCTCGGTTAAGTACGAGGGACATGTCGAAGAAGACGCGGAAACGAAGGTGGCGTATCAAGAAGGGCCGCTCGAACCACGGTCGCCGTCCGGCGTAGGGGACAAAGGCTTTCCAGCCCGTCCGCCGCGCCGCCGCGGGGGTCTGGGGGCCGCAGGCCCCCAGGGTCCGGGGTCGAAGGGGCAGGCGCCCCTGGGGATGGGACGGGTAGGGGCGGCGGGGGCGAGAAAACCCTGGTCGACTAGGCCCCGTACGGCCCCTGCTGCCCCGCCGGAGGCTGCAGCTGATATGGATCGGCGTCCCGAGGCCCGAACAACGCCGTCAGCCCGAGGTGCACCAGCAACGCCCCCAACGGCCACGCCAACAACGCCCCCTTGGCCCCCAACTTCAACGGCGCCGAGAACGCGACCCCCTTGCCCACCTCCTTGGCATGGGCGATCACATCCCCCGTAGGCCCGAGCCACACCCCGACCCGCCAGGCCAGCAACGCCCCGACGAACCCCCCGACAGCGAGCCCCACCACCAACGGCACACCCCCACGCCGCCGCCACAGAAAGACCGCAACCGCACTCACCAGCCCAAACGCGAGCGCGAGCAGAGTGAACGTTCCGTCCACCCCGACAGCCTGCTCCCCCTCGGAATCCTTGAAGTAGACGACCCAGCTCTCGTCGACGACGTCGCCGACCAGCGGCACGCTCGGCGCCAGCCACCACCACAGCACCCCGAGCAACGCCCCGAAGACCCCCAGCACCACCGCGACCACGGCGGCCTCCCGCACCTCGGTCTTCATCCCAGGGCCGTCCTGTCCGTACGAGCCGGATATGCCGTACGCGTCATGGGACCCGTAAGAGCCATGAGCACCAGCCCCATGAGGCCCATGAGACCCATGAGGTCCGTGAGCCTGCCCGGCGGCGGCAGCGGGCGGCTGCCAGCCCTGCTGCGGGGACTGGTCACGCGGATGCGGCGGAGGAGTCAGCGGAGCGGTCACCCTGCCATCGTGCCAGGCCGCCCTGTGCGGCGCTTCACCGGACGGCCGCCCGGCGGTACGCCCAGGTGGCGATGGCCAGCGAGACGACGCCGACCACCCCGCACACGGCCAGGTCCCCGAGCACGAAGGCCCAGTCGGGGTGCGGCCCGAAGGTCCGCGCGAAGGCCTCCACGCCGTACGTCGAGGGCAGCAGATCCCGAGTGAACCGCACCACCTCGGGCATCCGGTCGGCCGGCAGCACGCCCAGCAGCAGAGCCGCGGACATCCCCAACTGCCCGAGCAGTGTCGCCAGTTCGGGCCGCGGCGCGAGCAGCCCGAGTGCGGCACCGAGTCCGGCGAGCGCGGCGCCGGCCAGCGGGATCACGGCGACGAGCACCCACAGATGCGCCACCGGCAGCCCGAACAGCACACACCCGAAGACGGCCGTGACCACGGTGCCCGGCACGGTGAAGGAGGCGTACGCCCCCGCCGCCCCCAGCACCACCGCGGCGGGCGGCACGGGCAGTGTGGCGTAGTGGTCGAGCCCGCCGCTGGCCCGCAGCTGCCCGAAGTACTGGGCGAGCAGGTTCAGCGCGACGAAGGCCACGACGAGCACGGACGACCCGGCGACCACGGCCTGGGCCTCGGCGCCGCCGTCCACGACCCCGCGCATCAGGATCATGATCCCGATCGACTGGAAGGTCGCCACGAAGAGCAGCGGGATGCGCGCGACCCGGGCACGGGAGAGCTGCGCCCGGTACACGGCGCACAGCGACGGCCACAGCCGCGCCCGCGGCCCGAGCTCGGCCGCGGCCGGGCGGGCCGTCTCGTCCACGGCCAGGGCGCTGCCCGGCAGAACCTCGGCGGGTACGACACTCACGTGGCGCTGCTCCCTTTCACACGGGGGTCCACCGGGGAGGTGCCCCTGTTCCGTCCGGTGGCCCCATTCCGCACGTGTACGAAGACGGATACGGAAACGACAGTCTGCGTGCTCAAGCCTTCACCAGCCCCTGCTGTGCGTCCCCGCCCAGCGCCAGATAGACGTCCTCCAGGCTCGGCGTGGCCAGCGTGAAGTCGTCCAGCGCGGCGAACGCGGCCCCGCCGGTGACGGTGGCGACGACCGCTCGGGCCTCCTCCGGGGCGAGCCGCAGCGTCCAGCGCCGCCCGGACTCCACGACCCGGTCCTGGAGCGCGGCTACCTCGGGCACCTCCAGGGGCGCCCGGTCCCGCCACAACAGCTCGACCCGGACCTCGCCCGCGACCCGTTCCTTGAGCCCGGACGGGGTGTCGCAGGCGATGACGCGGCCCTGGTCGAGCACCGCGACCCGGTCGAGCACGGTCTCGGCCTCGATGACGTTGTGGGTGACGAGCAGCACGGTCGTCGCACGCTCGGCCCGTCGCCGGTCCACGGCCGACCACACGGCCCGCCGGGCCACCGGGTCCATCGCGGTGGTCGGCTCGTCCAGCACGAGCAGCGGCCGCTCCCCGACCAGTGCGGCGGCGAAGCAGGCCAGCCGGCGCTGACCACCGGAGAGCTTCTTGATCGGCCGACCGGCGAGCGGTCCGAGGCCCAGCTCGTCGAGTACGGCGTCCCGTTCGGCCCGCGCCTGCCGTACGTCCAGGCCGCGCAGCCGCCCGGTGGTCTCGGCGGCCAGCGAGACGGTCAGTTCGTCGAGAGCGGTGGACTCCTGGCCGAGGTAGGCGAGGATCCGCGCGGCCCGCTCGGGGTGCCGCACGATGTCGTGGCCGAGGATCTCCACGCTGCCGCGATCGGGGCGCATCAGCCCGGTGAGCTGGCGGACGAGGGTGGTCTTGCCGGCGCCGTTCGGGCCGAGCAGTCCGAAGATCTCGCCGCGCCGGATGTCCAGCCGTACGTCGTCGGTGGCCCGCACCTCGGGCGTGCCGGGCGAGCCGCGCCGCCCCCGGACCGCCGGGTAGGTCTTGGTCAGCCCGCGCACCGCGCACACGACATCGCCGCTGTGCCGAAGTGCCTGTGCCGCGCGCGTACTCACAAGGGACGAGCCTAAGGGGTCGACAACCCTGATCCGCCCTCGGGTCGGCCAGTCGCCACAAACCGCCAGCTCGCCGCCCGAAATCCACCGGGCCCCACAAATCAGCCGCAACGACGCTCAACGTCGACGGCGGGCGCGGGGCCCGGCGGTGCCGGACTCGCCGTCACCCGTCCGGCTCACTCCCCGGCGGGCGCGTGCTCCGCGGCCGTCCGTACGTCGATCTCCCGCCAGAACCCGGCCCGGATCGCGTACCGGTCGTGCTCGTCGATCTGGTCGTCCTTGTGCGCGAGCAGCCCGAAGCGGGCCGCGTACCTGAGCAGTTCCCCGTCGATCCGGTGCGGGATCCGCGGATACATCCCGGACAGCTTCTGCAGATGCCCCTGCTCCCCGAGCCGGGCCATCCAGCGGCGGGCGAAGACCTGCCCCACCTCGTACGGGTCGCCGCCGACCGTGGTGATGTCCTCCTCGCGGTCGGCCCAGCGCTGCTCCGCCGTGGTCAGCTGCGCGAGGGTCGGCATCGAGGCGACGTCGGGCGACTCGGCCGCGACGCCGGGCCGGTCGACCCACCCCTTGTCGGAGGACCAGCGCAGCGTCGCGCTCGCCGGAGGCTGGGCGGGCGGCACACCGGGTGCGCGCAGGGCGGCGAGGTCCTTCGGCGTGGGCACGCCCTTGGGGGCGGGCACCCGCTCCTGCGTGCCGTTCTCCGAGGCGGCGGCCGGGGCGTGCTCGCTCTCCTCGGCGGTCCGCTCGGCCCGCCCGCCGAGCGCGGAGTCGGGCAGCGGCGCGGAGAGGATCGCGGCGATCTCGGGCCGGGGCGCGGGCGGCGGCGCGCACACCCCGGTGAGCTCCTTGGCGCGGACGGCCTTGGTGATCCACGTCCGGTCCAGGACGCGCCGCTCGTCGGCCTCGGCGACCAGGTCCTCGGACTGGTTGTAGTCGCCGTCGGCGGCCTGGACGGCCCACAGGTGTACGGCGACCCCGTGCTCCTTGGCGGCCATCATGCCCGGCAGCAGATCGCCGTCGCCGGTCACCAGCACGACGTCGGAACAGGCGCGGTTGCGGGCCAGTTCGGTCAGTTCGGCGTGCATCGCCGCGTCCACGCCCTTCTGCGCCCAGCGGCCGTCGCTGCGGGTCAGGGCGCCGAGCCGGACGGTGACCCGGGGCATCACGCGCAGCCTGCGGTGCTCGGGTTGGGGCACACGGTCGGGGGCGCCGTCGAACCAGTAGATGCGCAGCAGGGGCTGTTGGGTGTCGGACTCCGCGCGTTCGCGCAACCCCTGGATGAGGGCGGCGTGGTCGACGGTGATCCGGGACCGGGAGGGTTCCCCGGCGAGGAGGCTCGCGGCGGCCCCCAGCAGATACCCGGCGTCCACCAGGACGATGCAGCGGTCCACGCGTCTCACCCTCTTCCCGGGAGGTTTGCTTTGGGCTTCCTTCGAGTCTGCCCGACCGCGCGGGGGTTAACGGGGCGAACTCGATCTTCGGCGTGGCGTTTCGGGGCATCGCCTCCTTGACGCGCCATGCCTCACGCCCCGACAACCGCTGTTACACACGGTAATTATCCGAAATGCGTTCTTTATAAGCCTATGTGAATCTGGTCCCGGCCCTGGCCCCTAGATCCCCACAGGAGGCATCACCATGGCCAAGAACAAGAAGCAGGACCGTAAGCAGCCGCAGTCCGAGCGTGGTCAGCAGCAGGCCCAGCAGCCGTCGATGGAGACGCAGACCGAGCAGCGCATCGCGCAGGTGACCCCCGGCGACATGGCCCGCAAGGGGCGGCAGAAGCGCTTCGGTCACAACTGACATCTGCATAACGGGTTGTTGAGACCCAGGCACATGAAGAGGGGCGCACCCCGTGCGGGGAGCGCCCCTCTCGCGCGTACAGCGTGTTCAGCCGGCGAGACAGGACGGTCCGAGCAGCACCTTCAGGTCACCGAACAGCGCCGGATCGGGCTTCACCCGGTGCCGGTCCAGCCGGAGCACCGTGGTCTTGGTCGGTCCCTGGAGCTTGATGCGGACCTCGCTGTCGCCCTTGTGGTGGGTGAGGATCTCGCCGAGGCGGTTGATCATCGGCGGGGTGACCCTGGTGGCCGGAATGGTGAGGATCACGGGCGCGTTGGTGCCCGCGTTGGACAGGTCGGGGACCTGGAGCTCCATCGCGACCAGCCGCGGCACGTCCTCGCGCTTGTCGAGTCGGCCCTTGACGAACACGACCGCGTCCTCGACGAGTTGGGTCGAGACGAGCTGGTACGTCGCCGGGAAGAACATGCACTCGATGGAGCCGGCGAGGTCCTCGACGGTGGCGATGGCCCAGGCGTTGCCCTGCTTGGTCATCTTGCGCTGGAGGCCCGAGATGATGCCGCCGATGGTCACCACGGCCCCGTCGGCGTGCTCGCCGCCCGTCAGCTGGGCGATGCCCGCGTCGGCCTTGTCGGACAGCACGTGCTCCAGACCGAAGAGCGGGTGGTCGGAGACGTACAGACCGAGCATCTCCCGCTCCTGGGCGAGCAGATAGGTCTTGTCCCACTCCTCGTCGGTGAAGACGACGTCGAGTCCGAAGCCGGGCTCGTCGCTCTCCTCCTCGCCCATGCCGCCGAAGAGGTCGAACTGGCCCTCGGCCTCCTTGCGCTTGACCGCGACCACGTTGTCGATCATCGGCTCGAAGTGCGCGGTGAGGCCCTTGCGGGTGTGCCCCAGGGTGTCGAACGCGCCCGCCTTGATCAGCGACTCCGTGGTGCGCTTGTTGCACGCGGTCGCGTCGACCTTGTCGAGGTAGTCGGGGAAGGAGGCGTACTTGCCCTTGGCCTTGCGGCTCTTGATGATCGACTCGACCACGTTGGTGCCGACGTTGCGGACCGCTTCGAGGCCGAAGAGGATCACGTCGTCGCCCTGGGCGGCGAAGTTGTGCACCGACTCGTTGACGTTCGGCGGGAGCACCTTGATGCCCATGCGGCGGCACTCGTTGAGGTAGACCGCGGACTTGTCCTTGTCGTCCTTGACGGACGTCAGCAGCGCGGCCATGTACTCGGCGGGGTGGTTCGCCTTGAGGTAGGCGGTCCAGTACGAGACCAGGCCGTACGCGGCCGAGTGCGCCTTGTTGAAGGCGTAGCCGGCGAACGGGACCAGCACGTCCCACAGGGCCTGGATGGCCTCGTCGCTGTAGCCCTTCTTACGGGCGCCGTCCTGGAAGAGGACGAAGTTCTTCGCCAGTTCCTCGGGCTTCTTCTTGCCCATCACCCGGCGGAGGATGTCGGCCTCGCCGAGCGAGTAGCCGGCGATGATCTGGGCGGCCTTCTGCACCTGCTCCTGGTAGACGATCAGGCCGTAGGTGACGTCCAGGACCTCCCTGAGGGGCTCTTCGAGCTCCTTGTGGATGGGGGTGATCTCCTGGAGCTTGTTCTTGCGCAGCGCGTAGTTGGTGTGCGAGTCCATGCCCATCGGGCCGGGACGGTAGAGCGCGGAGACGGCGGAGATGTCTTCGAAGTTGTCGGGCTTCATCAGGCGCAGCAGCGAGCGCATGGGGCCGCCGTCGAACTGGAAGACGCCCAGGGTCTCGCCGCGCTGCAGCAGTTCGAAGGTCGTCGGGTCGTCCAGCGGGAGGCTCAGCAGCTCCAGGTCGATGCCCTTGTTGGACTTCACCATCTTGACGGCGTCGTCCATGATCGTCAGGTTGCGCAGGCCGAGGAAGTCCATCTTCAGCAGGCCGAGCGACTCGCAGCTCGGGTAGTCCCACTGTGTGATGGTCACGCCGTCGGTGTGCCGGACCCAGACGGGTACGTGCTCGGTGATGGTCTCGCTGGACATGATCACGCCGGCGGCGTGCACGCCCATCTGCCGGACCAGGCCCTCGACGCCCTTCGCGGTGTCGATGACCTTCTTCACGTCCGGCTCGTTCTCGTACATCGACCGGATCTCGCCCGCCTCGCTGTAGCGGGGGTGGGAGGGGTCGGTGATGCCGTTGAGGTCGATGCCCTTGCCGAGGACGTCGGCGGGCATGGCCTTGGTGAGGCGGTCGCCCATGGCGTACGGGTAGCCCAGCACGCGCGCGGAGTCCTTGATCGCGTTCTTCGCCTTGATCTTGCCGTAGGTGCCGATCATGGCGACCTTGTCGGCGCCGTACTTCTCCGTCACGTACCTGATCACCTCGACGCGCCGGCGCTCGTCGAAGTCGATGTCGACATCGGGCATCGAGATGCGCTCGGGGTTGAGGAACCGCTCGAAGATCAGGCCGTGCGGGATGGGGTCGAGGTCGGTGATGCCCATGGCGTAGGCGACGATCGAGCCGGCCGCGGAGCCTCGGCCGGGGCCGACCGCGATGCCGTTGTTCTTGGCCCACATGATGAAGTCGGCGACGACGAGGAAGTAGCCGGGGAAGCCCATCGAGATGATGACGTCCATCTCGTACTCGGCCTGCTTCTGGCGGTCCTCGGGGATGCCGCCGGGGAAGCGGCGCTCCATGCCGCGGCGGACCTCCTCCTTGAACCAGGTGACCTCGGTGTAGCCCTCGGGGATGTCGAACTTCGGCATGAGGTTCTTGGCCTCGAACATGCCCTCGGTGTCGACCATCTCGGCGACCAGGAGGGTGTTGGCGCAGCCCTCCTGCCAGGCGTCGGAGGAGTCGATGGCGTACATCTCGTCCGTGGACTTCAGGTAGTAGCCGGTGCCGTCGAACTTGAAGCGGTCCGGGTCGGAGAGGTTCTTGCCGGTCTGGATGCAGAGCAGGGCGTCGTGGGCGGTCGCCTCGTGCGCGTACGTGTAGTGCGAGTCGTTGGTGACCAGCGGGGGGATGCCGAGCTTCCGGCCGATCTCCAGCAGGCCGTCGCGGACCCGGTGCTCGATGTCGATGCCGTGGTCCATCAGCTCCAGGAAGTAGCGGTCCTTGCCGAAGATGTCCTGGTAGTCGGCGGCGGCCTTCAGGGCCTCCTCCTCCTGTCCCAGCCGCAGCCGGGTCTGGACCTCGCCGGAGGGGCAGCCGGTGGAGGCGACGATCCCCTCGGACCACTGGGAGATCGTCTCCTTGTCCATCCGGGGCCACTTCTGGAGCCAGCCCTCGGCGTACGCGTCGGAGGACAGCCGGAAGATGTTGTGCAGGCCCGTCTTGTTCACGGCCCACATCGTCTTGTGGGTGTAACCACCCGAACCGGAGACGTCGTCGCGCTTCTGGTGCGGCTGGCCCCACTGGATCTTGCGCTTGTTGCGCCGGGACTCGGGGGCGACGTACGCCTCGATCCCGATGATCGGGGTGACCCCGGCCTTCTTCGCGGTGTGGAAGAAGTCGTACGCCCCGTGGAGGTTGCCGTGGTCGGACATGGCGATGTGCGTCATGCCCATCTCGTTGCAGGCGTTGAACATGTCCTTCAGCCGCGCGGCACCGTCCAGCAGCGAGTACTGGGTGTGGACGTGCAGGTGCGTGAACGGCGGCTTTGACACGGCTTGGCCTCCATGGAAAACACTCGGTGACAGGCGGACGGACACTTCCGGGGACAGCGTCGAAGTCTATGCCTCGGGACTGACACTCGCGGGGCTCCCCCGCGTACCTTCACAGCGAGGACCGCGGGCACTTTCCCGTGGGCCCGTCCGTTGGAGACGACAGAAACGCTGTCGTACACATGCACCAACCAGGAGGCACCCAGCGATGTCGGTCCCCCAGCTCAACGACGAGCAGCGCGGCGACGAGATCCTCGCCGTCTTCGAGACCGCCTTCGGCGAGCTCCTGGCCGCCGACCCGGCCGCGTTCCGCGTGAAGTTCCGGAAGATGGCGGCCTCGGCCTTCGCGTTCTACCGCGGTACGGCGTGCCTCTTCTACCACGATCTCGAAGCCGAGAAGCGGGGCGGCCCGTTCCTGGACGAGCGCACCTCGCGCGTGTGGATCCACGGCGACCTGCACGCGGAGAACTTCGGCACGTACATGGACGCCAACGGACGGCTGATCTTCAACGTCAACGACTTCGACGAGGCCTACGTCGGCCCCTTCACCTGGGACCTCAAGCGCTTCGCCGCCTCCATCGCCCTCATCGGGTACGCGAAGGCCCTCGGCGACGAGCAGATCACCGAGCTGGTGCGCATCTACGCGGCCGCCTACCGCGAGCGCGTGCACGCGCTCGCGACCGGCGCCAAGAGCGACGAGGTGCCGCCGTTCACGCTGGACACCGCCCAGGGACCGCTGCTGGACGCGCTGCGCGACGCCCGCGCGCTGACCCGCTTCGGGCTGCTGGAGTCGATGACCGAGATCCGCGACTTCGAGCGCCGCTTCGCCGCGGGCGGCGGCTCCATCGAGCTGGACGCGGCCACGCGCTACAAGGTGCTCGCCGCCTTCGACGGCTACCTGGAGACACTGCCGGACGCCTCGCTGGCCCGCCCGGACTCGTACCGGGTGAAGGACGTGGTCGGCCGCCGCGGCATCGGCATCGGCTCGGCCGGGCTGCCGTCGTACAACATCCTGCTGGAAGGCCACACCGACGCCCTCGAGAACGACGTGGTGATCTACATCAAGCAGGCCCAGACCCCGGCCGTCTCCCGGCACATCACGGACCAAGCGCTGCACGACTACTTCCAGCACGAGGGCCACCGCACGGTGATCTCCCAGCGCGCCCTCCAGGCCAACGCCGACCCGTGGCTCGGCTGGACCGAGCTCGACGGCGCGGGCCAGCTGGTCGCCGAGGTCTCGCCGTACGCGGTGGACCTGGACTGGGGCGACATCGACGAGCCGGAGGAGATCGCGGCGGTCGTCGCCGACCTCGGCCGGGCCACGGCCACGATGCACGCGGCGGCGGACGACACCTCCGGCGAGTCCCTGGTGCCCTTCTCCACCGAGCGGGCCATCGACGCTGCCATCGCGGCCGACGAGGACGGCTTCGCGGAGCTCCTGGTCTCCTTCGCCCACGACTACGGCGCACGCGCGCGCGGCGACCACCAGATCTTCGTGGACCTTTTCCGCAACGGCCGGATTCCGGGTCTGTGACGGAAAGGTCGCTCACCGGCGTTCCCCGACCGCTCACAGGCATCCTTTAGGGGTCTCTTACAGGACCACGTGACACACTCTCCTCCGCTATGGACATATCCGGGACCCAGCTGCGAGCCGTACGCGCGGCGCTGTTCACGTCACTCGTCGTGACGCTCAGCACCGCGTCGCACGTGCTGCTGTCGCGGGCACCCCTGCCGTTGAACACGGTGGCCCTGCTCGCGGCCGCCGTGTTCGTCCTGGCGTACGCCCTGGCCGGCCGCGAGCGGAGCTTCGGGCGGATCGCCGCCCTGCTGATCCCGCTGGAACTGGCCGCCGACACGATCCTCACCACCGGCCAGCACGTCTGTTACGGCAAGGCGGGTGGACCGGTCGCCGGACCGCTGGCCTCGGTCGGCTGGGACGTGCTGTGCGGCGACGGCACCCGGGTCGGCACCCCGCTGGCCCAGGTCACCGGCACCGACCCCGACAAGCTCGGCGGTCTCCTCGCCCACGCCGACCCGGCCACCGCCTGGCTGCTGCTCGGCGCGCACATCGGGGTCGGCCTCGTCGCCGCCGCCTGGCTGCGACGCGGCGAGCGGGCGCTGGAACAGCTGGTGCGGGCCGTGGCCGCGACGACGTTCCGCCCACTGCTGCTGGCGGTCGCCGCGGTGACGGTCCGCCGGACCGCACCGGCCCGTCGGCTGCCGCGGCCCGCCCGCCGTACGGCCGCCGCCCGCAGCCTCCTCCTCGCGCACTCCCTGGGACGGCGTGGCCCTCCGTGCTCACCCGCCCTCGTGTGAACCGTCCGCAACGTCACCGGTCACACGCGCACGGCATTTCGAGCACCACCACCTCCCGATACGTATCCCGCACACACAGGTGTGCGTGTCCCCATGGAGATCACCAAGATGAGCAAGCGGAACAGCCAGTCGGCGAAGTCGGCGGCCCGGGAGCGGCTGCGCGCCGAGCGTGAGCGCGAGGCCAAGCGGGCCAAGGTCAGGCGGCAGGTCATCGTCGCCTGCTCGGTCGTCGGCGTCCTGGCGGCGGCCGGTGGCATCGGCTACGCGGTCGTCCAGGCCAACAAGCCCAGCCACTGGGAGTCGATGACGGACGCCAAGGTCGTCGCGCCGGCCAACACCTCCGGCACCAACGGCACGACCGTCGTCATCGGCAAGGACAGCGCCAAGAAGACCCTCAAGATCTACGAGGACCCGCGCTGCCCCGTCTGTGCCTCGTTCGAGCAGGCCGCGGGCTCTGTCGTCGACAAGGACGTCGAGGCCGGCAAGTACAAGGTCCAGTTCGTCGGCGGCACGTTCCTCGACGGCGACCAGATGAAGGACGACGAGATCGGAGCCCGCGGCGAGGGCTCCAAGAACGCGATGAGCGCCATGGGTGCCGCGCTGAACGTGAGCCCGGAGGCGTTCCTCGAGTACAAGACCGCGCTGTACTCGGCGAAGTACCACCCGGTGGAGTCCGACGACAAGTTCAAGGACGACGACTACCTGATCGAGATCGGGAACTCCGTCCCCGCCCTGAAGAACAACACCAAGTTCCAGAACGCGGTGAAGAAGGGCACGTACGACGCCTGGGCGCTGGCCATGTCGAAGACCTTCGACACCAACAAGGACGGCGTGACGGGCACCCCGAGCTTCGTCATGGACGGCAAGAAGCTCGAGACCTCCAATCCCAACACGGGTTGGACGGCGGACGAGTTCACCAAGGCGGTGGACGCGGCCCTCAAGGGCTGACGCCGACCGTACGGCAGCCCTAGGCCGTAGGGCCGCCACAAGACAGCCGGAGGCCCCGGAAGGCAGCCTTCGCGCGAAGAGCGGGCGAACTTTCACCAGTTCGCCCGCTCTCGTTCATACCGACCAGTAACCTGATCGCTCGTGACCAATCGACTCAGATCATCCGAGCGACTCAACTCCCTTGCCCCTCGCCGCCGTACGGTCGTCAAGGCCGCGGCGGCGACGGCTGTCCTGGCCGGCCCGCTCGCGGCCGCCCTGCCGGCCGGCGCCGCCGACGCGGCCCCCGCCTTCCTGCACGGCGTCGCCTCCGGCGACCCGCTGCCCGACGGCGTCCTGCTGTGGACCCGGGTGACGCCCACACCCGAGGCGACCCCCGGTTCCGGGCTGGGCCCGGACACCGAGGTCAGCTGGATCGTCGCCAAGGACAAGGCGCTGACGAACATCGTCGCCAAAGGCTCGACCACCGCGACCGCCGCCTCCGACCACACCGTCAAGGCGGACATACGCGGCCTGGAGCCGGCCACCGACTACTGGTTCCGCTTCTCGGCCGGCGCCGCGGACTCCCCGGCGGCGCGTACCCGCACCGCGCCGGCGGCGACCGCGTCCGTCGCGGGCCTGCGCTTCGGTGTCGTCTCCTGCGCCAACTGGGAGGGCGGCTACTTCTCCTCGTACCGCCATCTCGCGGCCCGCGGCGACCTGGACGCCTGGCTGCATCTCGGTGACTACATCTACGAGTACGGCACCGGCGAGTACGGCACGCGCGGCACCGTCGTACGGCAGACCGCACCCACCCACGAGATCCTCACCCTCGCCGACTACCGCGTCCGGCACGGCAAGTACAAGACGGACCCGGACCTTCAGGCCCTGCACACCAAGGCTCCCGTCATCGCGATCTGGGACGACCACGAGATCGCCAACGACGCCTGGTCGGGCGGCGCCGAGAACCACACCGAGGGCGCCGAGGGCAGCTGGGCCGCGCGCCGGGCCGCCGCCAAGCAGGCCTACTTCGAGTGGATGCCGGTGCGCCCGGCCATCGCCGGCACCACCTACCGCCGGCTGCGCTTCGGCAAGCTCGCCGACCTCTCCCTGCTGGACCTGCGCTCCTTCCGCTCGCAGCAGGTCTCCGTCGGCAACGGCGAGGTCGACGACCCGGACCGTACGCTCACCGGGCGGGCCCAACTGGACTGGCTGAAGGCGGGGCTGAAGTCCTCCGACACCACCTGGCGGCTGGTCGGGAATTCGGTGATGATCTCCCCGTTCGCGATCGGCTCCCTCACCGCCGACCTGCTGAAGCCCCTCGCCAAGCTGATGGGCCTGCCGCAGGAGGGCCTCGCCCTGAACCCCGACCAGTGGGACGGCTACACCGACGACCGCCGCGAACTCCTCGCCCATCTGCGCGCGAACGCCATCCGCAACACGGTGTTCCTGACCGGCGACATCCACATGGCATGGGCCAACGACGTGCCCGTGGACGCCGGCACCTACCCGCTGTCGGCCTCCGCCGCGACGGAGTTCGTCGTCACCTCGGTCACCTCCGACAACCTCGACGACCTCGTGAAGGTCCCCGAGGGCACGGTCTCCGCCATCGCCTCGCCGATCATCAGGGCCGCCAACCGGCACGTCCACTGGGTCGACACCGACCGCCACGGCTACGGCATCCTCGACATCACGGCCGAGCGCGCGCAGATGGACTACTACGTCCTGTCCGACAAGGCGAAGCAGAACGCGACCGCCTCCTGGGCGCGTTCGTACCGCACGCGCAGCGGGACGCAGAAGGTCGAGCGGACGTACGACCCGGTGTAGAAGCCGCTGTAAAGAACGGTGTAAGGACCACGCTCCGAGGCAACCGAGAAGATCATTCCAACATCGAACATACTGTCGGGTCGCTGTCGCGGCGGCCCGACAGTCGTGTTCACGATGGGAGTCACATGGCCCCCCCAAAAAAAGTGCCCTGACGAAGACCGCGGTGCTCGGCACCGCACTGGCCCTCGCGGGACTCGGCGCCACCTCCGCCCAGGCGCAGGAAGCGCGGGCCACCCGGGCACCGGCGTACGTCAACCTGACCGTGGCGAGCGCCAGCGCCCCCATCTACGCCAAGCCCACTTCCTCGTCGACGCGGTACCGCTCGGAGCCGCGGGGCACGACCCTGCGGATCGCCTGCTCCACGACCGCCACCCCGTCGGGGAACCTCTGGTACCGGATCTACGACTCCCAGCCCGTGGCCTGGGTGTGGTCCGGGCACTTCCCGTCGCTGGTGCACCCGCCGAAGAAGTGCTGACGACCCGTTTGCGGGACCCGGGCTAGAGGGTCTCGAGGAAGCCGAGCGCCACCCGCCAGGTGGCCTCGGCGGCCTCCTCGTCGTAGTCCGGCAGGTCGGGGTCGGTGTAGAGATGGCCGGCTCCTGCGTATCTGTACACCTCGACGTCGGCGCCCGCCCTGCCCATCTGGAGGTACCAGGCGCTCAGCCAGTCGTCCGTCTCGAACGGGTCCGGCTCGGCGACATGCAGCTGCACCGGCAGCTCGTCCACCGAGGCGGTCGCCGCGATGTCCGACGTGCCGTGCAGAAGCAGCAGGCCGCGGGCCTTCTCGTCGCCGAGCGCCAGGGTCTGGGCGACGGAGGCACCGAGCGAGAACCCGGCGTACACGAGACCCCGCTCCGAGTAGGGCGCGGCGGCGAGCACGGCCCGCTTCAGCAGCTCGTCCTTGCCGACCGAGTCGTTGAACTCCATGCCCTCCTCGACCGTCTCGAACGTACGTCCCTCGAAGAGGTCCGGCGTCCACACCTCGTGTCCGGCGGCGCGCAGCCGGTCCGCGGCCCGGCGCACCGCGGGCCTGAGGCCATAGGTCGAGTGAAAGAGCACGATGTTCATGAGGCCATGGTGCCAGCCGGGTACGACAACGCCGTGACCACCGCCTCACCGGCGCACATGTTCATGACCGGCCTCGGGTGGTTACCTTCGACGGCATGGAGAACATACTCCGCCCGCTGATCGTGATCGGCGGCTCGGTCCTGCTCACCCTGGTCATCGGGTGGGCCACCGACCGTCTGATGCGCAAGGCCGACGCACGGCACAGTGAGACCCCGCTGTGGGGTCTGCTGCGCCGCAGCCGCATCCCCTACCAGCTCGTTCTGTGCACGGCCCTGCTCAGAGCGTCGTACCACGAGGCCGATCTGCTCCCTGAGCACCGGGGCGCCGTCGGCCGGGTGCTGACGCTGGTGCTGATCGGGGCGACGGCCTGGCTGGCGATCCGGATCGCGGCGGCGATCGTGGAGACGTCGTACAGCCGCTACGCCCGCGTCCACCGTGACGCGGCCCGGGTCCGACGGGTGCGCACCCAGGTGACGCTGATCATGCGCGTGGTGTCGGCGGTCGTCGGCGTGGTGGCCGTCGCCGCGATGCTGCTGACGTTCCCGGCCTTCCGCGCGGCCGGAGCCTCCCTGCTGGCCTCGGCCGGCATCCTCGGCATCGTCGCCGGTGTCGCGGCCCAGTCCACGCTGAGCAACATGTTCGCCGGGTTCCAGATCGCCTTCGGGGACATGGTGCGCCTCGGGGACACGGTGGTCGTGGACGGCGAGTGGGGCACCGTCGAGGAGATCACGCTGACGTTCCTGACGGTGCGGACCTGGGACGAGCGCCGGATCACGATGCCGGTGTCGTACTTCACCTCGAAGGCTTTCGAGAACTGGTCGCGCGGCGGCGCCCAGATGACCGGCACCGTCTTCCTCCACGTCGACCACTCGGCACCGATGGAGAAGATGCGCGAGAAGCTGCGTGACGTCCTGCGCGCGTGCCCGGCGTGGGACGGCCGCGACTACGGCCTGGTGGTCACGGACTCGACGCCGAGCACCATGGAGGTGCGGGCCCTGGTGACGGCGAAGGACGCGGACGACCTGTGGACGGTGCGGGTCGCGGTGCGCGAGCAGCTGATCCGCTGGCTGGCCGACGAACACCCGTACGCGCTGCCACGCGTCAACGCCGCGGACGCGGCCCTGCCCCCCGGCTACCCGGTCACCAACCGCGTCCCGGGTGCCCGTCGCACCCATCAGCACGACCACCTCCCACCACAGCGCCCCGCCCCGTAAGGGGCGCGGGGAACTGCGCGATCAGCCACAACGGCGCAGCAGACGCACGACGACAAACCGCGGCACAACCCCCGGCACAACCCGCGGAGCACCCCGCGGAGCACCCCGCGGAGCGCTCAGTGGCCGCGCTCGGCCCCGCCGTTGACCTGGATGATCTGCGAGGTGATGTGCCCGGCGGCGTGGGACGCCAGCCAGTGCAGGGTGGCGGCCACGTCCCCGGGCGCGCCGGCACGCCCGGTCGAGGTCTCCGCGATCAGCCGCGCGCGCCGCTCCTCGTCCATCGCGTCGCCGAAGAACTCGGTGTCCTCGACGTACCCGGGCGCGACCACGTTCACGGTGATCCCGCGCGGCCCCAGCTGCCGGGCCAGATCATGGGCGTACGGATGCAGCGCGGCCTTCGACGCCGCGTACGCCCCGCTGCCGGAGCCCCGGAAGGCGGCGATGGAGCTGAGGAACAGCACCCGCCCGCCGGGGTCGGCGAGCCGGTCCTTCAGGGCCTCGGTCAGCAGGGCCGCGGTCAGGGTGTTGAGGCCGAAGTTGAGGGTCCAGTTGTGCAGGACGACGTCGAGCGGCTCGTCGCTGTCCACCTTGGGCTCCCGATATCCGGAGCCGCCGGCGCTGTGGATCAGCACGTCCACGGTCCCGAACTCCGACGCCACGAACCGCTCCACGCCCCGCACACCGCGAGGCTTGCTCAGGTCCGCCGCGTAGCTGAGAGCCCCGGGCACACGGGCCCTCTCCAGTGCCTCGGCGCGTCTGCCGAGCAGCAGCACCCGGTCCCCGTCCGCCGCGAACAGCTGTGCCGCCGCGAGCCCGATTCCCGTACCGCCTCCGCTGATGACAACGTTGCGAGCCATGATCAGATCGTACGAAAGGACGGCCGCCGACGGCCAGATCACCTCAGACTGCGCACGTCCAAATGCCGCAGCACCCGGTCCACGACCTCCGGATCGGCCCCCGGCTCGCTGCGCGCCGCCAGCACCTCGTGCCGCGCCGCGCTCAGCAGCTCGCCCTGGATCCGGCGCACCCGCTTCAGCCGCCGCACCCGCTGCTCATGCGCCTCCCTGCGCTCCTCCTCGCCCATGTCCGGGCTGATCCGCACCCCGATCTCGAACGCCCGCCGCAGCATCTGCTCGGACAGTTCCTCGGGCAGGTCCTCGACCTCCTCGATCTCCTTCAGCCGCCGCTTCGCCGCCCGCGCCGCGCGCACCGCCAGCTGCTTCTCGAACTCCTTCTCCCGCGCGCTGTCGGCCCGCACCCCGAGCCGCTTGACCAGCCATGGCAGGGTCAGCCCCTGCAGCACCAGCGTCGCCATGATCACGCCGAACGCGATGAAGATGATCTCGTCCCGGTCGGGGAACGGGGCGCCCGAGTCGGTCTCCAGCGGAACGGCCAGCGCCAGCGCCACCGAGGCCACGCCACGCATCCCCGCCCACCACATCACGACGGTCTCCCGCCAGCTGGTCGGGATCTCCTCGTCGACGTCCCGCTTGGCGTGCATCCGCTTGGTGAGCCAGGTCGCCGGCAGCAGATACAGCAGCCTCACGAGGACGACGACGCAGACGATCGCGGCCGCCCAGCCGAGCATCTCGTCCCACCGCCCGGACGCCGTGCGCACCGCGTTGTGCAGTTCGAGCCCGATCAGGCCGAAGGCGACACCGGTGACCAGCGTGTCGACGATGTCCCAGAAGGTGTGCCCGGCGAGCCGCGTCATCACGTCGTCGGCGTCGGTGGCGTACTCGGCGAGGAACAGGGCGGTGATGAGCACGGCGAGCACGCCGGAGCCGTGGAGCTCCTCGGCCATCACGTACGAGGCGTACGGCACGAGCAGCGAGAGCCCGATCTGGAGGGTCGGGTCCCCGAGCAGATCCATGAGCTTGTTGGCGCCCCAGCCGAGCACGAGCCCGACGGCCAGCGCCACCACGGCCGACAGCACCAGGTCGAGCCCGGCCTGCCAGGGGGAGAAGGTGCCGCTCACGGCGGCGGCGATGGCCACGTGGTAGAGCACGATGGCTGTCACGTCGTTGAAGAGCCCCTCGCCCTCCAGGATGGACACCAGCCGCCGCGGCAGCCCGAGTTGGCCCGCCACGGCGGTCGCCGCGACCGGATCGGGCGGCGCGACGAGCGCGCCGAGCGCCACGGCGGCCGCGACGGGCAGCCCCGGCACGATCGCGTGGGCGGTCGCGGCCACACACAGCGTCGTGACGAACACCAGCGCCACGGCCAGCAGGAAGATGGGCCGCACATTCGCCGCGAACTGCCGCCAGGACGTCCGTCGTACGGCGGCGTAGAGCAGCGGCGGCAACAGCAGCGGCAGGATCAGGTCCGGCGGAACCTCGACGTTCGGCACGAATTCGAGCAGCGCCAGCACGATCCCGAGCAGCGTCATCAGCACTGGTGCCGGCAGCCCCAGCCGGTCGCCCACCGGGACACTCACCACGGCCCCGAGCAACAGCACGAACAACAGGGCCAACTGATCCACGGTCAGCGCTCCGGGAGGGTCGACGTCCACACAACAGGTCTCAAGCCTGCCACGCCGAATTTCCCACCAGCGCCTACGGGCCCTCGGCTACAGAGCGCGCCGCATCGCCCGGTGCGGTATCCCCGCGTCGGGGAATTCCGGCCCGTACGCCACGTATCCCAGCCGCTCGTAGAACCCCAGCGCATGCGTCTGCGCGTGCAGGTCCACGGCCGCGAGCCCACGCGCGCGTGCCGCGTCCTCGATGGCCCGCACCAGGGCCGCGCCGACGCCGAGGCCGCGCGCGGCCTGCGTCACGGCGAGCCGCCCCAGCGAGCCCACCGTCGCGTCGCCGTCGGCCTTCGCCGCGGCCGCCTCGCCGTGCAGCAGCCGCCCGGTCCCGAGCGGCAGCCCGTCCTCCCGGACGGCCAGCACATGCACGGCCTCGGCGTCATGGGCGTCGTACTCGATCTCCTGCGGGACGCCCTGCTCGACGACGAAGACCTCCTTGCGCACCGCGAAGCAGGCCTCGCGGTCGGCGGGGTCCTCGGCGACGCGCACCGCGTACGACGCGGACCCGGACGTGGACGGCGACGGCGACGGCGAACTCACGCGTATGTCTCCTCGCGGACCTGGTCCAAGGCCTTCTGGAGGTCGGCCGGGTAGTCGCTCTCGAACTCGGCCCACTGCCCGTCCCCCGGGTGCTCGAAGCCGAGCCGTACGGCGTGCAGCCACTGGCGGGTCAGCCGGAGCCGCTTGGCGAGCGTCGGGTCGGCGCCGTAGGTCAGGTCGCCGACGCAGGGGTGCCGGTGGGCGGCCATGTGGACGCGGATCTGGTGGGTGCGGCCGGTCTCCAGCTTCACGTCGAGGAGAGAGGCCGCGCGGAACGCCTCGATGAGGTCGTAGTGCGTGATCGACGGCTTGCCCTCGGCGGTGACGGCCCACTTGTAGTCGTGGTTCGGGTGGCGGCCGATGGGTGCGTCGATGGTGCCGCTGGTCGGGTCGGGGTGGCCCTGGACGAGCGTGTGGTACCGCTTGTCGACCGTGCGCTCCTTGAACTGGCGCTTGAGCGAGGTGTACGCGTACTCGGACTTGGCGACGACCATCAGCCCGGACGTGCCCACGTCGAGCCGGTGCACGATGCCCTGGCGCTCGGCGGCACCGGAGGTCGAGATCCGGTATCCGGCGGCGGCGAGCCCGCCGATGACGGTCGGCCCGGACCAGCCCGGCGACGGATGGGCGGCGACCCCGACGGGCTTGACGATCACGACCACGTCATCGTCGTCGTGCACGATCTCCATGCCCTCGACCGGCTCGGCGACGATCTGCACCGGCGCGGGCGCGCCCGGCATCTCGACTTCCAGCCAGGCCCCGCCGCGGACCCGCTCGGACTTGCCGACCACGGCGCCGTCGACCTGGACCTTGCCCGCCCCGGCCAGCTCGGCCGCCTTGGTCCTGGAGAAGCCGAACATGCGGGAGATGGCGGCGTCGACACGCTCGCCCTCCAGGCCGTCGGGCACGGGCAGGGTACGGATCTCGGGAATCGTGCTCACCCGTCGAGTATGCCGGACGGGTGAGTCACCCCCGTACGGAGCCTGTGGAAAACTCCTTTCGGCCCCTCGCGGGCTCAGTCCTTGTGGACGGTCCCGTCGGGGTCCAGGCCCTTGAACGACAGCAGGACGATCAGGATGCCGCCGCACACGATCGCCGAGTCGGCCAGGTTGAACACGGCGAAGTGCTTGGGCGCGATGAAGTCCACGACCGCGCCCTCGAAGACGCCCGGCGAACGGAAGATCCGGTCGGTGAGGTTGCCGAGGGCGCCGCCGAGCAGCAGGCCGAGCGCGATGGCCCAGGGCAGGCTGTAGAGCTTGCGGGCGAGCCGGGCGATCACCACGATCACGGCCGCCGCGATCACCGTGAAGATCACGGTGAAGGCCTCGCCGAAGCCGAAGGCCGCGCCCGCGTTGCGGATCGCCTCGAACTTCAGCCAGTCACCGATGATCTCGATCGGCGGGTGGTGCTCCAGCTTGGCGACCACGAGCATCTTGCTGACCAGGTCGAGGGCGTACGCGAACACGGCGACGCCGAACAACACGGCGATCCGTCGCCTGCCCCGGGGCCGCTCGGCCGCGGTGTCGTTCGCGTGCCCGGCGGCCTGCTCCGGCTCGGCTCCCGCCGCCTCTGGGGTATCCGGCGTACCGATGATGCGCTCCGCCTCTGCCACGTGAGTCCCTCAACCTAGGTACCTGACTGAGGACGAGAGTACGACACGTCCGGGGGCACCCGCCTACCGGTCAGTACCGGCGTTCCTGCTTCTGCTTGCACTCGACGCACAGGGTCGCGCGCGGGAAGGCCTGCATCCGTGCCTTGCCGATCGGGTTGCCGCAGTTCTCGCACAGGCCGTACGTGCCCGCGTCGAGCCGCTCCAGAGCCCGCTCGGTCTGTTCGAGCATCTCGCGCGCGTTGGCGGCGAGCGCCAGTTCGTGCTCGCGCGTGATGTTCTTGGCGCCGGTGTCCGCCTGGTCGTCGCCCGCGCCGTCCCCGGAGTCCCGCATCAGGCCGACGAGGGACTGCTCGGACGAGGTGATCTCCTCACGCAGCCGCGTCTCCTCGGCCTGCAGCTCGGCGCGCGCCTCCTCGACCTCCTCCGGAGTCCAGGGGTCCTCACCGGGGCGCACCGCGAGTTCGCCGGGCTCCGCCGCGGCGATGCGTGCCTTGGGAACGGCGGTCTTGGCCGCCGTGGCCGTGCCAGGAGTCTTCTTCGCAACCACCGTCGTGGCTCCCGTCTGCTCCGCGGCCCGCGCCGCGCCCACCTTCTTGGCCCTGCCCTCGGCGACCCCACGCACCCCAGCCGCCCGCACCTCACCCGCCCCCTTCGCCACCGAGCCCTTCACTGCCGCGCTCGTCGCCGCCCCCTCAGCCGCCGGGCCACCGGTCGCCGAGCCCTTCGCTGCCGCGCTGTTCCTCGCCGAGCCCTTCGCTGCCGCGCTCTTCCTCGCCGAGCGCTTCTCCGCGCCGGTCGCTTCAGCCGCGCCCTTCGCTGCCGAGCCCTCCCCCGCGCGGCTCACTTCGACCGCACTCTTCTTGGCCGAACCCTTACCCACGCCGCTCACCTCGGCCGCGCTCTTCGCTACCGAGCCCCTCCCCGCGCCACTCACCTCGGCCACGCTCTTTCTTGTCCCGCCCTTCCCAGCCGCGCCCACCTTGGCGACACTCTTTCCCGCCGACCCCTGCTTTGCCGCGCTCGCCTTGGCGGAGCCCTTGCCGGCCGCACCGTTCTCGACTGCCCCCTTCTCGACCGCCCCCTTCTCGACCGCACTCACCTTGGCCGCGGCCCCCTGATCACCAGCCCCCTTCTTCCGGGAAGCCTTCTGACCGGCAGCTTCCTTTCCCGCGGACACCTTCGCAGCCACCCCCTTGGCAGCTGCCTTCTTCGCAGCCGCCGTCTTCGCAGCTGCCTTCTTCGCAGCACTTTCCTTGACTGCTCCCTTCTTGGCGGCACCTTCATCTGCCACCGTCTTCCTCGCCGCCACAGCTTCCTTCGCCGTGCTCCTCCTGGCCGCCGCCTCCCCGGTCTTCCCCTCGGTGCCCTTCCTGGCATCGGACTTGTCGGCACTCCCCTTGGCTGCCGCCTTCTTCGCCGGGGTCTTCTCGTCGACGACCTTCTTGGTGACGGTCTTCGATGGAACCGCTCTTCCACCGCCCGCCTTAGGAGCGGTCGCCTTCCCGCCCGCCGTGGAAGCCCCTGTCCTCCCAGCCGCCGCCTTGTCAGCCCTCCGCACCGCCTTCACCGGCTTCCCGTCTCGCGCCCCCGCCGCACCCCCCTGCGTGCTCTTCTTCCCACCCACATCCTTGGCCGCACCACCGGAAGCCCCAGCACCGCCGGACACACCGGCCCCACCAGAGGCCCCCGCACCCACCGACACAGCGCCATCACGTGAGCCACTGGCACCACCGGGCACACCCACACCACCGGAAGCCCCCACACCACCGGCGACCCCCGCCCCCACTCCCACCCCGCCGGAGGCGCCCGCATGGAGGGATCTGCTCGACGCCGACTGCTGTACGGCGGTCTTCTTCGCCACCATGCCGCGGCCCCTTCACATATTGTGATCTTGCTCGCGAATCGTGCTGGGACGATAAATCGACATGAGTCCCGCGGCAACGGGGCACACCGCCCGATTCGCCCGCCTCGCGCATGCAGCGCGGGAGACCTGCAACCGTTGTGCCCAGCTCCCCGCCGGGTATGCAATCGCGCCGGACGTCCCAGAATCCGAACACGCGTACCGCTCCATTCGGGTCACCCCGGCCGCCCCGACACGGCCGCCGATCGCCCCCGGAAAACCGGTCGGCCACTGTCCTCGGAGCGCCGTACACTGGGCGGAGCGAAAAGCTTGGATGGGGACGAGTAGCGACGTACGCAGCCCAGAGCGACCCGGGGACGGTGGAAGCCCGGGGGCGAGCGCGACGTGAAGATCACCCCGGAGCCGCCGGAAGAAAGCCGCAGCCAAGGCGCAGCGGCGAGTAGAACCGGCTCGCGACCCCAATGAGGGGGCTCGCCGCCGCACACCCCGCGTCGGAGGGCCAAGGAGGGTGGTACCGCGGGAGCGCGCCGAAACCGGCGTACGGAAAGACACGGCTCTCGTCCCTCCGGACGGAAGGCAGCAAGTCCGCCGGAGGAAGCCCGCTGATGACAACGCCGACGTACCGCCAGGTACCCGCCCAGGTCGACCTGCCCGCCCTCGAGCACGCCGTGCTCGACTTCTGGCGCGAGCAGAAGATCTTCGCCAAGAGCCTGGAGCAGTCCCAGGGCCGCCCCGAGTGGGTGTTCTACGAGGGCCCGCCCACCGCCAACGGCATGCCCGGCGCCCACCACATCGAGGCCCGCGTCTTCAAGGACGTCTTCCCCCGCTTCCGCACCATGCGCGGCTACCACGTGGCCCGCAAGGCCGGCTGGGACTGCCACGGCCTCCCGGTGGAGCTGGCCGTCGAGAAGGAGCTCGGCTTCTCCGGCAAGAAGGACATCGAGGCGTACGGCATCGCCGAGTTCAACGCCAAGTGCCGCGAGTCCGTGCTGCGCCACACCGACGCCTTCTCCGACCTGACGACCCGCATGGGCTACTGGGTCGACCTCGACGACGCCTACGTCACGATGGAGCCCGAGTACATCGAGTCCGTCTGGTGGTCGCTCAAGGAGATCTTCAACAAGGGCCTGCTGGTCCAGGACCACCGCGTCGCCCCCTGGTGCCCCCGCTGCGGCACCGGCCTGTCCGACCACGAGCTGGCCCAGGGCTACGAGACGGTCGTGGACCCGTCCGTGTACGTCCGCTTCCCGCTCACCTCCGGTCCGCTCGCCGGCGAGGCCGCGCTCCTGGTGTGGACGACCACTCCCTGGACCCTGGTGTCCAACACCGCCGTGGCCGCGCACCCCGACGTGACGTACGTCGTCGCGACGAACGGCGAGGAGAAGCTCGTCGTCGCCGAGCCCCTCGTCGCCAAGGCCCTCGGCGAGGGCTGGGAGACCACCGGCCAGTCCTTCACCGGCGCCGAGATGGAGCGCTGGACGTACGAGCGCCCGTTCGAGCTGGTCGAGTTCCCGGCACCCGCCCACTACGTGGTCAACGCCGAGTACGTCACCACCGAGGACGGCACGGGTCTGGTCCACCAGTCCCCCGCCTTCGGTGAGGACGACCTCAAGGTCTGCCGCGCCTACGACCTGCCGGTCGTGAACCCGGTCCGCCCCGACGGCACCTTCGAGGAGGACGTCCCGCTGGTAGGCGGCGTCTTCTTCAAGAAGGCGGACGAAAAGCTCACCGAAGACCTCCAGCAGCGCGGCCGGCTCTTCAAGCACATCGCGTACGAGCACAGCTACCCGCACTGCTGGCGCTGCCACACCGCGCTGCTCTACTACGCGCAGCCGTCCTGGTACATCCGCACCACGGCCGTCAAGGACCGCCTCCTCCAGGAGAACGAGAACACCAACTGGTTCCCGGGCTCGGTCAAGCACGGCCGCTTCGGCGACTGGCTGAACAACAACATCGACTGGGCGCTGTCCCGCAACCGCTACTGGGGCACCCCGCTGCCGATCTGGCGCTGCGAGGACGACCACCTCACCTGCGTCGGCTCCCGCGCGGAACTCACCGAGCTGACCGGCAGCGACCAGACGGACCTGGACCCGCACCGCCCGTACATCGACGACGTCACCTTCGGCTGCCCGAAGGACGGCTGCGGCAAGACGGCCACGCGCGTGCCCGAGGTCATCGACGCCTGGTACGACTCGGGCTCGATGCCGTTCGCGCAGTGGGGCTACCCGTACAAGAACAAGGAGCTCTTCGAGAGCCGCTACCCGGCGCAGTTCATCAGTGAGGCGATCGACCAGACGCGCGGCTGGTTCTACACGCTGATGGCGGTCGGCACCCTGGTCTTCGACAAGTCGTCGTACGAGAACGTCGTCTGCCTCGGCCACATCCTCGCCGAGGACGGCCGCAAGATGTCCAAGCACCTGGGCAACATCCTCCAGCCGATCCCGCTGATGGACCAGCACGGCGCGGACGCGGTGCGCTGGTTCATGGCGGCCGGCGGCTCCCCGTGGGCGGCACGCCGCGTGGGCCACGGCACGATCCAGGAGGTGGTGCGCAAGACCCTCCTCACCTACTGGAACACGGTCGCCTTCCAGGCCCTGTACGCCCGTACGTCGAACTGGGCGCCCTCCGCCGCCGACCCGGCCCCGGCCGACCGCCCGGTCCTGGACCGCTGGCTGCTGTCCGAGCTGCACGCGCTGACCGACCAGGTGACCCAGTCCCTGGAGGCGTACGACACCCAGCGCGCCGGCAAGCTGCTCTCGGCGTTCGTCGACGACCTGTCCAACTGGTACGTCCGCCGCTCGCGCCGCCGCTTCTGGCAGGGCGACAAGGCGGCGCTGCGCACCCTGCACGAGGTCGTCGAGACGGTCACCAAGCTGATGGCCCCGCTGACCCCGTTCATCACCGAGCGGGTCTGGCAGGACCTGATCGTCCCGGTGGCCCCGGACGCGCCGGAGTCGGTGCACCTGGCGTCCTGGCCGGAGGCCGACCTGTCGGCGATCGACCCGGAGCTGTCCAAGCAGATGGTCCTGGTCCGCCGACTGGTCGAGCTGGGCCGTGCCACGCGCGCGGAGTCGGGCGTGAAGACGCGTCAGCCGCTGTCCCGTGCCCTGGTGGCGGCGACGGGCTTCGAGTCCCTCGACCGCGAACTGCACGCGCAGATCACGGAAGAGCTGAACGTCTCCTCCCTGGCATCGCTGTCCGAGGTCGGCGGCAGCCTGGTGGACACCACCGCCAAGGCCAACTTCCGCGCCCTGGGCAAGCGTTTCGGCAAGCGCGTCCAGGACGTGGCGAAGGCCGTGGCCAACGCGGACGCCGCGGCGCTGTCCCTGGCCCTGCGCGAGGGCACGGCGTCGGTGGAGGTCGACGGTGAGACGATCACCCTCGCTCCGGACGAGGTGATCATCACGGAGACCCCGCGCGAGGGCTGGTCGGTGGCGTCCGACTCGGGCGCGACGGTCGCCCTGGACCTGGAGATCACGGAGGAGCTGCGCCGCGCCGGCCTGGCCCGTGACGCGATCCGCCTGATCCAGGAGGCCCGCAAGAACAGCGGCCTGGACGTGGCCGACCGGATCGCCCTGCGCTGGACGGCGACGGACCCGGCGACCAGCGCGGCGCTGGCCGAGCACGCCGAGCTCATCGCCGACGAGGTCCTCGCCACGGACTTCGCCCAGGGCGAGGCGGACGACAGCTACGGCTCCCCGTTCGAGGACGAGGGCCTGACCCTGACGTTCCGCCTGCGCAAGGCGTAGTCACACACCCCACGCGCATCGAAGGCCCGGGCCGCCAAAAAACTTGGTCGGCCCGGGCCTTCGGCGTTGTGTACGTCGGACACCGCATCCGATCCCCGAACAAACACCGCAAACTCCATGAACACGCGTAGCACAAGGGCGGGGCCCCGGATCGAAATCCGGGGCCCCGCCCTGAACGCTGCCGACGCCTACGGCGTACTACCTACCGTCAGTTGTCGTCCTCGTCGATGAGGAACCCGCGCATCGGCGACGGAGCCTGACCCATCGGGGACGGACCCTGCGGCCGGACCGGTGCCATGGGCTGGGTCATCGCCGGGGACATCTGCTGCTGACCGCCGTAGGACGGAGCAGCCGGAGACGGGGCGCCGCCCATCGTCTGGTTGCCGCCGTACGACGGGGCGCTCGCGCCGGCCGGTGCCATGGAGGGCGCCGGGGACGGCGGGAGGGACGCCGTGGCCGGGGTCCGCGGCGGGGCGAGCGAGTCGTCCGCCTGGGTCTCCAGCTGGCGCAGCTGCGACTCGAGGTAGGACTTCAGCCGCGTGCGGTACTCGCGCTCGAAGCCGCGCAGGTCCTCGACCTTGCGCTCCAGCGTGGCGCGGGCGGACTCCAGGGAGCCCATCGCGACGCGGTGCTTCTCCTGCGCGTCCCGCTCCAGGGCGTCGGCCTTGGCACGGGCGTCACGCTCAAGACCCTCGGCACGCGAACGCGCCTCGCCGACGATCTTGTTGGCCTCGGAACGAGCCTCGGCGATCGCCTGGTCGGCGGTCTGCTGGGCCAGCGAGAGGACACGGGCGGCGCTGTCGCCACCGGGGCCTCCCTGCCCCGGGCCGCCCATGGGGCCGGGGCCACCCATCGGACCGCCCATCGGGCCACCCATCTGCTGCTGCATCGGGGGCTGGCCCATCGGCCCCGGACCCTGGCCCATCGGACCGGGACCCTGCGGGCCACCCTGACCGCCGGGACCGGCGGGCAGCTGCGGAGCACCGCTGGGCAGCTGGGGCGGGCCTCCCATGGGGCCGCCCATCTGCTGCTGCGGCGGGCCCGATATGCCGGCGGGGACAGGAGCGCCGGGACCGCGCATGCCCTGCTGAGGCATGCCGCCCTGCTGCTGGTCCTGCGGGCCGCCGGGACCCTCCGGGGGCTTGCGCATGTTCTGCTGGTTCTGCGCAGCCGCGCGCGTGGCCGCGGCCAGCTTGGCGCGCAGGTCCTCGTTCTCGCGGAGCAGTCGCGTCAGTTCGGCTTCGACCTCATCGAGGAAGGCATCGACCTCGTCCTCGTCATAGCCTTCTCGGAGGCGGACGGTCGTGAACTGCTTGTTCCGCACGTCCTCGGGGGTCAACGGCATCTCTTCACCTCAACGTTGTCGTCGGCAGTCGGCAAGACCGTATCTGTCACATCGCTCACATCGCGCTCCGCACGAGCGTGATCAGGATGTAGACGATGATCATCAGTACGAAGAAGGACAGGTCGAGCGCCACGCCCCCGAGACGCAGCGGCGGGATGACCCGCCGCAGAAGCTTGAGCGGTGGATCAGTGACAGTGTAGGTGGCCTCCAGAACGACCACCATCGCCTTGCCGGGTTGCCACGAGCGGGCGAACTGGAAGACGTAGTCCATGACCAACCGGAAGATAAGCACGATGAGGAAGACCATCAGCGCGATGTAGAGAACCTGCAAGACCACGCTCATGACTGGTGCTTCCCTCTCCCCTGTTCCCTGATCCGTGCGGTTGTTTCCGGTGGTGCGTCTCAGCTCTGGTTGAAGAACCCGCCCTCTGCGATACGGGCCTTGTCCTCCGCCGTGACATCGACGTTAGCAGGCGACAACAGGAACACCTTCTGCGTCACCCGCTCGATGCTGCCGTGAAGACCAAACACCAAACCAGCCGCAAAGTCGACAAGTCGCTTCGCGTCTGTGTCATCCATCTCAGTCAGATTCATGATCACCGGGGTGCCTTCACGGAAGTGTTCCCCGATGGTACGGGCCTCGTTGTAGGTCCGCGGGTGAAGTGTGGTGATCCGGTACGGCTCTCGTTCCGACACGACCTTGGGCATGATCACCGGTGCGTTCTTCTCCAGGCTTGCGCGTTCTTGTGTGATGGACGCCACGGGCGCGATGCGCGCCGGACGGCCGGATTCCGCGGGTAGCGAAGTCGATCGGGCCACGGGTTCACGCGGCGCGGGCGGCTGTACGATTCGCACCTCTTCGTCCCTTTGGGACTGGTGTGCACTGTGCGACTGGTGGGACGGCTCGTGCCGTCGATGGTCCCGCTCGGGCTCCGGGTCCAGTTCGGGCTCGAAGTCGTCATCGGGGTCGAACCCCCGGCCGTCGTACCCATCGTCCTCCACGAGGCCGAGGTAGACCGCCATCTTGCGCATCGCGCCGGCCATGCTCTGAGTCCTCCGCTCTGTGGTGGATCGACTGCCAAGTGCCCGCGATCCACGCGGTCGTTACGCCCGCCTTTCGGCGATATTGACCATATTTTCTACTGTGGTCCGACTTCCTGGCGACGTTACCCGAGCCTGGGGCGGACTCCGAGTACCGCAGTGCCGACGCGCACATGTGTCGCACCGGCCGCCACGGCCTCTTCGAGGTCTGCACTCATCCCTGCCGAGACCATGTTCGCAGCCGGATGAGCTCGGCGCAGGTCCGTCGACAAATCCATCAACCGCTCGAACGCCGCCTGTTGGCGCCCCGCGTACTCCCCGCTGAGCGGGGCGACGGTCATGAGCCCGTCGAGCCTCAGCCCGGGGGCCTTCGCGACCAGGTCGGCCAACTCTTCGATCCCGCCCGGCGCCACCCCACCCCTCTCACCCCGCTCACTGTCTCCCGCGTCCAGCGCCACCTGGATCAGGCAGCCGATCTCGCGCTCCTGCCGAACGGCCTCCTTCGACAGGGCCGTCACCAGCTTGGAACGATCGACGGACTGCACGAGATCCGCGTAACCGACCACAGATCGCACTTTGTTGGTCTGCAACTGGCCGACAAAATGCCACGCAAGGGGCAGATCCGAGCATTCGGTGGCCTTCGGCGCAGCGTCCTGATCGCGGTTCTCGGCGACATGGCGCACACCGAGTTCCGACAGCATCCGCACATCGCTCGCGGGATAGGTCTTGGTGACCACGATCAGGGTCACCTCCTCGCGGGCGCGCCCGGCCGCCGCGCACGCCGCGGCGATGCGGTCCTCCACCTTCGCCAGGTTCGCGGCGAGTTCGTCCTTACGGTCCGTCATGTCCATTCAGTCCAGCCATACATAGCCCGCGAGCCGACCGGTGGTGCGGTCGCGGCGGTACGAGAAGTGGTCGCGCGACTGAAGCGTGCAGACCGGCGACTGCTCCCGGTCGCGCACCCCGAGGCGCCCGAGCTGGGCGTGCACTCCGGCGGCCACGTCCACCGCAGGCGTGCCCCAACTCGTCTCGGCGTACGCCGCCGGCTCCACGGCGGCCACTTCGGCGCGCATCGCCTCGGGCACCTCGTAGCACCGTCCGCAGACGGCGGGGCCGGTGCGGGCGACGATCCGGGACGGCTCGGCGCCCAGGTCCGTCATCGCGCGTAGCGTGGCCGGGACGACCCCGGCGATCATGCCGGGCCGCCCCGCGTGGGCCGCGCCGACGACCCCGGCGACCGGATCGGCCAGCAGGACCGGCACGCAGTCGGCGGTGAGTACGGCGAGGGCGAGACCCCGCTGCACGGTGACGATCGCGTCGACCTCGGGCACCGGGCGATCACGCCATGGCCCTTCGACCACGACGACGTCCGCCCCGTGCACCTGGTTCATCCAGACGACCTCGCCCGGCCCGAGCCCCAGGGACTTGGCGGCGAGCTCGCGGTTGGTCAGTACGGCCTCGCTGTCGTCGCCGACCGCTCCGCCGAGGTTGAGCTCCTCATACGGAGCGGCGCTCACCCCGCCCCACCGGTCGGTGAAGGCGAAGTGCGCGCCGCTCACGGTGTCGCGCTGTCCTATCACGTCTGAAGGATCACTTAAGGAAGTCCGGAACGTCCAGCTCCTCGGCCGCGCTGTCGGCGTAGGTCCGCGACGGCGGCACCGGCGGGGCGACCGGGATGTCGTTCACCGGCTCGGGCGCGGACTCGGGCTCCTCCTTCGGCGTGACGCTGCCGAGCGAGCCGAAGGACGGGCGGCTCTCGGCCGGCCGTACCGGAGTGGGCTCCTCGCGGCGGGCCGGGGCCGAGGAAGGGGAGGAGGAGGACGACGAGGTCGAACCGAGGACGTTGTCCCGGCGGGCCGGCGGCTGCCCCCCGTCGAAGCCGGCCGCGATCACGGTGACCCGGACCTCGTCGCCGAGGGCGTCGTCGATGACCGCGCCGAAGATGATGTTGGCCTCGGGGTGGGCGGCCTCGCTGACCAGCTGGGCGGCCTCGTTGATCTCGAACAGACCGAGGTCGGAGCCACCGGAGATGGAGAGCAGTACGCCGCGGGCGCCGTCGATGGAGGCTTCCAGCAGCGGCGAGGAGATCGCCATCTCGGCCGCGGCCACCGCGCGGTCGTCGCCGCGGGCCGAACCGATGCCCATGAGGGCCGAACCGGCCTCGGACATGACCGACTTCACGTCGGCGAAGTCGAGGTTGATGAGGCCAGGGGTGGTGATGAGGTCGGTGATGCCCTGGACACCGGAGAGCAGGACCTGGTCGGCCGACTTGAAGGCGTCGAGGACCGAGACCTGGCGGTCCGAGATGGACAGCAACCGGTCGTTCGGAATGACGATGAGGGTGTCGACCTCTTCGCGGAGTTCGGCGATGCCGTCCTCGGCCTGGTTGGCGCGGCGCCGTCCCTCGAAGGTGAACGGGCGCGTGACCACGCCGATGGTGAGGGCGCCGAGAGAGCGGGCGATGTTGGCCACGACGGGCGCGCCGCCGGTCCCGGTGCCGCCGCCTTCACCGGCCGTCACGAAGACCATGTCGGCCCCCTTGAGGACCTCCTCGATCTCCTCGCGGTGGTCCTCGGCGGCCTTGCGGCCGACGGCCGGGTTGGCTCCGGCGCCGAGTCCGCGGGTGAGTTCACGGCCGACGTCGAGCTTGACGTCGGCGTCGCTCATCAACAGAGCTTGCGCGTCGGTGTTGATGGCGATGAACTCGACGCCCTTGAGACCGACCTCGATCATCCGGTTGATGGCATTGACACCACCGCCGCCGACACCGATGACTTTGATGACTGCGAGGTAGTTCTGCGGTGCTGCCACGTCGAAGGCCTCTCGCCTCGAGTTACGGGTCGTCGGATCACGAAGAGGCTGTGCTTCGTGAACCGCGACTGATGCCGAATGGGACGGTCCGTAGCGCCGACCCGAACCCTAACCCTGAAGTTTAGGGTTACCAGTGTGTCTGTTCCTTGAAGTCTTCTGAACAGGACACTAAGTCGACAAGTGGCGCACGTTCAACGAACACGCCGAACCTCCCGTTTTTCTTTTCACCCTATGTGATCAGCCATGTCGCTGCCCAACCAGGGTGCTGGCCTGCGCGGATGTGCGTCAACTCCCTGATGACGCAGGCGCGGTGGGAACGCTGACGTCGAAGTACCGCGCATCCGGCGAGGCTTTCATGAGAGCGGTGAGTGTGCGGGCCTTCGCGGCCCCCTTCTCGCCGCTCCCCCAGGCGACGGTCCGCCCGCCGGTCAGAGCCAGCGAGATGTCGTCGTAGGAACGGACCTTGACGACCTGGGTGTCGCGCGCGACGGCGTCCGGAAGGGCCCCGGCGACGCGCACCGCCTCCCGCACCAGCCGGCTCTCCCCGAAGCGGCGCAGGCTCGCGGCCGCGGTACTCGACCGGGACACCGTCAATTCCAGCGCGGCAACGCCTTTCGGAGGCTGAGAAACCGTGGCGAAACGGACGCCTTCCTTGTCCACTTCGACGAACTTTCCGTCCTTTTGGACAATCAGAACCGGAGTACGCTCCGCCACTTTAAGACTGATTCCATGCGGCCAGGAGCGAACCACGTCAACCGCGTCAATTCGGGGCAATTCCTGGAGCAGCCGTGCCTCAATCGCGTCGATGTCGACGGAAATCAGCGGCGCGCCCACGGGGACGTCGGCCACCTCCTGGACCTGTTCGGGCGTCAGAACCTGGGTCCCGGAGACGGATACGCGCTCGACGCGCAGCCACTTGGAGCCGTACAGCAGCCACACGGAGCCCGCGCCGAGAAGGACGAGCACCACAAGAAGGATGATGATCGTACGAAGTCTCGGAGTCGGCCTCAATCGCCGGGCGAGGGGCGGGTCGGACGACTCCTGCTGGCGTTCACCGCGCTCCGCGGTCGTCGGTCCGGCCACGCTCCCTGCCCTCCGTCATACGTTCCTAGCGGCGATGCGAGGCGATCGCCTCGTACACCATGCCGACGAGCAGGTCGTCGGCGTCCCGGCGGCCGAACTCGCTTGCGGCGCGGGACATCTCGTACAGCCGGTGCGGGTCGGCGAGCACGGGCAGGACGTTCTGCTGCACCCACTCGGGCGTGAGCTCCGCGTCGTCGACCAGCAGTCCGCCGCCGGCCTTGACCACCGGCTGGGCGTTGAGCCGCTGTTCGCCGTTGCCGATGGGCAGCGGGACATAGGCGGCCGGGAGTCCGACGGCGGAGAGTTCGGCGACGGTCATCGCGCCCGCGCGGCAGAGCATCATGTCGGCCGCGGCGTACGCGAGGTCCATCCGGTCCACGTACGGTACCGGGATGTACGGGGGCATTCCCGGCATCTGGTGCACCTGCGGCAGTTCGTTCTTCGGGCCGACCGCGTGCAGGATCTGGATTCCGGCCTGCTGGAGCCAGGGCGCGACCTGCTGGACGACCTCGTTGAGGCGGCGGGCGCCCTGCGAGCCGCCGGAGACCAGCAGCGTGGGCAGGTTCGGGTCGAGGCCGAACGCGGCGCGGGCCTCGGGGCGGACGGCGGCCCGGTCGAGGGTGGCGATGGTCCGGCGCAGCGGGATGCCGATGTAGCGCGAGTTGCGGAGCTTGCTGTCCGGGGTGGAGACGGCGACCTGGGCGGCGTAGCGCGAACCGATCTTGTTGGCGAGGCCCGGGCGGGCGTTGGCCTCGTGGATGATGATCGGCACGCCTAGGCGCTTGGCGGCGAGGTAGCCGGGCAGGGCGACATAGCCGCCGAAGCCGACGACGGCGTCCGCCTTGGTGCGCTCCAGGATCTGCTCGGTCGCCTTGATCGTGCCGCGCAGTCGGCCCGGGACGGTGATCAGTTCGGGCGTGGGCTTGCGGGGCAGCGGCACGGCGGGGATCAGCGCGAGCTCGTAGCCCCGCTGCGGGACGAGCTTGGTCTCCAGGCCGCGCTCCGTGCCCAGGGCCGTGATCCCCACGGTCGGGTCCTGCCTGCGCAGGGCGTCCGCGAGGGCGAGCGCGGGCTCGATGTGGCCGGCGGTCCCCCCACCGGCGAGTACGACATGCACCGAAATTCACCGCTCTCCGGACGAGCGCGCCGCCGAGGCACGCCGTCGCATCGTGTTCCATCTCCGAGGCGCCCGGCCGGAGCCGGCGCCTCCCGCACGCTTTCTACCAAAGCGGGGTTGCCGCACGGAAAGCGCTGCCCGCGCAGCGGGCTCGTCGCGCGCGAACGCGATCAGCAGCCCGATGGCGAACATGGTCGGCAGCAGGGCGGATCCTCCGTAGGAGAACAGCGGAAGGGGGACGCCGGCGATCGGCAGCAGGCCGAGCACCGCACCGATGTTGATCACAGCTTGCGCGGTGATCCAGGTGGTCACACCTCCCGCGGCATACCTGACGAAGCGGTCCTCCGTGCGTCCGGCCACGCGGATACCCGCATAGCCTAGAGCCGCGAACAGGGCGAGCACCGACAGCGTCCCCGCCAGGCCCAGTTCCTCACCGGTGACGGCGAAGATGAAGTCGGTGTGGGCTTCGGGTAGTTGGCCCCATTTCTCCACGCTCGCACCGAGCCCGGAGCCGAAGATTCCGCCCGAGGCGAGCGCGTAGATGCCGTGCACGGCCTGCCAGCAGTCGACGGCGCCGCTGCGCGGTTCGGTGGCGCCCAGGCACTGGAGGCGGGCCATGCGGTTCTGGCTGGTCTTGATCAGGAGCAGGCCGATCAGGCCGGCGATCGACAGAACCCCCACGAACAGCCGGGTCGGCGCCCCGGCCAGCCACAGCAGGCCGAAGAGGATCGCCGACAGGATGATCGCCGTACCCATGTCGCCGCCGAGCATGATCAGCCCGAGCAGCATGAAGGCGACCGGCACGAGCGGCACCAGCATGTGCTTCCACTGCGTGAGCAGCTTCTTGTCCTCTTTGCGGGCGATCAGGTCCGCGCCCCACAGCACCAGCGCCAGCTTGCCGAACTCGCTGGGCTGGATCTGGAAGGAGCCGCCGAGGGCGATCCAGTTCTGGTTGCCGTTGACCGCGACCCCTATCCCGGGGACCTGCACCAGCGCCATCAGGAAGACGGCGCCCGCGAGGATCGGGTAGGCGAGCGCCCGGTGCAGCTTCACCGGCATCCGCGAGGCGGCGAACAGCAGACCGGCGCCGATCGCCGCGGCCAGCAGCTGCTTGCGGAAGAAGTACGACCCGGGCAGCGACATCTGCAGGGCGGTGATCTGGGAGGCCGAGTAGACCATCACCAGACCGAGCACGGTGATCAGCAGGCTGCCGCCGAGGATCAGGTAGTACGCGGTCAGCGGCCGGTCCCACGCCCGGTTGAGCCGGATGTAGAGCCGCCGTACGGCGTTGTCGTGCGACGACGGCCGGGGAACGACGGGGCGCCGAACGGCGCGCTGGACGGGGGGCCGTCCCGTACGGCTACCGGGCATCGGCGCCCACCGCCTCGCCGTGGGAGTACGTACCGTCCGGCCACATCCGAGTCACGCGTCCCTCCAAGGGTCCCGAAGCACCCGCAGTGGCCGAGACCCGGCGTCAGGCGCCCGCGCCGAGTTCGCGAACCGCCTCCGCGAACACGTCACCGCGCTGGTTGTAGTTGACGAACATGTCCATCGAGGCACAGGCCGGGGCGAGCAGCACCGTGTCACCGGGCCGGGCGAGCCGCTTCGCTTCCTGGACCGCCGCGAGCATCGCCCCAGTGTCGGTCCGGTCGAGGTCGACGACGGGTACTTCCGGCGCGTGTCGCGCGAGGGCTTCACGGATCAGGGCACGATCGGCGCCGATGAGCACGACTCCACGCAGCCGTTCGGCCGACTTGGCGACCAGTTCCTCGAAGACGGCGCCCTTGGCGAGCCCGCCCGCGATCCAGACGATGGACTCGTACGCAGCCAACGAGGCTTCCGCCGCGTGGGTGTTGGTGGCCTTGGAGTCGTCGATGTACGCGACCCCGTCCAGGTCCGCCACATGCGCGATGCGATGGGCGTCCGGGGTGAAGGCGCGCAGGCCGTCCCGTACGGCCCTGGCGGGCACGCCGTAGGCCCGGGCGAGGGCCGCTGCCGCGAGGGCGTTGGCGATGTTGTGCGGGGCCGGCGGGTTGACGTCGGCGACCTCGGCGAGCTCCTGGGCGTTCTTCTGCCGGTTCTCGACGAAGGCGCGGTCGACCAGGATGCCCTCGACGACACCGAGTTGGGACGGGCCCGGGGTGCCGAGGGTGAAGCCGATGGCCCGGCAGCCCTCCTCGACGTCCGCCGCGCGCACCAGGTCCTCGGTGGCCTTGTCGGCGACGTTGTAGACACAGGCGACGCGATTGCCCTCGTAGATACGGCCCTTGTCGCGCGCGTACGCCTCCATGGAGCCGTGCCAGTCGAGGTGGTCCGGGGCGAGGTTCAGCACGACCGCGGAGTGCGCCCGCAGTGAGGGCGCCCAGTGCAGCTGGTAGCTGGACAACTCCACGGCGAGGACGTCGTACTGCTCGTCGCCGAGCACCGCGTCGAGGAGGGAGACGCCGATGTTGCCGACGGCGGCCGTCCGCAGGCCCGCCGCCTTGAGGATGGAGGCGAGCATCTGGACGGTCGTGGTCTTGCCGTTGGTGCCGGTGACGGCGAGCCAGGGCGCGGCGTCCGGGCCGCGCAGCCGCCAGGCCAGCTCGACGTCGCCCCAGACCGGGACGCCCGCCTCACGGGCCGCCGTGAACAGCGGCTTGTCCGGCTTCCAGCCGGGTGCGGTGACGATGAGTTCGGTGCCTTCGGGCAGGGTCGCCCCGTCGCCGAGGCGGACGGTGATACCGAGCGCCTCCAGTTCGGCGGCCTGGGCACGCGCGCGTGCGTCGTCGCCGTCGTTGACGACCGTGACGTTCGCCCCGCGCGCGTGCAGCACCTTGGCCGCCGGGATCCCGGAGACGCCGAGTCCCGCGACGGTGACGTTCTTCCCCTGCCAGTCGGTCACTTGTCCGCTGCCCATCCCGCATAGAAGAGGCCGAGTCCGACAATCACACAGATGCCCTGGATGATCCAGAAGCGGACCACCACAAGGACTTCGGACCAGCCCTTGAGTTCGAAGTGGTGCTGGAGTGGCGCCATACGGAAGACGCGCTTGCCGGTGAGGCGGAAGGAGCCGACCTGGATGACCACCGACATGGTGATCAGCACGAACAGGCCGCCGAGGATGGCTAGCAGCAGTTCGGTGCGCGAGCAGATGGCGAGACCGGCGAGCGCGCCGCCGAGGGCCAGCGAACCGGTGTCACCCATGAAGATCTTGGCCGGCGACGTGTTCCACCACAGGAAGCCGAGGCAGGCGCCCATCAGCGCGGAGGAGACGACGGCGAGGTCGAGTGGATCGCGCACTTCGTAGCAGGCGTTCGGGTTGGGCAGGATCTGCGCGTTGGCACAGGACTCCTGGAACTGCCAGACCCCGATGAACGTGTACGCGCCGAAGACCAGCACGGAGGCGCCGGTGGCGAGGCCGTCCAGGCCGTCCGTCAGGTTCACGCCGTTCGACATGGCGAGGATCATGAACAGCGCCCACACGACGAACAGCACCGGGCCGATGGACCAGCCGAAGTCCTGTACGAAGGAGATCTTGGTGGAGGCCGGGGTGTTGCCCCGGTTGTCCGCGAACTGCAGCGAGAGCACCGCGAAGGCGATACCGCCGAGCAGCTGGCCCGCCATCTTGGCCTTGGCCCGCAGACCGAGCGAGCGACGCTTGACGATCTTGATGTAGTCGTCCAGGAAGCCGACCAGACCCATGCCGGCCATCAGACCGATCACCAGGATGCCGGAGAACGTCGGCGGCTTGCCGGTGATCAGCTTGGACAGGAAGTACGCCGCGATCGTCGCCAGGATGAAGGCGATACCGCCCATGGTCGGCGTACCGCGCTTGGCGTGGTGCTCGCGCGGGCCGTCGTCACGGATGTACTGGCCGTAGCCCTTGCGGGCCAGCAGCTTGATCAGCAGCGGGGTGCCGACCAGGGTCAGGAAGAGGCCAATGACTCCTGAGAACAGGATCTGATTCATCATCGGGCGGCAACCTCACCCTGGGTACCGCCCGAGAGCAGCGCCTCGGCGACGCTCTCCAGACCGACCGAACGGGACGCCTTCACGAGCACGACGTCCCCCGGGCGCAACTCGCTGCGCAACAGGTCGACCGCCGCCTGTGCGTCGGACACGTGCACCGACTCCTCACCCCACGAACCCTCGTTATATGCGCCCAGTTGCAGCCAGGACGCTTCCCTGCCCCCGACCGCGACGAGCTTGCTGACGTTGAGCCGGACGGCGAGCCGTCCGACCGCGTCGTGCTCGGCGAGCGCCTCGTCCCCGAGCTCGGCCATCTTGCCGAGCACCGCCCACGTACGACGCCCCCTGCCCATGGCCGCGAGCGCACGCAGAGCGGCTCGCATGGACTCGGGGTTCGCGTTGTAGGCGTCGTTGACGACCGTCACGCCGTCCGGGCGCTCGGTGACCTCCATCCGCCAGCGGGAGAGGGAGCCCGCCTCGCAGAGCGCGGTGGCGATCTCTTCCGCGGACATGCCCAGCTCATGGGCGACGGCGGCCGCGGCGAGCGCGTTCGACACGTGGTGCTCACCGTACAGGCGCATGGTCACATCGCTGCACCCGGAGGGTGTGTGAAGCACGAAGGAAGGCTGTCCGCTGTCCGTGAGTCGCACGTTCTCGGCGCGTACGTCCGCTTCGCCGGACTCTCCGAAAAGAATCACCTTCGCCTTCGTACGGGACGCCATGGCCCGTACGAGGGGATCGTCGGCGTTGAGGATCGCCGCGCCGTCCTCCGGAAGGCTCTCCACCAACTCGCCCTTGGCCTGCGCGATCTGCTCGCGGCCGCCGAACTCGCCGATGTGGGCGGTGCCGACGTTGAGCACCAGGCCGATCTTCGGCGGCGTCAGATCGGCGAGGTAGCGGATGTGGCCGATGCCGCGGGCGCCCATCTCCAGGACGAGGAACCTGGTCTCCTCGGTGGCGCTGAGCGCGGTCAGGGGCAACCCGATCTCGTTGTTGAGCGAGCCCGGCGTGAACACGGTGGGCGCCTTGCGCTGGAGCACCTGGGCGACCAGGTCCTTGGTGCTGGTCTTGCCCGCCGAGCCGGTCAGGGCGACGAGGGTCGCGCCGAGCCGGCGTACGACATGCCGGGCGAGGGCGCCGAGGGCCGTCTGGACGTCGGCCACGACGATCGCGGGAACGCCGACGGGACGCGACGCCAGTACGGCGACCGCGCCCGCTTCGACGACCTTGCCGGCGAAGTCGTGGCCGTCCACGCGCTCGCCGACGAAGGCGGCGAAGAGGGTGCCGGGCTCCACTTCCCGGGAGTCCCGGACGACCGGTCCGGTGACCTGGACGGACGGATCCGGTATGTCGTGCGTCTGCCCGCCGACGACTTCTGCGATCTCGGCGAGGGAGAGGGCGATCACAAGTTCATCCCTGGGTCTTCTGGATAGCTTCGCGCAGGACCTGGCGGTCGTCGAAGGGACGGACCACTCCGGCGATGTCCTGGCCCTGCTCATGGCCCTTGCCGGCGACCAGCACGGTGTCGCCGGGCTGTGCGCGGGCGACGGCCGCGGCGATGGCGGCGGCCCGGTCCTCGAAGACCTGGACCTCGCCACGCTCGTGTGCCGGTACGGACGCCGCGCCCTGGAGCATGGTTGCGAGGATCGCGAGGGGGTCCTCGGAGCGGGGGTTGTCGGAGGTCAGTACGGCGGTGTCGGCCAGCCGGGCCGCGGCCGCGCCCATCGGCTCGCGCTTGGTCACGTCCCGGTCGCCGCCGCAGCCGAGGACGACGTGCAGGCTGCCCTCGGTGACCTTGCGGAGCGCCTTGAGCACCGATTCGACGGCGTCGGTCTTGTGGGCGTAGTCCACGACCGCGAGATACGGCTGCCCGGCGTCAACCCGCTCAAGGCGGCCCGGCACGCCCGGCACCGCGGCGATGCCGTCGGCGGCGGTCTGGACGTCGAGGCCGGCGGCGGCCAGGGCGGTGATGGCGGCGAGGGTGTTCGCCACGTTGAAGGGCCCGGCGATCGGCGACCTGGCGGCGATCCGCTCGCCCTTCGGGCCGATCACGGTGAACGTCGAGTCCATGGGGCCGATGGTCACGTCATCGGCGCGCCAGTCGGCGTCGGGGTGGCCCTCGGCGGAGTAGGTGACGACCGGGACGCCGGCCTCCTTGACCAGCCTGCGGCCGTACTCGTCGTCGAGGTTGACCACGCCGAGCCTGCTGCGTTTCGGGGTGAACAGCTGCGCCTTGGCCCGGAAGTAGTCCTCCATGTCGGAGTGGAACTCCATGTGTTCCGGGCTGAGGTTGGTGAACACGGCGATGTCGAAGACACAGCCGTCGACCCGGCCGAGGACCAGCGCGTGGCTGGAGACCTCCATGGCGACCGCCTCCACGCCGCGTTCGCGCATGACGGCGAACAGGGCCTGCAGGTCGGTGGCTTCGGGCGTGGTCCGCTCGGACTTGATGCGCTCGTCGCCGATGCGCATCTCGACCGTGCCGATGAGCCCGGTCGACCGGGCGGTCTTGAGGGCGCCCTCGACGAGATACGCCGTGGTGGTCTTGCCCGAGGTGCCGGTGATGCCGATCTGGAGGAGATCGCGTCCGGGGTGGCCGTAGATCGTGGCCGCCAGTTCACCCATCTGCCCGCGGGGATCCTCGACCACCAGGACCGGCAGGCCGGTCACGGCGGCGCGCTCGGCGCCGCTCGGGTCGGTCAGCACGGCGACCGCGCCCAGGCCCGCGGCCTGCGTGACGAAGTCGGCGCCGTGCAGGCGGGCGCCCGGGAGAGCGGCGTACAGATCGCCGGGGCGGACGGCGCGCGAGTCATGGGTGATGCCCGTGACCGCTACGGCGGCGTCCGCGCGGTCCGGCGCGGCGGCACCCAGCTGATCGGCGAGTTCCGCGAGGGGTGTGGCGGAGACCTGCACCGGCCTGGGCGGCCCGGGATACGTCACGGGATGCCCCTTCTGGGTGGTTTGGGACTGATCAGCGTGTGGCACGGCGGTGAGCGTACCGGGCGCACCCGCCTGGGAGCTAAATAGGGGCCCGCGCACAGCGCGGTCCGGCAGGGGTGGTGGTGGGTGACGGGTGGGAGAGGTGCGAGGCGTGCTCTGGTTCCCGGGATCGGGAGTGATCGTTGTCACGAGGTGTTTCCTGGCTGCTCGGTGCTGATCAGGGTGGTCAGTTGAACTCGACCGGGAGTTTGGCGGCCTTGGCCCCGGTCGGCGGGACCTGGAGGGTCTTCAGGGCGAACTCCATCACCTTCTTGTAGACGGGTCCGCAGATCTGGCCGCCGAAGTAGCTTCCCTGGGTGGCGTTCTGAATGGCGCAGTAGACCGTGACACGGGGCTTGTCCGCGGGCGCGAATCCGGCGAACGACGACGTGTAGCCGCGGTACTTGCCGGTGGCCGGATCCACTCGGTTCGCCGTACCCGTCTTGCCCGCGACCCGGTAGCCGGGGATGCGCGCCTTGGTGCCGGTGCCCTCCCGGTCGTCCACGACCGACTCCAGCATCTGGGCGAGGGTCTTCGCCGTCTTGGCGCTGACGACCCGGGTCTTCTCGGGCTTGGGGGCCTCGGTGAACTTCCCGTCGGGCCCCTCGGTGCCGCGTACGAGCGTGGGTTCGACGCGGACGCCGCCGTTGGCGATCGTCGAGTAGATCGAGGCCGCCTGCAGCGCGTTGAGGGAGAAGCCCTGGCCGAAAGGGATCGTGTACTGCTGCGACGTCGACCACTTGTCCGGCGCCGCCAGGATGCCCGGGGTCTCGCCGGGGAAGCCGAGCCCGGTGTAGCTGCCGATACCGAACTTGCGCAGGTAGCTGTAGAGGACCTTGTTGACCTCTCGCTGGGTCTTGCCGAGCTGGCCGGTGGCCAGGATGGTGCCGATGTTGCTGGACTTGGCGAGCACGCCGTTGAGCGTGAGGAACCAGGTCTCGTGGTCGATGTCGTCCCGGAACAGCCGGTCGCCGCGGTGCAGCCGGTTGGGCACGATGACATGCGTGCCGGGGGTGGCCACGCCCTCCTCCAGTACGGCGGCCATCGACATGACCTTGGCGGTGGAGCCGGGCTCGTAGGCGTCCCGAAGGGCCGCGTTGCCCATGTTCGCGCTGTTGGCCGCGGACAGGTCGTTCGGGTCGAAGCCGGGCGAGTTGGCCAGGGCGAGGATCTCGCCGGTGCGGGTGTCCTGGACGATCACATAGCCGCGGTCCGCCTTGGACTCCTGGACCTGCTCGCTGATCGCGTTCTGGGCGGCCCACTGGATGTCGCGGTCGATGGTGAGCTCGACGTCGCTGCCGGGCACGGCGGGCGTCTCGGTGGAGCCCACGGTGGGGACCTGGCGGCCGCCGGACTGGGCGTAGCGGATCTCGCCGTCCTTGCCGGACAGCTGCTTGTTCAGCTGCTGCTCGATACCGCCGCCGCCCTTGCCGTCGGCGTTGACCCAGCCCAGTATCCCGGCGGCGAGGTCGCCGTTCGGGTACACGCGCTTGCTGCTGGCGACCGACAGGACGCCCGCGAGGACGTTGACCGTGCTCTTGTCGCTCTCGGCCTTGGTGGCCAGCGCGCTCTTCAGGTCCTTGATCTGCTTCCAGACCTGCGGGGTCTGGCGGCTGGCCAGCAGGGTGTAACGCAGGTTCTTGTTCGCGGGCCGGAGCTTGTGGACGATCTTCTCCGGCTCCTGGCCGAGGATCGGCGCGAGGAGGGCGGCCGCCTGCTCGGGGCCGTCGTCGATCTTCAGCTGCTCACGGGAGAACAGGGTGGGGTCGGCGGTGATGTCGTACGCGTCCACGCTGGTCGCGAGCGCCACGCCGTTGCGGTCGGTGATGCCGCCGCGCTCGGCGGCCAGGGTGTAGCCCACGTAGCGGTTCTTCTCGGCCTTGGCGGCATAGGTGCTCGCCTCGACGCCCTGCACCTGGAGCAGTCGTACGACGAAGACGGCCAGGACGAGGGTCAGGGCCAGGCCGACCATGCGCAGCCGGGGGCGGGGGCTGCCGAGCCGGATCCTGCCGGTGGGCATCGGGCGGGGCCTGCTCGGCCGGCGGGCCGGGCGGGCGCCGGGGCCCGGGCGTCGCTGGGCGCCGGCGGAGCGGGCGGGCTTCGCGGGGCCGGGCACGCGGCGGCGGGGCGGTTCCCTGTCGGACACTTCCGTCACCTGCCGGGGGTCGGGTATGCGGTGGACTGCTGGACGGAGGGCGCGTACTGGGGCACGGCGTAGGTGGCCGCGGGCTGCGGCTCGGTGGGGGTGGCCGGGGAGGTGGGCACGGTGGGCGTCGCCTCGGGGCCCGGCGTGGTGGGCGTCGCCTCGGTCACCGGCGGCGGTCCTGGCTCGGTGACCAGGGCCTCGGGGGCGAGGGCGAGCGGGTTGTACGCGGCGCCCTGGCCTCCGGGCGCGGGGCTGGGGGCGCCCCTGACCGAGCCGTCGGGGTTGAGGAAGGCGGGGTCGCCGCCGGGGACCATGCCGAGTTCGAGGGCGCGGCGCTGGAGGGCGTCGGGGGCGGAGTAGGCGTCGATGTCCCGCTGGAGGGACTGTTCCTCGTCGGTGAGGGACTTCGTCTCCTTCTGGAGGTCGTCGAGCCTGAACGCGCCTTCACTGAGGGCGGAGTTCAGCACGAGGAGCCCGATGAGGCCACCGCCGAGGAGGAGGACGACGAGGAGGACGAAGGGGGCACGGGCGGCCTGCCGGGCCCCGGAGGGGAAGAGCCGCGCGAGCCGGGCGGCCCGACCCCTCAGTTCGGGTTTCCTACTCACTTGCCCTCCCCCGGGTCCGGTTTTCCAACTCATGGGTTTGGATACTGGACCCGGACACCCGCCCCTGCCTCCCGGCTGTCATTCGATGGACTCCCTGATGCGTTCGGCGCCCCGCAGACGCGCAGGTGCGGCGCGGCGGTTCTCGGCGACCTCTTCCTCGGTGGGAAGTTCGGCACCGCGCGTCAGCAGCTTGAGTCGGGGCTGGTACTGCTCGGGGACGACGGGCAGCCCGGGCGGCGCGGTGTTGGCGGCGCCGGCCGCGAACACCTGCTTGACCAGCCGGTCCTCCAGCGAGTGGTACGACAGCACCGCGATCCGCCCGCCGACGGCGAGGGCCTCCACCGCGGCCGGGATCGCCCGCTCCAGGACGGAGAGCTCGCCGTTGACCTCGATGCGCAGCGCCTGGAAGGTGCGCTTGGCCGGGTTGCCGCCGGTGCGCTTGGCGGCCTGCGGCAGCGCGTCCCGGATGAGCTCCACGAGCCGGGCGCTGTTGGTGAACGGCTCCTTGTCGCGCTCGCGCACGATGGCGGCCACGATCCGCTTGGCCTGCTTCTCCTCGCCGTACGCCCGCAGGATCCGGACGAGTTCGCCGGGCGGGTAGGTGTTGAGGACCTCGGCGGCGCTGACGCCGGTCGTCTGGTCCATGCGCATGTCGAGGGGGGCGTCCTGGGCGTAGGCGAAGCCGCGGTCGGCCTCGTCGAGCTGCATGGAGGAGACGCCGAGGTCGAACAGGACGCCCTGCACGCGCGCGATGCCGAGCCTGTCCAGGACGTCGGGGAGCTCGTCGTAGACGGCGTGCACGAGGGTCGCGCGTTCGCCGAACGGGGCTAGTCGCTCGCCGGACAGGCGCAGGGCCTCCTTGTCCCGGTCGAGGGCGACGAGCCGGGCCTCTGGGAACCGCTGGAGCAGGGCCTCGCTGTGGCCGCCGAGCCCGAGGGTGCAGTCGACGACCACCGCTCCGGGCCGCTGAAGGGCGGGGGCCAACAGGTCCAGGCACCGCTGGAGCATCACCGGGACATGTCGACTCTGGCTCAAGGGGCCCTCTCAGATCCGGCGGGGCCGTACACACCGCCGGGTCCCCGCCCGCCCCGACAGACTGGGGAACCCCAGTGAATGGGGAGGCCTGCCGGCGCCGGAAGCGTCAGCCGACCGGGAGCGGGAGGAGGCCGAGCCGTGCGTACGCGCCGCGCACGCGGGGAGATCTCCGGAAAATCACCGGGGTCTCCGGGGAATTCAGTCCAGCAGGGAGTCTCGCCTCCCGCTTCGCGTCACTTTAGTCCACGGTGTCTCGCGGTCAATCAACCGGCCTGCGCGTCGCCGCTTCGGGTTCCGGCCCAGCCGCCCCATGCGTGAAATCGCTCGTATGGGCGCCCTCACGCCACCCCAGTGGGTTAGCTCACAACAAGACTCAATGGCGTTCTTTGTCCCCTCTCACAGCAGGACCATTTCGGACGTGACCAGTAACGTCATGGGTATGACGACTTCTGCATCGGTTCCCGCTGGCCCCGAGAGTGCGATAGTCCGCGGCACGGTCACCGACCGCCTGGTCGAGGCCAACGAGCGCTACGCCTCCGCGTTCACCGACCCGGGCATGGACGCCCGCCCTGTGCTCCACGTCGCCGTCGTCGCCTGCATGGACGCCCGGCTCGACCTGCACGCCGCGCTCGGCCTGGAACTCGGCGACTGTCACACCATCCGCAACGCGGGCGGCGTGGTCACCGACGACGTGATCCGCTCGCTCACCATCAGCCAGCGCAAGCTCGGCACCCGCAGCGTGGTGCTGATCCATCACACCGGCTGCGGCCTGGAGTCCCTCACCGAGGACTTCCGCACCGAGCTGGAGCTGGAGGTCGGCCAGCGGCCCGCCTGGGCGGTGGAGTCCTTCCGGGACGTCGACCAGGACGTGCGGCAGTCGATGCAGCGCGTGCGCACCTCGCCGTTCCTGGAGCACACCGACGACGTCCGCGGCTTCGTCTTCGACGTGAAGACGGGTCTGCTGCGCGAGATCGACCCCGCGTAACCCTCCGCCCCAGCTGTCGTTTCGCTGTCAATTCCGGCTTCGCGGGGCACAAAAGGCCCTAAGCCCTGACATATCGCGGACAGTTGTCCACAGTCGAGTGACACGAATCGGTAACGGCAGCAAGAATGCGAGTGTGGCAGCACGCGGAACATTCCCCGCGTGGTGTCCGAGTTCCAGGGGTGGGCCGGTCCGCATCGCGTCGGCCCGGAAAGAACGGGCCGAGGAGGGCCGGGTGACGACCTATGACGATCGAGCGAGCCTCACTGATCTGACCGCCACTGTGGAGCGTGTCCGCAGTTCGGTGGAGGGTGTGATCGAGGGCAAGCCCGAGGTCGTACGGCTTTCGCTGACCGTACTGCTCGCCGAGGGGCATCTTCTGATCGAGGATGTCCCCGGCGTGGGCAAGACGATGCTGGCCAAGGCGCTGGCGCGGTCCATCGACTGTTCCGTCCGGCGTATCCAGTTCACGCCGGACCTGCTGCCGTCCGACATCACCGGTGTCTCCATCTGGGACCAGCAGCGCAAGGACTTCGAGTTCAAGCCCGGCGCGATCTTCGCCCAGATCGTGATCGGCGACGAGATCAACCGCGCCTCGCCGAAGACGCAGTCCGCGCTGCTGGAGTCCATGGAGGAGCGCCAGGTCACGATCGACGGCCAGACCTACGAGCTGCCGAGCCCCTTCATGGTGGTGGCCACGCAGAACCCGGTCGAGATGGAGGGCACCTACCCGCTGCCCGAGGCCCAGCGCGACCGTTTCATGGCCCGTGTCTCCGTCGGCTACCCCAGCGTGGAGGCCGAACTGCAGATGCTGGACGTGCACGGCGGGGTCTCGCCGCTGGAGGACCTCCAGCCGGTGGCGCACGCGCACGACATCGTGAAGCTGATCGACGCCGTCCGCGGCGTCCATGTCGCCGAGCCCGTGCGCCGGTACGCGGTGGAGCTGGTCGCCGCCACGCGCACCCACCCGGACCTCAGACTCGGCGCCTCCCCGCGCGCGACGCTGCATCTGCTGCGCGCGGCGAAGGCGTCGGCGGCCCTGAGCGGCCGGGAGTACGCGCTGCCGGACGACGTGCAGGCCCTCGCCGTGGCCGTCCTGGCCCACCGCCTGCTGCCCACCGCGCAGGCCCAGCTGAACCGCCGTACCTCCGAGCAGGTCGTCCAGGAGATCCTCCAGCGCACCCCGGTGCCCGCCGCGCCTCAGCAGCAGAGCGGCTTCGGCGGCCTGGGGCGCGGGACTCCGGTGTACGGCCAGCAGCCGCCGCGGAGGCTCGGATGACCTCCGGTGGGACCGGGCAGGTGGAGGCGGACCGCGGCGAGAAGAGCGGGATCCGCACCGCACTGGCCGGTCTGACCACGCGTGGCCGTTCCTTCCTGGCCGCCGGGGTCGCGGCCGCCGTCTGTGCCTACGTCCTCGGCCAGAGCGACCTGCTGCGCGTCGGCCTGCTGCTGGCGGTGCTCCCGCTGGTGTGCGCCACGGTGCTGTACCGCACCCGGTACCGGGTCGCCGGCAGCCGAAGGCTCGCCCCCGCGCGCGTACCCGCCGGCAGCGAGGCCCGCGTGCATCTGCGGATGGACAACGTCTCCCGGCTGCCCACCGGCCTGCTGATGCTCCAGGACCGGGTGCCGTACGTCCTCGGGCCGCGCCCGCGCTTCGTCCTGGACCGGGTGGAGGCGGGCGGCCGCCGCGAGGTGTCCTACCGGGTCCGCTCCGACCTGCGCGGCCGCTATCCCCTGGGCCCGTTGCAGCTGCGCCTGAGCGACCCGTTCGGCATGTGCGAGCTGACCCGCTCCTTCTCGACGTACGACACCCTGACGGTCATCCCGCGCGTGGAGCCGCTCCCGCCGGTGCGCTTCAGCGGCGAGGCGAAGGGGTACGGCGACGGGCGGCAGCGCTCGCTGGCGCTGGCGGGCGAGGACGACGTGATCCCGCGCGGGTACCGCTACGGCGACGACCTGCGCCGCGTGCACTGGCGCTCCACCGCGCGCTACGGCGAACTGATGGTGCGCCGCGAGGAGCAGCCGCAGCGCTCCCGCTGCACGGTGCTGCTGGACACGCGGGGCCTGGCCTTCCAGGGCGCGGGCCCGGACTCGGCCTTCGAGTGGGCCGTGTCGGGCGCGGCGTCCGTGCTGGTCCACATGCTGGAGCGGGGCTTCTCCGTCCGCCTGTTGACCGACACCGGCAGCTCGGTGCCCGGTGAGGGCGCCGACGGGTTCGCGGGCGCGAGCCAGGAGTCCGCGGACGCGGCCGGGCTGATGATGGACACCCTCGCGGTGATCGACCACTCGGACGGTACGGGTCTGTCGCGGGCGTACGACGTGCTGCGCGGCGGCAACGAGGGGCTGCTGGTCGCCTTCTTCGGCGACCTCGACGAGGAGCAGGCGGCGGTGGCCGCCAAGATGCGTCAGCGCAGCGGCGGCGCGGTGGCCTTCGTGCTGGACAGCGCGGCGTGGGTGCGGGAACCGACCGATGTGTCCGGCGCGTTGGACAGGAGCGGGGAACGGCTGAGGATGCTGCGGGAGGCGGGCTGGACGGCCCTGAGCGTGCCGCGGGCCGCCTCGCTGGACGAGCTGTGGCGTCAGGCTGACCGAGCGCGTACGGACGCGGTCGCGGCCGGTGGCGCGCGGGGCGAGGGGGGACGGTCATGAGCGGGCGGACGCGGATGGCGCTGTGCGCCGCGGCGGCCACACTGATGGCCTCCTGCGCTCTGCTGCCGCTGGTCTCCCCGGTCACCTGGCTGATCCAGGCGGTCTTCCTGCTGGCGATCCAGACAGGCGTGGGCATGGCGGCCCGGCGCGTACCGCTGGCCCGTCCCCTGACGGTGGCGGTGCAGGCCCTCGTCGCCCTGATGCTGCTGACCCTGGTCTTCGCCGACAAGCAGGCGATCATCGGGGTGATCCCCGGCCCGGAGGCCTTCCGTCACTTCGGCGACCTGTTGCAGGCGGGCGGGGACGACGTCAGCCGGTACTCGATCCCGGCCCCGCTGTCGGAGGGCATCCGGCTGATGCTCATCGGCGGTGTCCTGGTCATCGGCCTGGCGGTGGACACCCTCGCGGTGACGTTCCGCAGCGCCGCACCGGCCGGGCTGCCGCTGCTGGCGCTGTACTCGGTGGCCGCGGGGCTGGCCGACGGTGCCGGGGACTGGCTGTGGTTCCTGGTGGCCGCCGCGGGCTACCTCATGCTGCTCCTGGCCGAGGGGCGCGACCGGCTCTCGCAGTGGGGCCGGGTCTTCGGCGGGGCCCCACGGGGAGCCGGCGGTGAGCCGACCGGCGCGGTGGCCCCGGTCCGCACGGGACGGCGCATCGGCGCGGTCGCGCTGGGCCTCGCCCTGGTGGTGCCGGTCGGGCTGCCCGCGATGAACGGCGGCCTGCTGGACGCCGCGGGCGCCGGGGTGGGCTCCGGCAGCGGGAGCGGCGGCACGATCTCCGCGGTGAACCCGCTGGTGTCGCTGCGCGACAGTCTGAACGTGGAGGAGGACCGCGAGGTCCTGACCCTCAGGACCGACACGGCCGACCTGGCGGACCTGTATCTGCGGATCGTGTCCCTGGACGACTTCGACGGCACCACCTGGCAGCCGTCCAAGCGCAACATCCAGGCGGTGCCCGACGAGTTCCCGACGCCCTTCGGCCTCGGCCCGGACGTCCGGCGCACCCAGGTCGAGACGACCATCTCGGCCGCGGACTGGTACGCCCAGAACTGGCTGCCGATGCCGTACCCCCCGAGCGGCGTGGACATCACGGGCAACTGGCGGTACGAACCGCTGGGCATGACGGTCGTCGGCGACCGTCGGCAGACCACGCGTGGGGCGACGTACACCGTGCGCAGCCTCGACGTACAGCCGACGGCGGAACAACTGGCCGACGCGCCGGAGCCGCCTTCCGCCCTGAAGCGCGAGTTCACGAAGCTCCCCGACTCGCTGCCGGCGGTGGTCGCCCGGACCGCGCGTGAGGTCACCGAAGGGGCGACCAGCCACTACGAGCAGGCCGTCAAGCTTCAGGACTACTTCGCGATCACGGGCGGCTTCCAGTACGACACCAACGTCAAGGTCGGCAGCGGCCGGCAGGCCATAGCGCGCTTCCTGAAGGACAAGCAGGGCTTCTGCGTCCACTTCTCCTTCGCGATGGCGGCGATGGCCCGCTCGCTGGGCATACCGGCCCGGGTCGCGGTGGGCTTCGCGCCCGGTACCGCGCAGAGCGCCAGCTCGGTCTCGGTGGGGCTGAGGGACGCTCACGCGTGGCCGGAGCTGTACTTCGAGGGCGTGGGCTGGACCCGCTTCGAGCCGACGCCGACCCGTGGCTCGGTACCGGCGTACACCCAGTCGGACACGCCCGGCTCCACGCTGCCGGACGTGGCGCGGCCCACGCAGTCGGCCAGCACGGGTCCCTCCGCCTCGCCCTCCGCGAGCGAGAGCTGCGCGGGGCGGAACCCGGAGCTGTGCGCGAGCCAGTCCCCGGCGGCCGCGCCGGCCACGGATGACGACGGGCCGAAGTGGTACGTCGTCCTGGCCTGGGCGCTCGGTGGAGCCGCGGCGCTGCTGATCCCGCTGGCGCCCATGCTGTGGCGGCAGCGGACGAGAGCGAAACGGCTGGGAGCGCATGGCCGCACGCAGGCCGACGTGTCGCTGCACGTCTTGGCGGTATGGCAGGAACTGACGGACACGGCCTGGGACTTCGGTATCGCCCCGGACGACTCCCAGACCCCCCGTAAGACCGCCGCCCGTATCGTGCGGCTGGGCCACCTCGAACCGGCGACCGCGGCCTCGGTGCACCGAGTGGCCGACGCGGTGGAACAGGTCCTGTACGCGCCCAGTCCCCGCCCGGTGGCCGGCCTCGCGGAGGATGTCCGCGGCGTCGTCACCCAGCTCGGCTCCAGGGCCGACCGGACGACGAGGCTGCGCGCTCTGCTGGCCCCACGCTCCGGCGTGCGGGTGGTCTGGGCGCTGTCGGACTGGTGGATCACTGTCAAGCAGCGAGCCGCCGCGGCCCGACCGGCGCTGCGCAGGCCGTCCACCCCGGGTCAGCGGGGGTGACTGTGGGCTGAGGGGGCGTGGACGGGGCTCGGCCCCGCCCGCCCCCGTAGCCCGGCACTGCTCAGGCCAGTCCTGCGTCAGCCCACGAACAGGTCAGCAGGCATACGTCCAGGCATGCGTCAGGGGGTGGCCACCCACCGGTGGTCACCCCCTGCGTCTGTATGGGAGCTGCTCGTCGAGCTAATGGCCGCCCTGTTCGTCGCGGCGGCGCTGCCAGCGCTCTTCGATGCGATCCATCATGGACCGCTTCTGGCGTGGCTGGCGGCGGGCCTGCTGACCACCGGCGGGCTGTTCGCCCGGCTTGGGGGCCTTGCGCCAGCCGGTCACGGCGAGTACCGCACAGCCCAGCATGACGAGGAAGCCCACCACGCTGAGCCAGACCTGCTTGGCGACCATTCCAGCCATGAGGAGCGCGATACCTACGAGGAAGCCCGCGACCGCCTGGTAGACCCGTCGCCGGGTGTACGTACGCAGCCCGCTTCCCTCAAGCGCTGTCGCGAACTTGGGATCTTCGGCGTACAGCGCTCGCTCCATCTGCTCGAGCATTCGCTGCTCGTGCTCCGAGAGCGGCACGGAGTCCTCCTCATCGTGCAGTCGCCGGGGCGACCCGGGGGGTCCCTTCAGGATAGGCAGGGAATCGCCCCCGTGAAACCCGCCCCTCTACGCCAATTGGCCAACCGGGCTCCGGCATGGACGTCCCGGCTCGCTGAGATCTGCATTCCCCAGCGGCCGACTCGTCATGCCGGAACGGTCTCCCTCGATCATACGGCGCCCAGCGTCCGATCGGGGGGCCTGTGGCGTACTCCATGTGCAGCCAAGTCCCTGATCAACGGCGCGCGCCCGGGTCCGCCCACGGAAGGCGCGGCGGGCGGCTCAGGCCGCGGTGGTCTCCCCCGTCTCGCCGAGCACGTGCAGCTGGGTGGCCACCGAGTGGAAGGCGGGCAGTTCGGCGGCCGCCTCCTCCAGCTTCAGCAGCGCCTCCAGGGCGCCGGGCTCGGTGTCCACCAGGACCCCGGGGACGAGGTCGGCGAAGACGCGGACGCCGTGCACGGCGCCGACGGTGAGGCCGGCACCCTCGACCAGTCCGGTGAGCTGCTCGGCGGTGAAACGGCGCGGCACCGGGTCGCCCTGGCCCCAGCGGCCGTCCGGGTCCTGAAGGGCCTGCTTGGCCTCCTTGAAGTGACCGGCGAGGGCCCGTGCCAGGACCGCTCCGCCCAGTCCGGCGGCGAGCAGGCTGAGTACGCCCTCGGCGCGCAGGGCGGCCACGGCGTTGCGGACGCCCTCGGCGGGGTCGTCGACGTACTCCAGGACGCCGTGGCACAGCACGACGTCGTACCCGCCTCGCTCGACCACGTCGAAGAGGCCGTGGGCGTCGCCCTGGACGCCCTTCACCCGGTCGGCGACCTCGGCCTCGGCGGCGCGGCGCTCCAGGGCGAAGAGCGCGTTCGGGCTGGGGTCGACCACGGTGACGCGGTGGCCGAGGCGGGCGAGAGGCACCGCGAAGTTGCCGCTGCCGCCTCCGGTGTCGAGGACGTCGAGCGCCTGGCGACCCGTGGCCTTCACACGGCGGTCCAGGGCGTCCTGGAGGACCTCCCAGACCACGGCGGTACGGAGGGCGGCGCGGGGCCGCATAGGGTCCGACACGGCAGTTGACTCCTCGGCGCGGCACCGCCACTTGCACGGCGGAGCGAACGGGCTGCCTCCCCCCGGCCCGGGTCACGGGGTGGGAAGGCTTCAGGCGCCCTCCACCCTATTGCCTGCGGCAGCGCGACCGGCCATCGCGGTGCCGCGTGACGTCGCCCGTCCCCTCCGACGGACGGAGCCCGGATCCGGGCCGATCCGCCGTCAGCCCGCGTCCGGCATGTCGTCGCGCGCGTGACGCGAGCCGCCGCCCTCCGCCCCGTCCGCGTCCGGTCGCGGCTGCGGCAGGACCGGCTGGAGAACCAGCATCCGCTCCACGAGACGCAGGAACATCGCCACGTCGCGTATCAGGTCGTCGGCGTCCCGGCGGCTGACCGCGCCCTGGATGCCCGCCTCGGCCCGGGCGCGGCGCCGGGCCCCGGAGGCGAACAGCGCGCTCCACTCGGCGAGTTCGGGCGCGATCTCGGGGAGCACTTCCCACGCGCTCCTGATCCGGGCGCGACGCCTGGGCGTGGGTTCGGGGCGCCCCCGCGCGGCGAGTACGGCGGCGGCCGTGCGCAGGGCGGAGAGGTGGGCCGTGGCGTAGCGCTCGTTCGGTGTTTCCAGAACGGCGGCCTCGTCCAGTCCGGCACGGGCCTGGGCGAGCAGGTCGAGGGCGGCGGGCGGGGCCGTGGCCCGGCGGAGCACGGGGTGCACGTCGCTCGCCGGGCCGGTCAGTGAGGGGGCAGGGCCGGTGGCGCCGCGCCGACGGGCGGCTGCTGCGTGATAGCTGGCCATGACGAACCTCCTGTCGTCTGTGTGACGGCATGCCCGCTACGGGATGCCGTATGTGCCCATCGTGGGGTATGGCACTGACAATCCGTTCTGACCTGGGGTTTTGCGTCGATCGAGCGTTCGGGCTAGTTTTTGCACTGACCAGTCAGTTCAAAATGAGGGGGCAGGGATGGGGGGAACCGTGGCCGCAGCCGGCGTCACGGCCCACGGCCTCGGCCTCGAAGGTCCTCGCGGATGGGCGTTCCGCGGGGTCTCCTTCGAGGCGGAGGCCGGTTCGCTGATCACGATCGAGGGGCCGTCCGGTACGGGCCGTACCTGTCTGCTGCTCGCGCTCACGGGCCGGATGAAGCCGACCGAGGGCTCCGCCGCCGTCGGCGACGCGGGGCTGCCCAGGCGCATGGCGGCGGTGCGGCGGGTCAGCGCCCTGGCCCATGTTCCGGGTGTGACCGACCTGGACCCGGCCCTGACCGTCGCCGAGCACCTCCACGAACGGGCGCTGCTGCAGCGGCGGTTCGGCGACTCGGTGCGCGGGCTGCTGCGCCGGCGGGGCGAGCGCGGGGACGAGGAGCGGCGGCGGATCGACGCGGCGCTGACCGCTGCGGGCCTGGACCTGGAGTCCCTGCCCAAGGGCTCCCGTACGGCCGTACGGGATCTGGAGCGGCTGGAGGCGCTGCGGCTGTCGATCGCGCTGGCCCTGATCTCGGACCCGCGCGTGCTCGGCGTCGACGACACCGACCTCAAGCTGTCGGACGCCGAACGAGCCGAGGCCTGGGCGCTGTTGAGGTCGATCGCCGAGGCCGGCACGACGGTGGTCGCGGTGTGCAGCGAGGCCCCCGACGGCACCGTCAAGGTGTCCACCGCCCCTGAGGCCGCCGCTTCCGCGACCGCTGCCCCGAAGACCGCTGCCCCGGAATCCGACGGAAAGGAGGCCGCCGATGCGCTCGCCGAGGCTGGCCGCGCTTGAGCTGAGGCGCTTCGGCCGGGGGAAGCTGCCGCGCGCCGCCCTGGTCGCACTGCTGGTGCTGCCCCTGCTGTACGGCGCCCTGTACCTGTGGTCGTTCTGGGACCCGTACGGCCGTCTCGACCGCATTCCCGTGGCCCTCGTGAACGACGACAAGGGGGCGAAGGCCGGCGACAAGAAGCTCGCCGCCGGCGATGACATCACCAAGGGACTGCGCGAGAGCGACGTCTTCGACTGGCGGGAGGTGAGTGCCGCCGAGGCCGAGAAGGGCGTCGAGGACGGCACCTACTACCTGTCGTTGACCATGCCGGCCGACTTCAGCGAGCGGATCGCGTCCAGCGCGGGCGACTCGCCGGAGACGGGTGCTCTCCAGGTGCGTACGAACGACGCGAACAACTACATCGTCGGGCAGATCTCGCGGACGGTCTTCAGTGAGGTGCGCGAGGCCGCGTCCACCAAGGCGTCGCGGTCGTTCCTGGACCGGATCTTCGTCTCGTTCTCCGACATCCACGGCGCGACGGTCAAGGCCGCGTCCGGCGCCGACAAGCTCGAAGGCGGCATCGGGAAGGCGGAGAAGGGCTCCAAGGACCTCGCCGACGGGCTGAAGGAGGCCAAGAAGGGCAGCGGCAAGCTGTCCACGGGCCTGAAGAAGCTCAACAAGGGCGCGGGCGACCTGGAGAGCGGCTCCCGGAAGGTGGCCGAGGGGACGCAGACACTGGCCGACCGGGTCAACGGAGTCGACAAGAAGATCGGCCCGTTCTTCCAGGACAACGAGAAGACCATCGGGGACACCGCCAAGCTGGTCGCCGACACCTCCGGAGCGATCCGCAACAACCTCGACGACCTGGTGGAGCACGCCCCGGGCGCCGCCAAGGGCGCCCATGCGGCCTCCGACGTGCTGAACGGCGTCTACGAGGCGCGTTGCGAGAAGGCGGTCCTGCCCGACCCGGCCTGCGCCGACCTGAAGAAGGCCAAGAGCTCGGCCGCGGACGTGGCGACGATCGCCGACGACCTCAACACCCTGATCGCCGACCACGACAGCGATCTGAAGAAGCTCGACAAGAACCTCGCCACCCTCCAGAAGCAGTCCCGGGCGCTCGCCGAACGCGCGCCGCGGCTCTCCGAGGACCTCGACGACGCCGTCACCCGGATCAACAAGCTGAACCAGGGCGCCGCCAAGGTCGCCGCGGGCGCCGAGAAGCTGCACTCCGGCCTCGGCGGGGCCAAGTCCGGCGCGGTGGACCTGGACACCGGCGTGGGCGAACTCAAGACCGGCGCGGTCGACCTCAACGGCGGCATCTACAAGCTCGTCGACGGCTCCGGGAAGCTCTCCGACGGACTGCACGACGGCGCCGAGCAGATCCCCGACTACGACAAGAAGGCCCGCGACCAGCGCACCGAAGTCATGGCCGACCCGGTCCAGCTCGTCTCCCGGGACATGCACAAGGCGGCCAACTACGGCACCGGGTTCGCGCCTTACTTCATCCCGCTGTCCCTGTGGGTGGGCGCGATGGTGGCGTACATGCTGATCGCGCCGATGAACCGCCGCGCGCTCGCCGCGGGCGCCTCCGCCTGGCGGATCGCGCTGGCCGGCTGGCTGCCCGTGGTGGCGATCGGGGTGCTCCAGACCGTGGCGCTGATGTCGGTGCTGCACTGGGCGATCGGTCTTCAGATGGCGCGGGCGGCCGGGACGGTGGGCTTCCTGTTCCTGGTGACGGCCTGCTTCTCCGCGATCGTGCAGTGGCTGAACGCGCGCTTCGGCGCGGCGGGCCGGATCCTCGTCCTGGCCCTGCTGATGCTCCAGTTGACGTCCGCGGGCGGCACGTACCCCGTACAGACCAGCCCGGGCTTCTTCAACGCGCTCCACCCCTTCCTGCCGATGAGCTACGTGGTGGAGGCGCTCAGGAGGCTCATCACGGGCGGCGGACTGGGACCGGTGTGGCACGCGTGCGTGGTGCTCGTCGCCTTCACCGCGGGCGCCGTCGCGCTGACCGCGCTGTCGGCCCGGCGCCGGCAGGTGTGGACGCTCGACCGGCTGCACCCGGAGCTGACCCTGTGAGCGCGCGCGGGACAATCAGGGCCATGGAAAGCAGCAACGCCGCGTCGGGCGGCAGCACGCGCCGTGAGGCCACCCGGCAGAAGCTCTACGAGGCGGCCGTCACGCTCATCGCCGAACAGGGCTTCTCCGCCACCACCGTCGACGAGATCGCCGAGCGGGCCGGGGTGGCGAAGGGCACGGTCTACTACAACTTCGCCAGCAAGTCGGTCCTCTTCGAGGAGCTGCTGCGCCACGGAGTGGGACTCCTGACCGCCTCCCTCCGGGAGGCGGCCGAGAAGACCGCCCGGGACGGCGGCACCAAGGTGGACGCCCTGGACGCGATGGTCCGCGCGGGGCTGGTCTTCATCGACCGCTACCCGTCCTTCACCCAGCTCTACGTCGCCGAGCTGTGGCGGACGAACCGGACCTGGCAGTCCACGCTGATGGTGGTCCGGCAGCAGGCCGTGGCAGTCGTCGAGGGGGTGCTGCGCGACGGCGTGGAGAACGGCGAGTTCAGCGAGGAGATCGATGTCGCGCTGACCGCCTCCGCGCTGGTCGGCATGGTCCTGGTGGCCGCGCTCGACTGGAAGTCGTTCCAGCCGGAGCGCTCCTTGGACGATGTGCACGCGGCGCTGTCCCGGCTGTTGCAGGGCCGGGTGAGCGGGCGCCGCTGAAGCCGCCGTGCCGTGTGGGCGGCAGGTCGGCAGACGAAAGCGCCGGTCCGAAAGTGGCCGCGTCCCCCGCGGGCCACTCTCGAACCGGCGCCTTCTCCTGCTCCCCCGTTCCCCGTTTCCCCCGTACTCCCCCGTGTCCCCCCGCCGGACCCCCGTTCGGTCGTTCCCCCGGGTCCCCCGGTCTCGCTCCCGCCGACGCCTGGCCGGCGGAAGGAGCGGATCCGGGGTAGCTCCGTTCCGGCGCCCCGTGTCGCCGGTGCCGGAGCCGAACCCCTTCTCCGTGCCTCCACTCTCTCCTTCACGCAGGTCGGCCCCCATCCGCGCGCGTACTCATCTCACCGGCTAGGTACGCGTACTCAGGCCTGCGCACTCAACCCCAAGACCCCTCCGTCGCCGACTGGTTACGATCGCGTCCGTGTCCATACTTCCCCTGATCTTCACCAGCGCCTGGGCCAGCGGCATCAACTCCTACGCCGTGATCCTGCTGCTCGGCGTGTTCGGCGCGACCGGGCTGAGCGACGAGGTGCCCGAGGCACTGCAACGTCCCGACGTACTGATCGCGGCCGGTGTGCTCTTCCTGTGCGAGGCCGTCGCCGACAAGATCCCGTACGTGGACTCGGCGTGGGACTCGGTGCACACGGTGGTCCGGCCGGTGGCCGGCGCGGTCGTCGCGGCGCTGCTCGCCGGGCAGAGCGGGTCGCTGCCGGAGCTGGCTGCGGGCGCGGTCGGCGGTTCCACGGCCCTGGTCAGCCACCTGGTCAAGGCCGGGACACGGATGGCGGTCAACACCTCGCCGGAGCCGTTCAGCAACATCGTGGTGAGCATCGCCGAGGATCTCGGGGTCGGCGCCCTCATCACCCTCGCGATCTTCTACCCCGTCGCCGCCGCGGTCATCGCGGGCACCCTGCTGCTCGCCGGGTTGCTGCTGCTCTTCTTCCTGGTCTCTCGGATCCGTCGCTTCCTGCGCCGCCGGGCCGAGAAACGGCTCGGGCAGACGGCGACCCAGCGGTCCGGCTGAGCCGTCCTTCGAGGTCAGTGAGCCGTTGTCAGTGGCGGCCGATAAAGTCCCACGCATGGCACGGATTGCGGTGATCGGCGCCGGGATGGGCGCGATGGCGGCCGCTGCCCGGCTGGCCGTCGCGGGCCACCGGGTGGCGGTGTACGAGCGTACGCAGACGTACGGCGGAGCGGTGCGCCGCTTCGAGCGCGACGGCTTCGGGTTCGACACGGGCCCCGGGCTGCTCCCGCTCCCGGCCGTGTACCGCGACCTGTTCATCAAGACCGGCAAGGAGCCGCTGGAGGCGTGCGTCGAGCTGGTCCAGGTCGACCCGTCCGCCCTGCACGTCTTCGCGGACGGCACCGAGCTCTCCCTGCCGAACGCCTCACGCGCGGGCGTCGTGGCCGCCCTCGACGAGGCGCTGGGCGCCGGAAGGGGCGGTCGCTGGGGCGACTTCCTGGTCCGCGCCCGCGAGGCGTGGGACCGCACGCGCAGGCCCCTGCTGGAGGAGCCCCTGTGGCCGAACTGGCAGGTGCTGGCCGACCGCGAGCCCTACCCGGCGGTCCCCCACAAGCGCCTCCTGCGCACCCGCCGGGCCGGCACCCTCGCCGAGGTCGGTGCCTGGGAGCTGCGCGACCCCCGGCTCGTCGCCCTGCTGGAGAGCCACGCGCTCGCCTACGGCCTGGACCCGCGCGTGGCCCCCGCGAGCGCGGCGGTGCTGCCGTACCTGGAGCACGCGTTCGGGACCTGGTATGTGCGGGGCGGCATACGGGAGTTGGCGCGGGCGGTGTACGAGCGGTGCGTGGCCAGGAGGGTCGACTTCAGCTTCGGTGCCGAGGTCGTGCGCGTCCTGGACAAGGACGGCCGGGCGGCGGGGGTGGAGCTGGCCGACGGGACGGCGGCGGAGGCGGACTTCGTGGTCGCCGGGGTCACCCCCGGGGTGCTGGACCGTCTCGTGCGAGAAGCGGCGGTCCGAGGCGCGGACGAGGTCGTGCCCCAGCACGGGGCAGCGAGCCGACTGACGGTGCTGCTGGCGCTGCGAGGCGGCCGACCGGAAGGTACGGCGCACCGCACGGTCGTGCACGCGGAGGATCGCGAGACCGAACTGGACGCTCTGTTCGGCACCGCTCCTGGCATGCCCGCGCGGCCCACGGTCACCGTACTGCGGCCCGACGACGCCGAACTGGTCCCGGACCTCGGGCATGAAGCGATCACACTGAGCTCGGTGGTGCCCGAGCAACCCGACCGGGGCTGGGCGGAGCGGGAGGTCTTCGACCTGCACGCCGAGAATCTGATCGCCGTCGCCGAGCGTGCCGTGCCGGGCCTGCGCGACCGCCTCCTCTGGCACGAGGTGTGTACTCCGGCCGACATCGCAGAGGCGACCGGCACGGAGGGCGGAGCGGTTCCGGCGCCTGCGCTCGCCGCGGGCGCCGGACGTCTGCTGCACCCGTCCAACAGCACGGCCATCCCCGGCCTGTTCACCGTCGGCGGCTGGTCCCACCCCGGTGGCGGGCTTCCGCACGCCGGTATGTCGGGCGCGCTGGTGGCCGGGCTGATCGTGGAGGGGCCGGAGTTCCGGGGGTCGCAGTGAGTCAGAAGCGGTACTGCTCGTCGTACCCGTTCCCCTGGTCCTGCTGCTGGCCGTTGCCCTGGTACGGGTACTGCTGCTCAGGCGGGAGTTCGCCGCCGTACGTCTCGTCGGTGCGCTGCTGCGGGACCCAGACGCCGCCGGGCGGGGTCTCTCCGTAGGTGCCGGTGCCGTACTGGTCCTGGGCGTAGCCCTGCTGGCCGTACTGCTGCTGACCGTAGGCGTCGTAGGAGGCGTCGCCGTAGGTCTGGGTGCCGATGTACGGGTCGGAATAGGCGGCGTACTGCTGCTGGCCGGTGGCGTCGTAGCCGTACTGCTGCTGGTCGTAGCCGGAGTAGCCGACGTCGTACCCGTAGCTCTGGTCGGCCGTCGCGTACTGGTCCTGGGGCTGGCCGGCGGCCGCGTAGTTCTGGTCGGCGGCGGCGTAGGCCGGATCGCTGTATATGCCGTACGAGCCGGTGTCCTCGGGGAGGGGCTGGGGCTCGTAGACGGAGGCCGTCTCCGCGGCCGTGGGCCGATCCGGGCGGGAGGGGGTGAAGACGTCGTCGCGGTCGTAGTCGTCCTGGCCGTAACCGGCCTCGCCCCGACCGTAGTTGGCGTCGTCCCGACCGAAGTTGGCGTCGTCCCGACCGTAGTTGGCGTCGTCCCGACCGTAGTTGGCGTCGTCGCCCGCGAAACCGCCGGTCGCCTCGAGGTCGGAGACCTCCAGGGTCGGCTCCTGGCGGTCCGGTTCACCGCGGCGGCGCTTGGCCGCGGTCAGGGGGCCGAGGGCCGGTGCGGAGACGGCCCAGCCGGCCGAGAAGCCGCGGCGGAACGACAGCGTGACGTAGGTCTGGCCGACCGCGAAGGCCGCCGCGCCCAGACCGATGACGATGACGGACGGGATCAGCACCCCGACCACGACGCCGAGGAAGCCCACGAAGGCGAGCAGCCGCCAACGCAGCCGCGCCTTGTACTGCAACAGCACTTCGCCCAGCAGCCACAGCGCGACCACGCCGAACGCGATGTAGAGGACCGTCCAGCCCATGTACGCCCCTCTCCCAGTGGCCGCCTACGCAGTGTGACGTATATCAGGACGGCCGGTCTAGGCCTGCGGTGGGTGGTGCAGGCCCAGGTTCTCGTAGATTTCCAGCGTCGCCGTGGAGTTGTTGAGCGTGATGAAGTGCAGTCCGGGCACTCCCTCGGCCAGCAGCCGTGCGCAGAACTCCGTGGCGAACTCGATACCAATGGAGCGTACAGCCGCCGGATCGTCCTTTGCTGTGAGGATCCGCTCTTTCAGGGCGGCCGGGAAGGAGGCGTTGGTGAGGGACGGGATCCGCTCCAGCGTCCTTACGCTGGCGATCGGCATGATCTCCGGAATGATCGGGGTGTCGCAGCCGGCGGCCGAGACACGGTCGCGCAACCGCAGGTAGTCCTCGGGTTCGAAGAACATCTGCGTGATCGCGTAGTCCGCCCCGGCGCGGCACTTGTCGACGAAGTGACCGACGTCCGCCTCCCAGTCGGCGGAGCGCGGGTGCATCGCCGGGAAGGCCGCGACGCCCACGCAGAAATCTCCGGACGCCTTGATCAGTTCGACGAGCTCGGCGGCGTAGGTCAGGCCACGCGGGTGCCGCACCCAGTCGCCGAGCGGGTCGCCGGGCGGGTCGCCGCGCAGTGCCAGCATGTTGCGGATCCCGGCGTCGGCGTACTGCCCGATGATGTTGCGCAGGTCGGCCACCGAGTGGTCGACGGCGGTGAGGTGGGCGATCGGGGTGAGCGTGGTGTCCGAGGCGATGGCCTCGGTCGCCTTGACCGTGCCCGCGCGGGTGGAGCCGCCCGCGCCGTACGTCACGGAGACGAAGTCGGGTCCGACGGCCTCGACCCGGCGCAGCGCGTTCCACAGGTTCCGCTCGCCCTTCGGGGTCTTGGGGGCGTAGAACTCGAAGGAATACGTCGTCTTGCCGGTCGCGAGCATCTCGCGCACGGTACGAGCGTGGTCCGACCTGATGGATGCGGTGCCGAGGGCCATACTCGCAGGTTAGCCAGGGGTCCCCGGTCCCCCAACCGGGCGCCGGGCATTTGCCCGAATTGCCGGGTTGTTGTCCACGCCTTGGACAACAAGGGCCACAAAGCAACATCACCGGGGCCGGACGGAGCCCCGGGACCGTGAATCCCTACGGCACTGACCACTGACTGAGACGAGCCAGGGCGAAAATGAGACGCGGCCCTTGAGGGAGCCGCCGCGCCGGGCCGGGCCTACGCCTGCCGCAGTCGCTTCGCGAACTCCGCCGCCGCCCCTGCCGGGTCGGCCGCCTCGGTGATCGCCCGTACGACGACGACACGGCGGGCGCCCGCCTGCAGCACCTCGTCGAGGTTGGTCAGGTCGATGCCGCCGATGGCGAACCAGGGACGGTCCGTGCCGAGCGCGGCGGTGTGGCGGACCAGGTCGAGGCCGGGGGCGTGGCGGCCGGGCTTGGTGGGGGTCGGCCAGCAGGGGCCGGTGCAGAAGTAGTCCACGCCCTCCTGGACGGCGGCCGCGTCGGCCTCCGAGTCGGCGTGCGTCGAGCGGCCGACGAGGACGTCGTCGCCGAGGATCGCGCGCGCGGCGGGGACAGGGAGGTCGCCCTGGCCGAGGTGCAGGACGTCGGCACCGGCGGCGTGCGCCACATCGGCACGGTCGTTGACCGCGAGCAGCTTGCCGTGCCGGGCGCAGGCGTCGGCGAACACCTTCAGGTGCTCCAGCTCCTCGGCCGCCTCCATGCCCTTGTCCCGCAACTGCACTATGTCGACACCACCGGCCAGCACGGCGTCGAGGAACTCCGGGAGGTCGCCCTGGCGCTTACGGGCGTCGGTGCAGAGATAGAGCCGAGCGTCGGCGAGCTGAGCGCGGGCGGTGCCTGCGGCGGCGGTTTCGGACATACGGGAGCCCCCTGGGATCGGGTTGCCGGGCGGGTGACATCGGGCTGGTGCCGGACGGTGGCACGGTATCCGGAGCGGCACGGTACCTGTGTGATCCCATGGCAAGGCGCGAAGCCTCAGCGCAGACCAGGCATTTTGCGCCCGAAGCCTGAGCTGAATGGCACAGCGCCGCACCGACTCACGGGCCAGGCCCGAGAAGCCGGCGGCAACGCCCGTCGGCGCGCCCCCAGCCCCCGCCGCCCACGGCCGCGGTCACCCGCGGCCGTGGCCCGCAAGGCCCCGGCCCGTACGCCGGACGGTGTTCGGATCAGTTGGTGGGGTCAGACGGCGAGCGCCTGGGCGCGGCGCTTCACCTCCGTGCCGCGATTCTCGCTGAGGGCCTGCGCCGGGGTGCCGGGCAGGCTCTCGTCGGGAGTGAAGAGCCACTCCAGCATCTCTTCGTCGGTGAAGCCGTCGTCCCGCAGGAGCGTCAGGGTCCCGGACAGGCCCTTGACGACCTTGTCCCCGTCGATGAAGGCGGCAGGGACGTGCAGTGCGCGGTTCTCACCTCGGCGTACGGCGATGAGCTGGCCCTCCTTGACCAGCTGCCGCACACGCGTCACCTCGACATCGAGCATCTCTGCGATGTCGGGCAGGGTGAGCCAGGCGGGGACGAGAGCATCGATCTTTGCGTCAATCTCGGTCACGGAAACAAGCCTGCCATCTGCCACTGACAGTCGGAAGCCAGGCCGGTCCACCCGGGCAGGGCCGGCGCGCTACGCCGTCGCCGTCTTCATCGGCTTGGCCGGGTCCACCAGCAGCTCGGCGTTCATCGGCGTGCCCGCCTCGATCAACCGCCGCCCCTGCGCCAGATCCCTCGGCCGGCCCACCGCCAGCAGGGCGACGAGACGGGCGCCCCGCAGCCAGCAGACCGTCCAGGCGGGCCCCGACGGGTCGCCGCGCCACAGCAGCGTGTCGGCGGCGGCGTGATGGCCGGCGTACTGGACGAAACGGCCGAACTGCTCGGACCAGAAGTACGGCACGGGGTCGTAGACGGCGGAGGTCTCGCCGAGGATGTTCGCGGCGACCGTGCGAGGGCCCTGGAGCGCGTTGTCCCAGTGGTGGACCAGCAGGCGCTCGCCGTACCTTCCCGAAGGGAAGGAGGCGCAGTCACCGACCGCGTAGACGTCGGGTACGGAGCTGCGCAGCCGGTCGTCGGCGACGACCTCGCCGTGCGCTCCGAGCTCGATGCCCGAGCCGGCCAGCCAGGCCGTGGCGGGGCGCGCCCCGATGCCGACCACGACGGCGCCCGCCGGCAGCCGCGAGCCGTCGTCGAGGATCACCGCGCCGAGCTCGACGCGCTCCACGCGCGCGTGCGTCCGCAGAACCGCCCCGCTGTCCTCGTACCAGGAGGTCATCGGCGCCGCCACCTCCGCGGGCAGCGCCCCCGCGAGCGGCCGGTCGGCGGCCTCCACGACGGTCACCGCGCAGCCCGCCTCGCGCGCGGCCGTGGCGAACTCGGCGCCGATCCAGCCCGCGCCGACGACCACGATGTCGTGCTGCCGGGCGAGCACCGGCCGCAGCCGCTCGGCGTCGTCCAGGGTGCGCAGCAGATGCACCCCGGGGACGCCGCCCGCGCCCGGCAGCCGGATCGGTTCGGCGCCGGTGGCGAGGACGAGTACGTCGTACGGGACGGGCCCGGCCTCGGTGTCCAGCTCGTGGTCGGCGGTGCGCACGCCCAGTACCTCGCGCCCCAGCCGCAGTTCGATGCCGAGCGCCTCGAAGTCCACGTCGAAGGCGGAGCCCTCGGCCTTGCCGAGCAGTACGGCCTTGGACAGGGGCGGCCGGTCGTAGGGCTGATGGGGCTCGGCGCCGATCAGGGTGACGGTCCCGGTGAAGCCCTGTTCCCGCAGGGCGACCGCTGTCTGCACCCCGGCCATACCCGCGCCGGCGATGACCACGCGGGGCGTCGGTGACGTGCCCCGTTGCTGCGTCTGCTCGCTCACCTGATCACCATAGACAAGTGACTGTCCGTCAGTCAGGGGGCGTGCTCGGTGAGCTGCTCCACAACGCTGGTCCCCGAGCCGTCCTGCGACTCCCACTCCCAGGTCTCGTCCAGTCGCACCCGCCCGTCCGGCAGCTCGACCACCGTCGACACACAGTGCCCCGACGACGTCGTCCCGTCCCGCTTCAGCTGCACGTACCGGAAGTCCAGCCGGTCGCCGTCCCTGGTGCCCACCAGGTGCCCGCGCACCACGTCTCCGCCGGCGTACTCGGCCCAGATCTCGCCGTCCTTCTCGTGGTACGTGAACCGGGTGCGGGTACCCACCTGACCTGGGGCTTGGTCGGCCACGGGGGCGAGGACGAGACCGTCGAGCGAGCGGGGCACGGGCGGAGGCTCCCTTACTGAGACCTACGGCGGCGGGCTAGGGTGGCCAACGTAGAGCACTCGCGGGAGCCCGGACGCACCGGGCTGAGAGGGAGGCTGGGCGGCCTCCGACCGTACGAACCTGATCCGGGTCATGCCGGCGAAGGGAGGGGCTGGACGCCCATGTCGCGTACGCGAACGTCAGACGTCCTCGTCATCGGGGGCGGAATCATCGGCCTGGTCACGGCGTGGCGGGCCGCGCAGCGCGGGTTCACGACGGCGGTCGTGGATCCGGAGCCGGGCGGCGGGGCCGCCCAGGTGGCCGCCGGGATGCTGGCGGCCGTCACGGAACTGCACTACGGCGAGCAGACCCTGCTCGGCCTGAACCTCGCCTCGGCCCGCCGCTACCCGGATTTCGCGGCCGAGCTCACCGACGTCACCGGCCATGACCTCGGCTACCGCCGGTGCGGCACGCTCGCCGTGGCCCTGGACGCCGACGACCGCGCCCACCTGCGCGAACTGCACACCCTGCAACGCCAGTCGGGGCTGGACTCAGAGTGGCTGTCGGGGCGTGAGTGCCGGCGTCTGGAGCCGATGCTCGCGCCGGGCGTGCGCGGCGGGCTCCGGGTGGACGGCGACCACCAGATCGACCCGCGGCGGCTTGCCGCGGCGCTGGTGGCCGCGTGCGAGCGGGCGGGGGTCGCCTTCCACCGCACGTGGGCCGAGCGCCTGGACGTCGTACGGAACCGGGCGGCGGGCGTCACCACGACGGGCGGTACCGAGCTCGGCGCCGGCCAGGTGGTCCTCGCGGCCGGCAGCCTCAGCGGGCGACTCGCGGGGGTCCCGGACGACGTACTGCCGCCGGTGCGCCCCGTGAAGGGGCAGGTGCTGCGGCTGACCGTGCCGAAGCGGTACGCGCCGTTCCTGAGCCGGACCGTGCGGGCCGTGGTGCGGGGCAGCCAGGTGTACCTGGTGCCGCGCGAGAGCGGGGAGCTGGTCGTGGGCGCGACGAGCGAGGAGCTGGGCTGGGACACGACGGTGACCGCGGGCGGGGTGTACGAGCTGCTGCGCGACGCCCACGAGCTGGTACCCGGCATCACGGAGCTACCGCTCACCGAGACCCGCGCGGGCCTGCGCCCCGGCTCCCCCGACAACGCGCCGCTGCTCGGCCCGACCGAGCTTGCGGGGCTCTCGCTGGCCACCGGGCACTACCGCAACGGCGTACTGCTCACGCCGGTCACCGGCGACGCCATGGCCCATGTGCTGACCACCGGTGAACTCCCGGACGAGGCCCGTCCGTTCACGCCGATGCGTTTCTCTCCCGCCGCGCTCACCGAGCACGCCGTACGCACGGAGCAGCCCGCATGAACATCTCCCTCAACGGGGAGCGGCGAGAGGTCGCTCCCGGTACGGCGCTCGACGTCGCCGTACGGATGCTCACCGCGGCGCCCTCCGGAGTGGCCGCCGCCCTCAACGAAACCGTCGTCCCGCGCGCGCAGTGGCCGTCGACGTCCCTCTCCGAGGGGGACCGCGTCGAGGTCCTCACCGCCGTCCAAGGAGGCTGAACCATGGCCGACGATCCCTTTGTCATCGGCGACACGTCCTTCACGTCCCGGCTGATCATGGGCACGGGCGGGGCGCCCAGCCTGGAGGTCCTGGAGCGGGCGCTGGTGGCGTCCGGCACGGAGCTGACCACGGTCGCGATGCGGCGGGTGGACCCTTCGGTGCACGGCTCCGTGCTGTCGGTCCTGGAGAAGCTCGGGATCCGGGTGCTGCCGAACACGGCGGGGTGCTTCACGGCCGGAGAGGCCGTGCTGACGGCCCGCCTCGCGCGCGAGGCGCTCGGAACGGATCTGATCAAGCTGGAGGTCATCGCCGACGAGCGGACGCTGCTGCCTGATCCGATCGAGTTGCTGGACGCGGCGGAGACGCTGGTGGACGACGGGTTCACGGTGCTGCCGTACACGAACGACGACCCCGTGCTGGCGCGGAAGCTTCAGGACGTGGGCTGTGCGGCGATCATGCCGCTCGGCTCTCCGATCGGGTCGGGGCTCGGCATCCGCAATCCGCACAACTTCCAGTTGATCATGGAGCACGCGCGTGTGCCGGTGATTCTGGACGCGGGCGCCGGTACGGCTTCGGACGCGGCGCTGGCGATGGAGCTGGGGTGCGCGGGCGTGATGCTCGCCTCGGCCGTGACGCGGGCGCAGGAGCCGGTGCTGATGGCCGACGCGATGCGGCACGCGGTGGAGGCGGGGCGCTTGGCGTACCGGGCGGGGCGGATCCCGAAGCGGCACTTCGCGGAGGCGTCGTCTCCTGCGGAGGGCCTGGCCGTGTTGGATCCGGAGCGTCCCGCCTTCTGAACGGCGTCGCAGTCCCCACTGCTCGCCCACCCGCCGTGGGGGCTGAGCGCCATCGGCGGCCGCCACAGCGTGGTTTGCGTCACAGGTCGGCTGCAGTACCGGGCCGATCCTGGCCGAACCGGCAGTCGTGTCAGTGTCGGCTCGTACACTCACCTGCGTGGATACGACCCTTCAGGACCCTCTGGTCGGGCAGGTGCTCGACGGCCGGTATCGCGTGGACGCGCGGATCGCCGTCGGCGGGATGGCCACGGTCTACCGGGCCGTGGACACCCGCCTGGACCGCGTGCTCGCGCTCAAGGTGATGCATCCGGCGCTGGCGGTCGACGGGGTCTTCGTCGAGCGGTTCATCCGGGAGGCGAAGTCCGTCGCCCGGCTGGCGCACCCCAATGTGGTGCAGGTCTTCGACCAGGGCACCGACGGGTCGTACGTCTATCTCGCCATGGAGTACGTCGCGGGCTGCACCCTGCGTGACGTCCTGCGCGAGCGCGGAGCGCTCCAGCCCCGGGCCGCCCTGGACATCCTGGAGCCGGTGCTCGCCGCGCTCGGCGCCGCGCACCGGGCCGGTTTCGTGCACCGGGACATGAAGCCGGAGAACGTGCTGATAGGGGACGACGGCCGGGTCAAGGTCGCCGACTTCGGGCTCGTGCGCTCCGTGGACACCGTGACGAGCACCACCGGTGCCGTGCTCGGCACCGTCTCCTATCTCGCGCCCGAGCAGATCGAGCAGCCCGGCGCCGCCGACGCCCGCGTCGACGTGTACGCGTGCGGGGTCGTGCTCTACGAGATGCTCACCGGCGACAAGCCGCACGACGGGGACTCCCCCGCCGTGGTGCTCTACAAGCACCTGCACGAAGACGTCCCGCCACCCTCGGCGATCGCGCCGGGACTGGCGTACGAGCTCGACGTGCTGGTCGCCGCGGCCACCGCGCGCACCCCGGATCTCCGCCCGTACGACGCCGTGGCGCTGCTCGCCCAGGCCCGGCAGACGCGGGCCGCGCTCAGCGAGGACCAGCTGGACGCGGTGCCGCCGCAGGCGCTCACGACGGAGCACGGCAACGCCGACGACCGTACGAGCGTGATCCCGCGCGCGCTGACGATCCAGCGGCCGCTGCCCGTGAACGAGGACGAGCCCGAGGCCGTCTTCAACCGGACCAGCCGGCTGGAGACTCCCCCGCCCCCGCCGCCCCAGCGGGGGCGCACCGCGCGTGCTCCGCGCGGCCCGCTGCTCGTCGTCGCCGCCGTTTTGCTGGCCCTCGGCCTCGGCGTCGGCATCTGGTACATCAACTCCGGCCAGTTCACCGAGGTCCCGCCGCTGCTCTCCAAGACCGAGGCGCAGGCCAAGGACCGCCTGGAGGACGCCGGGCTGGAGGTCGGCAAGGTCGAGCGCGCGTACAGCGACACCTTCGACCGCGGCACGGTCATCAGCTCGGACCCGAAGTCGGGCGCCCGCATCCGGCACAACGACTCCGTGGCTCTGGTCCTCTCGCTGGGCCCGAAGACCGTGAAGGTGCCCGATCTCCAGGGCTACCCGCTGGACAAGGCGAGGAGCGAGCTGAAGGAGATCGGCCTGGAGCCGGGCGTCGTGAACCGGGAGTTCAACGACGACGTGACCAGGGGCTCCGTGATCTCCTCGGTCCCCGGGACCGGCACCAAGGTCCGCTCCGGCTCCGCGATCGAGCTCACCGTCAGCAAGGGCAGCCCGGTGGACGTCCCGGACGTCACCGGCGAGCGCCCGGCCGACGCGCGGGCCGAGCTGGAGGAGGCCGGCCTGAAGGTGAGGATCGCCCCCACGCGGGTCAACTCCGAGTTCGACGCGGGCCAGGTCGCCCAGCAGTCTCCGGCTGCGGGCGGCAAGCCGGCCGCCGAGGGCGACACCGTCACCCTGACGCTGTCCAAGGGACCCGAGATGATCGAGGTCCCGGACGTGGTCGGTGACAGCGTCGACGACGCCACGGCGGAGCTGAAGGCCGCCGGCTTCGAGGTCGACGAGGACCGCGGCCTGCTCGGCCTGTTCGGCGACACGGTCAAGAAGCAGTCCGTGAAGGGCGGGAAGACCGCGCCCAAGGGGTCGACGATCACGATCACCATCCGATGACCGGGGCGGGTGGCTGCCATGACACCCTGAACGGGTGAAGAGTCAGCAGTCCGCCACCCCGGGAACCCCTCCCGGCCCCTCCCGCAATCCCGTCGGCGGCCACGTCCCCGTGGCCGGCGGCCTCAGCTCCGTCGGGCTCACCTACGCCCATGACCTCAAGGCCGAGACGGTCCAGGTCTTCGTCGCCAACCCGCGCGGCTGGGCGACGCCGGCCGGGAACCCGCGGCAGGACGAGGAGTTCCGCGCGATCTGCGCGGCCGAGTCGATCCCGGCGTACGTGCATGCGCCGTATCTGATCAACTTCGGCTCGCACACCGAGGCGACGGTCGAGAAGTCGGTGGAGTCGCTACGGCACTCGCTGCGCCGCGGCCGGGAGATCGGCGCGCTGGGCGTGGTCGTGCACACGGGCAGCGCGACCGGTGGCCGGGAGCGGTCGGTGGCCCTGAAGCAGGTACGGGAGCACCTGCTGCCGCTGCTCGACGAGCTGACCCACGACGACGACCCGTATCTGCTCCTGGAGTCCACCGCCGGCCAGGGCGCCTCGCTCTGCTCCCGCACCTGGGACTTCGGGCCGTACTTCGAGGCGCTGGACGCCCACCCGAAGCTCGGCGTATGCCTGGACACCTGCCACATCTTCGCCGCCGGCCATGATCTGACCGGCCCGTCCGGCATGCACCAGACGCTCGACCTGCTGGTGGACACCGTCGGCGAGGGGCGGCTGAAGCTGATCCACGCCAATGACTCCAAGGACGTCGTCGGCGCGCACAAGGACCGGCACGAGAACATCGGCGCGGGTCATATCGGCGAGGACCCGTTCCGGGCGCTGATGACGCACCCGGCCACCGAGGGCGTACCGCTGATCATCGAGACGCCCGGCGGGAAGGAAGGACACACGGCGGACGTGGAGCGGCTGAAGAAACTCCGGGACGGGTAAGTCGTTACGGAATACCCCAGGGGGGTATACGGTTCTTGCTCGGTGCAGGAACCGTGACCTGACATTGGGGGCCGTCATGCAACACGAAGCACAAGCGTCACACGCGCACCACCACGAGCCGGCCGCCACCAGCAGCTGGGCGATGGCCGTCCGGGCCACCCTGCACTGCCTCACCGGCTGTGCCATCGGCGAGGTACTGGGCATGGTGATCGGCACCGCGCTCGGCTGGGACAACGTGCCGACACTGATACTGGCGATCGTTCTCGCGTTCTTCTTCGGCTACGCGCTCACCCTGTGGGGCGTACTGAAAGCGGGTGTCGACCTGCGCGCCGCGCTCAAGGTGGCGCTGGCGGCGGACACCCTGTCCATCGCCGTGATGGAGCTGGTCGACAACGGCGTGATCGTGCTGTGGCCGGGTGCGATGGACGCCGAGCTCGCCGACCCGCTGTTCTGGTGGGTGCTGGCCATCGCGCTGGCCGTCGCCTTCGTCCTGACGACACCGGTCAACAAGTGGATGATCGGGCGCGGCAAGGGCCACGCGGTGGTGCACCAGTACCACGGCTGACCGACGTCAGGAGTCAGAGCTCGGGCCCGTCCCCGGGCTCCTCCTGGTAGGAGTACCGCTGTTCCTTCCAGGGGTCGCCGATGTTGTGGTAGCCGCGCTCCTCCCAGAAGCCGCGACGGTCGGCGGTCATGTACTCCACGCCCCGGACCCACTTGGGCCCCTTCCAGGCGTAGAGATGGGGGACGACCAGGCGGAGGGGGAATCCGTGCTCCGCCGTGAGCAGTTCGCCGTCCTTGTGGGTGGCGAAGATCGCGCGCTCGGAGGCGAAGTCGGCGAGGCGCAGGTTGGAGCTGAAGCCGTACTCCGCCCACACCATCACATGGGTGACGGTCGGCGCGGGCGGGGCGATCTCCAGGATCGTCCGGGCCGGAATGCCGCCCCACTCCGCACCGAGCATGCTGAACTTGGTGACGCAGTGCAGATCGGCGAGGACGGTCTTGTACGGCAGGGCCGTGAACTCCTCATGGGTCCAGCAGTGCTTCTCACCGTCGACGGTCGCCCCGAACACCCTGAACTCCCAGCGTTCGGGCCGGAACTTGGGGACCGGTCCGTAGTGGGTGACGGGCCAGCCGCGCTGCAGCCGCTGTCCCGGCGGGAGCTCGGAGTGTGCTGCTGCTCCACCTTCGCGCTCCACCGGCTGACCCATGACTCCATCCTGACAGACCTGGGGCAGTGCACCTGACCACACCCCTCCTCAATTCACCTCATAACGGACTAAGCATGCCCTAACTTACTAAGTGAAGACTTACTGGACGATCTTCGCTGCCGGTGCAATCATGCGGCGCAACCTGCCAGTTCCCCCGCGTGGAAGGAGCCTCTGCGATGCAGGGCGACCCCGAGGTCCTCGAATTCCTGAACGAGCAGCTGACCGGCGAGCTGACGGCGATCAACCAGTACTGGCTGCACTACCGGATCCAGGACAACAAAGGCTGGACGAAGCTCGCCAAGTACACGCGTGAAGAGTCCATCGATGAGATGAAGCACGCGGACAAGATCACCGAGCGCATCCTCATGCTGGACGGCCTGCCCAACTACCAGCGCCTGTTCCATGTGCGGGTCGGCCAGACGGTCACCGAGATGTTCCAGGCCGACCGGCAGGTCGAGGTCGAGGCGATCGACCGTCTCAAGCGGGGTATCGAGGTGATGCGCACCAAGGGCGACATCACGTCCGCGAATCTCTTCGAGTCGATCCTCGAAGACGAGGAGCACCACATCGACTACCTGGACACCCAGCTGGAGCTCATCGACAAGCTGGGTGAGGCGCTGTACATCGCGCAGCAGATCGAGCAGCCCAGCTAGGGAGCGAGCCGACGGGAGCTACGCCGCGTCCGCCAGGTCGGTGAGCACCGGCTTGCCCTGGTCGGCCAGCTCACGGCGGGGGCACGCCCCCCGGCCCAGGATCGCCTGGATCCGGCGTACGCACGATCCGCAGTCGGTGCCGGCCTTGCAGGCGGACGCTATCTGGCGGGGCGTACAGGCACCGTCCTCCGCGTGCTTCTTGACCTGCTGCTCGGTGACACCGAAGCAACTGCAGACGTACACGCGGATCACCTCCCGCCGGGATCGAAGTCGTGCCATCCCCTTGATCGGTGAGGCTAACCTAACCTTACCCGGCTCACAGGAACGGTAAAAGTGCTGTGGGGCGCGGATCGAATGTGATCCGCGCCCCACTCACGTCCCTGTGACAGGCGATGCCGTCACTGGTCCCGGTACATCTCCGCGACGAGGAAGGCCAGGTCGAGCGACTGGCTGCGGTTGAGCCGCGGGTCGCAGGCCGTCTCGTAGCGCTGGTGCAGATCGTCGACGAAGATCTCGTCGCCGCCGCCCACGCACTCGGTGACGTCGTCGCCGGTGAGCTCCACGTGGATGCCGCCCGGGTGGGTGCCGAGGGCCTTGTGGACCTCGAAGAAGCCCTTGACCTCGTCGAGCACGTCGTCGAAGCGGCGGGTCTTGTGACCGGAGGCCGCCTCGAAGGTGTTGCCGTGCATCGGGTCGGTCACCCAGGCCACGGTCGCGCCCGAGGCGGTGACCTTCTCGACCAGCTCGGGGAGCTTGTCGCGGACCTTGTCGGCGCCCATGCGGACGATGAAGGTCAGCCGGCCCGGCTCACGGTCGGGGTCCAGGCGCTCGATGTACTGCAGCGCCTCCTCGGCCGTCGTCGTCGGGCCGAGCTTGATCCCGATCGGGTTGCGGATCTTCGAGGCGAACTCGATGTGCGCGTGGTCCAGCTGCCGGGTGCGCTCACCGATCCACACCATGTGCGCCGAGACGTCGTACAGCTGCCCGGTGCGGGAGTCGACCCTGGTCAGGGCGGACTCGTAGTCGAGCAGCAGCGCCTCGTGCGAGGAGTAGAACTCGACGGTCTTGAACTCCTCCGGGTCCGCCCCGCAGGCGTGCATGAAGTTCAGCGCCTGGTCGATCTCGCGGGCGAGCTGCTCGTAGCGCTGGCCCGACGGGGACGACTTCACGAAGTCCTGGTTCCAGGCGTGCACCTGTCGCAGGTCGGCGTAGCCGCCGGTGGTGAAGGCGCGCACCAGGTTGAGCGTCGAGGCGGACGCGTTGTACATCCGCTTCAGGCGCTCGGGGTCCGGGACGCGGGCGGCCTCGTTGAAGTCGAAGCCGTTGACCGAGTCACCCCGGTAGGTCGGCAGGGTCACGCCGTCGCGGGTCTCGGTGCCCTTGGAGCGCGGCTTGGAGTACTGGCCGGCGATACGGCCGACCTTCACGACCGGCACCGATGCGGCGTACGTCAGCACGGCGCCCATCTGGAGCAGGGTCTTGAGCTTGTTGCGGATGTGGTCGGCGGACACCGCGTCGAAGGCCTCGGCGCAGTCGCCGCCCTGGAGGAGGAACGCCTCTCCCTTGGCGACGGCCGCCATCCGGGCGCGCAGCTGGTCGCACTCGCCCGCGAAGACGAGCGGCGGATACGACTCCAGCTCCGCAACGACTGCGCGCAGAGCCTCGGTGTCGGGGTACTCGGGCTGCTGCGCCGCGGGCAGGTCTCGCCAGGTGTTGCCAGCACTCGCGCTGGTCTTAGCGTTCACGGTCACGCCCTCAACATTACGGGGTCGTGTCGGGCGTCCCGCCCCATGCCCAGCAATTGAGACACGAGGTACACGCCTCGGACATCGGGTAGGGTGCCTCGCATGTTCGCGCACTCGATCCAGAACTGGTGGTGGACCGCTCATCCGGCGGCCCACTGATCGCGCGTACGACACACTTCGCGAAGGCCGCCCGAGGGGCGGCCTTCGGCGTTTCCCGGGGTCCGTTCCTCTCCGACTGAGTACCACCGAGTCTCACTGAGAAGGAGCACGGACCCATGAACCTGCTCGGCTTGCCGGACGACCCCCGCCCGTTCGCCCTGCTGCGCCGCCGCACCCCGGGCCAGGACCACGACACGGTCGAGGTCCTCATCGGGCCGGTCGCCACCTACGACCGCCTGGCCGACCTCCCTGACGAGGGCTTGGCCCTCGTTCCCTTCCGACAGATCCGCGAGCGCGGCTTCGACGTCCGCGACGACGGCACGCCGCTGGCGGTGCTGACCCCCGAGGAGACGTACGCCGTCCCGCTCGCCGACGCCCTGGAGCAGCTCCCGGCCCACGACGTGCGGGTCGAGGACGGCGGCTTCGACGTCGCCGACGAGGAGTACCGCGAGATCGTCGGGCGGGTGCTGCGGGACGAGATCGGGCGCGGCGAGGGCGCGAACTTCGTGATCCGGCGCACGTACGAGGGACGGATCCCGGGATTCGGACGGGCCGACGCGCTGGCGCTGTTCCGGCGGCTGCTGGAGGGCGAGCGGGGCGCGTACTGGACCTTCGTCGTGTACACCGGGGAGCGGACGCTGGTCGGGGCGAGCCCCGAGGTGCACGTACGGATGTCCGGCGGGACCGTCGTGATGAACCCGATCAGCGGGACGTACCGCTACCCGGCGGACGGCCCCACCCCCGAGCATCTGCTCGACTTCCTCGCCGACGGCAAGGAGATCGAGGAGCTGTCGATGGTCGTCGACGAGGAGCTCAAGATGATGTGCACCGTCGGCGACATGGGCGGCGTGGTCGTCGGGCCCCGGCTGAAGGAGATGGCGCATCTCGCGCACACCGAGTACGAGCTGCGCGGGAAGTCCTCGCTGGATGTGCGGGAGGTCCTGAAGGAGACCATGTTCGCGGCCACCGTGACCGGCTCGCCCGTGCAGAACGCCTGCCGGGTGATCGAGCGGCACGAGGTCGGCGGGCGCGGCTACTACGCCGGTGCGCTGGCCCTGATCGGCCGCGACTCCGGTGGCGCGCAGACCCTGGACTCCCCCATCCTCATCCGCACGGCCGACATCGACGCGGCGGGCGGACTGCGGGTGCCGGTCGGCGCGACGCTCGTACGCGGTTCGGACCCGGCGAGCGAGGTCGCGGAGACCCATGCGAAGGCGGCGGGGGTCCTGGCGGCACTCGGCGTACGACCGTCCCGGCCCCGTGCGGAGCACGCGCGCGTACGTCTCGCCGACGACCCACGCGTGCGTGCCGCGCTCGACGGGCGCCGGGCCTCGCTGGCCCCGTTCTGGCTGCGGATGCAGGAGCGGTCCGAGGAGCTGACCGGGCACGCCCTGGTCGTCGACGGCGAGGACACCTTCACGGCGATGCTCGCGCATGTGCTGCGGTCGAGCGGGCTGGACGTGAGCGTCCGGCGCTACGACGAGGACGGGCTGCGGGAGGCGGTACTCGCGCACGAGGGACCGGTCGTGCTGGGCCCCGGCCCCGGGGATCCCTCCGACCTCACCGACCCCAAGATGCGCTTCCTGCGCGACCTCACCGCCCAGGTCATCCGCGACCACCGGCACGGTGTGCTCGGCGTCTGCCTCGGGCACGAGCTGATCGCGGCCGAGCTGGGGCTGGAGATCGTACGGAAGCAAGTGCCGTACCAGGGGGCGCAGACGACGATCGACCTGTTCGGGCGGCCGGAGACCGTCGGCTTCTACAACAGCTTCGTGGCCCGCTGCGACGACGACGTGGCCGAGGAGCTGGGCTCGCACGGCATCGAGATCAGCAGGGCGGACAGCGGGGAGGTGCACGCCGTACGGGGGTCCGGGTTCGCCGGGGTGCAGTTCCACCCGGAGTCGATCCTGACGCTGAACGGGACAGCCGTCGTACGGGAGTTGGTCGGTCAGTTGCGGAACACGACCGTCTAGTCGGCGGGGGGGGGGGGGGGGGGGGGGGGGGGGCAGGGGGGGGGGGGGGGGGGGGGGGGGTGGGGGGGAGGGGGGGGGGTGGGGGGGGTGGGGGGGGGGGGGGGGGTGGTCTTCGCCCCCCCCCCCCCCCCCCCCCCCCCCCGGCCCGCGTCAGCCGAAGAACACGCCGACCTCGTCGTACAGCTTCGGATCCACCGTCTTCAGCTTGGCCGTCGCCTCCCCGATCGGGACGCGGACGATGTCGGTGCCGCGCAGGGCGACCATCTTGCCGAAGTCGCCGTCGCGCACGGCCTCGATGGCGTGCAGGCCGAAGCGGGTGGCGAGCCAGCGGTCGAAGGCGCTCGGGGTGCCGCCGCGCTGGATGTGGCCGAGGACCGTCGTACGGGCCTCCTTGCCGGTGCGCTTCTCGATCTCCTTGGCCAGCCATTCGCCGACCCCGGAGAGCCGGACGTGCCCGAAGGAGTCCAGCGACTCGTCCTTGAGGACCATGTCGCCGTCCTTCGGCATGGCGCCCTCGGCGACGACCACGATGGGGGCGTAGGACGCCTTGAAGCGGGAGGTGATCCAGGCGCAGACCTTGTCGACGTCGAAGCGCTGCTCGGGGATGAGGATGACGTTGGCGCCGCCGGCCAGCCCGGAGTGGATGGCGATCCAGCCGGCGTGACGGCCCATCACCTCGCAGACCAGGACGCGCATATGGGACTCGGCGGTGGTGTGCAGCCGGTCGATCGCCTCGGTCGCGATACCGACGGCGGTGTCGAAGCCGAAGGTGTAGTCGGTGGCGGACAGGTCGTTGTCGATCGTCTTGGGTACGCCGACGCAGGGCACACCGTACTCGTCGGAGAGGCGGGCGGCGACGCCGAGGGTGTCCTCGCCGCCGATCGCGATGAGCGCCTCGACCTCCTGCTTGGCGAGGTTCTCCTTGATGCGCCGGATGCCGTCCTCCTGCTTGAGGGGGTTGGTGCGCGAGGAGCCGAGGATGGTGCCGCCGCGGGGCAGGATGCCGCGCACGACGGGGATGTCGAGACGGATGGTGTCGTTCTCGAGCGGACCTCGCCAGCCGTCCCGGAAGCCGACGAAGTCGTAGCCGTACTCCTGCACGCCCTTGCGGACGACGGCCCGGATGACGGCGTTGAGACCGGGGCAGTCGCCGCCTCCGGTCAGTACTCCGACCCGCATGGAAATGTCCCTTCGCCGCGGTTGCCTGGTGAGGCCACGCTAATGGTGATCCAGGTCACAACGGGATGGGTCGGAACGGCAATTCCGGTGAACCGCCGGGTGTTTGGTTTACGCGCCGTCAATCGGACGACCGTTGGATCACTCGTCGTCGAGGCCGCGCTCTATCGCGTACCGCACCAGCTCCACGCGGTTGTGCAGCTGGAGTTTGCCGAGGGTGTTCTGCACGTGGTTCTGGACCGTGCGGTGGGAGATGACCAGGCGTTCGGCGATCTGCTTGTAGCTCAGGCCCTTGGCGACGAGCCGCAACACCTCGGTCTCGCGCTCGGTGAGCTGCGGGGCCTTCGGCTGGTCGGCGTCGGGGGCGGCGGGCCCCGGGTCGGAGGCGAGGCGGCGGTACTCGCCGAGGACCAGACCGGCCAGGCCCGGCGTGAACACGGGGTCGCCGACGGCCGTACGGCGCACCGCGTCGAGGAGTTCCTCCGTCGAGGCCGACTTCAGCAGATAGCCGGTGGCGCCCGACTTCACGGCCTCCAGGACGTCGGCGTGCTCGCCGCTCGCGGAGAGCACCAGGACGCGGAGGGCGGGGTTGTGGGCCACCAGTTCCTTGCAGACCTGGACGCCGGGCTTGGCGGGCAGGTTGAGGTCCAGGACGAGGACATCGGGGGCGGCGGCCTTGGCGCGGCGGACGGCCTGGTCGCCGTCGCCCGCCGTGGCCACCACGTCGAGACCGGACTCCGCCAGGTCGCGGGCGACCGCGTCGCGCCACATGGGGTGGTCGTCGACCACCATGACCTTGATCGGGTCCTGCTGTCCGTCCTGCCCGTGCGCGGTGTCCGTCATCGCTGCTCAGCCTTCCCCCGTGAAGCACTGTCGGCCTTCGGTACCTTCAGTTCCACTTCGGTGCCCTGGCCCGGCACCGAGATCAGCTCGGCGCTGCCGCCGAGGTCCCGCAGCCGCCCCCGGATCGACAGAGCGACACCGAGGCGCCCCTCGCCCTCGGCCTGGGCGAGCCGGCCCTCGGGGATGCCGGGTCCGTCGTCCCGTACGGTGACGATCACCTCGTCGGGCTCATCCTCGACGAGGATCCACGCACGCGCGTGCTCCCCCGCGTGCTTGCGGACGTTGCCCAGGGCCGCGCCCACGGCCGCGGCCAGCTCCCGCGCGGCGGCCGGGGCCAGCGTCACGGGCGCGCCGGGCTCGGCGAGACTGACCTTGGCTCCGGCGTAGGGGGCGAGCAGCGCGCGCAGATCGACGGGACCGGTGGAGTCGTCGGGCTCCTCCACGGCGACCACGACGGCCCCCTCGGCGGCGTCGTCCGACACGCGCGACACCGGCACCAGGCCGCCCGAGACCAGCGTGCGCAGCGCGACCTCCTGCTCGCCGGCCATCCGGCCCAGCTCGGCCGCCTCACCGCCGATCACGGCGCCGCGCCGCTGCACCATCGCCAGCACCTGGAGCACGCCGTCGTGGATGTCCCGCGCGAGCCGCTCCCGCTCCCGGGTCGCCGCCTCGATCTCCAGGGCGCGGGCCAGGGTGCGCTCGGAGGCGCGGGCCACCTCGACGACGTAGCCGATGGCGATGGACGCGATCCAGACCAGCAGCACCATGTGGACGGTGTCGCGGGTCGGTACGCCGGAGCGGTGGACCAGGTTGGCGGCGGCGACCAGCGTGGAGGCGAAGGCGGCCCAGCGCCAGCCGCCCTTGATGGCGAACGCGAGCACGGCGCCCGCGGTCCATATGGACGGCAGGGTCGGGGACCCGGCGTCGACCCGCGCGGGTGTCTCGGCGAGCCGGGTGAGCAGGATGCCGGCCAGGGCGATGGTGAGGTCGGCGGCGAGGAAGCGCTTGGTGCAGCTCGCGGCGTTCGCCACCCGGGGCAGGGTGGCCAGGGTCCACACGGCCAGTACGGCGTAGTAGGCGATGGCCACCCAGGGGCGGGCGATCTCGTCGTAGGCGCTGATGAACAGCCCGATCGCGTACACCATGGTCAGCACCCGGTAGCCGGCGAGCGCACGCCACAGCGGCTGCTCGACCGACATCCTCATGACCCGCTCGCGCTTGGCCATTGCCCCCACCCCATGTTTTCGAGTCGCCCGCCCGGACTGCCCTGCCAGGGCCCCGAGCGCTCCTCGTCCGCCTACTTCGGCTTCTTCGCCTGTTCCTTCTTCGACTGTTCCTTCTCGGCCTTCGCGGCATCCGCGATCTGCCGCTTGGCGGCCGTCGCGTACATGTCGACGTACTCCTGGCCGGAGAGCTTCATGATCTCGTACATGACCTCGTCGGTCAGCGCGCGGAGCACGAAGCGGTCGTGCTCCATGCCCTGGTACCGGCTGAAGTCCAGGGGCTCGCCGATCCGGATGCCCGGCCGCATGAGCTTGGGCATGACCTGGCCGGGCGGCTGGATCTTCTCCGTGTCGATCATGGCGACCGGGATGACCGGCGCTCCGGTGGCGAGCGCCACGCGCGCGAGGCCGCCGGGCTTGCCCCGGTAGAGCCGCCCGTCGGGCGAGCGCGTGCCCTCCGGATAGATACCGAACAGCTCACCGCGCTCCAGCACCTCTATGCCGCTCTTGATGGCCGCCTCGCCCGCCCCTCGCGCCCCGGAGCGGTCGACGGGCAGCTGGCCGACGCCCTTGAAGAACGCGGCCGTCATCCGGCCTTTGACGCCGGGCGTCGTGAAGTACTCGGCCTTCGCGATGAAGGTCACCTTGCGGTCCAGGACCGCGGGCAGGAAGAACGAATCGGAAAACGAGAGGTGGTTGCTCGCGAGGATCGCGGCGCCCTCGGCCGGAATGTTCTCCAGGCCCTCCACCCAGGGCCGGAAGGCGACCTTCAACGGTCCCCCGATGGCCACCTTCATCGCGCCGTACAACAACCGAGTGCCTCCTGTGTCTGTCGATCAGACCTTAACCCGGAGCACTGTCAATGAGTCCGACGACCCTGGTCGGTGTCAGTGCGGTCGCGTACGGTGAACCACACCTGGCTGTAACGTCCGTCCTTCTCACGAACAGGAGACCGTAAGGTGCCGGTCCTTCCTGGAGCCGAGCCGTACCGCCGCGAGGGCGGGGAGACCGGGGTCCTCCTCTGCCACGGCTTCACCGGTTCCCCCCAGTCGCTGCGTCCCTGGGCGGCGTATCTCGCCGAGCACGGGCACACCGTCTCGCTGCCGCTGCTGCCCGGCCACGGCACGCGCTGGGAGGACATGCGACTCACCGGCTGGCAGGACTGGTACGCCGAGGTGGACCGCGAGCTGCGCAATCTGCGCGACCGCTGCGCCCGGGTCTTCGTGGCCGGCCTCTCCATGGGCGGCACCCTGGCCCTGCGGCTCGCCGCCAAGCACGGGGAGGGCGTCGCGGGCGTACTGGTCGTCAACCCGGCGAACAAGGTGCACGGCCTGTCCGCGTACACCCTGCCGGTCTCCCGCCACTTCGTCCGTACGGCGCCCGGCATCGTGAGCGACATCGCCAAGGAGGGCGGCGTCGAGATCGGGTACGACCGGGTGCCGCTGCACGCGGCCCACTCGCTGCGCAACTTCTTCCGGCTGGTCGACGGCGAGTTGCCGCAGGTCACCCAGCCGCTGCTGCTTCTGCGCAGCGCCCAGGACCACACGGTGCCGGCGGCGGACTCGGCCCGGATCCTGAGTCGGGTGTCGTCCACGGACGTAACGGAGATCGTGCTGGAACAGAGCTATCACGTGGCGACGTTGGACCATGACGCGGACCGGATCTTCGAGCAGAGCATCGGCTTCATCGACCGGCTCGTGACCGGCGTCGGCAGAGAAGGGACGACTGCACGTGGCTGAGCACGACTCCGACCGCGAGAGGCGTGAGGACCGCGACGATCGCGAGCCGGAAGAGCAGCACGTCCCGTTCGACGAGGACGCCGCCTGGGCCGCGATCGTCGCCGGATACGGCGACGAGCCGCCGGACCCGCCGGGCTCGAAGCCGTTCAAGTCGGTGGAGGACCTGGCGCTGCTGGAGTCCGACACCAACGACGGCACGAACGGCGCGACGAACGACGGGACGGACGGCGATCGCAAGCCCGAGAAGGGCGAGAAGCCCGAGAAGGGCGACAACGGCGCGAAGGCCAAGCAGGCCGACGAGCCCACGGGCGACCGGGAGGACAAGCCGGTCAAGCCGCTGGGCAGCTCCGTCTCCTTCGCGCCCGGCGTCGGCCCGCGCGACTACAGCGTGCCCGAGCCCTCCGAGGAGGACTTCGACGCGGACGACGAAGGCCACTTCGTCCCGCCGGAGCCACCGCCGCTGCCCGCCGCCGACGCGACCGCGAAGTTCGCCTGGCTCGGGGTGATCGGCGGACCGATCCTGCTGCTGCTCGCCGTCCTGCTCGGCTGGGACATGACGTGGTGGCTGGCGACGCTGTGCATCGGCGGGTTCCTGGGCGGGTTCGCCACGCTGGTGATGCGGATGAGGACGGACGACGAGGACGACGAGGATCCCGGTCGGGGCGCGGTCGTCTAGGACGCTCTAGGACGCCGGTACTTTGAGGGCGGCCAGGACCGGAAGGTGGTCCGTGGCCGCCCTCAGGTCTGTCTCCGTCACGCCGGGGAGGCCCACGGGCACTCCGCAGCCGAGCACCTCGACGCCCTTGGTGGCGAAGATCGCGTCGATACGCTGGTGCGGGTCGGCCGGGGTCGAGGTGTACTCGGCGCCCCAGGGAGCGGTGGCCCAGCAGTCCTGGAGGTCGTCGGCCATGCGGCGGAAGGTGCGGCCGGCGGGGCGTTCGTTCAGGTCGCCGCCCGCTACGGCGTGCTCCACTCCCATCCCGGCGAGCCGGTCGAGCATCATGCCTCCCTGCTCGTGGCGCTCGTCCTTCTGCAAGGACAGATGGCAGCTGAGGACGCCCAGGCGGGCGGCGCCGAAACGGACCACTGCCGTGGCGAAGCCGCGCCTGTGGAGGCCGGGGGTGAGGGGGAGGAGTACGTCCTCCGTGCGTTCGACCGTGGCCCGCAGGTTGCACAGGACGGCTGGTCCTGCTGCCGTGGCGCCGCCGGTGAGGATGACGAGGTTCGCCGCGCGGGCCAGGCGGGAGAGTTTCTTGCGCCAGCGGAAGAAACGGGGGGCTTCCTGGATGAGGACCAGGTCGGGGTCGCAGGCGGTGATGACACGGGCCAGGGCGGCTGTGTCGTCGCGCATGGAGCGGATGTTGTAGCTGAGGACGCGGATGAGGGCTGAACCGTCGGGGTCTGTGCGGGACTCAGGGAGCAGCGCCATGTGGATCAATGTACGCCCAATGGGTCGGGGCGCGAGGATCGTTGGCGACTGCCGGTTCGTCGTGGCTGATCGCGCAGTTCCCCGCGCCCCCAGGGGGTTGGCCCCACCGTCCCTCTACATGATCGGGTCGGGCTCCCGGGCAAGGTCCGCCGCGCCCACCAGGCCCGCCTTGTTGCCCAGCTGGGCGGCGATGACGTCGGCGACCGGGCGCCAGTTGCCGCCGACGAGCCAGCGCTTGTAGGACTTGCGGATGGGGTCGAGGACCAGTTCGCCCTCGTCCGAGAGGCCGCCGCCGACGATGAAGGCCGACGGGTCGAAGAGAGAGGCCAGGTCGGCGAGGCCGGCGCCGGCCCAGCGGGCGAGTTCGCGGTAGGAGTCGACGGCGACCGGGTCGCCCTGGCGGGCGGCCATGGAGATGTGCTTGCCCTCGATGCCGTCGGGGGTGCCGTCGCCCAGGCCGAGCAGGACCTCGGCGTTCTCGGGGGTGGCGTTGGCGCGCTGCTTGGCGTATCTGACCAGGGCGCGGCCGGAGGCGTACTGCTCCCAGCAGCCCTGCGAGCCGCAGCCGCACAGCAGGCCGTCGGGGACCATGCGGATGTGGCCGAACTCGGCGGCGACGCCGTAGTGGCCGCGGCGCAGCTTGTTGCCGATGATGATGCCGCCGCCGAGGCCGGTGCCCAGCGTGATGCAGATGACGTTGCGGTGGCCCTTGCCGGCGCCGAACTTGTACTCGCCCCAGGCGGCGGCGTTGGCGTCGTTCTCCACGACGACCGGGAGACCGACGCGGGCCTCGACCTTCTCCTTCAGCGGCTCGTTGCGCCAGTCGATGTTCGGGGCGAAGTACACCTCCGAGCGCTGGCGGTTGACGTAACCGGCCGCACCGATACCCACGCCGACGATCTCGTGCCCGGCGCGCGCGCCCTCCACCGCGGAGGCAATGGCGTCCACGATGGCCTCGGGCGTGCCCGGGGTCGGCACCTTGTGGGTCGAGAGGATGTTGCCTTCCTCGTCGACCACGCCGGCCGCGATCTTCGTGCCGCCGATGTCGACGCCGATGGTGAGTCCCATGAATCCCTCAGTTTCGGTCGAGCCCCGCTACGGCCAACCGTACCCGAGGCCCTGCCGTCGGGGCCCCGTCGTCCGCCCGGCGGACGGGGTCGGCCGACGGTTGTGGATCCGGGGGAATCAGTCCAGGTCGATGCGTTCTCCGGGACCCGCGTCGTCGCCTCGGTCGGGGCGGTCCGGGCGCTCGTCCAGGTCGTGCCCGCCGGTCTCCCGGGTGGTCCAGCGCCGTTCCTGGGCCTGGACCGCGGAGCGGTAGGCGGCGAGGAGTTCGCTGCCGGCCGCGGCGAGGTGGTCGAAGACGTCCGGGTTGCGCTCTATGACGGGCTCGACGGCCGCCTTGGCCTGCTCGACGACCTGCTTGACCACCTGCTGGGCGGCGGGTCCGGCGACCGCGCCGAGCAGCGGGGACTGGAGGGTGGACAGCTTGTCCGCGACGGCGTCGACGAGCTTGCGCAGTTCCTCTGCGGCGGCGCCCGGCTGCGGACCGTACTGGGCGCGGCGGCGCTCCTTCTCCTGCGCGAGGTCCTCGGCGCACGCCGTCGCCCAGGCGTCGGCGTCGGTCGCCCGTGCCTCGTCGATCGCCTCGTGCTCTCCGGCGTCGGACGGGGGGAGCTCTTCGCTCATGACGGACTCCTGACTACGGTTCGTCTCTACGACGTTACCCGAACGGGCGTACCTGCTTCACCGTGCGCCCGGCCAGAGATCCGGGTCCGGCGCGAACCGGATCCGCAGCTCTCCGTCGCGCAGTCCGGCCCCGTCCACCCGGCACCTGCGCAGGGCGGACGGCAGCGGCACGATACGCCGGAACTGCCCCGCGGTGACGACGAGTTCGTCGCCGCGCCGGATGAGGTCGAGTTCATCGCGTACGGCGCCGGGCAGCGGGATGTGCCAGACGAGGACGCCGTCCTCGGCGAGCCGGTCGGTGACGGGCCACTCGACCGTGGACGACGTGTCGTTGACGACGGGCACGGCGAGGTCGGCGAGGTCATGGGTGCCGCGCGGGTCCCGCCCGAGGTGGGCGACACCACGGATGTCGTGGACGTCCTCCCGCCACTCCTCCAGGGTCTTGCGCTGCTGTGCGACGGGCCCGGCGAGCCAGCTGCCCGGTACCGCCTCCGCCTCCGGCAGGACCCGGTTGGCGACCAGCAGGTCGGGGCGCAGTCCCCGCAGGGCGAGGGCGAGCCGGGCGGCCCGTACGGCGTCGGCGCCGCCCGGACCGGGCTCGGCGACCAGCCGTACGACGGTGTCCCGGTCGGCGACGACGGCCTCGACGGCGGCGAGGTCGAGGTCCCAGCGTGCCGCGGTCTCGTACAGCCACTCCGCCGGCATCGGAACCCCGGCCAGCCGCCCCAGCACGGGCCGCAGCGCGCGGGCCGCCTGCCGTTCGGGCGGGAGCAGTCGGCGCAGGTAGCGGCGCAGCTCTTCGGGGAGGGAGAGCAGGGCGAGGGCGTGCGGGGTGGCCGGCAGGTCGACGACGAGGAGGTCGTGCGCCTCGGCCAGCGCGGCGTCCCGCAGTGCCCGCAGCAGCGCGAGTTCCTCGGCGCCGGGCAGCGGAGTGACCTCTTCCGGGTCGAGCCGGGAGGCGCCGAGCAGGTCGAGCGCGGAGGAGGCGCGCTCCTGGAAGGCGGCGAGGTCGTCCCGGAACCCGGTGGCCGCGTCGGGCCGCCACGCGGTGAGGTTCGCCGCGACCTCGCTCGGGGCCGGTCCCGTACTCGCGCCGAGTGCCGCGCCCAGGGTGTCGGTGCGGTCGGCACTCAGGACGAGGGTCCGGGTGCCCTCGCGGGCGGCGGCGAGCGCGGTGGCGGCCGCGACGGTGGTACGGCCGCTGCCGCCGGGGCCGGTGATCAGGATGGTGCGCATGGGGGTGAACCGTAACGGACGTAGGGGTTCAGCCCGGCCGGGGGTGGGTCACGCAGCCCGGCGCTACGGGGGCCGCGGATTCAGCCCGTCCGGCGTTTGAGGACGAGGCCGTTCAGGCCGATGGGGGTCCAGGGGCGGAGCCCCCTGGCGGGGGCGAAGGGGCAGCACCCCCTGGGATGGGACGGGTAGGGGCGGCGGGGGCGAACCCCTACTTGCCCGACTCCACCCGCTTCTTCAGCCCCGCCAACGCCCGGTCGATGATGACCTTCTCCGCCTTGCGCTTGATCATCCCCAGCATCGGGATCTTGACGTCGACCGTCAGCTGGTAGGTGACCTCGGTCGCCCCCGCCCCGGCCGGCTTGAGGATGTACGAGCCGTCGAGCGACCGCAGCATCTGCGACTTCACCAGCGTCCAGGACACCTCGTTGTCGCCGGTCCAGGTGTATCCCAGCACCTGGTCGTCCTTGATCGCCCCGGCGTCCATGACGAGCCGGACCTGCTCGGCACGGCCCTGGCCGTCGGTCTTGAGGACCTCCGCCTCCTTCACCTCACCGGTCCAGTCCGGGTAGCGCGCGAAGTCGGCGATCACCCCCATGACATCGGCCGGTGCCGCCTCGATCGTGATGCTCGAGCTGGTGTGTTCCGCCATCGCCGTGGCTCCTCCAGAAGCGGTCCGGTAAGAAGTCGTGGTGCGCACGCGTGCGCAGCGTGAAGGCTACCGCGCGCCTGGCCGGCCGACTTCACCCCACCTCACCACTCCAGCGCCCACGGCTTCCCCGACGCGGCGAAGTGCCCCACGTTCACACACTCCGTCGCCCCGATCCGCATCCGCCGGACGAGCGGCTGATGGACGTGCCCGAAGAGGGAGTAGCGGGGTCGGGTCCGCCGAATCGCCTCCAGCAGCGCCTTGCTGCCCCGCTCGAATCGCCGCGCCACCGTGTCGTACACCAACTCGGGCACCTCGGGCGGAATGTGCGTGCAGAGCACGTCCACCTCCCCCAGGGCCTCGATCTTCGCCGCGTACTCCTCGTCACTGATCTCATACGGCGTCCGCATCGGCGTGCGCAGCCCGCCGCCCACGAAGCCGAAGACCCACCCGCCGATCTCGACCCGCTCCCCGTCCAGCACCGTCGTGCCGGGTCCGGCGTACTCCGGCCACAGGGGCGGCATGTCGACATTGCCGTAGGTGGCGTACGTCGGTGTCGGGAACGCCGCGAACAGCTCGGCGTACTGCTTGCGCACCGCCTTCTCGATCACCGACCGCCGGTCCGAGCCGATCCCGGCCCACAGCCGTGCCCCCAGCTCGCGCGCCTCCTCGAAGCGCCGGGCGGTGCGCAGTTCCACGATGCGGTCGGCGTTCTCCACGCCGAACAGGTCGGGGAAGATGCCGCGCGAGTGGTCGGCGTAGTCCAGGAACAGCACCAGGTCACCCAGGCATATCAAGGCGTCCGCGCCCTCGCCGGCCTTGGCCAGGTCGCGGGCGTTGCCGTGTACGTCGCTGACCACATGGACGCGGGTCCTGCGGATTCCCGTCGGTGTCGGTGCCATGACGATCAAGGGTATGCGTGTGCGGCAAACGTGAACAGTGGCGGCCGGACCGATGGTTACTGGCCAGTCGTCAGACGGCTCGACTACTGTGCGCGCAGAGGTACCAATCCGTGTGACGCAGCGAACATCTCGCCGGACCCCCCTGTCGAAGAAGCCATACCGGCGGGTAACGTCCGGTCGGTCCAGTCGTGCTCTGAGTTTCAACATGTGAATCCCAGAGCACTTGCCCGAGCCATGGACCGCACCGTCGCATCGCACAACGTCGTGGCGCCGGCGCCCTATGAGGAGCAGCAGTCTTGCGCGAGTTCAGCCTTCCGGCTTTGTACGAGGTCCCCGCGGACGGCAATCTGACCGACATCGTCCGCAGAAACGCCGCGCAGCACCCCGACGTCGCCGTCATCGCCCGCAAGGTGGGCGGCGCCTGGCAGGACGTCTCGGCCACCACCTTCCTCGCCGAGGTGCACGCGGCGGCGAAGGGGCTCATCGCCGCCGGGGTCGGACCGGGCGACCGGGTCGGTCTGATGTCCCGCACGCGCTACGAGTGGACCCTGCTGGACTTCGCGATCTGGTCCGCGGGCGCGGTCACCGTGCCGGTGTACGAGACCAGCTCGCCCGAGCAGGTGCAGTGGATCCTCGGTGACTCGGGCGCGACGGCCATGATCACGGAGTTGGACGGCCACACCGCCGCCGTCGAGTCGGTACGCGACGCGCTGCCCGCGCTCAAGCACGTCTGGCAGATCGAGGCCGGCGGCGTCGAGGAGCTGGGCCGGCTCGGGCAGGACATCAGCGACGCGACGGTCGAGGAGCGCAGCTCGCTGGCGAAGGCCGACGACGCGGCGACCATCGTCTACACCTCCGGCACGACCGGCCGCCCCAAGGGCTGTGTGCTGACCCACCGCAGCTTCTTCGCCGAGTGCGGCAACATCGTCGAGCGCCTGCGGCCCCTGTTCCGCACCGGCGAGTGCTCGGTCCTGCTCTTCCTCCCGCTGGCCCACGTCTTCGGCCGCCTCGTGCAGGTCGCGCCGATGATGGCGCCGATCAAGCTGGGCACCGTCCCGGACATCAAGAACCTCACGGACGAGCTTGCCGCGTTCCGCCCGACGCTGATCCTGGGTGTGCCGCGGGTCTTCGAGAAGGTCTACAACTCGGCCCGCGCCAAGGCGCAGGCCGACGGCAAGGGCAAGATCTTCGACAAGGCGGCGGACACGGCCATCGCCTACAGCAAGGCGCTGGACACCCCGTCCGGCCCCCCCGGTCGGCCTGAAGATCAAACACAAGGTCTTCGACAAACTCGTCTACAGCAAGCTGCGGGCCGTTCTCGGCGGTCGCGGCGAGTACGCCATCTCGGGCGGCGCGCCGCTGGGCGAGCGGCTCGGGCACTTCTTCCGCGGCATCGGCTTCACGGTCCTGGAGGGCTACGGCCTGACCGAGTCCTGCGCCGCCACCGCCTTCAACCCCTGGGACCGCCAGAAGATCGGTACGGTCGGCCAGCCCCTGCCGGGCTCGGTGGTCCGTATCGCCGACGACGGTGAGGTGCTGCTGCACGGCGAGCACCTGTTCAAGGAGTACTGGAACAACCCGGGCGCGACCGAGGAGGCGCTGGCCGACGGCTGGTTCCACACCGGTGACATCGGCACCCTCGACGAGGACGGCTACCTCAGGATCACCGGCCGCAAGAAGGAGATCATCGTCACCGCGGGCGGCAAGAACGTCGCCCCGGCCGTGATCGAGGACCGGATCCGGGCGCACGCGCTGGTCGCGGAGTGCATGGTGGTGGGCGACGGGCGGCCGTTCGTGGGCGCGCTGGTCACCATCGACGAGGAGTTCCTGGGCCGCTGGTGCGCCGACCACGGCAAACCGGCGGGCTCCACCGCGGCGTCGCTGCACGAGGACCCGGACCTGCTGGCCGCGATCCAGTCGGCGGTCGACGACGGCAACGCCGCGGTGTCGAAGGCGGAATCGGTGCGGAAGTTCCGCATTCTCCCCTCCCAGTTCACGGAGGACTCGGGCCATCTGACGCCGTCGCTGAAGCTCAAGCGCAACGTCGTGGCGAAGGACTTCGCGGACGAGATCGAGGCGATCTACCAGAAGTAGCAGGCTCCGTTCGTACGACGGCTCATGGCGCGGTGTCCTCCACGAGGACCCGCGCCATCGTGCGTTCGGCCAGCGCGGTGATCGTCACGAACGGGTTCACCCCGATCGACCCGGGCACGAGCGAGCCGTCGGTGACGTAGAGCCGCGAGTACCCCTTCACCCGGCCGTAGTCGTCGGTGGCCTTCCCGAGCACGCAACCGCCCAGCGGGTGGTACGTGAAGTCGTCGGCGAAGACCTTGTTGCCCGAGCCGAACAGGTCGTACCGGTAGATCGTGGTGTTCGCCCGGTTGATCCGGTCGAACAGCTTCTTCGCCATCCCCACGGACACGGCACTCTGCGCGGCGCTCCAGCCCAGCTTCACGGCTCCCGTGGCACTGTCGTACGAGAACGACGCGCGCTCCGGGTTCTTGGTGATCGCCAGATAGAGGCTGACCCAGTGCTCAAGGCCCGTCGGCAACGGCGCGATCTCGGCGAAGACGGGGTTGGCGGCGTTGGCCCAGTCGTCGATTCCCATGACCGGCATGGTCGACTGGTTCGCCCCGACGGTGTCCCACAGATGGTTGGCCCGCCCGAGCATGACGTTGCCGTTGGTCCCCCACCCGGCGCCGACGCCGGCGTCCAGGGCGGGCAGGGTGCCCGACTCCCGTGCGCGGACCAGGAGTTCGGTGGTGCCGACGCTGCCACCGCCGAGGAAGAGGTACGTGCAGCCGTACTCCTTGGTCTCCACGACGGCCCCGGTGTCGTCGAGCCGGTCGACGGCCAGGACGTACGTCCCGTCGGCGGCCCTGCTGATCGACTTCACCCGCTCCAGGGTGTGGATGGTGACGTTCCCGGTGCCGAGCGCGGAGGCGAGATACGTCTGGTCGAGGCTGCGCTTGCCGTGGTTGTTGCCGTAGATGACCTCGCCGGCGAGTGCCGACCTGGTGGCTGCGCCGGCCGCCTCGCGCTGCATGTACCCGAAGTCGTAGACGTTGGGCACGAAGGTGGTCTTCAGGCCGGCGTTGCTCGCGTGCTTGCGGGAGATCCTGGTGAAGCGGTACCACTCCGTGGACTCGAACCACGCGGGGTCGACGGTGTTGACACCGAGCATGGAACGGGCGCGCGGGAAGTACGTGCGGTACATCTCCGCGGTGTCCACGGTCGGGAACTGCTCGGCGAAGTAGGACTGGAGCGGGGTGACGGCCATGCCGCCGTTGACCAGGGAGCCGCCGCCGACGCCTCGTCCGACGTACACGGACATGTGGTCGTAGTGCACGCGGTCCAGGACTCCCGGGTAGGGGCTGATGTCCTTGTTGACCACGTCCAGCCACAGGAAGGTGGCGAGCGGGGCCTCGGTGCGGGTGCGGAACCACATGGAGCGGCGGTCGGGGGCGGCGGTGGAGCAGAAGACCTTGCCGTCGGGGCCGCTCGTGTTCCAGAGGCGGCCCATCTCCAGGACGAGGGTGCGGATGCCGGCCTGGGCCAGACGGAGGGCGGCCACGGCGCCGCCGTAGCCGGAGCCGACGACTATCGCCGGGGCGGATTCGACTGCGTCGGGCTCGGCGGACTGGGCTGAGGGAAGACCGATGCGGGTGAAGCCGAGGGTGGCTGCGGTTTGGAGTGCCGCCATGCCGAGGATGTGACGTCTTGTCAGCTGACGCTGCATCAGGTTTGATGTCATGTGCGCAGCATGTGCGGATTATTGGGTTCCGCCTAGTGGGGTGCCGCGTATTCGTTGTGGGCGGGTGCGGGTTGTTAGTGGCTTGTCGCGCAGTTCCCCGCGCCCCTGAAAGATGGGGCGTTGTCCTACAGCAGCGTTTGAAGCTTCTCCGCCAGTAGGTCCCAGCGCCACCTCTCCTCGACCCATTCCCTGCCCCGCTCGCCCATCCGCCGGCGCAGCTCGGGGTCTCCCAGGAGGGTGACGATGCGGTCGGCCGCCTCCTCGGGAGAGCCGCCCCTCACCACCCACCCCGTCTCGCCGTCCAGTACGGCATCCGGTGCGCCGCCCGAGTCCCCGGCCACGACCGGCAGGCCCGTCGCCGAGGCCTCCAGGTAGACGATGCCGAGGCCCTCCACGTCCAGCCCCCGCCGCCTGGTCCGGCAGGGCATCGCGAAGACGTCGCCGGCGCCGTAGTGGGCGGGGAGGTCGGACCAGGGGACGGGGCCGGTGAAGTGGACGGAGTCGGCGACGCCCGTGTCGCGGGCGAGTCTGCGCAGGTCGGCCTCGTAGGGCCCGCCCCCGACGATCAGCAATACCGTGTCCGGCTCGGCGGCCAGGATGCGGGGCATGGCCTGGATCAGGGTGTCCTGGCCCTTGCGCCGGACCAGCCGGGAGACGCAGACGACGACCGGGCGGTCCGTCAGGCCGAGCCGGGCCCGGACCTCGTCGCCGCCCGACCCGGGATGGAAGGTCTTCTCGTCGACCCCGGGCGGCAGCTGCACCATCCGCGAGGCCGCGGCCGGTGTCAGGGCGGTGGCGATCCGCGAGCGCGTGTACTCGCCCAGGTAGGTGATCGTGTCCGTCGACTCCCCGATCCGCCCCAGCAGCTGCCGGGCCGCGGGCAGCTGGGCCCACCCCGCCTCATGGCCGTGGGTGGTGGCCACCAGCCGCTCGGCGCCGGCCCTGCGCAGCGCCGGGGACATCAGACCGAGCGGGGCCGCCGCCCCGAACCACACCGACGTACAGCCGTGCTCACGCAGCAGCCCGACCGCACGCCGGGTCGCGCCGGGCGTCGGCAGCAGCATCGTCGTACGGTCCCGTACGACCGTGAAGGGCTGCTCGGCGTCGAAGGCGGCGGTGGCCTCGATGCCCTCGCGGCTCCGCTTCCAGGTGGAGGCGTAGACCACCAGCCGCTCCGGGTCGAGGCGCAGCGCCATGTTGTGCAGGAACGCCTGGATACCGCCGGGACGGGGCGGGAAGTCGTTGGTCACGATCAGCGTCTTGTGCATCGCCGCCGACCCTATCGAAGCCGCCGTTCACAGGTGGGGCTCGGCCACGTGTGTGGCCCGCACACAGCTGGACACGACATCATGTTGCACTGAGACGGGCAGCGAACGGCAGGGGTTCTGGTGGAGACGACAGGCACGCGGCGGTCCCTGGCGTGGCTTGTGGGCATCTGGGCGCTGACCAGGGTGGTGCTGCTGCTCTTCGTGTTCAAGGTGTACGTCTTCCCCGGCCCGGACGTCACCAGCGACGTGGCGGTGATCTACCAGGGCTGGTACGACGTGCTGCGCACCGGAACGTTCCCGCTGGACGACGTGACCTGGCAGTACCCGCCCGCCGCGGCGCTGCCGATCCTGTCCCCCGCGCTGGTGTTCTGGCTGGACTACCCGTCGGCGTTCTTCGTGCTGTGCTTCGCCGCCGACCTGGTCGTGCTGCTGCTCCTGCTGTACGCCGGTCTGCGCCCGGGCCGGACGTTGCGCGGGGCCTGGGTGTGGGTGGTGGGAGTTCCGCTGCTCGGGCCGACGGTGTACGCCCGCTACGACGTGATGGTCACCGGTGTCGCCGTGGCCGCGTTGCTCGCGGGCACGCGGTATCCCAGGGTGATGGGGGCGCTGACGGCGTTCGGGGCGATGCTGAAGGTGTGGCCGGTGCTGCTGCTGGTGGCGGCCCGGAGGCGCGGTTCGTGGGTCTGGGCCGCGCTCACCGCCGGGGTGCTTGCGGCGCTGTTCGCTCTCGCCATGCCGGGTGCCTTCGCGTTCCTGACCTTCCAGCGGGACCGGGGGACGGAGGTGGAGTCGCTGGGGGCGCTGGTCTTCCATGTGGCCCGGCAGTACGGCTGGGACGGGCAGGTGCTGCTGAACTACGGGTCGGTGGAGTTCCTCGGTCCGTATGTCGACGTCGTCAGTACGGCGGCGCTCGTGCTGAGCGGGCTGGCGTTCGGCTGGCTGTTGGTGTGGCGGTTGCGGGCGCGGAGCTTCCACGGCCACACCCTCGCGGACGGGGCCTTCGTGGCGGTGCTGATGTTCGTGACGACGAGTCGGGTGATCAGTCCGCAGTACATGGTGTGGCTGGTGGGGCTCGCGGCCGTGTGCCTCTGCTTCCGGGAGAGCCGGATGAGGCTTCCCGTGGGGCTGGTGCTCGCGGCGTCCCTCGTCACGGTGCTGGAGTTTCCGGTGTGGTTCTCCCACGTCGTCGCCAGCGACGGTCTCGGGGTCACGCTGCTGTTCCTGCGCAACGGTCTGCTGGTCCTCGCCACGCTCCTCGCGGCCCGCGAACTGTGGCGCTCCACGGTCCCCCGGCCGACCCCACCCCACGTCCCCACCGAGTCCCCCCGCCCCAGGGAAACGTGCCTGCCGTCCTGAACCCCGACTTCCTTCGCCCCCGCCGCCCCTACCCGTCCCATCCCTGGGGGCTGCGCCCCCAGACCCCCGCTGTCGGCCCTGCGGGCCTCGTCCTCAAACGCCGGACGGGCTGAAGATGCCTGGGCCGGCGCAGCCCCCTGCGGGTGGGTGGGGGGTCGGCTGAAAGATCCAGCCCCGGCCCGGCAAATCCAGCCCCTCCGGCGTTTGAGGAGCGGGGTCTGGGGCGGAGCCCCAGGAGGATGGGACGGGTAGGGGCGGCGGGGGCGAGGAAACCGGGGTCAGCCCAGTTGGGCCCGCAGATACTCCCGCCACTTCCCCCTGAAGTCCTCCAGAGATGTCCCCAGGACGTCCTTCAGCGCCCGCTCCACCGCCCCGGCCCGCCCCTCATGCGCCCCCACAGCCCGGTAGAACTCCGCGAGCCTGACCTCCCCCCACCGATCCGCGATCATCCGGCAGGCCATCCACCCGCTTTCGTAGGCCCGCGCCAGCCTCCCCCCGTCCCCGCTGAACCCGAAGTCCGCATCGGCCGGCAAGTCCTCCGGCACCTGCCCCTCCGCCACCGCGCGATACAGCTCGGGCGCGGCCTGCGACGGGGAGCGGCCGCTGCCGAGGTAGCCGATCCAGTCGGCGTAGCCCTCGGAGAGCCACAGCGGGGTGGCGGCCGTGGTGTGGGCGCGGGTGGCGACATGGGTGGTCTCGTGGGTGAGGACGACCTGCCTGCCGGTGCCGCCGAGGACGCCGTACGCATCGGGATTGACGATGATCCGGTCCGCGGGCGCGCTCGCCGGGGCGCCGGTCTCCCCGGTGGTGACCGCGGCGATCCCCCGGTAGGAGGAGGCGGGCGCGCCCAGCAGCCCGGCCATCCCGTCCAGCGACTTGGGCACGAGAACGACGACCCGCCGGGGCCACTGCGTGCCCCACGCCTGGGACACGGCCGGCACGGCCCGGTCCGCCAGCTCGGCGTACGAACGAAGCGCCGTGCCGGACTGCCCGACGCCCAGCACGAGGCTGTCGTCACCCCGTACGACGCTGACCTCGCCCTGGTCCCACAGCTGCGCCGCGGAGCCCTTCGCGGGCCGCTCGGCGTCGACGTACCACCGGCCTTCCGCGTCCAGGCTCAGGCTCAGGGTGCGGCCGACGCCGACGGGGGCCCGGTCGTAGCCCTGGACGCGGTATCGGAGCTCGGCGTCGGCGAGGGCGGTGTCGCCGGTGCGCCGCAGGCCGGTCAGGCGGTAGGACCAGGCGGCGAAGGGCACCGCGCGCAGGTTGCCGTACCGGTCCCGGGCGCCCGTGCGCAGATACGCCGTCTCGTCGTGGTCGAGGATCGCGGCGGCCCGCCGGTCGAGGAGGCGCTGCACCTCGGCCTTGGCGCTGTCGGTGGCGGGCCGCCCGCCGCAGCCGACCAGCGAGACGAGCAGCAGACAGAGCGCGATGACGACTCGCGTTCCCGACGCCCGCCTTCGACCAGCCATTTCCCGATCGTACGGCGGGCGGGGCGCGGAGGTCAGACCCGCGTCCGACCCGGCTCAGACCCTCGTGACGGTCGCGCCCGGCATCATGCCCACCGGGTCATAGCGGACCGGGGCGCCCGGGTAGGGCGCGTGGATCACCTGGCCGTTGCCGGCGTACATCCCGACATGGCTGGCGTCGGAGCGGTAGGTGACGACGTCGCCGGGCTGGGCCTCGGAGAGCGGGACCTGCCGGCCGGCGTACCGCTGACCCTGCGAGGTGCGCGGCAGGGCGACGCCGGCCTGGGCGTAGGACCACTGGATCAGGCCCGAGCAGTCGAAGCCGGAGGGGCCGTTGGCCCCCCAGACGTACGGCTTGCCGAGCGCGGAGTGGGCGGCGGCGATGGCGGCGGCCGCGCGGCCCGAGGGTGCGGCGAGGCTGCCGAAGTCGGGCATGACGTCACGGCCGGAGCGGGAGGCGCGGTCGTAGGCGGCGCGGTCGGCCGCCGTGAGGGAGTTGAGGAGCCGGCGGGCCTGGGCGAGTTTGTGCTCGACGGTCCGCTTGTGGGCGGCGACGGTCTTGCGGCTCTTCTCCAGTTCTACGAGTTTCCCAGCCGCCTCGGCCCGCTCCTGGGAGATTTCGCGCATGGCGTCCTGGAGGTCCTTGAGCTCGCCGGCCTGGTGGGCGCTGAGCCGGGCGATCCGGGCGGCCCGGTCGAGGTAGTCCTCCGGGTCCTCGGAGAGCAGCAGGGCGAGGGAGGGGTCGAGGCCCCCGGAGCGGTATTGGGCGCCGGCCAGCGAACCGAGGGCGTCCCGCATGGAGTTGATGTCCTCCTGCTGCCGGGCGATCCGGTCCTGCGCGTCGTGCACCTGCTCCCGCAGCTTGTCGGCGCGCTCGTCGGCCTTGTTGTAGGCCTCGGTGGCCTTCTCGGCCTCCTCGTAGAGGCGGTCCACCTTGGCCCGGGTGTCGTCGTGCGGCGCGGCCGTGGCCGGTACGACCCCGATGGCCGCGGCGGCGGCCGACATGACGCACAGGGCTGCGTTGGCGCCCCGGTCGAACCCGGGCGATTCAAGGCGGCGATGGGACCCCACGGGAAGCCGCTCTCCTTCCGCTGACGACAAGGACCTTCCCCGGCGAGGGGGAAACGCGGCAGACAGTAGCTCCGTGCCGGGGTGACGACCAACGACCGCGCCGGGCACACAAAGTGACGCCCCGCCTCTGACGCAGGTCATGGGCGGGGCGTGGGGTCAGCGAAAGTTGTCGTGATTCGCTCGTTCGGGCGGCACGCGGTGTTGATCTTGCGGGGGTTCGGGCGGGATCAGATCCGGACGCCGAACTGGAACGGCATGTTGTTGATCGACTCGTAGCGGACGACCGTGCCGCTGCGCGGGGCGTGCAGGATCTGGCCGTTGCCCGCGTAGAAACCGACGTGGTGCAGGTCGCCGTAGAAGATGACCAGGTCGCCGACCTTGAGCTGGCTCTGCGAGTAGATCCTGGTGCCGGCGTTGGCCTGGGCCTGGGAGGTGCGCGGGATGGAGACGCCGGCCTGGGCGTAGGCCCAGGAGGTCAGGCCCGAGCAGTCGTAGGAGGCGGTGCCGGTGGCGCCGTAGACGTACGGCTTGCCGATCTGGCTCTGGGCGGCCTGGAAAGCGGCCTGGGCCCGGCCTGAGGCGGAGCCGACGTTGCCGAGGTCCACGCGGTCGGCGGCGGAGCGGCTGGCGCGCTGCTCCTCGGCGGCGAGCGCGGCCTTCTCGGCGGCCGTCAGGGTGTTGAGCAGCTTCTGGGCCTCGGCGAGCTTGGCCTGGACCTGCTTCTTCTTCTTGCCCAGCTCGGTGCGGGTGGAGGCGAGGTCCTTGAGCTTGTCCGAGGCCTCGGCACGCTGCTGGGAGAGCTGGCGCTGCTTGGCCTGGATCTCCTTCAGCGAGTCGACCTGCTGGGCGCTCAGCTGGTCCATCGTGGACGCCTTGTCCAGGTAGTCGTCCGGGTCGGACGACAGGAACAGCTGGACGGAGGAGTCGATGCTGCCCGTGCGGTACTGGGCGGCGGCCGCGAGGCCCATCGTGTCGCGCAGCTCGTTGAGCTCTTCCTGGCCGCGGGCGACGTTGTCCTGGATGGTGGAGATCTCCTTCTGGAGCTTCTCCTGCTTCTCCTTGGCCCCGTTGTACTTCTCGGTGGCCTGCTCGGCCTGCTCGTAGAGCTTGTCGACCTTGGCCTTGACCTCGTCCTTGCTCGGCTTCTCGCTGGGGGCCGCGTTGGCCGCCTGAGAAGAGATGGCCACGGCAGCAGCGGCGGCTGTGGTCAGCACGGTCACACGTGCTCGGCTGGGCTGCTTGGGTCGACGGTGGGACGCCACGGAGGTGAAACCCTTCTTGTGAGTGATCACCCGCTCGGAGGTTCGACGCCAGACCCTAGTGACCTACTTGTGATCAGATCAAATCCTCACACGAAAATTCTCGTCACACCCGTCATTCTTTACACACAACTCACATGCTGTGATGCAGGCTTGACCCTACGTCGCACGACCACCGGGCCAATTCGGGCATTGTGCCTGTACGTTGACGATTTCAGGACAGTCGCTTGAGAAGCACCGCAGAAGCCACCGGCCGGGCTCCGGCCCGGGCGACCCCGTCGGCCACCTCGCGGTCGGTCGAGGCGACGATGACCGGCCGGCCGGGCGGTTCGGCGCGCACCAGCTGGCGGATCAGTTCGTCGGCGGTCACGCCCGGCTTCGAGAACAGCACCCGCACGCCGCGCGGCGGCGCGAGCAGCACCGGCGCGGCCAGTTCGGCCCCGTCGAAGACGCACGTCACCTCGGCGCCGGTCTGCGCGGCGAGCTGCGAGAGCTGGCCGAGCAGCCGGAGACGCTGCTTCTCCAGCGGCATCTGGGGGTAGCCGGTCTTGGTGACGTTGTAGCCGTCGACCACCAGGTGCGCCTGCGGCAGGGCGAGGAGTTGGTCGAGGATCGCGGGGTCGTTTTCGGACAACGCGCGTGCGGCGATGTCCTTCGGGGTCATTCGCCCCGGTTCGACCGCGTCGACGGTCTCGGCGGGCCGTACGGAGACCGGTGGCAACGCCAGTTCCCGGCGCAGCCCTTGGGCGGAGTCCAGCAGGGTGTCCAGGAGCAGCCGGACGCGCATGTCCTCGACGCTGCGCCCCTCGCGCGCCGCCTTGCGGGTCGCCTCCAGGGCCGCCTCGGCCTCGCCGAGCCGCGCTCGGAGCCGCCGGGACTCGCTCTCGGCGGCGGAGACCTGGGCGTGCCCCTCGGCCCGTACGGTCTCGATCTCGCCCTGGACCTTGCGCAGGGCGGCCTCGCCGCGCTTGACGTCGCTGAGCGCGGAGCGCAGCTTACGGTGGAGCGATTCGGCTTCCTTCTTCGCCGCGTCCAGCTCGATGCGCAGCCGCTCGGTCTCGTGCCGGGTGTGCTCACGGGCGTGGGCGAGTTCCTCGCGCAGCCGCTCCAGCTCGGCGCGGGTCTCCTCGTCGGCGCGCTCGGCGTCGGCCCGCTGGGCCTCCTCGCCGGCCGCGGTGACCAACTTGACCCAGCCGGTGGGCCGCAGAACATAGGCCGCGGCCGCCACGTCGAGCGGATCCGCGGCCGCGGGCACCGAGCCGGAGTCGAGGGCGCCGGTGAGTTCCGGCTGGGCCTCTCTGAACTTCTCGCCGATGCGCTGACGGAACAGCGGATCGGTCTCCAGCGCCGCCGCCATCGCGTTGCCGGCGAACTTCGCCCGGCGGTTCGGGGCGAACCGGGCGTACTGCCGAAGCTGTGCGGGCAGTTCGCCGACCGTCAGCCCGCCGAACCCGTCGGACACGATCTGTACGACTCTGCGCCGTACGCCGTCGGGCAGCGGACGGTCGAGTACCTCGGCGGCGCCGTCGCCCGGCCCCCCGCCTTGTGTCTCCACCATCCGTCACACCCCAATACTGTGCGGGGCCCTCCACTCTCGAATTCGCTCGAGCGGGGGGACCCCCATCCTCAGGAGCCGGCGCCCGGCCTGTCCACGAGTTCCACCTTGTCCACGGCGTTGCACCAGCGGCAGCGCACGGACTCGATGGTCTCACTGAGCACCTCGCGCTCCTCGACCTTGGGCTCGCCCGCCAGATCGAGGTGCATGTACTCCACGACCTTGGACGAGCGCGTCACGTCGAAACGCGTGAGGTTGCCGCAGAGGGTGCAGCGCCACCGCGTGGTGTCGGTCGGCAGGGGAACCGTCATCGTGACCGTGCTCTTTCCTCTAGGTCTCTATTGTCAGCGACGCGCCGGGCTACCCGGTGCGTGTGGCTCGTTACCCTACGGCCTGGCGGGTACTCGTCGCCCGTCCGTCCCGAGGACCTCCCGGGCGGCGAGGCGGTCTGTGCACGTGCGTCCCGTTACGTCATGCTCTGTATTCATGATCGGCAACTGGCGCGCGGTGCGCTTCCCGGCCCGTTTCGGCAACGCGGTCCGGGGGCCTTCGGCGCCGGTGACCCATGCCCTGATCGCCGTGTGCTGCCTGGTCTTCCTGATCGGCCCGGCGGCCGGGCTCGGTCCGGCGTACGGCACCGGCGGCGAACTGCTCGCCACGCAGCGGGCCTACTTCCACCGCTGGGGTGTCGTGCCCGCGGAACTGTTCGAGGGCTCGCCCCGGGCCGCCCTGACCCCCGCCACGGCCCTCTTCGTGCACGGCAGCTGGGTGCACCTGCTCGGCAACATGCTCTTCCTCTACGTCTTCGGCGCGATGACCGAGGAACGGATGGGCCGCGTCCAGTTCACCCTCTTCTACCTGGGCTGCGGCTACCTGGCCCTGCTGGGCTACGCGGCCGCCAACGACGACTCCACCCAGTCCCTGGTCGGCGCGTCCGGGGCGATCTCGGCGGTTCTGGGCGCGTTCCTGTTCCTCTTCCCCGGAGCTCGCGTGACAAGCCTGCTGCCGTTCCTGCTCTTCCTGCCGCTGCGCTTCCCGGCGTGGGTCGTGCTGCCCTTCTGGGCGGCCCTGCAATGGGTGGCGGCGGGGCGGGCCGCCCAGGGGCCCGGCGTGGCCTATCTGGCGCACCTGGTGGGCTTCGCACTGGGCTTCGGCTACGCGTGGGCCAGGTTCGGGCGGCCTACTAGAGTGAAGGCCGCCCCTGCTCCGGCCCCCGAGGGAGAGAACCAGCCGTGATCACCGCGATCGTCCTGATCAAGACCAGCGTGGACCGGATCCCCGAGATCGCGGAGCGGATCGCTTCGCTGGAGAGCGTCACCGAGGTCTTCTCGGTCACCGGTACGTACGACCTGATCGCCATGGTGCGGGTGAAGCGGCACGAGGATCTCGCCGAGGTCATTCCGGGACGGATCAGCAAGATCCCCGGGGTGGAGGCGACGGACACGCACGTGGCGTTCCGTACGTACTCGCAGCACGACATCGAGGCCGCGTTCGCCATCGGGCTGGACAGCTGACACGGGCGGCCCAAGATGAAGAGTTCCTCATCCTGGGCTCATCCTGACAGCCGGGTGCCGGGGGCAGGCTCGATCGCATGGTCTTCTCGCACCGGATCGCGGCGCTGGCCGCCGTAGTGGCGATTCCGCTCGGCATCGCCGCGACCAGCTTCGCCCTCACCGACAACCCGGAGTCCCCGAAGGTCCCGGCCAAGGTGGAGCTGGACAGCGGCTCCCCCACACCGACGCCCACCCGGCCCACGCCGACGCCGAGCGACGAGGTCGTCTCCCGGCCCCCGGTGACCGACAGCCCCACGAGTGACGACGATGCCGACGACGCCCCCGACCGGGAGACCGGCGACGACTAGGCGCTCCGCTGGAAGAGCCGCGACCGGCCGTCCGTCTTCCGCGGGTTCGTGGTGGCTGGTCGCGCCCCGCGGCGGAGCCGCTGATGTCACCGCCCCGCGCCCCGTCGGGGGCGCGGCAGTGAGGGACGGTGCCTTGTGACGACTCCCCCCAGCACCGTTCGGCGGCGGATTTCCGCCCGGGTTCGGATTCTGCTGTGGCTGCTGTTCGTCATGGCCGTGGGGCTCGTGTCCGTGGCTACGACCACGCGGTCCATTCTGTTGCGGGACGTCGACCATCGGGTGAACGGGCTGCTGGCGCAGGAGGCCGGGGAGTTCGCCAACTTCGAGGAGCGGGGCGTCGACCCGGAGACCGGCCGTCCGTTCACCGACCCGTCGCGGCTGCTGGTGGAGTTCCTGGTACGGCAGTACGCCGACCCGGACGAGGAGCTGATCGGCCTGGTGGACCGGCCGGGTTCGACCCCGGCGCAGTTCCGCCAGCCGCGTGACATCCCCGTCGCCGTGCCCCTGTACAAGGACGCCGACGCCCGTCGCCGTATCTTCGACTCACCCGACGCCACGGGCACCCTGCACCGGGCCTCCGGCGAGATCCGCTGGGCCAAGGTCGCCGTCGCCCGCGCCGGCGGCGATGCGGAGGCCGCGTTCGTCGTCGCCTTCCACCCCGGGCGCGAACAGGCCGCGGTGAACGAGGAGTTCCGTATCCTGCTCGCCATCTCCGGGGTCGCCCTGCTGATGACGACCGGCATCGGCTGGGCGGTCGCGGGCCGGATCCTCAAGCCCGTGCGGCTGGTGCGCACCGCGGCGGCGCAGCTCACCGAGCAGGACCTCACCCGCCGTATACCGGTGCACGGGCGGGACGACATCGCCGCGCTCGCGGAGACCTTCAACGACATGCTCGACCGGCTGGAGCGCGCCTTCGCCGCCCAGCGCGAGTTCGTCGACGACGCGGGCCACGAGCTGCGCACCCCGATCACCATCGTGCGCGGCCATCTGGAGCTGATGGGCGACGACCCGGCCGAGCGCGAGGAGACGATACGGCTGGTCACCGACGAGCTGGACCGGATGAGCCGGATCGTCGAGGACCTGCTGCTGCTCGCCAAGGCCGAGCGCCCCGACTTCGTCACGCCCGAGCCGGTCCAGCTCGCCGAACTCACCGCCGACGTCTACGTCAAGGCCCGCACCCTCGGCGAACGGGACTGGCAGCTCGCCGAGATCGCCGACGTCGAGGCCGCGCTGGACCCGCAGCGCATCACCCAGGCCATGGTCCAGCTCGCCCAGAACGCCGTGCAGCACACCGCGCCCGGCCAGACCGTCCGGATCGGCTCCCGCGCCGACGGACAGGGCATCGAGCTGTACGTCGCCGACTCCGGGGGCGGGGTCCAGCCGCAGGACGCCGACGTGATCTTCGAACGGTTCCGGCGCGGCACGTCCCGGCGCGGCGCCCGCGGCTCCGGGGCCGGGCTCGGCCTGTCGATCGTCCGGGCCATCGCGGAGGCGCACGGCGGCCGGGTGCGGCTGCGCGACACCGACGGCGGCGGCGCCACTTTCGTCCTGCTACTGGGAGAGGCACACACGTGAACCGCATTCTCATCGTCGAGGACGAGGACAGGATCGCCTCCTTCGTCGAGAAGGGCCTGCGCTCCAACGGCTTCACCACCACCGTCGTCGGCGACGGCGACGCCGCGTACGAGTACGCGCTGACCGGCGGCTTCGACCTGGTGGTCCTCGACATCGGCCTGCCCGGCCGCGACGGCTTCACGGTGCTGCGCGAACTGCGCGAGGCCCGGGTGACGGTCCCGGTGATCGTGCTGACCGCGCGGGACTCCGTACGGGACACGGTGGCCGGTCTGGAGGGCGGCGCCGACGACTGGATGACCAAGCCGTTCCGCTTCGAGGAACTGCTCGCCCGGGTGCGGCTGCGGCTGCGCACGGCGGCCAGGGCGCCCGAGGTGACGGTGCTGCGGGCCGGCTCGCTGACGCTGGACCTGCGCACGCGGCGGGCGCGGGCCGACTCGCGGACCGTGGATCTGACGGCCCGTGAATTCGTGCTGCTGGAACTGTTCCTGAGGCATCCGGGGCAGGTACTGTCCCGCGAGCAGATCCTGTCGCACGTGTGGGGCTACGACTTCGATCCGGGCTCCAACATCGTGGACGTGTACGTACGGGCGCTGCGCAAGAAGCTCGGCGCCGAACGGGTCGAGACGGTGCGCGGCGTGGGGTACCGCCTGTCCGCCTGAGGTCCCCGGTCCGCGTGAAGTCTCCTTCATGTACGGCTCATCGAGGGCTCACGGCCGAGGTGAACCCTCGATGACGTGACCCTGAACCTCCGACTGAGCGCGGCCCTGTGCGTGGCGCTCTCCCTGTGCGCGCTGCTCGCCGTACCCGGCAACTTCCCGGCACTCGGCGCCGACGCCCGCCTCACCCTCGCCGTGTTCGCACTGGCGACCTGCGCCTGGATCGCCACGCCGGTCGACGACACGTACATCGCGCTCGGCGCCGGGCTCGCGCTCACGGTGACCGGGGTGATCAGCAGCGACACGCTCTTCGGCACCCTCGGCGACTCCACGGTGTGGTTGCTGATCTGCGCCTTCGTGCTGGCGGCGGCGGTGACCCGGACGGGGCTCGCGGGGCGGGCGGCGGCGTTCCTGGTCGGCGGGGCGCGCACCGTACGACAGCTCGTGCACCTGACCACGGCCGCCCTGGTCGTCACGGCGTTCGCGGTGCCGGCCACCTCCGGTCGGGCCGCGCTGGCGTTGCCGGTGTTCCTCGCGCTCGCCAAGGTACTGGCGGACCGGAAGCGACTGGTCGTGATGCTGGCATTGCTGTTCCCGACCGTGATCCTGCTGTCGGCGGTGGCGACCCTGATCGGGGCGGGCGCGCATCTGATCACCGTGTCGGTGCTGTGGCAGGCGACGGGTGACCGGATCGGCTTCACGGAGTGGCTGCTGCTGGGCCTGCCCCTCGCCGTGGCCTCGTCCCACCTGGCCGCCGAGGCCGTACTCCTGACGAGTACGCGGCGCGCGGACCGCAAGGGCGCCGTGCACATCACGCCCGAGCAGATCCAGGAGCACAGCGACGACCCGGTCACCGGGCCCTGGTCGCAGGCCGAGAAGCGGTGCGCGCTGCTGCTGGGCACGGTCGTGGTGCTGTGGTGCAGCGAGCCGCTGCACCGGGTGCCGCCCGCCGTGGTGGCGCTGATCGGCGCGGTGGTGGCGGCCTCGCCGGCGCTCGGCACCGTGCATCTGAAGGACGCGCTGAAGACGGTGCCGTGGGCGCTGCTGCTGTTCATGGCGGCGACGATGGCGATGGGCGTGGCGCTCGCCGACTCCGGGGCGGCGAAGTGGCTGGTGGAGGGGCTGCCGACGGGCGTGAGCCCGATGTGGTTTCTGGCTGTGGTGATCCTGGTCAGTACGGCGGCCCATCTGGTCCTGCAGTCCCGTTCGGCCCGGTCGTCGGTGCTGGTGCCGCTGGTGGTCGCGGCGGCGGTGGGGGCCGGCGTGAATCCGGTGGCGGCGGCGCTTGCGTCCACTGCGGCGGCCGGGTTCTGCCACACGCTGCCGGCTTCCGCGAAGCCGGTGACGCTCTTCTCCGACCTCCCTGGGACGCCGACGTATACGCCGCGCGACCTTTTGCGGCTGTCTGCGGTGTTGGCTCCGCTGACTGCCGGGCTTGTGTTGCTGTTTGCCGTTGCGGTGTGGCCGGTGCTCGGTGTGCCGGTGACGCGATGAGTCGTGTTGTCTGCCGCGCCGTCGTGGCTGGTCGCGCCCGCGCGGCGGAGCCGCATATGTCACAGCCCCGCGCCCCTGAAAGCAGGGCGTTGCCCCTCCCGTATCCGATCTGCTCAGGAGCCCTCTGATGTTGACCCGCGTCGTCGTCGCCCCCAGTGGCTTCAAGGAGTCGCTGTCCGCCCAAGCCGCAGCCGATGCCATTGCCGACGGGGTGCGGCGGGTGCTGCCCGAGGTCGTGGTGGACCTGATCCCCCTGGTGGACGGCGGTGAGGGCACCGCCGCCGCGTTGGCCGCCGCCACCGGTGGACGGCTTGTCGCCCTGCCCGCGACCGGGCCCGTCGGCGAGACCATCGGCACGCACTTCGCATTGTTCGGCTCCCGGGACACGGCGGTCGTGGAGATGGCCGCGGTGGCCGGGCTGTCCCTGGTGCCCCGCGCCCTGCGCGACCCGGGGGCGACGACGACTTACGGCGTCGGCGAGCTGATCCGCGCCGCGCTCGACACCGGCGTACGGCGGATCCTGGTCGGCTGCGGCGACTCGGGTACGTCGGACGGGGGCGCGGGGGCCCTCCAGGCGCTCGGCGCGCGGCTGCTGGACGCCGACGGCTTCGAACTTGCCCGTGGAGGGCGGGAGCTGACTCGGCTCGCCCGGATCGACCCGTCCGGCCTGGACCCGCGCCTGCGTGAAGTGGAGCTGCTGGTCGCCTGCAACCCGTACAACGTGCTGTGCGGCGAGCGCGGCGTGGCCCGTGTCTTCGGTCCGCAGAAGGGGGCGACGCCCGCGCAGGTGGAGGAGCTCTCGGCGGGGCTGGAGAACTGGGCGGACGTCCTCACCCGCGATCTGGGGGGCACCGATCTGCACCACGGCCCCGGCACCGGGGCGTCGGGGGGTCTGGGCGCGGGCCTCGCCGCGCTCGGGGCCTGCCTCCTGCCCCGCTTCGACGTGCTCCTCGACCACCTCGACCTGGACGCCCGCCTCGCCCGTGCCGACCTGGTCGTGACCGCCGAGGGCGCCCTGGACCACCAGACGCCCAAGGGCAAGGTCCCGGCCGAGGTGGCCCGCCGGGCCAAGCTGTACGGCCGTCCGGTGCTCGTGCTGGCGGGCACGCTCGGCGAGGGTGCCCAGGACGTGCCGGGCGTGGACGCGTTCAGCGGGATCCTGCCGGCGCCGATGGCTCTGGCGGAGGCCCTGGTGCGGGCCTCCGAACTCCTCACGGACGCCACCGAACGCGCCCTGCGGATGATCCTGTTGGGCGCCCGGCTACCGGCTCACGCGGAGGTGTCCGGCACGCAACGCCCGTCCTCGGTGCGGTAGTTCCACTTCGCGCCGTCCGTCACGAGCTCCCGCACGGCGTTCACGAACCGCTCGACGTGCTCGTCCGGCGTCCCGGCGCCGAAGCTCACCCGGATCGCGTTGAGGGACTTCTCGCCCGGAGCCGCCTCCGGGGCACCGCACTCGCCCTGCGTCTGCGGGTCGCTGCCCAGCAGCGTGCGGACCAGCGGGTGGGCGCAGAACAGCCCGTCGCGTACCCCGATGCCGTACTCGGCGGAGAGCGCGGCGGCGAAGTGGGAGCTGTTCCAGCCGTCGACGACGAAGGAGATGACACCGACGCGCGGGGCGTCGTCCCCGAAGAGGGAGAGGATCCGGACCTCGGGGACGTCGGCGAGACCGGCCCGCACCTTCTCGATCAGGTGCTGCTCACGCGCGACCAGGGTGTCGAAGCCCGCCTCCGTCAGCGCCTTGCAGGCGGAGGCGATGGAGTAGGCGCCGATGACGTTCGGCGAGCCGGCCTCGTGACGGGCGGCGCTCTCGTGCCACTCGACGTCCACTCCCCCGTCCTCGCGCCGGCTGACCTTGCGGCTGGCGCCGCCGCCCGCGAGGTACGGCTCGGCCTCCCTCAGCCAGTCGGCGCGTCCGGCGAGCACGCCGGAGCCGAACGGGGCGTACAGCTTGTGACCGGAGAAGGCGACCCAGTCGACGTCGAGGTCCTGGACGCTCACCGCGTGGTGCGGGGCGAGCTGCGCGCCGTCGAGCACGATCCGGGCGCCGTGGGCGTGCGCGGCCGCCGCCAGTTCCCGTACGGGCCACAGCTCACCGGTGACGTTCGAGGCGCCGGTGACGCAGACCAGGGCCGGGCCGTACGGGTCGCGATCGGCGAGGGCACGCTCCAGGGTCTCGACGGCCTGGCGCGGGGTGCGGGGGGCGTTGAGGTAGGTGACCTGCGTGTTCTTCCACGGCAGCAGGGAGGCGTGGTGCTCGGTCTCGAACACGAAGACCTGGCAGTCGGCCGGGAGGGCGGCCGCGAGGAGGTTGAGGGAGTCGGTCGTGGACCGGGTGAACACGACCTGGTCGCCGTCCCGGCAGTCCAGGAACTCGGCGACGGTCCGGCGGGCGTTCTCGAACAGGTCGGTGGAGAGCTGGGAGAGGTAGCCGGCCCCGCGGTGGACGCTGCCGTAGTACGGGGCGTAGGCGGCGACGTCGTCCCAGACGCGCTGCAGGGCGGGGGCGCTGGCGGCGTAGTCGAGCGCGGCGTAGGTGACCTCGCCGCCGGTGACGAGCGGGACGGTGACATCACGGCCCAGAACGGGCAGCGGGGCGCAAACGGTCTGGTCGGCGGCAGCGGTGGAGACAGACATGGGGAACTCCCGTGAGAGGCATGCGAGTTGAAGGCATGCAGAGAAGAGAAAATGGGTGCGCGGAGGCGGGGCTCGGCAGCCCTATCGCATTCGCTTGCTCACGGGGAACTCCTCGGTCACGTGCTTGCCATAGACCTCGCTGCCTACGGCCTGGTCCTCACCCGGGGCACCCCGCCACGGACGGAGGGTTGCCGGACAGTCGGCCGGGGCCTCATGACTGTCACTCATGACCTGGTCCAACATCCTGCCATACGATCTTCGATGTGCAAGGGCGCAGTCCGGATCCTGGACTGCGCCCTGCGTCACACGCTGTCGGCTCAGGCGTTGCTGGCCGCCACCCAGAGGTCCAGCGTCCGCTTGGCCGCGCCCGAGTCGATCGACTGCGCGGCCCTCGCCATGCCCAGCCGGATCTGCTCCGTGAGCGGGGCGTCCGTCGGCTCCAACGCCACCAGCGCCGCCGCCGAGTTGAGCAGTACGGCATCGCGCACCGGCCCCGGCTCGCCGTCCAGCAGGCGCCTGGCGACCTCCGCGTTGTAGGAGGCGTCCGCGCCGCGCAGCGCCTCCACCGGCACCAGCTCGATGCCGACGTCGCGCGGGTCGAAGGCCTCCTCGGTCACCTTGCCGTCGCGGACCGCCCACACCTTCGACGTGGCCGTCGTGGTCAGCTCGTCGAGGCCGTCGTCGCCGCGGAACACCAGCGCGGAAGAGCCGCGCTCGGCCAGCACGCCGGCGATGAGCCCCGCCATGCGGGTGTCGAAGCAGCCGACGGCGGAGGCCGTGACACGGGCCGGGTTGGTCAGCGGGCCGAGGAGGTTGAACGAGGTCGGGATGCCCAGGTCCCGCCGTACGCCACCGACGAAGCGCATCGAGGGGTGGAACTTGGCGGCGAAGCAGAAGGTGATGCCGGCCTCGTCCACCACCCGTGCCACGCCCTGCGGCGACAGGTCCAGGTTGATGCCGAGCTTCTCCAGCACGTCGGAGGAGCCGCTCGCGGAGGACGACGCCCGGTTGCCGTGCTTGACGACCTTCGCGCCGGCGCCCGCGATCACGATGGCGGACATCGTGGAGATGTTGACCGTCTTGGCCCGGTCGCCGCCGGTGCCGACGATGTCGACGGCCGGTCCGGGGATGTCCAGCGGCTGGGCGTGGGCGTACATCGCCTCGACGAGACCGTTGATCTCCTCGACCGTCTCGCCCTTGGCCCGCAGCGCCACCATGAAGCCGGCGATCTGGGCGTCCGAGGCCTCGCCGCTCATGAAGCGGTCCATCGCCCAGGCCGTGTCGCCGGCGCTCAGGTCCTCGCCGGCGAGCAGGGCGCTCAGCACCTCGGGCCAGGAACGGCCCGCCGCGGTGTCGCCTCCAGCGGGGGTCACAGCGCTCATAAGCCGCTCCTGGGTCAGTTGTGGTGTCCCGCACTACGGGACGCGAGTCTCAACGAGGTCCACCCTATCCAGCCGCGGGGCACGGCGAAGGGCCCCGTCCGTACAACGGACGGGGCCCTTCAACCGTGGCGTGGCTAAGCAGCACTGGCGCGACGGCGGTTCCGACGCGGCGCCAGCAGCGGAGCGTCAGTGGTGGCCGTGGCCGCTCGTGATCTCCTTGTACTCCTCGACGGACGGCTTGGGAATCTGGCCGTCCTCACCGAAGTAGGACTTGCTGAGCTTGGCGCGCAGCTTCTCGGAGCCCTTCACCTTGCGCTCGACGCCGTTCTCGTCGACCGTCGGGCCGATCTCCAGCGGCTGGTACTGCTCGTGCGCGGTGAGGGTGTGCAGCGCGTCCTGGCTGAGCGGCTCGTGCACCTCGATGAACTCACCGTGCGGCAGGCGCTTGATGATGCCCGACTCGCGGCCGTGCAGCACCTTGTCCTTGTCCCGGCGCTGGAGGCCGAGGCAGATCCGCTTGGTGATGATGAACGCGAGGACCGGTCCGACGAAGAAGCCGATCCGGACGAACCAGGTCACCGCGTTGATCGACAGGTGGAAGTGGGTGGCCCACAGGTCGTTGCCACCGCCGACCAGACCGATCATGTACACCGTGATCCAGGCGACGCCGAACGCGGTACGCGTCGGGGCGTTGCGCGGACGGTCCAGGATGTGGTGCTCGCGCTTGTCGCCGGTGACCCAGGACTCGATGAACGGGTAGACCGCGATCGCCGCCAGGACCACGCCGAAGAGCACCAGCGGGATGAACACGCCGAGGACCAGCGTGTGACCCCACAGGTTGATCTCCCAGCCCGGCATATAGCGGACGAGACCCTCGGCGAAGCCCATGTACCAGTCGGGCTGGGCGCCCGTGGACACCATGTCCGGACGGTAGGGACCGATGGCCCAGACGGGGTTGATCTGCGCGACCGCCGCGATGACCGCGATGACGCCGAAGACCAGGAAGAAGAAGCCTCCGGCCTTGGCCATGTAGACCGGCAGCAGCGGCATGCCGACGACGTTCTTGTTGTTCTTTCCGGGGCCCGCGAACTGCGTGTGCTTGTGGTAGAAGACCAGGATCAGGTGGCCGACCACCAGGCCGAGCATGATGCCCGGCAGCAGCAGGATGTGGATCGAGTAGAACCGGGCCACGAAGTCGACGCCCGGGAACTCGCCGCCGAAGAGGAAGAACGAGATGTACGTGCCGACGATCGGCATGGACAGGATCGCGCCCTCGGTGAAGCGGACACCGGTGCCGGAGAGCAGGTCGTCCGGGAGGGAGTAGCCGGTGAAACCGGTGAACATGCCCAGGACGAACAGCAGGAAGCCGAACAGCCAGTTGATCTCACGCGGCTTGCGGAACGCGCCCGTGAAGAACACGCGCATCATGTGCACGAACATGCCCGCGAGGAAGATCAGCGCGGCCCAGTGGTGGATCTGCCGGATCAGCAGACCACCGCGCACATCGAAGGAGATGTGCAGCGTCGAGCTGAACGCCTCACTCATCAGCTGTCCCTGCATCGGGACGTAACTGCCGTGGTACTCCACCTCGTTCATCGACGGGTGGAAGAACAGCGTCAGGTACACACCCGTGAGGATGATGATGATGAAGCTGTAGAGGCAGACCTCACCCAACATGAACGACCAGTGGTCGGGGAAGATCTTGCGCATGTTGGCCTTGGCCAGGGAGTAGATCCCCAGTCGGCCGTCGGCCCAGTCGGCTACGCGCTCGCCGGCCGGTGCCTTCCCGCGAGAGCGGGACTCGGTGGTCTCTGTAGTGCTCATCCGCGCTCCCAGAATGCAGGACCGACGGGCTCTTCGAAGTCGCCGAGCGCCTCGAGGTAGCCCTCGTCGTTCACGCCGATGCGCAGCTGCGGCAGGGCGTGGCCGGCGGGGCCGAAGATCACTCGGGCACCGTCGGAGAGGTCGAAGGTGGACTGGTGACAGGGGCAGAGCACGTGGTGCGTCTGCTGCTCGTACAGGGAGATCGGGCAACCGACGTGGGTGCAGATCTTCGAGTACGCGACGATGCCCTCGTGCGACCACTCGAGCTCGCGCTTGTCCTTGATGTCGTCGGGCTGGAGCCGGACGATCATCAGGGCGGCCTTGGCGATCTCGTTCTGGAAGTCGTGGTCGTGCTCCTCCAGGCCCTCCGGCTTGGCGAAGGTGAGAGAGCCGACCGCGACGTCCGAGGGACGCAGCGGCTCGTCGGTGTTCATGTTGACGAGCAGCTTGCCCTTGGACCACAGGGTGTGGCGGAGCTTGGTCCCGGGCAGCGGGCCGAGGTCACGCAGCAGGACGACGCCGGAGAGCGGGAACAGGGCCAGCGCGCCGAACATCGTGTTGCGGATCAGCTTGCGGCGACCCAGCGCGGACTCCTTGGCGCCCTGCTTGAAGTCGGCCATGACCTTGGCCTTGACCTCGGGCTCGGCCGCGATCGGGTGCCGCTCGTCCGCGACCTCCACGTCGGACATCAGGGTGCGGGCCCAGTGGACCGCGCCCGCGCCGATGCAGAACAGCGCCGCACCGAGGGTCAGACCCAGCGCGAAGTTCAGCGCGTTGAGGTGACCGATCGGGAAGACGAAGACCGACTTGTCGTGCGGGATCGCCACGTACGAGGCGATGAAGCCGACGGTGGCCAGCATCGACACCGTGAACAGCAGGGCGACCGTGCGCTCGGACCGCCTGGCGGCCCGCTCGTCGATGTCCTGGATCCGGTGCTCGTGGGGCGGCAGACCGGGGTCGGCGAAGGGGTGCTTCTCGTCCGCTACCGCGACGTGGGCGTCCTGCTCAGCGGGCAGGTTCTCTTCTGGAATGTCTTGGCTACTCATGACTTCTTGGCCTTTGCGGTCCGAGCGGCGACCCAGACGGCGACCGCGATCAGTGCACCGAGCCCGAAGATCCAGGCGAAGAGGCCCTCACTGACCGGCCCGAGGCCGCCCAGCTCCAGACCACCCGGGTTGACCGTCTCGTCGCTGTTGACCGCGTGCAGGTACGCGATGATGTCCTTCTTGTTCTGCTCCGACAGCGTGGTGTCGGGGAACGACGGCATGTTCTGCGGGCCGGTCTGCATGGCCTCGTAGATGTGCTTCGGCTCGACGTTCTCCAGGCTCGGGGCGAACTTGCCCTTCGTCAGCGCGCCGCCCTTGCCGGTGAAGTTGTGGCACTGGGCACAGTTGTTGCGGAAGAGCTCACCGCCCTTGGCGATGTCCGCGCCCTCGGGGCCGTACTGCTCCTCGGTCGGGACGGACGGACCGGCACCCAGCGAGGCGATGAACGCCGCGAGCTGGTCGATCTCGGCCTGCGAGTAGATGTTCTTCTTCTTCGGGACCTGGGCGCCCTGGGAGGTGGCGGCCGGCATGCGGCCCGTCGAGACCTGGAAGTCGACGGCGGCGGCGCCGACGCCCACCAGGCTCGGACCGTCAGAGGTGCCCTGACCATCGGTTCCGTGGCAGCTGGCGCAGCCGACGGTGTAGAGCTTCTTGCCCTCCTCGATGGTGAGGGACTGGGCGGTTTCCTCGGCCTGCGCCTTGTCCGCGGGAGCGAACATGGCGTACAGCCCCCCCGTGCACGCCAGCGCGAGGAGTAGGACGACGACCGCCGCCAGCGGATGGCGTCGTCGTGCGGAGAGCTTTTTCACGGATTACCCCGGTGTCAGGATCTTCTGCGTCGATGCTTGCGGTATGTGCGTTTGTGGAACGCGCGCGGGATCGGGCCCGGCTACTTGATCATGTAGATCGTGGCGAAGAGGCCGATCCAGACGACATCGACGAAGTGCCAGTAGTAGGACACGACGATCGCGGCGGTCGCCTGCTCGTGCGTGAACCTCTTCGCCGCGTAGGTGCGGCCGAGGACCAGCAGGAAGGCGATCAGGCCGCCCGTCACGTGCAGGCCGTGGAAACCGGTGGTCAGGTAGAAGACCGAGCCGTACGGGTCGGACGAGAGCGAGAGGCCCTCGTGCTTGACCAGCTCGGTGTACTCGTACACCTGACCGCCGATGAAGATCGCACCCATGATGAAGGTGACGATGAACCAGCCCCGGAGCTTCTTCACATCACCGCGCTCGGCGGCGAACACGCCGAGCTGGCAGGTGAGGGAGGAGAGCACCAGGATCGTGGTGTTCGTCGCCGAGAACGGGAAGTTCAGGGCGTCCGCCTTCTCATGCCAGAAGTCCGGACCGGTCACCGATCGCAGGGTGAAGTACATCGCGAAGAGGGCCGCGAAGAACATCAGCTCGGAACTCAACCAGATGATGGTTCCGACGCTGGTGAGGTTCGGTCGGTTGACCGACGGGTGCGCGTGACCCTTGTCTACTGTCGTTGCTGTCGCCACGACCGACATTATGTCGGTCGCTTATCCCGCCCTCACTCCGGGGGGTGCCGTTCGGAGTGTCTTCCCCGTTCATACCGGTGTTGACGTGGTGTTCAAGGGAGTAGCATCCGGCCCAACAGGCCTGTCCTTACGACGCTGACGTCACGGAGGAACAATGCAGCCGACCGCCACGGTGCTGGTCTACAGCGACGACTCCAACACCCGCGAGCAGGTGAGGTTGGCTACCGGGCGCCGGCCCGCTCCGGATGTGCCGGTGGTGCGGTTCGTGGAGTGCGCGACGCCGGCCGCCGTCATCAAGGAGCTGGACAAGGGGGGCATCGACGTCTGTGTGCTGGACGGCGAGGCCGTGCCCATGGGGGGCATGGGGGTCTGCCGGCAGATCAAGGACGAGGTGTTCAACTGCCCGCCGGTGCTGCTGCTGATCGGGCGGCCGCAGGATGCGTGGCTGGCGACGTGGAGTCGGGCCGAGGCGGCGGTGACGCTGCCGGTGGAGCCCGTGGAGTTCGCGGGGGCGTTGGCCTCTTTGCTGCGGACGAAGAACCTTCAGAGCGCCTAGGAGCTCGACTGGTCGCGGTTCGCGGGCGGCTGCGGGCCTGTTGTGGCTGGTCGCGCGGTTCCCCGCGCCCCTGAGGGCGCTGCCCTGAAGGCGTTCAGACGTTCTGCGGCCTCAGTCTTGCCTTCTCCCACGGGCTCGGGCCCTCCGGGGTGCCGCCCACCAGGGCGCTGCCGTTGCGCCAGTTCTTCCACTCGAGGTTCCAGTCGCCGAAGCCGTTGCCGAACGGTTCCATCGTGTTGCCGTACGAGTTGATGACCTTGACGATGTCGCCCTCGCGGATGTTCTCGAAGAACCAGGCGGCGTTGGCGGTGCTCATGCCGGTGCAGCCGTGGCTGACGTTGGCGTAGCCCTGGGAGCCGACGGACCAGGGGGCGGCGTGGACGTATTCGCCGCTCCAGGTCACGCGGGTGGCGTAGTAGACGGGCAGGTCGTACGACTCGGAGGAGCCCGCGGAGATGCCGATGCTGGTGCTGCGCATACGTACGAAGTACTCCTTGCCCAGTACGACCTTGACGCCGTTGCGGGTCTCGAAGCCGGGCTTGCCGGTCGTGACCGGGATCGAGCGGACCTCCTCGCCGTTGCGGTAGAGGGTCAGCTGGTGGGTCGCGGCGTCGGTGACGGCGATGACCTGGTCGCCGATGGTGATCCGCAGGGGCTTGACCTTGCCGCCCCGGAGGCGGTCGCTGATCTTGATGCCCTCGAGGTTGCTCCGGGCCTGGATGGTGGCGCCGGCGGGCCAGTACTCCTGGGGGCGGTAGTGGAGTTCCTTGTCGCTCACCCAGTGCCAGGTGCCCTCGACGGAGGGGGTGGACTCGACCTTCAGGGCCCGCTCGACCGTCGCGCGCTGGTTGTTGTCCTTGACGGGCTGGCTCAGTTCGGCCGTGACGGGCTGGCCCACGCCGTAGGTGCCCGCCTTGGGGCCGAAGGTCACCGTCAGGTGCTTGTTGCTGGTCGGCTTGCTGGTGTCGAAGGTGAGGACCTTGCGGCCGGGGGCGCCGTCCTCGTCCTCGGTGCTCACGCGGACCGTGTAGCGGGCGTTGGCGGCCAGCGGGGAGGTGCTGTGCCAGCGAGTGCCGTCGGCGGAGAGTTCGCCCGCGACATAGCGTCCTGCGGCGTCCCTGGCGGTGACGTCCGTGATGCGGCCGTCGGAGTCCTCTGCGGTGATCTCCAGGGGCTTGTCGGGGTCGGCCTTCTGCCCGTCGCCCGTGGGGCCGTTGAAGGCGATCTGGTCGGCCGCGTCGTAGGGCTCGGCGGACAGCGGGTTGCCGTCGCTGCTGCATCCGGCTGCGCCGGCGCCTATCGCTATCAGCAGCAGCGAGCAGCCTATGACGGTGCTCTTGCGCGGTGTTTGGCTCATGGCCTCACGCTAGGAAGCCATGTCACCCACGGCGCGCCGGATAGGGCGTACGGGTGACGCCCGTTGCTGCAAAAGCGGGAGCCCGGACTCTCCTGGCGGAGTGTCCGGGCTCCTGTGAGCTCAGCTCGTGCTACTGGGTGCGGTTCTCACCGCGGTAGTACTCGAAGACCCAGCCCCAGATGCCGATGAGGATCATCGGCGCCGAGAAGTACATCAGCCACCAGCCGATCGCGATCGACAGGAAGGCGAGGGCGCCTCCGATCGCGAGGGAGAGCGGCTGCCAGCTGTGCGGGCTGAAGAACCCGACCTCGCCGGCGTCGTCCGCGACGTCCGCTTCCTTGTTGTCCTGGGCGCCCGTGTCGACCCGCCGGGCCGTGAAGCCCAGGTAGAAGCCGATCATGATGGACAGACCGAAGGCCAGGAAGAGGGCCGTCGTGCCGGCCGGCTCCTTCGACCACACGCCATAGACGACCGCCATGGCGAGGATGAAGACGCTCAGCCAGATGAACATCTTGCCCTGGATCTTCACTTGCCGGCCTCCTTGCCACCAGCGAGGGCCTTCTCACCGTGAGGAGCGTTCTCGAGCTGGTCGAGGGCGGCGATCTCAGGGTGGTGCAGGTCGAACGCCGGGGATTCGGAGCGAATCCGCGGCAGGGTGAGGAAGTTGTGCCGCGGCGGCGGGCAGGACGTGGCCCACTCGAGCGAGCGGCCGTAGCCCCACGGGTCGTCGACCTCGATCTTCTTGCCGTACTTGGCGGTCTTCCACACGTTGTAGAAGAACGGCAGCAGCGACGCGCCGAGCACGAACGAGCTGATCGTCGAGATCGTGTTCAGGGCGGTGAAGCCGTCGGCCGCGAGGTAGTCCGCGTAACGCCGCGGCATGCCCTCCGCGCCCAGCCAGTGCTGGACCAGGAAGGTGCCGTGGAAGCCGATGAACAGCGTCCAGAACGTGATCTTGCCCAGGCGCTCGTCGAGCATCTTGCCGGTCATCTTCGGCCACCAGAAGTGGAAGCCGGAGAACATCGCGAAGACGACGGTGCCGAAGACGACGTAGTGGAAGTGCGCCACCACGAAGTACGAGTCGGAGACGTGGAAGTCCATCGGCGGCGAGGCGAGGATGACACCGGTCAGACCACCGAAGGTGAAGGTGATCAGGAAGCCGGTCGCCCAGAGCATCGGTGTCTCGAAGGACAACGAGCCCTTCCACATCGTTCCGATCCAGTTGAAGAACTTCACGCCTGTCGGTACGGCGATGAGGAACGTCATGAAGGAGAAGAACGGTAGGAGGACGCCTCCGGTGACGTACATGTGGTGCGCCCACACCGTCACGGACAGACCCGCGATGGCGATGGTCGCCGCGATCAGACCCATGTAGCCGAACATCGGCTTGCGGGAGAAGACCGGGATGACCTCACTGATGATGCCGAAGAACGGCAACGCGATGATGTACACCTCTGGATGGCCGAAGAACCAGAAGAGGTGTTGCCACAGCAAGGCTCCGCCGTTGGCCGAGTCGAAGACATGGGCACCGAACTTGCGGTCCGCCTCCAGCGCGAAGAGCGCCGCCGCGAGGACGGGGAAGGCGAGCAGGACCAGGACCGCGGTCAGCAGCACGTTCCACACGAAGATCGGCATGCGGAACATGGTCATGCCGGGGGCGCGCATGCAGATGATCGTGGTGATGAAGTTGACCGAGCCGAGGATGGTGCCGAAGCCGGAGAAGGCCAGACCCATGATCCACATGTCGGCGCCGATGCCCGGGCTGCGGACGGCGTCCGACAGCGGGCTGTAGGCGAACCAGCCGAAGTCGGCCGCACCCTGCGGGGTGAGGAACCCGCCGACCGCGATGAGCGAGCCGAAGAGGTACAGCCAGTACGCGAACATGTTCAGCCGGGGGAACGCCACGTCCGGCGCGCCGATCTGCAGCGGCATGATCCAGTTCGCGAAGCCCGCGAACAGCGGCGTCGCGAACATCAGCAGCATGATCGTGCCATGCATCGTGAACGCCTGGTTGAACTGCTCGTTCGACATGATCTGCAGGCCCGGACGGGCCAGCTCGGCGCGCATGAGCAGCGCCATCACGCCACCGATCACGAAGAACGCGAACGACGTGACGAGGTACAGCGTCCCGATCGTCTTGTGGTCGGTGGTGGTGAGCCACTTGACCACGACGTTGCCGGGTTGCCGGCGCCGAACCGGCAGCTCGTTCTCGTACGAGTCCTCAGCTGCGGCGGCACCCTGGGGTTCGTTGAGGATGCTCACAGGTTTGTCGTCTCCCGGTTCTTCTCGTGGCTCGTCTGCGCGATGCCGGCGGGAACGTAACCGGTCTGCCCCTTCTTCGCGAGGTCCTTGAGGTGCTGCTCGTAGCGCTCGGGGGAGACGACCTTCACGTTGAACAGCATCCGGGAGTGGTCGACGCCGCACAGCTCGGCGCACTTGCCCAGGAAGGTGCCCTCCTTGTTGGGGGTCACCTCGAAGGCGTTGGTGTGGCCCGGGATGACGTCCTGCTTCATCAGGAACGGCACCACCCAGAAGGAGTGGATGACGTCACGCGAGGTGAGGACGAAGCGGACCGTCTTGCCCTTGGGCAGCCACAGGGTGGGGCCCGGGTTGCCCGTCTGCGGGTTCCGCGTGCCCGGGGTGCCCGCGTCGTAGACGCCGCCGGCGTTCGCCGGGAAGTCTTCCTTGAAGCGGTCCGGGATCGCGGCCAGTTCCTTGGCCGTCTTCGCGTCGCCGCTGGAACCCTCGACGGGCTCGACGTAGTTGAAGGCCCAGCTCCACTGGAAGCCGACGACGTTGATCGTGACGTCGGGCTTGTCCTTGAGCTCGAGGAGCTTCGACTCGTCGCGGGCCGTGAAGTAGAAGAGGACCGAGACGATGATGAGCGGGACCACCGTGTACAGCGCCTCGATCGGCATGTTGTACCGGGTCTGCGGGGGAACCTCGACCTTGGTGCGGCTGCGCCGGTGGAACATGGCGCTCCACAGGATCAGACCCCACACGAGCACGCCGACGGCGAGCGCAGCCGCCCAGGACCCCTGCCACAGGGAGAGGATCCGCGGAGCCTCTTCCGTGGTCGGGGTGGGCATACCAAGGCGGGGGAAGTCTTCCCAGTTGTACGAGCAACCGGTGGCTGTCGCCAGGACCAGGCCCGCGGTCATTGCCTGCAGCAGCTTCCGCCGCATCGGGCGCCGCGGCGAGCGGTCGGAGCCGTTGGGACTCACGTAGCGCCTTCCCGAGAGTCTCGCCCGCGCGGTATGGCTGCGGCCTGGCCTTCTCGCGGGTCGGTCGCCGCCCTGCGACGGGCAGGGGTTTGGATGTTTATGCGGACCAAACCCTAGCCGACGCCCTCCGGGGGTTCGCGGGGAGGGGTGCCTATGGGGTGGGGTGGTTCGCTTGTTTGGCGGCTGCGGGTGATTTTGGGCTGGTCGCGCCCCGCGGCGGAGCCGCTGATGTCACTGTCGCGCGCCCCTTCAGGGCGTTGCGGTGACCGGACGTTTAGCGTTGCCATGTGGCTTACTTCGACGCTGCTTCCAGTGCTCCGCTTCATCCTGTGGCCCGGCAGGCGCTACAGGCCTCGCTCGATGAAGGGTGGGCTGATCCCGCACGTCTGTATCGGGAAGGCCGTAGGGCCCGGATGTTGCTGGACGCGGCTCGGGAGGCGGCTGCCGAGGCCGTGGGGTGCCGGGCGGACGAGTTGGTCTTCACCTCGTCCGGGACCCGAGCCGTGCATTCGGGTGTCGCGGGCGTGTTGGCCGGGCGGCGGCGGGTCGGGCGTCACCTGATTGTGTCCGCGGTCGAACACTCCTCTGTGCTCCATGCGGCTGACACGCACACGGCCGGGGGCGGGTCGGTCACGCAGGTAGCTGTGGACCGGGCAGGGGCGGTGAACGCCGGCGCGTACGCGGACGCCCTTCGGGCGGACACCGCGCTGGCGTGTCTCCAGTCGGCCAACCACGAGGTGGGGACCGAGCAGCCGGTGGCCGAGGTGGCCGGGGTGTGCCGGGAGGCCGGGGTGCCGTTGCTGGTGGACGCGGCGCAGTCGCTGGGGTGGGGGCGCGTCGAGGGTGACTGGTCGGTGCTGACCGGGAGTGCGCACAAATGGGGTGGGCCGTCGGGCGTCGGCCTGCTCGTCGTACGCAAGGGCGTGCGGTTCGCCGCGCAAGGGCCCGCGGACGAGCGGGAGTCGGGGCGGGCTGCCGGGTTCGAGAACATCCCGGCGATCGTGGCGGCGGCGGCCTCACTGCGGGCGGTGCGGGCGGAGGCGGCCCAAGAGGCGGTACGGCTGCGGGAGCTGACGGAGCGGATCCGGGCTCAGGTGCCGGGGCTGGTGCCGGACGTGGAGGTGGTCGGCGACCCGGTGCGCCGGCTCCCCGGGATCGTCACCTTCTCCTGTCTCTATGTCGACGGGGAGACATTGCTGCACGAGCTGGATCGCGCCGGGTTCTCCGTCTCCTCCGGTTCGTCCTGCACGAGCAGCACGCTGACGCCCAGCCATGTGCTGCGGGCGATGGGGGTGCTGAGTGAGGGGAATGTGCGGGTCTCGTTGCCGTTCGGGACGGCCGCGCAGGACGTGGAGCGGTTCCTGGAGGTGCTGCCGGGCGCGGTGGCCGGGGTCCGGGAGAAGCTGGGCGCGCCGACCGCCGAGACGGTCGTACGCGACGACGTCCTGGTCGTGGACTCCCTCGGCAAGCTGTGCCCGATCCCCGTCATCGAACTCGCCAAGGTCATCGGGGACGTGCCGGTGGGGGGGTTGGTACGGGTACTGGCCGATGACGAGGCGGCCCGGCTCGACATCCCGGCGTGGTGCGAGATGCGGGGGCAGGAGTACGTAGGGGAGGAACCGGCGGAACGAGGAACGGCGTATTTGATCCGCCGGGCGAGCTGAACGCCCGCCTCTAGGGGCGCGGGGCTGTGTCGATATGCGGCTACCGCCGCGTGTGCGCGACCAGCCCCCACGCACCCGCACACGACGACGCGCCCGCCGAGGCAGACGCGTAGTCGCTCGCGCTCGCACCCGGCCTCAGCCGAGGTGCTTACGGACCTCCTCAGCGGCAGCGTCCCCGTACGCCTTGGTGAACCGCTCCATGAAGTGGCCCCGCCGCAGCTGATACTCCTGCGTCCCCACCGTCTCGATGACGAGCGTCGCCAGCATGCACCCGACCTGCGCGGCCCGCTCCAGTGAGACACCCCAGGCCAGACCCGACAGGAACCCCGCACGGAAGGCGTCGCCGACACCCGTCGGGTCGGCCTTGCGCTCCTCCTCGGGGCAGCCGACCTCGATCGGGTCGTGGCCGGCCCGCTCGATGCGGACGCCGCGCGATCCGAGGGTCGTGACGCGGTGGCCGACCTTGGAGAGGATCTCCTCGTCCGTCCAGCCGGTCTTGGACTCGATGAGGCCCTTCTCGTACTCGTTGGAGAAGAGGTACGTCGCGCCGTCCAGCAGTATCCGGATCTCGTCGCCGTCCATGCGGGCGATCTGCTGGGAGAAGTCGGCGGCGAAGGGGATCTGGCGGGCGCGGCACTCCTCGGTGTGGCGGAGCATGCCCTCGGGGTCGTCGGCGCCGATCAGGACCAGGTCGAGGCCGCCGACGCGGTCCGCGACGGTCTTCAGCTCGATCAGGCGGGCCTCGCTCATCGCACCGGTGTAGAAGGAGCCGATCTGGTTGTGGTCGGCGTCGGTGGTGCAGACGAACCGGGCGGTGTGCAGGGTCTCGGAGATGCGGACCGAGCCGGTGTCGACGCCGTGCCGGTCCAGCCAGGCCCGGTACTCGTCGAAGTCGGAGCCCGCGGCGCCGACCAGGATCGGGTTCGTGCCCAGCTGACCCATGCCGAAGGCGATGTTCGCGCCGACGCCGCCCCGGCGTACGTCGAGGTTGTCGACCAGGAAGGAGAGCGAGACCGTGTGCAGTTGGTCCGCGACGAGCTGGTCGGCGAAGCGGCCGGGGAAGGTCATGAGGTGGTCGGTGGCGATGGAGCCGGTGACTGCGATGCGCACGGCGGGAGGTCTCCTGCGGGGAGGCGGAATTGACAGTCCACGCTACCGTGCGTGACCGGCACTCTGAAGTGGCCAGAACTACCCGATAGTAGATCTTTCTTCGCGGGCTCCGGCGTGTCTACGGTGCCGCTATGACGAAATTCGAGGTCCGCGCCCCCGCTCCGGCCGAACCGGAGGTCGACCTGGCGTCCCTGCTGGGTGACTGCGCGCGGATGGCTCCTCACTGGGCCGCTCCCGATCGTGTCCTTTCCCGTCCCGTCTCCCCTTCACGCATCCATGGGGTGACCGTGCCGCCGAGGTCCGCGCGGCTGGTGGACGCGATGTCGGACTACGGCGACTGAGCCGACTGCGCCGTTCGGGGAACCGCGCGCTCCCCCGCTGCGTCCCATCGGCGTCCCCCGTAAAGGGGATGCGGGATACGACCCCACAGGCCGACTCTTTTGACAGGGTCGGGTCAGGGGCATGGGACATGTGCGCAGCCGAAGGAGCGATGCGGTGAACACCGAGCGACCCGAGAACGACGACACGGGCGCCGACGGCTCCGCCGAGGAGCAGGTCGCCGGGCAGGAGAAGGGCGCGGACGCGGACGCCGCTGGTGCCGAGGCTTCGGGCGGCGGTTCGCAGGACGTCACGTCCGTTTCCGGCTCCGAGGACGATGCCAGGGACGATGTCGAGGTCGGGACCCGGGACGAGCATGTCGCCGAGGTCGGTGGCGCCGAGGGGGCGGATCCGGCCGACGGCGCTCCTGATGTCGCCGCCGTCGCCGCCGGCGAAGACGCCGATGTCTCCGATGCGCCCCGGCGCCGCTCCCCCGCGATCATCGCCTCCGTCGCCGCCGCCGTACTGCTCGTCGGGGGCGGCGGGGCCTATCTCGCCGCGAGTACGTCCGGTGGGCCGGACGGTGGTACGGCGTCCGGGGCGGCCGACGGCGGCTCTCCGCCGCCGCTGCGTCTCGACGGCTACAGCGAGCGCGGTCCGGGCGGTACGGGTGGCATCGCGCCCGGGGAGCCCAACCCGTACGGCGTCACCTACAAGGTCGACGCAGAGCTGTCGGACGGGCCCGGGTCGGCGCCCGTGTACCGGGCGGGCGGCGAGGTCGGCGCGGCCGAGGTGGCCCGGCTGGCCGAGGCGCTCGGGGTGGACGGGAAGCCGGTCGCGCAGGGGGAGACCTGGCGGGTCGGCGCCACGGACGGGGCGGGGCCCAGTCTCCAGGTGAACAAGCAGGCGCCGGGGACCTGGACGTTCTCCCGGTACTCCCCCGGCACCGACAACTGCGAGAGCACCACCGTCTGCCGCCAGGACCCCACCGGGCCGACCGACGACCCGGTGAGCGAGGCCGCCGCGAAGAAGGCCGCCGCGCCGGTGCTCAAGGCGGTGGGCCAGGACGACGCGAAACTCGACGCGAGCCAGCTCATGGGCGCCCAGCGGGTGGTGAACGCCGATCCCGTGGTGGGCGGGCTGCCCACGTACGGCTGGACGACCGGGGTGACGGTGAGCGCCCAGGGTGAGGTGGTCGGCGGCAGCGGCCAGTTGAAGGCGCCGGTGAAGGGGGACACATACCCGGTGCTGGACGCCGAGAGGACGCTCGGGCTGCTGAACGCGGCGCCGGGGACCGGCCACCGCATGGGGATCGGCGGCTGCGCCAGTCCCGTACCGCTGAAGGACCGGCTCGAGGCGCCCTGTGGCGCGGAGGCGTCGACGGGGGCGCCGGCGAAGGACACCCTGACGGTCGAGAAGGCGGTGTTCGGGCTGGCCGCGCACCAGGTGGAGGCGCGGCAGGCGCTGGTGCCGTCCTGGCTGTTCGAGGTGCGGTCGCCGGGTGCGCGGGACAGCTTCACGGTGACGTATCCGGCGATCGACCCGGAGTACCTGGTCTCGTCGGCGCCGTCCGAGGAGCCGTCCGCACCGGCCTCCCCGCGGCCGAGCGGGCCGAAGGACGAGCCGAGTTCGTCGCCGATCATCCGGAACGTGGCGGCGGACGGCTACACGGCCGACGGTAAGGAGCTGACCGTGGCCTTCACGGGCGGGGTGTGCGCCGAGTACAAGGTGACGGCGAGCGAGACCGGTGACGAGGTGACGATCCGGGTGACCGAGACGTCGCAGTCGGGCCAGGTGTGCATCCAGATCGCCAAGTTGTTCCACCGGAGCGTTCAGCTGGACGAGCCGCTCGGGGACCGGAAGGTCGTGGGCACGGACGGCCAGGCGGTCCCGCTGGAGAAGCCCGGGGCGCGGCTCCCGGCGACACCGCAGACGTCCGGGGCCCGGTAAGGGTCCGCGGACACAGGAAGGCGGCGGCCCCGTCGGAGGGGGTCGCCGCCTTTCCGCGTGTCGGCGGGCCCTTACCGGGCTCGGCCGGGCCGGCTCAGTTGAAGGAGTCGCCGCAGGCGCAGGAGCCGGTCGCGTTCGGGTTGTCGATCGTGAAGCCCTGCTTCTCGATCGTGTCCACGAAGTCGATGGACGCGCCGCCCAGGTAGGGGGCGCTCATGCGGTCGGTGACGACCTTGACCCCGCCGAAGTCCTTGACGACGTCGCCGTCGAGCGAGCGCTCGTCGAAGAAGAGCTGGTAGCGCAGGCCGGAGCAGCCACCGGGCTGAACGGCGACACGCAGCGCGAGGTCGTCGCGGCCTTCCTGGTCGAGCAGGGCCTTGACCTTGGCCGCGGCGGCGTCACTCAGGATGATGCCGTCGGTGGCGGTGCTGGTCTCGTCCGATACGGACATCTACATCTCTCCCGGGTTGTACGGAGACTGCTTGCCGACGAGTGCAACCGGCGGGGCCGCGGATTCATTCCAGGGCCGGGCGCTTGTCTTTCCGTCTTTCTTCATGCTCGCACACGGCGTGCGAAGCGGAAAACGCCTCTTTGGGGAATAGGCCGACCCCTCACCGGGATTCACGTCACATCGACATGATGGCCATCGTCAAACTGACGTGAACCAGTTATGATAGATAGCGTCAAATCGACGAGAAGGTCGATGAAGGTGTCCCGCTTGACCCGCCGGGTCCGGATTCTCCGGTGCCGGCGAGCCGCAGAACAGAAAGGGTGCGTGTCGTGACCACCGCCCAGACCCAGGAGCTCGACGTACAGCCGACGCCCCTCGCCCTGCTGCTCCTCGGCCGTGAGGCCGACCCGAGGAGCGAGCGCGGCGTCGAGTGTCCCGGCGACCTTCCCTCGCCGTCCGACCCGGACCTGGTCGAGCGCGCCCGCGCGGCCAAGGAGAAGCTCGGGAACAAGGTCTTCGTGCTCGGCCACCACTACCAGCGCGACGAGGTCATCCAGTTCGCGGATGTGACCGGTGACTCGTTCAAGCTGGCCCGGGACGCGGCCGCCCGCCCGGAGGCCGAGTACATCGTGTTCTGCGGCGTGCACTTCATGGCCGAGTCCGCGGACATCCTGACGTCCGACGACCAGAAGGTCGTCCTGCCCGACCTCGCCGCCGGCTGCTCGATGGCCGACATGGCGACGGCGGAGCAGGTCGCCGAGTGCTGGGACGTGCTGACCGAGGCCGGCATAGCCGAGCAGGTCGTGCCGGTGTCGTACATGAACTCGTCCGCGGACATCAAGGCGTTCACGGGCAAGCACGGCGGCACGATCTGCACCTCGTCCAACGCGAAACGGGCCCTGGACTGGGCGTTCGAGCAGGGCGAGAAGGTGCTCTTCCTGCCCGACCAGCACCTCGGCCGCAACACCGCCGTCCGGGACATGGGCATGTCCCTGGAGGACTGCGTCGTCTACAACCCGCACAAGCCGAACGGCGGGCTGACGGCGGACGAGCTGCGCGCCGCGAAGATGATCCTGTGGCGCGGGCACTGCTCGGTGCACGGCCGCTTCAGCCTGGACTCGGTGAACGACGTCCGCGAACGGATCCCGGGCGTGAACGTCCTGGTGCACCCCGAGTGCAAGCACGAGGTCGTGGCGGCGGCGGACTACGTCGGTTCGACCGAGTACATCATCAAGGCCCTGGAGGCCGCCCCGGCCGGCTCCAAGTGGGCCATCGGGACCGAGCTGAACCTCGTACGGCGCCTGGCGAACCGTTTCGCGCCCGAGGGCAAGGAGATCGTCTTCCTCGACAAGACGGTCTGCTTCTGCTCGACCATGAACCGCATCGACCTCCCCCACCTGGTCTGGACCCTGGAGTCGCTGGCCGAGGGCAACCTGGTCAACCGGATCGAGGTCGACAAGGAGACGGAGGCGTTCGCGAAGCTGGCGCTGGAACGGATGCTGGCGCTGCCGTAGCCAGGCCGGAAGCGGACGACCGAGCGCCGTACGCAAGAGGGCGGGGCCCGACCGTGATGGTCGGGCCCCGCCCTTGTCCGTTCCGCTCAGGCGCGGCAGCGCAGCATCTCCAGCGGGGGCTCGGCGAGGAAGTCGGCCCAGAAGTCCGCGCCGAACTCGCGCACGCCGGCCTCGGACACCTCCAGGGGCACCCAGGTCAGGTCGCTGAATCCGGCGGCCCGCAGAGACGCTTCGTAGAGTTCGCGGCTCGGCACGGCGCCGATGATCGAGATCGGCGGGTCGAGCAGCGCCGTGACCCGGAAGCGCGGCCCGGTCTCGATCTTCTCGCCGGTCGGCTCGCAGAGAAAGCCGTACTTGGCCAGGGCCTGCCCGCCGCCGGGGTAGTCGGGCGACTGGGCGAGCACGAAGAACTCGCCGCCGGGCACCAGGCCGCGGTGCACGTTGCGGCACATCGACTCCAGCTCGGCGATGCTCTGCGCGTAGTTGAGCAGCTGGACCCCGAGGGCGATGTCGAAACGCCGCTCAAGCGCGCGCAGTTCGGCCACATCGCCCACCTCGTAGCGCACCCCCAGCGGGTCGGCCTCCTCCAACCGCTGTGCGGCGGCGACCATTTCGCCCGAGATGTCGATGCCGAGCACATCCGTGGCGCCGCGCCGCTTGAACTCCCTGCTGTAGAACCCGGTGCCGCAGGCCAGGTCGAGAACCGACCTGCCGCGCACGTCCCCGACCAGGCCCAGAAAGCTGGGCACCTCTCCGTACCGCGTCAACGGCAGGGACTTGAAGCCCTCGAACGCCTCACCGATCTCGTCGTACTGCTGCACGCTCATCGTGGGTTCCTCCCCTGTGCTTCGTCGTCACGTCCAAGGGCCGCGACCGTCCCGTCCCGGGACAAGCCGCGGCCTGTGGCGGGAAGTCTTCCGGCGGGCCGGGACAAGGTCGTACTGGCAGAAGACACAAAGATCCGGAGGCCGGTCCGTCGGACTGTTCGCCGGGCTCGATGTGCGGTGGGCCGAAAAAACTTCCGGCGCGATGTCGAGAACCCGGTATCGGCTCCGTCCCCGTGGTGAACGCGACCAGAATGGGTCGCACAGCATCGAGGAGAGAGACCATGGCGAAGTACCTGTTGCTCAAGCACTACCGTGGCGCCCCGGCTGCCGTGAACGACGTGCCGATGGACCAGTGGACGCCGGAGGAGATCTCGGCGCACGTGCAGTACATGAACGACTTCGCGGCCCGGCTGGAGAAGACGGGTGAGTTCGTCGACGGTCAGGCGCTCGCGCCCGAGGGGGCGTGGGTCCGGTACGACGGTGAGGGGCGGCCACCGGTCACCGACGGGCCGTTCGCCGAGACCAAGGACCTCATCGCCGGCTGGATGGTGATCGACGTCGACAGCTACGAGCGGGCCGTCGAGCTCGCCGGGGAGCTGTCGGGTGCCCCGGGCGCGGGCGGGAAGCCGATCCACGAGTGGCTGGAGGTGCGTCCGTTCCTGACCGCGCCGCCCACCGTTCCGGAGTGCCTCGTCCATGGATGAGGCACTGCTGCGCAGCCTCACCCCGAGCGTGCTCACGATCCTCGTCCGCCGCGGAGCCGACTTCGCGGCGGCCGAGGACGCCGTGCAGGACGCGCTGGTCGAGGCCGTGCGGGTGTGGCCGGCCGATCCGCCGCGTGATGCGAAGGGCTGGCTGGTCACCGTGGCCTGACGCAAGTTCCTCGACCAGGCCCGGGCGGACAGCGCCCGCCGCCGGCGCGAGGACCTGGTCGACGAGGAGCCGACGCCCGGGCCCGCGCCCGACGTGGACGACACGCTCCAGCTCTACTTCCTGTGCGCCCACCCTTCGCTGACCCCGTCGTCCGCGGTCGCGCTGACGCTGCGTGCCGTCGGCGGACTCACCACCCGGCAGATCGCCCAGGCCTACCTCGTGCCCGAGGCGACCATGGCGCAACGCATCAGCCGGGCCAAGCGCACCGTCTCCGGCGTACGGTTCGACCAGCCCGGCGACGTCGCCACCGTGCTGCGCGTGCTCTACCTGGTCTTCAACGAGGGCTACTCCGGCGATGTCGACCTCGCCGCCGAGGCCATCCGGCTCACCCGGCAACTCGCGGCCGCGATCGACCACCCCGAGGTGGCGGGGCTGCTCGCCCTCATGCTGCTGCACCACGCCCGACGCGCCTCCCGGACCGCGCCCGACGGCAGCCTGGTGCCGCTCGCCGAGCAGGACCGCGGCCGGTGGGACACCGCGTCGATCGCCGAGGGCGTCCGGATCCTCCAGGCGGCCCTCGCCCGGGACCGGCTCGGCGAGTTCCAGGCCCAGGCCGCCATCGCGGCCCTGCACGCCGACGCGCTCAGTGCCGAGGAGACCGACTGGGTGCAGATCGTCGAGTGGTACGACGAGCTCGCGCGCCTCACCGACAGCCCGGTCGTCCGCCTCAACCGGGCGGTGGCCGTGGGCGAGGCCGACGGGCCGCGCGCCGGGCTGGCCGCGCTCGCGGCGCTGGACGACTCGCTGCCCCGGCACACCGCGGCGGCGGCGTACCTCCACGAACGCGACGGCGACCTGGCGACGGCGGCACGGCTGTACGCCGAGGCGGCCCGGAAGGCACCCGGCCTCGCCGAACGCGACTACCTGACACGCCAGGCCGCCCGGCTCAACACCCGTCGCCGTCGCTGACAGCCGGCGCGCACTCCCGTGGCGTCACCCCGGGCCGGGACGCGGCCCGCGGCCGCCCGGCCGCGAGCCCTGGCCGGACGGCCAGCTGTGGGCGACGCAGTGCGCGGCGGCGCAATGCGGGGCGGCGCGACGGTCCTGGGCTGGTCCGGGAAAACGGCCGGCCCGTCCCGGGGTTTCTCCCGGGACGGGCCGGCCGCTTCTGCTCAGGTCGTGCGGATTGTCACGCCGGACATCAGACCCCGGCCGGTTCCGGCTCGTCAGACGCCGAACCCGAACCCGGCCCCGAGGCCGAACCCGACGTCGGCTCGTCCGGGACGCCCGCCTTCTTCGCCCTCTTCGCCGCCCGCTTCTTCGCCCGGCGCTCCTTGCGGAGCTCCACCATCGCGTACAGCGTCGGGACGAGGAGCAGGGTCAGCAGGGTCGAGGTGATCAGACCGCCGATGACGACCACGGCCAGCGGCTGGGCGATGAAGCCGCCCTCGCCGGTGACACCCAGGGCCATGGGCAGCAGCGCGAAGATCGTCGCCAGCGCGGTCATCAGGATGGGCCGCAGCCGGTGCCGGCCACCCTCGATCACCGCCTCCACGACGCCGTAGCCCTGCCGCCTGTACTGGTTGATCAGGTCGATCAGCACGATCGCGTTGGTCACCACGATGCCGATCAGCATCAGCATGCCGATCATCGCGGGGACGCCCATCGGAGTGCCGGTCGCCACCAGGAGGCCGATCGCGCCGGTCGCAGCGAACGGGATCGACACGAGCAGGATCAGCGGCTGGATCAGCGAACGGAAGGTCGCCACCAGCAGCATGAACACGATCGCGATGGCCGCCAGCATCGCCAGGCCCAGGTTGGCGAACGCCTCGTCCTGGTCCTCGGAGACACCGCCGATCGACGCCGTCGCGCCCGCCGGGAGCGTCAGCTCTTTGATCTTTGCCTGGAGGTCCGCGCTGACCGCGCCGGTGTTGTCACCGGTCGGCTTCGCCGTGATGGTGGCGGCGCGCTGGCCGTCGATGCGGGTCATCGAGACCGGCCCGTCCACCAGCTTCACCTCGGCGATGTCACCCAGCTTCACCCTGCCCAGGGACAGGTCCTGAAGCTGCTTCAGCGTCGTCGCCGGCTTGGCGGACCTGATGACGACGTCCCGCTCGGTGTCGTCGAGGGTCGCGCGGGCCGCGGTGTTGCCGCGGACCGCCTGGCCGACGGCCATCCCGAGGGTCTGGTCGTTGAAGCCGGCCGCGGCCGCCTTGTCGTTGGCCTTCACCGAGATACGCGGCACGCTCTGCGCCAGGTCGCTGGTCACGTCCGTGACGTCGTCCAGGCCGGCCACCGCCTCGCGGACCTGCTCGGCCGCCTTGCGCAGCACGTCCCCGTCGGCCGCCTTCACGACGACGCTCAGGTCCTGGGCGCCGAAGCCGTCACCGGCCGCGATGGTGGTCGTACCGACGCCGTCGAGCTTCTTCAGGCCCGCCTCGACACGGTCCTGCACGTCCTCGTACGACGCCGAGTCCTCCAGCATCACCTGGTACGACGCCTGGTTGGTGTCGGTGCCGCCGCCGAAGGCGGCCATGAAGCCGGACGAGCCGATCGTGACCTGGTAGTCCTTCACGCCCTCGGTGCCGGCGAGCAGCTTCTCGACCTTCGTCGCCTGCTCGTCGGTGGCCGAGAGGCTGGTGCCCGGCTTCAACTCCTGCTTGACGGTGAGGACTTCCTGCTCGCCCTGGTCGAAGAAGTTCGTCTTCAGCAGCGGCGCCATGCCGAACGTACCGATGAGGACGACGGCCGCGAGCAGCACGCTGGTGAGGCGGCGCCGGGTCGCGAACCGCAGGACGGGGACATAGAGACGCTGGAGCCTGCTCCTCGCCTCCTTCTCCTCGGCCTTGCGGCGCGCCTCGTCGGCGTCCTCCGGGGTGCCCTTCGGGGCGCGCAGGAACCAGTACGACAGGACCGGGACGACCGTCAGCGACACCAGCAGCGACGCCAGCAGGGCCGCCGTCACCGTCAGGCTGAAGGAGCCGAACAGCTCGCCCACCATGCCGCCGGTCAGGCCGATCGGCAGGAAGACGGCGACCGTGGTGAGGGTGGAGGAGGTGACCGCCCCGGCGACCTCGCGGACCGCCTTGAGGATGGCCTCCTCGCGCTCCTCGCCGTAGCCGAGGTGCCGCTTGATGTTCTCCAGGACCACGATCGAGTCGTCGACGACCCGGCCGATGGCGATGGTCAGCGCGCCGAGCGTCAGCATGTTCAGCGAGAGGTCCCTGGTCCACAGCACGATCAGGGCCAGGACCACCGACAGCGGGATGGACACCGCGGTCACCAGCGTCGAGCGGATCGACGCCAGGAAGACCAGGATGATGAGGACCGCGAAGAGCAGACCGAGGGCGCCCTCCGTGGTCAGTCCGTCGATGGACTTCTTGACCGCCGGGCCCTGGTCGCTGACGACCGTGACCGTGGCGCCCGCACCGAGGTCCTTACGCATCTCCGGGAGCTTGTCCTGCACCGCTTCCGAGATCGCGACCGCGCTGCCGTCGCGGTCCATCGTGACGGCGATGGCGAGGGACGGCTTGCCGTTCGTGCGCGTGATGGAGTCGGCCGCGGCCTGCTCCTGCTGGACGGCGGCGACGTCACCGAGGCGGACCGGCTTCTTCGCGGAGGCGCCCGCGGCACCTTCGCCGGTGACCATCAGGTCCTTGATCTGCCCCAGCGAGGTGAAGCCACCGCCCACCTGGACCGTGCGGTTGCTGCCGTCCTCGTCGAAGGAGCCGGCCGGGACGGTCGCGCCGCCGGCCTGGAGGGCCTGGGAGAGGGCCGCCGAGGTCAGGCCCGCCTTCGCCAGCTTCGCGTCGTCCGGGGTGACGGTGACCTGGAGGTCGCGTACGCCGTCGACGGTGACCTGGCCGACGCCGTCGATGTCCTTCAGGTCCGGCACCAGCGTCCGGTCGAGCTGGTCGGCCAGGGCCTGCTGGTCCTGGCCGGAGGTGACGGAGAGGACGACGGTCGGGATGTCGTCCGTGGATCCGGCGATGACCTGCGGGTCGACGTCGTCCGGGAGCTGTACGCGGGCCCGGTTGACGGCCTGCTGGACGTCGGCGACCAGCTGCTGGGTGTCGGGGCCGTAGTCGAAGGACGCCATGATCAGGGCGTTGCCCTCGCTCGCCGTCGAGGTGACGCCGGTGATGCCGTCGACGGCTTCGAGGCTGTCCTCGATCGGCTCGACGACCTGCTTCTCGACCACGTCCGGCGCGGCGCCCTGGTACGGCGCGAGCACGGACACCATGGGCAGTTCGATGGAGGGCAGCAGCTGCTGTTTGAGCTGAGGTATCGCGATCGCTCCGAAGGCGATGGCGATGATCGACATCAGGCCTATCAGGGCACGTTGGGCGAGGCTGAATCTCGACAGCCAGGACATGGGTCAGGGTCTCTCTTCTGTGAGCGGCAGAAGTGGGCAGCGGACGTGGCAGGGGCGTCTGTGCGCACAAGTGAGCGCCCGCCCTTACACCCTGAGCCATCGGGGAGCCCGGTTTCGTAGGCCCCAGGTCCATTTCCTTATACGGCGCCTACTCCGGGCGCAGTACGCCGCTTCGAGGTCACTCCACCCTTGGACGTACCAGCCCGGACTCGTACGCGATCACCACGAGCTGGGCCCGGTCGCGAGCGCCCAGCTTGGACATGGCCCGGTTGACGTGCGTCTTCACGGTCAGCGGACTGACCTGGAGGCGCTCGGCGATCTCGTCGTTGGAGTGCCCGCCGGCGACCTGGACGAGGACCTCGCGCTCGCGGACGGTGAGGGCGTCGAGCCGCTCGGCGCGGGCCGGGTCGCGGTCGTCGTCCGTGCCGTCGCCCTGGGCGAGGAAACGGGCGATCAGGCCCTTGGTGGCGGCCGGGGACAGCAGGGCCTCGCCGCCGGCCGCGACCCGGATGGCGCTGAGCAGTTCGTCGGGTTCGGAGCCCTTGCCGAGGAAGCCGGAGGCGCCGGCGCGCAGCGACTGCACGACGTAGTCGTCGACCTCGAAGGTGGTCAGGATGACGACACGGACCTGGGCGAGGGACGGGTCGGCGCTGATCATGCGGGTGGCGGCGAGGCCGTCGGTACCGGGCATCCGGATGTCCATCAGGACGACGTCCGCCCGCTTCTCCTTGGCCAGCCGCACCGCCTCCGCGCCGTCGGCGGCCTCGGCGACGACCTCCATGTCGGGCTCGGAGTCGACCAGCACCCGGAACGCGCTGCGCAGCAGAGCCTGGTCGTCGGCGAGCAGGACGCGGATGGTCATGCGGGGGTCCTCGTCTGTCGGGGGGAGGTCAGGGGCGTCCCGCGTCTTCGGTTGTCATTCGGCGTCGTCCGCGGCGCGGGTGCGGCTCTTGACCGGCAGGATCGCATGGACGCGGAAGCCGCCTCCGTAGCGGGGGCCGGTGGTGAGGGTGCCGCGCAGGGCGGTGACGCGCTCGCGCATGCCGAGCAGTCCGTGGCCGCCGTCCTCGGCGCCCTCGTCGTCGCCGGCTCCGTCGTCGAGGACGGTGATCTCGACGTTCGGGCCGACGCGGACGACGCTGACCTCGGCCTTCGCCTCCGGGCCCGCGTGTTTCTGCACGTTGGTGAGGGCTTCCTGGATGACCCGGTAGGCGGCCAGGTCGACGGCGGCGGGGAGCGTGGTGCCCTCGTCGGCGCGGGCGATCTCCACCCGGAGGCCCGCGCTGCGGAACGTGCCGACGAGTTCGTCGAGGCGGTCCAGGCCGGGGGCGGGTTCGGTGGGGGCCTCGGGGTCGCCGGACTGCCGGAGCAGGCCGACCGTCGCGCGGAGTTCGTTGAGCGCCGAGCGGCTGGCCTCGCGTACGTGGGCCAGGGCCTCCTTGGCCTGGTCGGGGCGCTTGTCCATGACGTGGGAGGCGACGCCGGCCTGGACGTTGACGAGGGCGATGTGGTGGGCGACGACGTCGTGCAGGTCCCGGGCGATCCGCAGACGCTCCTCGGCGACGCGGCGGCGGGCCTCCTCCTCACGGGTGCGTTCGGCGCGTTCGGCGCGTTCGCGGATGGCTGCGACGAAGGCGCGCCGGCTGCGGACCGCGTCGCCCGCGGTGGCGCCGATGCCGGTCCAGGCGAAGATGGCGAGGTTCTCCTGGGCGTACCAGGGCAGGGGGCCGGCGAGCATCGCGGAGCCGGTCAGCACGGTCATGGTGAGCAGGCCGACGCGCCAAGTGGTGGGGCGGTCGGTGGTCGAGGCGACGGTGTACAGGGCGATGACCGCGGACATGGCGACGGGGGCGCGGGGGTCGCCGGTGACGGACTCGACCACGGAGGCGGTGCCGGTGAGGGCGAGGACCGTCATGGGGGCGCGGCGGCGGAAGACAAGGGCCGCGGCACCGAGGGTGATGAGCACGAGGCTGAGCGCGTCGGGGGTGCGCAGGGCCCAGGTGACCTCGTTCTTCCCGTGCGGGTCCACGAAGGAGCCGGCGACCATGCAGGCCAGCACGGCGACCGCGAGCGCCGCGTCCAGCGCCATGGGGTGCGCCTTGAGGTGTCGCCGCAGGCGGGTCCCTGCGGGGCTTGGAACGGGGGCCAACTGGAGGTTCCTTGTGGTGTGTGCCCGGCGTTGCGGTGCGCGTCGACTGGGGGCTGCCGCCCCCGGACCCCCGTTCCGGTCAACCCGGGATCAGGCCGTCGTCGCTCAGCAGCTCCCGGACCTCCTCCAGCGTCGCGTCCGGCGACGGCAGGATCAGTTCCGAGGGTTCCAGGGAGTCGTCGGGAAGGGGGTCGCCCAGTTCTCGGACCTTGGAGAGGAGGGCGGTGAGGGTGCGGCGGAAGCCGGGGCCGTCGCCGTTCTCCATCTCCGTCAGGAGCTCGTCGTCGAGCTTGTTCAGCTCGGGCAGGTGACTGTCGGACAGCTTCACCTGCCCCTCGCCCATGATCCGGACGATCATGTCGCCCATCTCGCCTCCTCGGCGTGGGCCCCGCCCGTCGGCTACTGCTTGTCGAAGCGCGGGGTGTCCTTCGGTTGCTGCTGGGACTGCGACTGGCCGTTGCCGCCCTCGATCGCCTGCTGCGAGGACGAGCCGCCCGCCAGCTCCGCCTTCATGCGCTGCAGTTCCAGCTCTACATCCGTACCACCGGAGAGCCGGTCCAGCTCGGCCTGGATGTCGTCCTTGTGCATGCCGGACTGGTCGTCGAGGGCGCCCGAGGCGAGGAGTTCGTCGATGGCACCGGCCCGGGCCTGGAGCTGGGCCGTCTTGTCCTCGGCGCGCTGGATCGCCAGGCCGACGTCGCCCATCTCCTCCGAGATGCCGGAGAAGGCCTCGCCGATGCGGGTCTGGGCCTGGGCCGCGGTGTACGTGGCCTTGATCGTCTCCTTCTTGGTGCGGAAGGCGTCGACCTTGGCCTGGAGGCGCTGGGCCGCCAGGGTGAGCTTCTCCTCCTCGCCCTGGAGGGTCGCGTGCTGGGTCTCCAGATCCGTCACCTGCTGCTGGAGGGCGGCGCGGCGCGAGAGCGCCTCGCGGGCCAGGTCCTCGCGGCCCAGCGCGAGCGCCTTGCGGCCCTGGTCCTCCAGCTTCGACGACTGCTGCTGGAGTTGGTTGAGCTGGAGTTCCAGGCGCTTGCGCGAGGTGGCCACGTCGGCGACGCCGCGGCGGACCTTCTGGAGCAGCTCCAGCTGCTTCTGGTACGAGTAATCGAGGGTCTCGCGCGGGTCCTCGGCCCGGTCAAGGGCCTTGTTCGCCTTCGCGCGGAAGATCATCCCCATACGCTTCATGACACCGCTCATGGGCTTCGCGCGCCCCCTTCTGACGTCCAGCTCCAGCTCTGCGACAGAACCCACAGTACGGGCCCTGCATCCATTGACGCACTGTTCGGGGACGGATGCGCTCATCCCCAAGGACGACTGCTGACGCTCCTGCTCCGGCGTAAGGAGTAGGTGACCCCCGGGTGGCTGCCGGGTGACTCCGCGGCCTGAGGACGAACCGTCTGCAACGTCCCCTCTGTCCCCCTACGACGACTGGTGTTGCCGGATCGTTCCCCACGGGGCTGGGGTCCAACCCCTGGCACCCCGTACCCTTGGGTTTTGTGTTCCGTAGCCGTGCCAAGGAAGAGAAGGCCCAGGACGCCGACAAGGCGCTGGTGACCGACTCCACTCAGACCCGCCACCCCGAGGCCCCGAAGGGCCGCCCCACGCCCAAGCGCAGTGAGGCCCAGACCCAGCGCCGCAGCGTGGCCAACACGCCGACGACGCGCAAGGAGGCCGCCAAGCGGCAGCGCGACGAGCGCCGGGCCGCGCTGGAGAAGCAGCGCCAGGCGCTGGCCGGGGGCGACGAGCGGTATCTGCCGGCCCGCGACAAGGGCCCGGTCCGCAAGTTCGCGCGTGACTTCATCGACTCGCGCTTCAACGTCGCGGAGTTCTTCCTCCCGATGGCCGTGGTCATCCTCGCGCTGAGCATCGTGCGCGTGGCCGCGCTGCAGAACATCGCGCTGCTGTTGTGGCTGGTCGTGATCGTGCTGATCGTCCTGGACTCGGTGGTCACCGGCTTCCGGCTGAAGAAGCGGCTCGCCGAGCGCTTCCCGGACACCAACCGGCGCGGCGCTGTCGCCTACGCGCTGATGCGCTCCCTCCAGATGCGCCGGCTCCGGCTGCCGAAGCCTCAGGTCAAGCGCGGAGAGCGGCCCTGAGCGCTACTGCTTTTTCGGGGGGTGCCGCCGACGCGTGGCTCAGCAAACTGGGCGGGCTGCGTGATGTCGTACGGCAGGAGCTGGTGGGGCGGCAGCTCGACGAGCAGATAGCCGGGCGGTTCCCGGTCGGGCAGCGGCTGCGGGTGCTCGACGTGGGGATGGGCCAGGGCACGCAGGCCCTGCGGCTGGCCCGGGCCGGGCATCAGGTGACCGGCGTCGAGCAGGACCCGAAGATGATCGCGACGGCCCGCGAGGAGCTCGCCGGTGAGCCGGAGGGGATCCGGGAGCGGGTGCGTATCGTCCAGGGCGACGGACGCGACACCGGCGTCCACTTTCTGCCGGGCAGCTTCGACGTCGTGCTGTGCCACGGCGTGCTGATGTACATCCAGGAGCCCGACCCGCTGCTGGCCGGACTGGCGCGGATGCTCGCCCCGGGCGGACTGCTGTCGCTGCTCGTGCGTAACGGCGACGCCCTGGCGATGCGGCCGGGACTGTCCAGGGACTGGGCGGGGACGCTGGCCGCCTTCGACACGACCGCGTACCGGAACCGGCTGGGGCTCGACGTGCGGGCCGACCGGCTGGCGGACCTGACGGCGACGCTCGCGGGGATCGCGGCGCCGCTGCACGCCTGGTACGGGGTGCGGGTGTTCACCGACACGGCGGCCGACGGGACGGAGATCCCGGCGGACGTGGAGACGCTGCTGGCGGTCGAGGAGCGGGCCGGGAAGACGGATCCCTATCGCGGTGTGGCGGCCCTGCTGCACCTGTGCGGGGTGCGCGGCTGAGCCCGTTCGCCCCCGTTCGATCCCGTTCGGGTGAGCAGGACGGGCCGCGTCCCGGCCCCGCGGTGAGACTCGGGGCATGGATGCTCGCCGTTCCCGTGCCCGGCGTCCGGCCGTCGCGGTCGCCGTCCTCGTCTGCTGTCTCGGCCTGCTCTCCGCGTGTTCCGCCTCCTCGGCGACCCGCGAGAGGGAGGACTCGACGCGGCAGGCGGCCGTACCGAAGGCGGTCGGCGCGGTCGACGACCTCCAGGACGGCTATCTGCAGGTGATCGAGGACGTCCTGCCGTCGGTCGTGCAGATCCAGGCCAGGAACGACCTGGGGTCGGGTGTGGTCTACGACGGCCAGGGGCACATCGTCACCAACGCGCACGTCGTCGGGGACGAGCGGACGTTCCGGGTGACGACCGCCAACAGCGAGGACGAGCTCACCGCGCGGCTCGTCTCCTCGTACCCGGAGCAGGACCTGGCCGTCATCAAGCTGGACAAGGCGCCGGGCGGGCTGAAGGCGGCGGAGTTCGGGGACTCGTCGAAGGTGGCGGTCGGGCAGATCGTGCTGGCCATGGGCTCGCCGCTCGGGCTGTCGTCCAGCGTGACCCAGGGCATCGTCTCGGCGACCGGACGGACCGTCACCGAGGGCAGCGGCAACGGGGGGACGGGCGCGACGATCGCCAACATGGTGCAGACGTCGGCCGCCATCAACCCCGGCAACAGCGGTGGTGCCCTGGTGAACCTCGACAGCCAGGTCATCGGCATCCCGACCCTGGCCGCCGTCGACCCGGGCCTCGGGGAGGGCGCGGCGCCCGGCATCGGGTTCGCGATCCCGGCGTCCACGGTGAAGTCGATCGCCGACCAGATCATCGAGGACGGCAGGGTCACCGACTCGGGCCGGGCGGCGCTCGGCATCACCGGCCGTACCGTCGTGAACGACGACTACCAGGCGGCGGGCGTGGCCGTCGTCGAGGTACTGGCGGGCGGGGCGGCCGACCGGGCCGGTCTGCAGCGCGGGGACATCATCACCCGGCTGGGTGACGAGGACATCACCACCATCACGTCCCTGGCCGAGGCACTGGCCGGCGAGAAGCCGGGTGAGCGGACGGCGGTGACGTACACCCGCAACGGCAGTGAGAAGAAGGTGGATGTGACGCTGGGTGAGCAGTGACGGGAGAGGGAGGGGCAGTGGGCGAGGGAGCGGGGCGAGGGCGTACGGCCGCCCTCGCCCCTCGGCTCATGCCTCGGCGTGCAGGCTCATCGGGCCGTAGATCTCGCTGGCGTCCTCGAACAGGCGCACCTGGTCCGCGCCGCCCTCCTGAAGTGCCTTCCAGTGCTCCCCGATCCATGACTCGGCGTCCCCCTGGGTGGTGAACTCCTCGGGCTGCACCGCGGGCTGGACCTCCGCCCCGTCGGCCTTCTCGAACCGCCACGTCCATGCCGCCATGTACGCCTCCAAGGTGTCAGCACGTTGAGTGCACCAGCGTATGCGGTTCGTGTGCGTCTGCTCCTTAGGGGGCCTCCATCACGCGGGACGAGCGGCGAGCGGCGAAAATCAGTGCGTGGAACTGACTCTCCTCGGCACCGGTGCCCCCGCGGGACTCCCCCGCCCCGACTGTCCGTGCGCGGCGTGCGCGAGCGCCCTCGGCGGTGATGCGCGGGCCGCGACCGCGCTGCTCGTGGACGGGGCGCTGTTGCTGGATCTGACGCCCGGTGCGGCGTTCGCGGCCGCCCGCGCCGGACGTTCGCTGGGGAACGTACGGCAGGTGCTGTTGTCGCATCCGCACGACGGGCCCGCCGTCGAGGTGCCGGCCGGGGTTCCGCAGCCCGGGCGGGTACCGGACGGGCGGGAGTTGGCGCTGCTGACGGGGCATCGGGTGCGGGCGGTGGCGATGGATTCGCCGGGCACGGGGTACGCGGTGACCGGTCCGGACGGGCAGCGGCTGCTGTATCTGCCGCCGGGTGGTGCGCCGGCCGGGCTGGAGAGCGGAGCCGTCGGCATGTACGACATGGTGGTCGCCGATGTCGTGGGGCGGCCGGACGCGCTGGCCAAGCTGCGGGCGGTGGGGGCGCTCGGGCCGACCACGGATGTCGTCGCCGTACATCTGGACCACGACGCTCCGCCGGGGGCCGAGCTGCGGCGACGGCTGGCCGCGGCGGGGGCGCGGGCGGTGCCGGACGGGACGACGCTGGTGGTGGGGGCGTACGAGGACGTGCCGGACGTGCCGCGCCGGACACTGGTGCTGGGCGGCGCCCGGTCGGGGAAGTCGGTGGAGGCGGAGCGTCGGCTGGAGGCGTTTCCGGACGTGCTGTACGTGGCGACCGGAGGCACGCGGGGCGGGGACACGGAGTGGGCGGCGCGGGTCGCGGTGCACCGGGAGCGGCGGCCTGGGTCGTGGCGTACGGCCGAGACGTGCGATCTGGTGCCGTTGCTCTCCGAGGGTGGGGCGCCGTTGTTGATCGACTGTCTGTCCCTTTGGCTGACGGATGCGATGGACTCCGTCGGGGCGTGGGACGACGCGGTGTGGGCGGAGGGTGGGGAGAAGGCTCTGCGGGAGCGGGTGCGGGAGCTTACGGAGGCGGTGCGGGGGACTCGGCGGACTGTTGTCGCCGTGTCGAATGAGGTGGGGTCGGGGATTGTGCCGGCCACCGCGTCGGGGCGGCGGTACCGGGATGAGTTGGGGCGGCTGAATGCCGCGTTCGCCTCGGAGTGCGAGCAGGTGGTGCTGGTGGTGGCGGGGCAGGCGCTCGTACTTCGTGGCTGAGTGCGCCTATGAGAGTGCCGCGCTTTGTCGTCGTGCGTCAGCGGCTGCGTCGTGGTTGATCGCGCTCAGGTCGGCTCCTTGCGGGCGATGACTCTGTAGGCGTTCGAGAAGCGGGTGGCACGTAGGAACGGGGCCAGGACGTGGTCCAAGGCCCAGGCCACGGCTACCAGGGGTGCGCATGCTCGGGACAGGAGTGAGGGCAAGAGTCGCGTCAGGGCCAGGGACGTCGTGGCCGCGATGTCGTACGGGATGTGTGCGGCTCGGTGGTCCGTCGAGACGATCGTGCAGCCCTGGAGTTCGAGTTCCTCGCAGAGGGTGTGCAGGGGCATCAGGTGGAGGTGGCCCGGCCGGCTGTGCGGGATCCACAGTCGGCCGAGGAGTACGGCGAACACGCTGCGGGGGTTGGGGAGTTCGAGGAGGAGGTGGCCCCCCGGCCGCAGGACCGTGAGGGCGGCGCGGAGTTCCGCGCGGGGGTCGGGGGCGTGTTCCAGGTGGCGGAACATGCTGACGACGTCGTAGCGGGCGCGTAGGCGGGCCGTGATGCGGGGATCGGTGAGGTGGCCGACATGGGCTTCCTCCACCCGCTCGGCGACGCGGGCGTCCAGGACGCGGTGGGTGAGGTCCAGGCCGTCGAACGCCGTGTACGGGAAGAGTTCCTTGGCCGCCTCCGGGAAGCGGGCGAAGCCCGTGCCGACGTCCAGCCAGCTCTCCGGCTCGGGGAAGGGGAGCGCGGCGCGGGCCGCGGCTCTCAGCCGGCGGTAGGGCAGCCGGGTGAGGCGTAGGTGCCGGGGGACGAAGCGCTGGTCCCGGCAGGCGGCGAGGGTGAACGCGCAGTCGGCGCGGTGTCGTTCGGAGGGTGCGGTCGCGGTCATGAGCGGCTCCCGGGCGCGGGGGCGTACGACGGGGGCGTACGCCCGGGGGGTACGGCGGGCGGTGCGAGCATGCCCGGACCATGCCCCGACAATCCACTGCAAAACGGAACGTATGGGATGCCAATCCCGGGTGCAACGACGTCACGCGGATGCGGTGGTGACGTGGCGAGGCCCGTGGGGGCCATGTGGCGCCGTTCTGTTCGACCGGTGCCGGTACTGTTCGGCGAATGAGCTCGCTTAATCTCGACGACTTCACTGATCTGATCGAGCGCCCCGACGGAGGGGTACGCCGTGACGCAGAGGCGCGCCGTGAGCGTCAGATCGTGCCGCCCGGGGCGCTGGGCCGCCTGGACGAACTGGGTGAGTGGCTGGCCGCCGCGCAGTCCGCCGTGCCGGTGCGGCCGATCGAACAGCCGCGGGTCGTACTGTTCGCCGGTGACCACGGGGTCGCCGAGCTGGGCGTGTCGGCGCGCGAGGCGGGCAGCGCCGGGGAGTTGGTGCGGGAGATCCTCGAGGGCGGCCGGCCCGTGGCGGTGCTCGCGCGGCGGCTCGGTGTTCCGGTGCGGGTCGTGGACATGGCGCTGGACTGCGACCCGGAGTCGCTGCCGGAGGCGGTCGTACGGCATCGGGTGCGGCGCGGCAGCGGCCGTATCGACGTCGAGGACGCGCTGACGCCCGAGGAGGCCGAGGCGGCGTTCCGGGCCGGGGTGGCGGTGGCCGACGAGGAGGCCGACTCCGGTACGGATCTGGTGGTGCTCGGCGATGTGAGCGTGGGCGGCACCACGGCGGCGGGGGTGCTGGTCGCCGCGCTGTGCGGGACCGACGCGTCGGTGGTCACCGGGCGGGGCGGGCTGGCCATCGACGACCTGGCGTGGATGCGCAAGTGCTCGGCGATCCGGGACGCGCTGCGCCGGGCGCGGCCCGTGCTCGGGGATCAGCTCCAGCTGCTCGCGACGGTGGGCGGCGCGGACCTCGCCGCGATCACCGGCTTCCTGCTGCAGAGCGCGGTGCGGAAGATGCCGGTCGTGCTGGACGGGGTCGTGGTCGCCGCCTGTGCGCTGGTGGGCCAGCGGATCGCGTTCCGGGCGCCGGACTGGTGGCTGGCCGCCCACGACAGCGGGGAGCCGGGCCAGGCGAAGGCCTTGGACCGCATGGCCCTGGAGCCCCTGCTCGACCCGGGTGTGAAGGTCGGCGAGGGCGCCGGCGGCCTGCTGGCCCTGCCGATGGTCCAGGCCGCGGCGGCACTGGCCGCGGAGCTCCCGGAGAAGCCGGAGCCCGCAAAGACGCCGGAGGACTCGGAGACGCCGGAGGACGAGGAGCCCACGCCCGAGCCGGAGGGCGACTCATCCTGATTGTCCGCCTATGATCCCCCCTCGTGAGAGCTGACACCCTCAGCCGCTGGATCCGTGCCGAGTGGGGGGCGTTGTACCTCGCCGTTCGGGGGGCGTCGGCCGGACGGCGATGGTGGGCGGTCGTGCCGATGACCCTGGGGGCCGTCTGTCTGACGGGGCTCGTGCAGGTCGTGCAGAACCGGTCCTGGGGGTATCAGGTCGTCCAGGACCTCGGGGCCGTCCGCGCCGAGGACCCGCTGTGGTCGGCGCTCGCGCGGACGCCGTTGTCCCTGTTCGTGCCCGCCCTCGACCTGCCGGTGTGGGGCGCGCTCGCGCAGATCCTGGTGGTGTTCGGGATCGCGGAGCTCTGTCTGGGCCGGTGGCGGACGCTCGTCATCGCCTACGTCGCGACCCTCGCCGGCACGCTGTACGCGCGCGTGGGCGTCGCGCTGGGTCCGGACCACCCGATCGGGCTGCCCGCCTCGGACGCGCGGGTCGTGGACACGGGGCCGTCGGCGGCCGTGGTGGGGCTGGCGGTCTTCCTCGGTTGGCGCTACGGCGCGTATGTCACCGCCTCCGTGGTGATCGTGGCGATGGTGGTCGAGGTGGCGCTGAAGGACAATCTCGCCGGGAGGGAGCACCTGGCGGCGATCGCGGCGGTGCTGGTGCTGTGCGCGGTGTCGGCGGTGCGTCAGCGGCGTTCCAGGGCCCGGGGCGGGTCCACGTCGGGGGCGCCGCCGATCCAGTCCTGAATTTTGCGGCTGGGCCCGATCCAGCGCTTGTCGTGGCGGTAGGAGCGCAGCCAGGCCTTGGCACGGGCGCGGGGGCGGCGCCGGTAGAAGCGCTTCGCCCACGGGGAGACGGGACGGGCCAGGCGGACGGCGCCGAACAGGGCGACGAAGGGGATGACCACCCCGAAGATCGCCATACGGGCCTTGCCCTTGAAGAGGGCGATCAGGGCGACGAAGAAGTTCCCGGCGATCGTGCTGAGCACCGTCCCGCGGTTCTGGAGCTCGTCGTCACTGAGGTCGTTGACCCCGAAGGGCGCGTAGCCGAGGAGGAACAGGCCGGCCAGAGCGGCGGTGAGCACGACCACCTCGACGCTCTTGCGGCCCGCCTCGGTCCAGTACACGTCGTCCAGATGCAGGATCAGCGCGAACTCGTCCAGGACGAGCCCCGCGCCGATCCCGAAGACCACGGCGGCCGCGGACGAGCCGAATCCCCACTGTCCGCCGGCCACCGCGCAGAAGCCGCCGACGACCGTGAGGAGGATCCCGGGGACGACGTGGTGGATGTGGACCGAGCCGGTCTCGATGTTGCGGAACGGTCCCTTGCCCGCGCGGATCATGCGGGTGATGACACGGGTGACGAGGAAGGTGACCACGAAGGCGGTCAGGGCCAGGAGCAGCGGAAGCTTCCCCGGTTCGACGATGTTGCGCTGCCACCAGTCACCCATGGTCCCAGTGTGTCCGGGTCGGGGGCGGGCCGCCTGGCGGAGCGGACGTCCGGGCTACGCTGCCGACGTGTCCATGACCCCGCCGCCCCTGCACGGTCTCCGTTTCGCCTTCGGCACCCTGAGCGTCCTCCCCGTGAAGGTGAGCCGCTGGGACCGGGAGGCGGCGCGCGGCGGAATGCTGTGCGCCCCGCTGGTGGGGGTCGTCCTCGGCTGCGGCGCGGCCCTCGCCGCACTCGTGCTGCTGTTCCTGGGTGCGGATCCCCTCCTCGCCGCCGTCGCCGGCGCCGCCGTCCCCGCCGTACTCACCCGTGGGCTGCATCTCGACGGCCTCGCCGACACCGCCGACGGGCTCGGCAGCGGAAAGCCCGCCGAGGACGCGCTGCGGATCATGAAGCAGTCGGACATCGGCCCCTTCGGGGTCATCACGCTCGTGTTCGTGCTGCTGGCGCAGGTGGCCGCGCTCGCCCGGCTGTACGACGGCTCCTGGGCCCGGGGCGCCCTCGCCACCGTCGTCTCGGCCGTCGCCGCCCGCCTCGCGCTCACCCTCGCCGCGCGCACCGGCGTGCCCGCCGCCCGGCCGGAGGGGCTGGGGGCCGCGGTCGCCGGCGTCGTTCCGGCACGGGCCGCGGTGGCCGTCGCCCTGGCGGTGACCGGGGTCGCCGCGGCCGCGGGGGCGCTCTTCGGGGCGTACGACACAGCCCGCACGGTTCTGGCGGTCCTCGCCGCGCTCGGCGCCGCCGAGCTGCTGCTCCGGCACTGCACGCGCCGCTTCGGGGGCGTCACCGGCGACGTCTTCGGCGGCCTCGCGGAGACGGCGGCGACCACCGCGCTCGTGGTCCTGGCCCTGGGCTGACAGCGAGGTGACCCCGGGGTGACACCGGTCCGCCCGGTTCTCAGCACGGCCGGCGCCACACCCCCAGCTCGTACTTCTTCAGCATCGAACTCAGCTTCAGACGACGCGACTGACCGCAGAAGCTGCGCGTCGGGACCTCGTACTCGACGTGGAAGACCGCCTTGCCCGCCTTCACGAAGGGGCTGAGGGCCGTGCACTCCTCGTACTGGGCGCACTGCTCGTTGACCGCGAAGTCGAAGTCGTCGACCAGTTCGGGGATCTGGTCCAGGTCGTTCTTCAGGCCGACCGCCAGACCCCGCTCGTGGGCCAGTCTCGCGACGAGGCGGTTGTAGCGGAGCTGGTCGGCGGCCTTCAGCGGGAAGCCGGTGCGGTTGCGGTAGCCGTCCATGTTGTCCGGCTCGACCGCGTCGAAGCCCTTGTCGCGGCACATGTCGATCCGGGCCGCGATCAACGGCTCCAGGACGTCAGTGCGCCGGATGTCGAGCCAGCGCTCGCCCTCCCAGCCATTGCCCTTGCCGAGCACCGACCTGGGGAACTTCCCGGCGTCGGGGCGCCAGTCCTCCCAGGCGCCGGTGGAGAGGTAGCAGATGACCTTGCGGTCCTGGCCATGCAGCTCGGCGACCGTGGCCTTCGAGTGGTCGAAGCCGTCGATGTCGTACACCGGCACGTCGACGGAGGTGTCGAGACGGCCGCTGAGCTGCCACTGCCAGGCCGTGCCGGGGCGCGGCTGCCAGCGGTGGCCGCTCGGCTCGTCGTCCTCGGCGGGCCCCGCGGTGCAGCCCGCGAGCAGTGACAACAGGGCGACCAGCGGCAGAACGCGTCTCACAGGATGGGCTCCAGAGCGTGCGGCAACGTACCCCAGGGATGATCCCCGATCCCCGGCACCCCGCAGTACACGTGGGCCCCGCGCTCCCGGGCCGCTCCGGCCAGGTCGACGCCGGCCGGGACGCCGTGGACGAGATGACACAGCCGTACGCCCGTGCCGCCGCCCCGCCACTCCTGCGATCGCGTGTCCGCGTACGACTTCCAGGTGCCCTCGAAGGTGACCAGGACGTCGGCGATCCTGGCGTACGCGGGGTGCGGTGGAGTGCCGTGGTTGAGGACGACCGTGCCGTAACCGGCGCCCCAGGCGGCCGCCGCGAGGCGCTGGTAGTACGGCAACTCCGCACGGCCGGAGGCGACCTGGTCGAGGAAGACGCCGTCGGCGTCGTACCAGTCCCGGTGCCGTGCGAGGTCCCGTACGACGTCGGCGCGGGGTCTGCGGCCGTAGTCGGTGTCGGTGTAGCCGAGCACCCGGACGTCCGCCCGCCGCAGCCTGTCGGCGACCTCGGCGAACGCCGGGTCGGGTGTGTCGCCGGGGCCGCTGGCCGGGTTCAGGACGACGCCGTAGAGGCGGGGCGCGGCCGCGATGATCGCGTCCCATTCGGCGCGGCGGGCGGACGGGTGCTCGTAGTAGGGGATCAGCAGCTCCTTCATCGGTGGGCGGTCACTCTCCCCAACAGGGCGCAGACCAGGGCGCTTTGGGCCACCGCCGCGGTCGCGTGGACGATCAGGCCGATCCAGTGCGGGCTGCCGGCGTGTGTCACCAGGGCGACCGTCTGGGCGAGGGCGGCCACGCAGCAGATCGTCGTCGTGCCGAGCACCGCGCCGAAGGACTGGAGCAGCAGGCCCGTCCACAGGACGACGCCGAGGAGGAGCAGACCGGCCAGGTGCACGCCGGTGCTGCCGGTGGTGAGGGTGAGGGCGAGGAGGGCGGCCAGGTAGGCGGCGAGGCATTCGGCGACCGTTCGGGCCGTTGCGCGCCGGAACGCCCTGGGGGTGCCGCTGGAGCGCAGGCCCGCGAGGGATGCGCTGCGGAAGCGGTACAGGAGCCATTCGGCGGGGCCCATGCTGAGGGTCAGGGCTACGGCGGCGAGGGGGTCTCCGAGGGCTGCGTGGAGGACCAGGATGCCTGTGGCCAGGCCGAAGACGGCGTATGGGAGGGAGCCCAGGAGAGGGGGACCCATCGCCTCTTGGCGGCTGCGGGTTCGATGTGGTTGATCGCGCCCACGCGGCGGTAGCCGCACATCGTGCACAGCCCCGCGCCCCTTGGGGAGTGCCACTTCCCGTAGGCCTAGAAGGGCCACCACTGCCAGCGAACCCAAGAGAAGGGTGAGCCGTGCGGTGTCGGGCAGCGGATGGGCCGGCGTCACAGCCGCTCCCGCCGCCATCGGCAACAGCGCTGCCAGCAGCGCCCGTTCGCGGCCCAGCACCAGCAGTACCGTCGCCGCGGCCAGGTAGATCGACTGGCCGGCCGCGAAAGCCAGCGCGGACGGGTGGGCGGTGCCCGCTACGGCCAGGGACATCAGGATGCCGAGCAGGGCGCCCGCCGGTGCGCCCAGCAGCAACGCGCGGCGGGCGGCCCCTCGATCCCCCAACCCCAGCCAGGAGTACGCCCGATGTGCGAGCCCCTGGTTCCAGGTCCAGCCGACCAGGGCGCCGGCCAGGAGCGGGACCGTACCCGCGGGGAGGTCGAAGTCGTCCCGTGGGCCGGTGAGGAAGGGGGCGCCGAGGACGTAGCCGAGGCCGGGGAGGGCGAAGACCACGCCGCGCAGGAGGCAGCCGAGCAGGCCGGTCCGCCAGGGGTCGTGGACCGGACCGGCCGGCTCCGGGTGGCGGCGCTCGACCCGTTCGTACAGCTCCTCCGCCAGGGCGAACGAGTCCTTCACGCCGTAGCGCTCGCGTATCTGGTCGTCGGACAGGCCGTCGGACTCCAGCAGCGCGGCGATCTCGTCCGGGTGGACGGCGGCGGCTATGAAGTCGTCGAGGCGTTCGGCGAGTTCGTCGACGGGGTCGGGCCGGGCCCAGCCGGGGGTGGGGCGCTGGCGCGGTACGACGGGCAGGGTGTCGGGGTGGGCGCCGGGCGGCATCCAGAGGCTGCCGCTCACCAGCCGGTTCCGTCCGTCGCGACCTTCTCGTACCAGGGATCGCGCAGTTCGAGGGTCCAGTCGGCGACCGTCTCGAGCGTGGGCTCGTAGACCTCGGCGCCGCCCGCGAGCTCCTGGTAGATCGTCCGGAAGTTGTCCACGGAGCGACGGAGCGTGAAGCGGTCGATTACGCGCTGTCGGGCCAACTCCCCCAGTTCCAGGCGCCGTTCGTCGTCGCGGAGCAGGGTCAGCGCGGCCGCCGCCATCTTCTCCGGTTCACGCGGGGGGACGACCAGGCCGGTGTCGCCGACGGCCTCGCGCACTCCCCCGACGTCCGTCGAGACCGTCGTACGGCCGCAGGACATGGCCTCGATGATGGAGAACGGGAAGCCCTCCGAGATGGACGACAGCATGACGACGTGACCGGCTGCGTAGGCGCGCCAGACCTCGCTGATGCGGCCCTCGAAGGTCAGGCCGTCCGTCACACCGAGTTCGGCGGCGAGCTTCTCCAGTTCGGTGCGGTAGGCCTCGCCGCCGGGCGGGACCGGGCCGAACAGGCGCAGGCGGGTCTCCGGGAGTTCGGCGCGGACCATGGCGTAGGCCCGCAGGAGGGTCTTCAGGTCCTTGATGGGGTCGACGCGGCCGCACCAGGTGAGGGTGAGGGCTTCGGGCTCGGGGCCGGCGTGCGGGAAGGCGTGCGGGTCGACGCCGTTGTAGACGGTGCGGATCCGGTCGGCGTCGGCGCCGCCGCGCTCCTCCCAGCGACGGTTGTACCGGTTGCACGGTGTGATCAGGTCGGCCGTGCGGTAACCATGTGAATTCAGTTCACGGTAGAAGCCGAGCATGAACGCCTTCACGGGCCAGCGCTGGAGATCGCTGCGGTAACCGAGGTAGCGCTCGCGCAGATAGATACCGTGCTCGGTGAGGAGGAACGGCACGCCGTCCAGCCTGCGGGCGGCGAGGGCGGGGAGCGTGGCGAGGCCGCTGCTCACCGCGTGCGCCACCGAGTCCTCCGGGATCCGGATCCCGAGCGGGCGCAGGGCGTGTTCCAGCAGGTCGGTCGCGGTCAGGGCGTCGTGGACGGTCGGGTGGGCGGCCGCGGTCGGCAGATGCGGCATCGTCCATATCCACATCAGCGACCGCAGCGCCGACTCGGTGCGCAGGGCCGCCGACAGCCGTCCGTCGCGGGCGAGTCCGGCCAGCTCGTCCAGGGCCTCGCCGAAGTCGCAGTACGCGTCGGGGTCCAGGAAGGAGAGCAGGAAACGTTCGTAGGCGTTGATGAAACGGCGCCGGGACCTGCCGTACGGAGGCCGGCTGTGCCCCGGGCGTGGGCCCCAGGTCGGTACGGAGGTGTGTCGGTGGACGTTGGGCGGCAGCTCCCAGGTGACCGGTTCGCGGCCGGTTCCGGTGAGCGAGACGATGTGGAAGTCGACCTCCGGCATGCCCTTGACGAGCTGGTCGCACCAGGTGCTGACTCCGCCGTGGACGTGTGGGTAGGTGCCTTCGGTGAGCATGGTGACGTGGCGGCCTGTAGGCATGGCTGCGCTTCCCCCTGTCGTGCGGATGATGTGCGGGGAACTGCTGCCCGGACCCCGGCACCGCCGCGTCGTGGCTGGTCGCGCCCACGCGGCGGTAGCCGCAAGTCCAAAACAGCCCCGCGCCCCCAAGAAAAGGGGCGATGCCCTAAGGCAACTTCAGTGTGACGGCGCTCTGCAGAAGCTCTGGCTTGGTCCAGGCCGAGCGGCTGCCCGCGTACGGCGCCCCGAACGCGGAGGTGCCGAGCAGGAGTTGCCTGGTCGTGCCCTCCGGTGCGGTCACGGGGATCAGTGTCCCGTTGGGCGCCTTGACGGTGACCGTCCTGCCGATGCGGTACGCCGTGACGGAGCCGTTGGTGACGGCGCTCTGCCAGGTGGCGCGGCGTTGGAGTTCGGTGCCGATGGCGCTCTGGGCGAGGTTCTCGACCGGGGTGTTGTCGGCGAAGAGCGACTGGTAGTCGGTGAGCACCTTGTCCAGGACCGGGTAGAGCGTCCGGTCCTCGGCCAGGTTGGACTGGTGGGCGTAGTGCGGGCGCGGGTCGTTGCTGATCGCGTGCCCGAGGGCGGTACGGGCCTCCAGCGGGACGATGTACTCGTCGTATCCGGTGACGGGGTCAAGGGGGGAGGCCAGGCAGGTGGAAGCGGGGTTGGTCTCGCAGATGCCGCTGCCGCCGTCGGCCGTGGAGGTGTAGATCCAGTTGTACTCGTCGACCATCTCCTCCTCGGTGCCCACGTTGTAGTAGACGTTCATCGGGTACCGGGGCACGGTCCGGGCGGCGCCGACCGAACGCTGGGCGGGCTCACGGGAGTTGTCGGAGGCGATCCACTTGACGCCGTTGTCGGCGAGGGCGCCGGCCAGGTCGGGGTTGTCGGCGGGCTGCTGCGGCAGGGTCTTCAGGCCGGAGTGCTCGCCGGTCACGAGTTCCGTGCGGTCGAGCGGGAGCCCCTTGGCGACGCCCCAGTCGTGGTTGTCGCGGATCTGCGCGGAGATGTCCGCGCGGCTCATGTACTTCGTCGAGCCGTCGGCGTTCTTGGCGCAGCTCCACGGGACGGTCGAGGTGTCCTGGACGCAGCCGAGGAAGGGGTGCGTGTAGGTGTGGTTGATCCAGCGGTACTGCGCCTTGTCGGCGAGCAGCCGGTCGGCGAGCGGGTCGGTGCCGCCGTTCTCGCTCTTCCACTCCTCGCCGGAGCCGGCGTTGTAGACCATGTCCAGCTTGAAGCCGCGCTGCCGCTGCCACTGCGCGGCGTGGACGGCGTCCTCGGCGGTCATCCGGATCGGCGGGACCTCCTCGCCGGGGCCGCCCGCGCAGTCGATGTCGCCGGGCGTGCAGTTGCGTTCGGTGTCCCAGCGGGCGTCGGACGCGAAGACGTCGTCGACGTGCACCGCGAAGTAGTTGCGGGCCTGCCCCAGGTGCACGCCCTGCGTCAGCCATTCGACGATGCCGCGGGCGAGGACCTGGAACTGCTGCTGGTACTCGTTGTAGGCGAAGGTCACCACCAACTCGCGGCGGCCGTCGTGGCTGTACTCGCCGATCAGGCTGCCGCGCCCGGAGCCGGCAGGCACGGGGGCGTCGACATAGCTGGTGAATCCGGCACGGGGCCGGGCGACGAAGCCGTAGCTCTCCAGTACGGACGGGTCGTTGTCCTCGAAGGTGAGGGCGCCGTCGAGATAGCCGAAGTACCCCGACCTGCCCTCGGCCGTGACGGCCGCCTCGCGTCCGTCGAGGGATCCGGTCCAGCCGCCCTCGCCGGTGTAGTCGAGACCGACGCCCGGGTGGGCCCAGGTGTAGGCGTCGACCTGCGGGATGCCGTAGGTCCGCTCGTAGCTCTCCAGCGCGGTCTGCTCGGCCGACCCCGCCCCGAAGGGCGCCTCGTTGGGCAGGACGACGCCCTGGTACTTGGCGCGGGGCGTGCCGTTCACCGTGTCGCTGAGGAACGCGGCCGTGATGGTCGGACGGCCGGCGTCGGTCAGGTCGACGGTGGTGTACGGGATGCCGGTGCTCCTCAGCCGGGCGGTGATCGCCCGGACGGGACTGTCGCCGTTGTCCACGACCAGCACCCTGAGATCGATGCGCGGCTGCGCTGCGGCCGCGGCGCCGGGCACTCCCAGACCCAGCGCCAGCAGACCGGTGGCCGTCAGAACAGCGGCCGAGTTTCTCCATCTGTGCGCACTCTGCGCCATTGGTCGCCCCTTCCCCCGGAAGATCCCCTTGTGGCCGCTTGCGGTGAAACGGCGGAGGATCCGTGGAAATCATGCAAACCGGCAAGCAGACCACTCACCGGAACCAGACGAGTGTGACTCAGCTCACCGAGGCAGAGGATCAAGAAATGACCGTGACGCCACCGACGGATGAACGCCCGCAGGAATGAGCGAACGCTCACACGAGCGTAGGCTCGTCCCGAGTGTTCGCCGTGCCGGGGAAGGCCCCGCTGATACCGCACCCGTTGAGACCGCGTCCGTGGGTCGGAAATAGGGTCGGCCGTCGGGCCCGGTCGACCCACACCTTTTCGGCCATCGCAAACTTCACATCGGAAGCGAGATTTCACCACCGTGACTGCTCTCACTCTCAGCACCGCCGCGGCGCCCGGCCTGCGCGCCGACGCGATCGTGATCGGTGTCGCCAAGGGCTCCGGCCCCAAGGCCACGGGTCCGGTCGTCGCACCGGGCGCCGAGGCCGTGGACAAGGCGTACGACGGCAGGCTCGCCGGCGTCCTGGAGACCCTCGGTGCCTCGGGTGCCGAGGGCGAGGTGACGAAGCTCCCCGCGCCCGCCGGGTTCAAGGCCCCGCTCGTGGTGGCGGTTGGCCTGGGCGCCGCACCGGAGAAGGACGCCGAGTACGACGGCGAGGCGCTGCGCAAGGCCGCCGGTGTCGCCGCCCGGGCCCTCGCCGGATCCAAGAAGGCCGCGTTCGCGCTGCCGCTGGGCGACGCCGGTGACGTCGGCGCCGTCGCCGAGGGCGTGCTGCTCGGCGCGTACTCCTTCGACGCCTACAAGGACAACGGCAAGAACGTATCGGCGAAGAAGAACGGCAAGGCCCCGCTCGCCGAGGCCGCGCTGCTCGGCGGCAAGCCCCGCGACAAGGAGCACAAGGCCGCGCTGGAGCGTGCCACCGCCGTCGTCGAGGAGCTCAACCGCGCCCGCGACCTGATCAACACCCCGCCCAACGACCTCACCCCCGAGTCCTTCGCCGCCATCGCCACGGCGGCCGGCAAGGAGCACGGCATCAAGGTGCAGGTGCTCGACGAGAAGGCGCTGACCAAGGGCGGCTACGGCGGCATCCTCGGCGTCGGCTCCGGCTCGGCGGCCGGTCCGCGGCTGGTGAAGCTGTCGTACACGCACTCCAAGGCGGACAAGCACCTCGCCCTCGTCGGCAAGGGCATCACCTACGACTCGGGCGGCATCTCGCTGAAGCCGGCCGGGCACAACGAGACGATGAAGTGCGACATGAGCGGCGCTGCCGCCGTGTTCGCCGCCGTCGTGGCCGCCGCGCGCCTCGGCCTCCAGGTGAACATCACCGGCTGGCTGGCGCTGGCCGAGAACATGCCCTCGGGCTCCGCCGTGCGCCCCGGTGACGTGCTGCGCATGTACAGCGGCAAGACCGTCGAGGTCCTCAACACGGACGCCGAGGGCCGACTGGTGCTCGCCGACGCGCTGTGGGCGGCGTCCCAGGAGAAGCCGGACGCGATCGTGGACGTGGCGACGCTGACCGGTGCGATGGTGCTGGCGCTCGGCAACCGCACGTTCGGTGTGATGGCCAACGACGACGCGTTCCGCTCCGCGATCGTGGAGGCGGCCGAGGAGGTCGGGGAGGCGTCGTGGCCGATGCCGCTGCCGGAGCATCTGCGCAAGGGCATGGACTCGCCGACCGCCGACATCGCCAACATGGGCGAGCGGATGGGTGGCGGCCTGGTCGCCGGTCTCTTCCTGCGGGAGTTCGTGGGCGAGGGGATCACGTGGGCGCACCTGGACATCGCGGGTCCGGCGTTCAACGAGGGCGGTCCCTTCGGGTACACCCCGAAGGGTGGTACCGGCAGCGCGGTGCGGACGCTGGTCCGGCTCGCCGAACTCACCGCGGCCGGCGACCTGGGGTGAGGTTGCTCTGAACAAAAGGGGGCTCCGCGCGCGGGTAGGGCGGGGCCCCCTCATTCATGCGCCTCCGGCATCCGCTCAACTGAACGTGGGACGTCTCACACACCGGCCCGGCGTCTCGTTCGGTGTGGACAAGTGCGAAGATGGGGCTCGGCAGGACAGGGCCCCCACCACAGGGCCGAAGAAAGAGCGGCCGGACACCAGCCGCCGACCGGTCACCGCTGACCGGCGTAGGCGCACATGCATGGAGGACGTGACGTGGCGAACGACGCCAGCACCGTTTTCGACCTAGTGATCCTCGGCGGTGGTAGTGGCGGTTACGCCGCGGCCCTGCGCGGGGCGCAGCTGGGCCTGGACGTCGCCCTGATCGAGAAGGACAAGGTCGGCGGCACCTGCCTGCACCGGGGATGCATCCCCACCAAGGCCCTGCTGCACGCGGGCGAGATCGCCGACCAGGCCCGCGAGAGCGAGCAGTTCGGCGTGAAGGCCACCTTCGAGGGCATCGACATCGCCGGGGTCCACAAGTACAAGGACGGTGTCATCGCCGGTCTGTACAAGGGCCTCCAGGGGCTTGTCGCCTCCCGCAAGGTGACGTACATCGAGGGCGAGGGGCGCCTCTCCTCCCCGACCTCCGTCGACGTGAACGGCCAGCGCGTCCAGGGCCGCCACGTCCTGCTGGCGACCGGCTCCGTGCCGAAGTCGCTGCCGGGCCTGGAGATCGACGGCAACCGCATCATCTCCTCGGACCACGCCCTCGTCCTGGACCGCGTACCGAAGTCCGCGATCATCCTGGGCGGCGGCGTCATCGGCGTAGAGTTCGCCTCCGCCTGGAAGTCCTTCGGTGCGGACGTCACCGTCATCGAGGGCCTCAAGCACCTCGTCCCGGTCGAGGACGAGAACTCCTCGAAGCTTCTTGAGCGCGCGTTCCGCAAGCGCGGCATCAAGTTCAACCTGGGCACCTTCTTCTCGAAGGCCGAGTACACCGCCGACGGCGTCAAGGTCACCCTGGCCGACGGCAAGGAGTTCGAGGCCGAGGTCCTGCTGGTCGCGGTGGGCCGCGGGCCCGTCTCCGCCGGTCTCGGCTACGAGGAGCAGGGCGTCGCGATGGACCGCGGCTACGTCCTCGTCGACGAGTACATGCGCACCAACGTGCCGACCATCTCCGCCGTCGGTGACCTCGTCCCGACCCTCCAGCTCGCGCACGTCGGCTTCGCCGAGGGCATCCTGGTGGCGGAGCGCCTGGCCGGTCTGAAGACCGTTCCGATCGACTACGACGGTGTCCCGCGGGTGACGTACTGCCACCCGGAGGTCGCCTCCGTCGGTATCACCGAGGCCAAGGCCAAGGAGATCTACGGCGCGGACAAGGTCGTCGCTCTGAAGTACAACCTGGCGGGCAACGGCAAGAGCAAGATCCTGAACACCGCGGGCGAGATCAAGCTCGTCCAGGTCAAGGACGGTGCCGTCGTCGGCGTCCACATGGTCGGCGACCGCATGGGCGAGCAGGTCGGCGAAGCCCAGCTGATCTACAACTGGGAGGCGCTGCCGGCCGAGGTCGCCCAGCTCATCCACGCCCACCCGACGCAGAACGAGGCGCTCGGCGAGGCCCACCTGGCCCTGGCCGGCAAGCCGCTGCACGCGCACGACTGATCCCTCGGTCGACGAAGCGACGACTCAGACTTCCGCAATTCGTAAGGAGCAACCGAAACCATGGCGGTTTCCGTAACCCTTCCGGCGCTCGGCGAGAGCGTCACCGAGGGCACTGTCACCCGCTGGCTGAAGGCCGAGGGTGAGCGTGTAGAGGCCGACGAGCCCCTGCTCGAGGTGTCGACCGACAAGGTCGACACCGAGATCCCCTCCCCCGCCGCCGGCGTCCTGGCCTCCATCAAGGTCGCCGAGGACGAGACGGTCGAGGTCGGCGCCGAGCTGGCCGTGATCGACGACGGCACCGGCGCCCCCGCGGCCGCCCCGGCCCCCGCCTCCGAGCCCGCCCCGGCCGCCGAGCCGGAGCCGGCCCCGCAGGCCGCCGCCCCGTCCACCGAGCAGGCCGCTCCCGCCCCGGCTCCCACCGCCGAGGCCGCCGCCGGTGCCGGCTCCGCCGAGGGCACGGACGTCGTCCTGCCCGCGCTCGGCGAGTCCGTCACCGAGGGCACCGTCACCCGCTGGCTGAAGTCGGTCGGTGACAGCGTCGAGGCCGACGAGCCCCTGCTCGAGGTCTCCACGGACAAGGTCGACACCGAGATCCCCGCGCCCACCTCCGGCACGCTGCTGGAGATCGTGGTCGGCGAGGACGAGACGGCCGAGGTCGGCGCCAAGCTGGCCGTCATCGGCGCCGCGGGTGCCGCTCCGGCTCCCGCCCCGGCCCCGGCCGCCCCGGCCCCCGCCGCGGCTCCGGCTCCGGCCGCCCCCGCCGCTCCGGCTCCCGCCCCCGCCGCTCCGGCCGCGCCCGCCGCTGCCGCCCCGGCTCCGGCCCAGCCCGCGGCTCCGGCTCCCGCGCCGGCCGCCCCGGCCCCGGTCACCCCGGCTCCGGCCGCTCCGGCCGCCGCCAAGGCGACCGACGAGGGCGCCTACGTCACCCCGCTGGTGCGCAAGCTCGCCGCCGAGAACGGCGTCGACCTGGGCACCGTCAAGGGAACCGGCGTCGGCGGCCGCATCCGCAAGCAGGACGTCATCGCCGCCGCCGAGGCCGCGAAGGCCGCCGCCGCTGCTCCGGCTCCCGCCGCTGCCGCCCCGGCCGCTGCCGCCGCCAAGAAGGCGCCGTCCCTGGAGGCCTCCCCCCTCCGTGGCCAGACCGTCAAGATGCCGCGCATCCGCAAGGTCATCGGCGACAACATGGTCAAGGCGCTGCACGAGCAGGCGCAGCTGTCCTCGGTCGTCGAGGTCGACGTCACGCGTCTGATGAAGCTGCGCGCCCGGGCCAAGGACGCGTTCGCGGCCCGTGAGGGCGTCAAGCTCTCCCCGATGCCGTTCTTCGTCAAGGCCGCGGCCCAGGCGCTGAAGGCGCACGCGCCGATCAACGCCAAGATCAACGAGGCCGAGGGCACGATCACCTACTTCGACACCGAGAACGTCGGTATCGCGGTGGACTCCGAGAAGGGCCTGATGACCCCGGTCATCAAGCACGCCGGTGACCTCAACATCGCCGGTATCGCCAAGGCGACGGCCGACCTGGCCGGCAAGGTCCGCGCCAACAAGATCACGCCGGACGAGCTGTCCGGCGCGACCTTCACCATCTCCAACACCGGTTCGCGCGGTGCGCTCTTCGACACGATCATCGTGCCGCCGGGCCAGGTCGCGATCCTCGGCATCGGTGCGACGGTCAAGCGCCCTGCCGTCATCGAGACGGAGGAGGGCACGGTCATCGGCGTTCGCGACATGACCTACCTGACCCTCTCCTACGACCACCGCCTGGTCGACGGCGCCGACGCGGCCCGTTACCTGACGGCGGTCAAGGCGATCCTGGAGGCGGGCGAGTTCGAGGTCGAGCTCGGCCTGTAAGCAACACCAGGGCTTGACGCTGCACGACGCCCCGTCCGGAACTTCTCCGGGCGGGGCGTCATTTTTTGGGGCGCCTGACAGATCGGTGTGCGGGGTTGTCGGCGGCTGCAGGTAGTCGTTGGCTGGTCGCGCCGTTCCCCGCGCCCCTTGAGGCAGGTGCAGCGGACCCACCTCAGGGGCGCGGGGAACGGCGCGAGCAACCACGAACCACCCGCACCCGCCCACCGACGCCCCGGACCGAGCTCTCAGGCGCCCACCCCCAATCCCCCGTGTAAGTCTCGTCTCACCTGCACCAAAGCACCCCCGTCGGCCCACCCAGCGGAGCGCTACGGCCGTATTGTCTAAACGTCAACGCGCCCTAAGGAGCCCTCATGACCGCCCCCGTCATCCACTCGCTGCGCGAACAGATCCGCGAGCACATCCTGGAGGGGATCATCAGCGGGCGCTGGCAGCCGGGCGAGCGAATCGTGGAGCGGCGGATCGCCACCGAGCTGGAGGTCAGCCAGACGCCGGTTCGAGAGGCGCTGCGCGAGCTGGAGTCCCTGCGCCTGATCGAGTCCGCGCCGAACAAGGGCGTGCGCGTCCGCAGCCTGACGGCCGCCGACCTGGAGGAGAGCTACCCGGTCCGGGCCGGCCTGGAGGCCATCGCCGCCGAGCTCGCGGCCGACCGCCTCGCCGAGGACTGCTCCGCCCTGGACCCGCATGTCACCGCCCTGTACGACGCCGACCGCAACTCCGACGGCACGGCCCAGGTCCGGCACACCGTCGCCTTCCACCGCGAGCTGGTCCGCGCCGCCGGCAACTCGGTGCTGCTGCATACCTGGGAGGGCCTCGGCATCGAGGTGTTCACGGCGCTGTCCATCCGGTGGCTGGGAACCGTGCAGCAGTCCTACGCGGAGGAACACGCGGAACTGGTGGCAGCGTTCAAGCGCCGCGACCCCCGCATCGCCGACCTGGTCAAGAGTCACGTCCTCGGCTGCGCACCCCGGGCCTGACAGGCGCCCTGAAGGGGGCGCGGCGCTGCGTCGATATGCGGCTCCGCCGCATGGGCGCGATCAGCCCCCGCCGACCGCACCGCCAGACTGCGGACTGCGGACTGCGGACTACGGACTACGGACTACGGACTACGGACTACGGACTTCCCGAGCTCATCCGCGCTCACCCCTCCTCACCTGCGCAAATCACCGACGGAGCGGTCACCCCGTGCCACTGCCGGAGGCACCCCGTGCCGACTTTCTCGTGATCAAGAGGTTTTCGCCCACAACCCTTTGATCGATCATCGATCAGAGAGTTATTGTCGCCGACGGACCTCCACCGAGGTCTTCGCCCTGTCCTGCCAAAGACAAAGGGCACCCCGAACCCTTACCGATGAGGGAACCCCCTTCGACTGAGGAAGGCGGCGACATGACCGACCCCAACGCCATCCAGCCGAGCGCGCTCGACCAGCTCCCGGACCGTGACCCGGAGGAGACGGCCGAATGGCAGGCCTCCCTGGACGCTGTCGCCAAGGCAGCCGGTCCGCACCGCGCCGCATACCTGATGCGCCGCACGCTGGAGAGGGCCGAGGGCACCGGCATCGCGCTGCCCAAGCTCCTCGAGACCGACTACGTCAACACCATCCCGACCTCCGCCGAGCCCGCCGTACCCGGTGACGAGGCGATGGAGTCCCGTATCACCGCGTGGAACCGCTGGAACGCGGCCGCCATGGTGACCCGGGGCAGCAAACACGGCGTCGGCGGCCACATCGCCACCTTCGCCTCCGCGGCCTGGCTCTACGAGACCGGCTTCAACCACTTCTTCAAGGGCAAGGAGGGGGACGGCTCCGGCGACCAGCTGTACATCCAGGGCCACGCCTCCCCCGGCATCTACGCCCGCGCCTTCCTCGACGGCCGCCTCACCGAGCAGCACCTCGACAACTTCCGTCAGGAGGCCGGCGGCAACGGCCTGCCGTCCTACCCGCACCCCCGCCGTCTTCCCTGGCTGTGGGAGTTCCCGACGGTGAGCATGGGCCTCGGCCCGCTCTCCGCCATCTACCAGGCGCGCTTCAACCGCTATCTGACGGCGCGCGGCATCAAGGACGTCTCGAACTCGCACGTCTGGGCGTTCCTCGGCGACGGCGAGATGGACGAGCCGGAGTCCACGGCGGCACTCGCGCTCGCCTCCCGCGAGGGCCTGGACAACCTGACCTTCGTCATCAACTGCAACCTCCAGCGCCTCGACGGCCCGGTCCGCGCCAACTTCAAGATCGTGCAGGAGCTGGAGGCCCAGTTCCGCGGCGCCGGCTGGAACGTCGTGAAGTCGCTGTGGGGCACGGCCTGGGACGAGCTGTTCCAGCTCGACACCACCGGCGCGCTGGTACGCCGGCTGCGCGAGGTACCCGACGCGCAGGTGCAGACGTACCAGACCCGTGACGCCGCCTACATCCGCCAGGACTTCTTCGGGGCCGACCCCGCGCTGGCCGAGATGGCGAAGCTGCTCAGCGACGACAAGATCCTTGAGTGCTTCCACCTCTCCCGCGGCGGCCACGAGGCCCGCAAGGTCTTCGCCGCGTACAAGGCGGCCCTGGAGTTCAAGGGCGCGCCGACCGTGATCCTGGCCCAGACGGTCAAGGGCTTCACCCTCGGCGAGGGCTTCGCGTCGAAGAACGCCAACCACCAGATGAAGAAGCTGACGGTGGACGAGTTCAAGGCGATGCGTGACCTGCTGGAGCTGCCGATCAAGGACAGCGACTTCGTCGACGGGGTCGTCCCCTACGGCCACCCCGGAGCCGACTCCCCCGAGGTCCGCTACCTCCAGGAGCGCCGCGCGGCCCTCGGCGGCCCGGCCCCGGCCCGCCGCGTGCACCCGCTGGCCCCGCTGCCGGCCCCCGCCGAGAAGGCGTTCGCGTCCTTCGACAAGGGCTCGGGTTCGCAGAACGTGGCGACCACGATGGCCTTCGTCCGCCTGATCAAGGACCTGGTCCGCGACAAGGAGACCGGCAAGCGCTGGGTGCCGATCGTCCCCGACGAGGCGCGCACCTTCGGCATGGAGTCGCTCTTCCCGTCCCTCGGCATCTACTCCCCCAAGGGCCAGACGTACGAGCCGGTCGACCGCGACCAGCTGATGTACTACAAGGAGGCCAAGAACGGCCAGATCCTCAACGAGGGGATCACCGAGGCCGGTTCGATGGCCGACTTCATCGCCGCGTCCACCGCGTACTCCACGCACGGTGAGGCGATGATCCCGTTCTACATCTTCTACTCGATGTTCGGCTGGCAGCGTACGGCCGACCAGATGTGGCAGCTCGGCGACCAGCTGGGCCGCGGCTTCCTGGTGGGCGCGACGGCGGGCCGTACGACGCTGACGGGCGAGGGCCTCCAGCACGCCGACGGCCACTCCCCGGTCATCGCCGCCACCAACCCGGCGGCGCTGACGTACGACCCGGCGTTCGCGTACGAGGTCGCGACGATCGTCAAGGACGGTCTGCGCCGGATGTACGGCGAGGCGGCCCCGGGTGAGGACCCGAACGTCTTCTACTACCTGACGGTCTACAACGAGCCGCTCCCGCAGCCGGCGAAGCCCTCGGGCCTCGGCATCGACGAGGGCATCGTCAAGGGCCTGTACCGCTTCAACACGGCGGAGTCGGCCGAGCTGTCCCCGGTGGCCAACGCCCCGCGGATCCAGCTGCTGGGCTCCGGTACGGCGATCCACTGGGTGCTGGCGGCGCAGAAGCTGCTCGCCGAGGAGTGGGGTGTGGCGGCCGACGTGTGGTCCGCGACGTCCTGGACGGAGCTGCGGCGGGACGCCCTGGAGGCGGACGCGGCGCTGCTCCGTGGCGAGGAGCGGGTGCCGTACGTCCGTCAGGCGCTGCAGGGTGCCGAGGGTCCGGTGCTGGCGGTCTCCGACTACATGCGCCAGGTGCCCGACCAGATCGCGCAGTGGGTCGAGCAGGACTACTCCTCGCTGGGCGCGGACGGCTTCGGTCTCTCCGACACCCGGGAGGCGGCCCGCCGCCACTTCGGCGTCGACGCCCAGTCGATCGTCGTCGCGGCCCTGGCCCAGCTGGCGAAGCGGGGCGAGGTCAAGGCGACGGCGGTCAAGGAGGCCCGGGAGAAGTACGGCCTGTAGGCCGGGCTTTCCTTCGCCCCCGCCGCCCCTACCCGTCCCATCCTCCTGGGGCTCCGCCCCAGACCCCGCTCCTCAAACGCCGGAGGGGCTGAGTACTTCAGCCCGTCCGGCGTTTCGAGAACGAGGCCCCGACCGTCCCGAACCCCCACCCACCCGGAGGGGGCGACGGCGGGAAGGCTGGGTTTTCCAGCCCGTCCGGCGTCTGAGGACGAGGCCATCACCGTCCCGACCCCCCACCCACCCGCAGAGGGCTACGCCGGGAGGGCTGGGCTTTTCAGCCCGTCCGGCGTCTGAGGACGAGGTCCGAAGGACCGACGGCGGGGGTCTGGGGGCGCAGCCCCCAGGGGCGGGAATGGGTAGGGGCGGCGGGGGCGGGATCATCGCCGGGTAGGACCGGCATCATGGGCGCATGCGTGCTGCCCGGCTCATCAAGATGGTGCTGTTGCTCCAGTCCCGGCCCTCCATGACGGCCGCCGAACTCGCGCGTGAGCTGGAGGTGTCCGAGCGCACGGTCACGCGGGACGCGCAGGCGCTGTCGGAGGCGGGGGTCCCGGTGTACGCCGACCGTGGCCGGGCCGGCGGTTACCGGCTCATCGGGGGATACCGGACCCGCCTGACGGGCCTCGGCCGGAGCGAGGCCGAGGCGTTGTTCCTCAGCGGCGTCCCGGGCGCACTGCGCGAGATGGGCCTGGAGGACGCCGCGTCCGCCGCCCGGCTGAAGGTGTCCGCGGCCCTCATGCCCTCCCTGCGCGACGCCTCCCGTTCCGCCGCCCAGCGGTTCCACCTGGACGCCCCGAACTGGTTCAAGGAACCGAAGACCCCCGACCTGCTGCCGGCCGTCGCGGACGCGGTGTGGGACGACCGCCGGATCGTGGCCCGGTACCGGCGCGGGGAGAACGAGGTCGAGCGGGAGCTGGAGCCGTACGGGCTCGTGCTGAAGGCGGGGGTCTGGTATTTGTGCGCCCGGGTCGCGGGAGACGGCGGACTCAGCGGTCACGGCTCGTACCGGGTGTACCGCATCGACCGCTTCACGGCAGTCGACCCCGGTGACACGCGGTCCGAGCGGTTCGAACGGGACGAGGAGTTCGATCTGCCGGGTTTCTGGGACGAGCGGGCCGAGCAGTTCGCGCGGTCCCTGCTGCGGGCCGAGGTCGTGGTGCGGGTGTCGCCGGGCGGGGTGCGCCGGTTGCCGTACGCCGTCGATCCGCACTCCGCGCGGGAGGCGCTGCGGGCGGCGGGCGCCCCGGACGGGGACGGCTGGGTGACACTGAGGCTCCCGGTGGAGTCCGAGGAGGTCGCGCACACCCAGCTCGCGGCACTCGGCCCGGAGGTCGAGGTACTGGCACCGGAGGAACTGCGGGAGCGTTTCGCGAGGGACGCGGCACGGCTGGCCGCGCTGTACGGCTCGTGAAGGGCAGATGCGGTACGCCGATAACAATCCGCCCCACTCCACGTGCGTCGCACCCCCACAGGGCCGATGCTTGACCCGTGATGGACGAGACGGAGTTCTGGGAGCTGGTGGACGGCGCCCGTGAGGCGGCCGAGGGCGACCCCGAGGAGCAGGCCGACCTGCTCGTGGACCGGCTGCTCCAGCAGGACCCGGACGCGGTGCTCGACTTCGCCCGTCACTTCGAGGCCCGCTACAACCGCGCGTACACCTGGGATCTGTGGGGCGCCGCCTGGGTTCTGCTGGACGGGGCCAGCGACGACGCGTTCGACTTCTTCCGGTGCTGGCTGATCGGCCAGGGCCGCGAGGTGTACGAGGGCGGTGTGCACGACCCGGACTCGCTCGCCGACCTGCTGGACGACTTCGACGAGGAGTTCGACGGCGACGCGGAGGAACTCGGCTACGCCGCGGACGAGGCGTACGAACAGCTCACCGGCACCGTCGCCCCCGACCTGGGCATCCCGCCCGCCCCCGCGGAACCGGAGGGCACACCGGTCGACTTCGAGAACGAACAGGCGCTGGCGGAGCGGTATCCCAAGCTGTGGGAACGGTTCAAGGACTGAACCGAGCCGTCGCGGCTCAGACCGCGGCGCGCCTGCGGCTCAGGTCGGACGGGATGTAGGCCTGCGTCTGCTCGGCCTTGACGGCGTGGTGCATCGGCGCGTTGTTGGCCTGGCCGAGCGCGGACGCCGTGACGGCGGCCGGCCCAAGGACGACGGACACGACCGCGCAGACGACGGTCCAGACGCGCTTGCCGCTCCTGCTGTCGCTGTACCTGTTGCTCATGGTCCCCGCCTCCGGTCAGTGCGTGTGCATGACGACAGGAAGGACGATAGGGAGGCTGTCTCGGGGGGATCCTTGAGCCGACTACGAGAAACCTGTGAGCCCGGGGCTCCCCGGCCCTGCCTGGTGACCGACGTCACCGGGCAGGCCGGGAACGTTCACACCCCGTCTCTTGACCGGTTCCGTGAGCTCCGGCTTAGGGTGGCCGCCCCCGACCAGGAGCAACCTGCCCATGACCAGCCTGTTCGTGCGGGAGATACCGCGCGCGGAGCACCTCGCCCGGCTGCGGCGGTATCCCGACGCGAGCCATCTCCAGATCCCCGAGTGGGGCGATGTGAAGCCCGACTGGCTGCCGGAGAGCATCGGCTGGTTCGAGGACTGCGAACTGGTCGCGACGGCGCTCGTCCTGTACCGGCCGTTGCCCGGGACCCGGCGCTTCCTGGCCTACCTGCCCGACGGCCCCGCGATCGACTGGCGTACGCCGCGTCTGGAGCGCTGGCTGGACCCGCTGGTCGCCCACCTGAAGAAGATCGGGGCGTTCTCGGTCCGGATCGGCCCGCCCCTCGTCGTACGTCACTGGGACGCGGCGACCGTGGCGGAGGGCATCGCCGACCCCGACGTACGTCATCTGCGCGAGCTGCCGCCGGACGGCATCGACGGCTACGCGCTGGACGTCGCGGAGCGGCTGGGGCGGCTCGGGTGGCGGCGGTGCGAGGAGGACGACGGGAGCGGCTTCGGCGTCGGGCAGCCGCGTTACGGCTGTGAGATCCCGTTGGCGGGGCGCCCGGTGGACGAACTGCGCGGGGCCCTCGCGCCGCACTGGGAACAGTCCCTGCGTACGGCCGAGGCGGCGGGCGTCCGTGTCTCCTGGGGCTCGGCCGCCGACCTGCCCGAGTTCCACCGCCTCTACACCGTGACCGCCGCCCGCGACGGTTTCAAGGCCCGCCCGCTGGACTACTTCCGGCGTATGTGGGCGGCCCTGAACGCCGAGGACGACGACCGGCTGCGGCTCTACGTCGCCGAGTACGACGGCGAGGTGCTCTCCGCGGCACTCATGATCAGCGTCGGCTCCCGCGTGTGGCACTCCTATGCCGCGTCCGGCCGCCGGGGCCGCGAACTCCGCCCCAGCAGCGCGTTGTTGTGGCGGATGCTGGGCGACGCGCGAGCCGCGGGCGCCAAGACGTACGACCTGCGCTCCATCACTCCCGTCCTCACCGAGGACCGCCTGCGCGGCCGGCTCCTGTTCAAGACGGGTGCGGGCGGCCGTGCGGTGGAGCAGCTCGGGGAGTGGGAGCTGCCGGTGGGGAGCCAGGGGAAAGTGCTTCAGCGGGCGTTGGGGGTCTATCTGGGGCGGCGGTGACGCGGAATGCCTTCCCCAAGGCTTCGCCGAACTCGGCGGGGTGAGTGGTCAGGCCCGTGTGCCCGCCGGGGAAGTGCAGGAGATGCGTGCCGAGGCGCTCGGCGAGGAAGGCGGCCGGACGGTAGGGCAGTTCGCCGCGCGAGTCCTGGCCGCAGGCGAGCACCAGCCGGTGCGACAGCGCCTCCAACCGCCGGAGGTCCGGGGCGTAGGACATGAAGCTCGGCACGATCCGCCCGACGAAGTACGGCAGGTCCGCCATCGTCCGCTCGGCCCGCGCCGCCGCCTGCGGCGGAAGCCTGGCTCCGGCCGTCGGCCCGGTGGTGCCGCCGTCCTTCGTCAGCCCTGCGGCGAACACGGTCATCGCCGGCATGAGCCCCTGGGTGCGGAAGGTCTCCTGCACGCGCGCGACGAGGGCGCGATGTTCGGCCGCGTCCGGAAGGACCTCCACCACCGGCGGTTCATGCGCCACGACGCGTTCGACGCGTTCCGGACGAACCGTGAGCAGGTGCAGCGCGGCGATGGCGCCCGAGCTGGCGCCGAACACCCGGGCGGGCTCCCGGGGCGACAGCAGTTCCAGTATCCGGAACGCGTCGTCGGCGTGTTCGGACACCCGCTGCTCGGCCTCGGGGTCGTCCAGCACGCTTCGGCACATGCCGCGCGGGTCGTAGGTCGCGACCGTGTATTCGGCGGCAAGGCCGTCGGCGATGCCGTCGAAGGCGGCCGAGCCGCCCGTTCCACCGGGGATCAGCAGCAGAAGTGGCCCTTGGCCGCGCACTTCATAGTGCAGGGTCGCTCCGGGCACACGCAGGGTGCCTGCGGTGGGGGTGGGCATCGTGAGACTCCTTGTCGGCGCGCGCAGCATCGTTCCTAGGACCTCTAGGTTATACCTAGAGGTCCTAGGTTCGACGTTCGGGAGACGGACGGCGCCTCGCGGTCACCCTCTGCCCTGCAGCCGGGCCGCTGTCTCCCTGATCTCCGGGAGGCGGGCGGCGAGGGCCGCGCCGGGGCAGCTCGTCATGTAGCCCTCGTTGTGACCGGCGACCGCCGGGAGTGCGGCGTGGGCGCCGGAGGCGTAGCGGCTCTGGCTGTTGCTGGAGGTCAGCCGGACCTTCGCGCGCGGGTCCGTGTCGGAGATCCCCAGCTTCCACGCGGCCAGCGCGGCGATCGAGTCGGTCATGGCCTTCGGCACCGGCACCCCGGCCGTGAAGGTGCCGATGGCGGCGATGCCGGTGGTGCGGTGGTTGAAGCCCTGGGTGTGGGCGCCGGTGACCGGCCGGTCGATGCCCCCCGCGCGGCCCTCGTAGATGGTGCCGCAGCGGTCGACGAGGAAGTTGTAGCCGATGTCGTCCCAGTCGCGGGACCCGGTCTGGCCCGCGTACACGTACCGGATGATGCGGGGTACGTCGGCGCAGTCGTAGCCGTTGGGCGAGTCCGTGTGGTGGACGAAGACGGCGACGACCCTGTCGTCATAGCGCGGTGGCGGCTGGGCACGCCGGGTGTCGTCGTCCAGCCAGGCCGACCTCGGCACGATGGGCGGCCGGGGTGCCAGGTGCGAGGCGGCGGGGCGCGCCGCGACCGGCCGCGCGGACGCCGCGACGAGGCGCTCGACCCCGCTCGCGCACAACGCCAGCGCGAGAACGGCGGCGAGGCCGGGCAGGCAGCCGAGCAGCACGAGCAGAGCGGGCGGAACACTCCACTCCGGCGTGGCCCGCGACCGGCCCCGGGCCTGCCACCCGGCGCCGGGCCGGAGCCATCTCCGGTCCTGCGCCTGGGCTCGGGACAGCCGTCGGGCCCGGGCATGCCAACGGGCGCGGGGCCGTTGCCGACGCCGAGGTCGGGGCCGGGAGCAGGGACGAGGGCGGACGCGGGGGCGGGTAGGGGGCCGCTGCGAGGCACCGGGCGTAGGCCCGGCCCACCCCTCCGGCACGACCTGCTCCGCTGCCCCGCCCGACTCCTCCCGCCGACCTGTCCGCCCACCCTCGGCCGCCCCTCCCCGCGCAGGCGCCCACCCGGCCCCCCGACCCGGCACAGCTTGCTCCCCTCCCCCGCTCAGCCGCTCCTCCCGGCCCGTCCGCCCACCCTCGGCCGCCCCTTTCCGCGCAGGCCGCTCATCCGCCCGGCACACCGCGTCCCCGTGCGCACCGTCCTGCGGGGAGGCGACGTCGGGCACGCGCGACGCCCCCTGCCCGCCACTCACGCCCGATCCCAGCGAAAGCTCAGGCCCCGCTCCCGATCCCGGCGGCACGGCCCGCCCGCGCCCACCCACGCCCGATGCCCGAGGCACCTCCCGCCCACCGCGGCCCGCACCCGCCTCGCCGGAAGCTCCCCGCAAGGACCCCCCACCCACCCCCCGGCCCGCGCCCTCATCCGCCGACCGCCCAGCACCGTCGGGAACAGCCGCGCGTCCCCTCAGCGCGACCTCATCCCCCGGCCGCGCCGCCTCCCCCCTCCCCGCGCCGTCATCCCTCGATGACGCAGCCAGAGCACTCCCTGCGGCCTCAGCCCCCGACCGCAGCGGCCCAACCCTCCCCGCAGCCGCATCCCCGGAACGCGCCGGACCACCCTCCCCCGCAGCCGTATCTCCTAGCCGCGCCGGACCGCCCTCCCCCGCAGCCGCATCTCCTAGCCGCGCCGGACCACCCTCCCCCGCAGCCGCATCCCCCGGCCACGCCGGACCGCCCTCCCCCGCAGCCGCATCTCCTGGCCGCGGGGGACCACCCGTCCCCGCCGCCCCATCCCTCCGCACAGCCCACGCCGCCCCCGCGGCCCAAGGTATTCGTACGGCACGTGGTCTTCGTCTCCCCCGCGTTCGCCGGAAGACCCTTCGGGTGACCCGTCGGAAGGCACGCATGGTCCTACTGTCCGACGGATCACGTCCGCCCGCGATGTGTGGTGTGACACGCAGTGGAACCATCGTCCCGATGCGGGGCGTTTCTCCAGGTGAACGCGGCGTGGCCGGTTCCTGGCGGCATGTGTGCGTGTGCTGATCAACGGGCGCCTTACGCGCGTACTAAGGGGTCCGAGAGAAAGGCGGCTCTGTGGACCTGCTCGACATCCTGCTGTTGCTGGTGATCCTGGCCTACGCGGCGTCCGGCTACCGGCGCGGACTGGTGGCGGGATGCGTCTCGCTGGCCGGTTTCGTGGGCGGCGCGGTGATCGGCGTATGGCTCCTGCCGTGGATGATGGACCTGGCCACACCGGGTACGACGCAGGCGACCGTGATCGCCGTGCTCACGGTGCTGGTCCCGGCCGTGGTGGTGCACGAGCTGGCCGGCCGGCTGGCCCTGCGGCTGCGCCGGGAGCTGGACCGGGGGCCGCTCAGGGTGGCCGACGGCGTCGGTGGGGCCGTGGCCAACTCGGTGGCCGTGCTGATCGTGGCCTGGGTGGCGGCGAGTGTCCTCGCCGCGTCCTCCTCCACGGTGCTCAGCTCCGCGATCCGCGACTCCCGACTGCTCGGCACCGTGCAGGACGCCATGCCGGACACGACACCCGCCTGGTTCTCCCGGGCCACCACCGCCCTCACCGAGGCGGGCTTCCCCCAGGTCTTCAACCCGTTCGAGAACGAGTCGACCGCCGAGGTCGCCAAACCCTCCGGCGACAGCGTCACCGCGGCCGCGACGAACGCCGCCAAGCTCAGCACCGTCAAGATCGAGGGCGTCTCGGGCAACCAGGGCCGCGAGGGCAGCGGCTTCGTCTACTCTCCGCAGCACGTGATGACCAACGCCCACGTCGTGGCCGGGATCGACGCACCCAGCGTCCGGGTCGGCGGCGTCGGGCGGTCGTACGAGTCACGCGTGGTGCTCTTCGACCCGCAGCGGGACGTGGCCGTGCTCTACGTGCCCGATCTGCGCGCCCCCGTCCTGGGGTTCGACGACGACGCCACGCGCGGAGACTCGGCGGTCGTGGCGGGCTATCCGGAGGACGGCGATCTCAACCTCCAGGCGGCGACGGTCGCGAACCGGGTGCGGGCGACCGGCCAGAACATCTACAACGACGCGACCGTCACCCGCGAGATCTACTCGATCCGCTCCACCGTCCGTCCCGGCAACTCCGGCGGCCCGCTGCTGACCACCGACGGCAAGGTGTTCGGCGTCGTCTTCGCCCGTTCCACCTCCGACGTCGAGACGGGCTACGTCCTGACGGCGGCCGAGGTCGCCTCCGACGCGAAGCGGGCGGCGAACGCGACGGCGCCGGTGGACACGGGCGACCTCGTCACCTCCTGAGGCGCTTGCCTCACCCACGCATCCGCGGTCCGTCAGAGACCGCGCCCCATGAGCACGTCGTCCACATACGCCCCGTCCAGGAAGAACTCCTCGGGCAGTACCCCCTCCACCACGAACCCCTCGGACTCGTACAGCTTGCGGGCCGGTGTGTTGTGGCCGAGGACGCGCAGGGTGAGCCGACGAGCGCCCCTGCGGCGGGCCTCCGCGACGGCCGCGCGGATCAGCGTCCGGCCGACGCCACGGCCACGGACCTGGTCGGCGACGGCCAGGCCCTGGATCTGCCGGACGTGCGCGTTGCAGGCGAGCGGAGTGGCAAGGGCCAGCCGGACGTAGCCGACGATGCGCCGGTCGAGCTCCGCGACCAGATGGTCCTCGGGGGCGTGCCGCTCGTCGAAGAACGGCCGGTACGGCGGCCGCGGTCGGGGCATGACCGCGTGCAGCGGCGACCAGGTGACCCGGTCGAGGTGCGCGAGCTCCTCCTCGTCGTCGGGCAGGGCGGCGCGTATACGGGGTACGTACGAATCGGACATGCGCGTCACCCTACGACCGGGATCCGGGGAGCCGACCGGGACTTTATGCGGTCAGAGACAGGATGAGGTTATGGAACTTTCAAGAATCGCGGTGGCCGGCTCCTCCGGACTGATCGGAGGCGCCCTGGTGCGATCGCTGGTCGCGGACGGGCACGAGGTGGTACGGCTGGTGCGGCGCGCGCCCCGTTCGGCGGACGAGGTGCGATGGGATCCCGAGCGAAAGTACGTGGACGTGGCCGGGCTCGCCGGGTGTGACGCCGTGGTCAATCTCGCCGGCGCGAACGTGGGCTCGCGACGCTGGACGGAGGCGTACAAGGCGAGGCTCCGGAGCGGCCGGGTGCAGGGTACGGCGGCGCTCGCGGAGGCGATGGCCTCGCTGGACAAGCCGCCGCGGGTCTTCGTGAACGGCAGCGCGATCGGCTACTACGGCGAGACCGGCGAGCGGACCGTCGACGAGAGCGCGCCGCCCGGGGAGGGCTTCCTGCCCTCGCTGGTCGTGGACTGGGAGGGCGCGGCGGCGCCCGCGCAGGCGGCCGGCGTGCGGACGGTGTTCCCCCGCACGGGGCTGGTGGTGGCCCGGCGGGGCGGGGCCTGGGGGCGGCTGTTCCCGCTGTTCAAGGCCGGGTTGGGCGGCCGCATGGGCGACGGGCGGCAGTACTGGTCGTTCGTCTCGCTGCACGACGAGGTCGCCGCGATCCGGCATCTGATCGACACCGACGGCCTGTCGGGGCCCTTCAACGTGACCGCACCGCGGCCGCTGACGAACCGTGAGATCACCGAGGTCATGGGCCGCGTACTGAACCGCCCGACCCTCTTCGCGGTCCCGGCCCCCGTACTGCGCACGGTCCTCGGCGAGATGGCCGGGGATGTACTGGGCAGCCAACGGGTCCTCCCGAAGCGCCTGCTGGAGTCGGGCTTCACCTTCGCGTTCCCGGACATCGAGGGGGCGATCCGGGCGGCCGTCGGGTAGCGGAGAGGGGGCTCCCGCGGCAATCGCGGAGTACCGCCCGAACAGGGGCGGACGTCCGTATGCGACCGTCGTGCGACCGTGCTCTGTCCATGCGCGACTGTTTCCGACCAGTCACGGCCCTAACCTCGTCCCGAACTCGGGTATCTCCGACGCCTGTTGGGGGCATGACGTCTCCACCGGCCGCGCAACCTCGAGGAGGGGCACGTGCTTGAGCCCGCGTACCAGGCGGACGTCGTCATCGTGGGAGCCGGGGTCGCCGGACTCTCCGCGGCGCATCGACTGACCAGCGCAGGAGTGAGGACCGCAGTCCTGGAGGCCGCCCCCTGCCCGGGCGGTCGCATGTCGACCGAGAAGATCGACGGGTTCCGGCTCGACCGGATCGGACAGCTTCTGTCGACGTCGTATCCGGAGCTACGCCTGACACCCGGCCTCGACGCGCTGGCACTGCGCCCCTTCACGCCGGGCGTACTGCTGCACAGCGACGGGCGCCGGCAGCGCGCGGGCGCGTTCGTCATCCCGAAGAGCGCGAGGCGCGCGAGGGGCGCACTCCACGCGGTGCGCGCCCTGGCAAGCGCCCCCAGGACGCCCAGGACAGCTGCCGTACGCGGCATCCCAGGCCCGACGACCCTGCCGAGGGTGCGGGCCGGCGCCCCCCTGGGCACCGCCGTCGACCAGGCCCGGCTCGGTGCCTCCCTCGCCCGGCTCGCCACCGCCCCCGTCGAACGGCTGCTGGCCCGCCCGGAGTTGCCGGCCGCACAGGCCCTCGCGGAGCGCGGGGTCCCCACACGCACGATCGACGGTTTCCTGCGTCCGCTGCTCGCCGCGCTGCTGTGCGACCCGGATCTGACGACCTCCAGCCGATGCGCGGACCTGGCGCTGCGCGCCTTCGCGAGCGGACGCCTGTGCCTGCCCGAGAGTGGCGCCGAGGCGCTGCCGGAACTGCTGGCCCAGGGGTTGCCGCCGGGCACCGTGCACACCGGCGTACGCGTCACGTCGATCGCCACGACCTGCGTCACCACCGCCGAGCACGGCGAGATACGGTGCCGGGCCGTCCTGCTGGCGACGGACGCCCGGACCGCCGCCGAGCTGCTGCCCGGCCTGCGCGTACCCGACTTCCACCCGGTGACCGTCGTCCACCACACGACGGACGAACCGCCCACGACCGGCGCCTCGCTCCTGCTCGACGCCGACCGGGGCGGCCCGGTCGCGCACACGGCGGTGATCAGCCAGGTGGACCCGACCCGCGCACCGGCGGGCCGGGCCCTCATCTCCTCGACGGTGCTGGGCACCCCGCCGCCCGACATCGACACGGCCGTACGGATGCACCTGTCCCGCCTCTACGGCAGCTCCACCACCCGCTGGGAGACCCTCGCCGTACACCACACCCCCGAGGCCGTCCCCGCGATGCGCCCACCCCACGACCTACGCCGCCCGGTACGCCTCCTGGCGGGCCTGTACGTATGCGGCGACCACCGAGACACCAGCACCGTCCAGGGCGCCCTCCACTCGGCCCACAGGGCCGCGGCGGCGATTCTGACGGACCTGGGGGCGGCGGGGTCCATGAACAGGGCGGAACCGTTACGAGCAGCGGCTTGACAGGTGCAGGGCGCCCGCGCCCTGTAAGGGGCGCGGGGCTGTGTCGATCCGCGGCTCCGCCGCGTGGGCGCGACCAGCCACAACGAAGGCAGCACTCGGCCACGAACCGTTCGAAGTTGCGGCGAGCCCCCTACAGCAGCGCCGCGACCTTGTCCCGATACCCCCGCACCGGTGCCGCATCCCGGTACGGCTCCAACCTCCGCTCGAAGTCCCGGACATACTCGATCGCCCGAACCGACCGCATCTCCGCGGCAGCGCCCGCCGCCTCCGCCCCCAGCGCACAGGCCTGATCGAGCTCACCGAGCCCCAGCCGCGCGGAGGCGAGCACGACCCGGCAGAACAACCGGCTGCGGGCATAGGCGGGCGCCCGCAGCTGCAACGACCGCTCCGCATGCTGCGCCGCCGCCCGGAACTGCTGAAGATCCCGGTGGCAGTGCCCGAACTCGTCGGCGAGCTGTGCCTCGTCGAAGAACCGCGCCCAGTGCGGAACGTCGTCGCCGGGCCGCGCCGCTTCGAGGGCGCGCTCGGCCCGCACCAGGGAGGCCGTACAGGCGCGCACCTCGCCCAGTACGCCGTGCCCGCGCGCCTCACACGCGTGCAGCAGGGCCTGGACGACCGGGGGCGCGCTGGTGCCCACGCCCTGCTGGGCCACCCGCGCGAGCTGGACGGCCTCCCGGCCATGGGCGAGATAGACGGCCTGGCGGCTCATGGTGACCAGGACGTAGGAGCCGAACGCCCGGTCCCCGGCGGCCTGCGCGAGGCGCAGCGACTGCACGAAGTAGCGCTGGGCGAGCCCGTGCGCCGCGATGTCGAACGACGTCCAGCCCGCGAGCCTCGTGAGGTCGGCGGCGGCCTGGAACAGCCGGCGGCCGGTCTGCTCGCCGTAGGTGCCGCGCAGCATCGGCTCGCACTCGTGCTCCAGGTAGCGCACGAGGGCCTGGCGGGCGTGCCCGCCGCCGTACATGTCGTCGAGGGAGCGGAACAGCTCGCCGACCGAGCGCAGCGCGGCGATGTCGCCACCGGTGACCTTCTGGCCGGGGCCGCGCTCGGCCTGGCCGCGCTGGCGGGGTACGGCCGGGGGTCGGCCCTGGACCGGAATGCGGGCGAGCGGCTCGCCCCGGGCGACCTTCTCGTCGGCGCGGCCGATCAGCCAGTCCCGGCTGGGCACGACGAGCCCGGCCGGCGTGAAAGCGATCTTTCGTAGCTCGGCATGGCTGCCGGAGTCCTTGCGCCACAGGCCGCTGACGATGTCGACGGCCTCCTCGGGGGTCGCGGCGAACTCCAGCCCCGCGTACACGGGCGCGCAGGCGTCGAGCCCGAGGTCCTGGGCGGAGAGCCGACGGCCGAGGCGACGGGTGAAGACCTCGGCGATGAGGGCGGGCGTCGTGCCGCGCGGCTGCTGCCCGCGCAGCCAGCGGGTGACCGATGTCTTGTCGTATCTGAGATCAAGCCCGTGTTCGAGGCCGAGCTGGTCCACCCGGCGGGCGAGACCCGCGTTGGAGAATCCCGCTTCTGCAATGAGCGCGGCGAGCTGGCGGTTGGGAGTGCGCTGCGCGGGTCGTTCCGTCATCTGCGGTGCGGTCTCCTGCCTTTCGGACCTCGCGGCCCCCTACGGCCGCCGAGTGCCCGGATTGCCGGTGAGCAGCCCTTTTGGCCTCTCGAACGGCGCGAATGTAGCGGAGAGTAAGCAGCCGATCGCACATTTCCCCGCCCATTCATCCGATCGTGTGAGGATTGCCCTGCCGGGCTGACGCGGACCGTGAGACGTCACCCGAACAAGCCGGTCGTACAGTGGCGTAGGCACGCTTTGTGCCTTACGACTTTCCGGTGCTTCTAGGGAGGCGCTTGCCGTGAGTGAGTTGCGGTTCGTCCGTATGGGGTTCGGCGCGAACGCCGTCGAGTACCAGGAGGCGTGGGACGAGCAGCGCCGGGTGCACGCGGCGCGGTTCGAGGACGAGCTCCCCGACACGGTCCTGCTGCTCGAACACCCTCCGGTGTACACGGCCGGCCGGCGCACGGCGGACAACGAGCGGCCCCTGGACGGCACCCCCGTCATCGACGTGGACCGCGGCGGCAAGATCACCTGGCACGGCCCGGGCCAGCTGGTCGGCTACCCGATCCAGAAGCTGCCCCGCCCCGTGGACGTCGTGGCCCATGTCCGGCGCCTGGAGGAGGCCCTGATCCGCACCTGCGCGGAGTTCGGCCTGGAGACCAGCCGGGTCGAGGGCCGCAGCGGGGTCTGGGTCCTCGGCGACCCCGTGGAGCAGCGCCCGGCGCTCGGCGGCCTCGCCCTGGACTTCGACCCCCGGCTCACCGACGAGGAGTTCGACCCCCGTCTGAACGGGCCCGAGTACGCCCCCTCCAACGCCGGCCAGCGGCGCGAGGACCGCAAGATCGCGGCGATCGGGATCCGGGTGGCGAAGGGCGTCACGATGCACGGCTTCGCGCTGAACGTGAACCCCGACAACAAGTGGTTCGACCGGATCATCCCCTGCGGGATCCGGGATGCGGGGGTCGCCTCGCTGGCGGGTGAGCTCGGGCGGGACGTGACGATCGACGAGGTGCTGCCTGTGGTGGAGCACCACCTGAAGGCCGTACTGGAGAACGCGGACCTGAAGCCCAGGCAAATCGAGAAGACCCCGGCCGCGTGACCCAACCCCGGGCTCCTCGCCCCCGCCGCTCCTCAAACGCCGGAGGGGCTGGGTTGTTCAGCCCGTCCGGCGTTTGAGGACGAGGCCCGCAGGGCCGATGGCGGGGGTCTGGGGGCGCAGCCCCCAGGGATGGGACGGGTAGGGGCGGCGGGGGCGAGGAAACGTGGGGCCCACAGGAATGCGCCGACGTTCCGCAAGGTTGCCCAGCCCGGAGAGGCAAAACGCACGGGCGTACCCTGGTGTACGCCGAAGAATCGAAGCTACAGGGAGCCGACGTGTCCGCAGTCTCACCCGACGGACGCAAGATGCTGCGCCTGGAGGTCCGCAACAGCCAGACCCCCATCGAGCGCAAGCCCGAGTGGATCAAGACCCGGGCGAAAATGGGTCCCGAGTACACGAAGATGCAGAACCTCGTGAAGAGCGAGGGCCTGCACACGGTCTGCCAGGAAGCCGGCTGCCCGAACATCTACGAGTGCTGGGAGGACCGCGAGGCGACCTTCCTCATCGGCGGCGACCAGTGCACCCGACGCTGTGACTTCTGCCAGATCGACACCGGCAAGCCCGAGGCCCTCGACCGCGACGAACCCCGCCGCGTCGGCGAGTCCGTGGTCACCATGGACCTGAACTACGCCACCATCACCGGCGTCGCCCGCGACGACCTCCCGGACGGCGGCGCCTGGCTGTACGCCGAGACGGTCCGCCAGATCCACCAGCAGACCGCCGAGCGCGAGGCCGGCCGTACCAAGGTCGAGCTCCTCGCCCCCGACTTCAACGCCGTACCGGAGCTCCTGGAGGAGGTCTTCGCCTCCCGCCCCGAGGTCTTCGCGCACAACGTCGAGACGGTCCCCCGCATCTTCAAGCGCATCCGCCCGGGCTTCCGCTACGAGCGCTCCCTGAAGGTCATCACCGAGGCCCGCGACTACGGCCTGGTCACCAAGTCCAACCTGATCCTCGGCATGGGCGAGACCCGCGAGGAGATCAGCGAGGCGCTGCAGCAGTTGCACGACGCCGGCTGCGAACTGGTGACCATCACGCAGTACCTGCGCCCCAGCGTCCGCCACCACCCCGTGGAGCGCTGGGTCAAGCCGCAGGAGTTCGTGGAGCTGAAGGAGGAGGCCGAGCAGATCGGCTTCTCCGGTGTGATGTCCGGCCCGCTGGTCCGGTCCTCCTACCGTGCCGGCCGGCTGTACCAGATGGCCATCGAGAAGCGTGGTTCGTACGTCGCCTCGCAGGCCGTCTGATGGCACGGAGTGCCACCCGGCTCATGTGAACCTGCGCACAAGCAACCGCCCCTCGGCAGTGGCCGATTGACGCGGCCCTGGACGTCCCCGCAGATAGGGGGCCCATCAGGGCCGCGTCAAGCATTTCGGGCCACACATCAAGGCTTCATTGGTGTTTGACCGGTCGGTCACGCCCTGGTAACACCAATCAGTGACCCTGGTTGTACACCCCGTGCACCACTCACCAAAGCCGCCATTCCCGAGGGGGGACCTCCACCATGCAGGCCGCGCCCGTTCGCGCCACCGCCATCCCGTCGTTCACCACTGCACTGCGTGCCGTCGAGTCGCTGCTGATGGGCAGTGGCCAGCGCACCGCCCGTCGCAACGCCTGGACGTCCGTGCTGGAGGACCGCCGTCGCGCCAAGGACCGGGTCGAGGCACAGCGCGTCCTGGACCAGGTCACCGTCGTCCGCCCCTGAGCCCTGCCCCGTCCGTCACGGCACTGCCGTCGTCGGCGCTCCCCGGGCCACGTAGACTTCGTGGCATGGCGAGGAAGGACACGGCAGCGGACGCTGCGAACCCCGGGCGACTCAAGCAGATCGCTCTGACCTACAAGATGACCCGCAGGGCCGACAAGAAGATCGGTCTTGTACTCGCGGCTGTCGGAATCGTCACCTTCGGTGTCTTCCTCGCGATCGGCTTCTTGATCGGGCACCCCATCTATCTCGGCATCCTGGGCCTGCTGCTCGCCTTCCTCGCGTCGGCGATCGTGTTCGGGCGCCGGGCCGAGCGGGCGGCCTTCGGGCAGATGGAGGGCCAGCCGGGCGCGGCAGCGGCCGTCCTGGACAACATCGGCCGGGGCTGGACGACGACGCCCGCGGTGGCGATGAACCGCAGCCAGGACGTGGTGCACCGGGCCGTCGGCAAGGCCGGCATCGTGCTGGTCGCCGAGGGCAACCCGAACCGGGTGAAGAGCCTGCTGGCCGCCGAGAAGAAGAAGATGAACCGCATCGTCGCGGACGTGCCCGTGCACGATCTGGTCGTCGGTGTCGGCGAGGGCCAGGTCTCGCTGAAGAAGCTGCGCACCACCATGCTGAAGCTGCCCCGCGTGCTGACCGGCCCCCAGGTGACCGCCACCAACGACCGGCTGAAGGCCATGGGCGACCTGATGAGCAACATGCCGCTGCCGAAGGGCCCGATGCCCAAGGGCATGAAGCTGCCGAAGGGCGGACCGAAGGCCCGTTGATCTCCCTCGCACGAGAAAGCTCGTACGAGAAAGGGGGCGCCCGGATCACTCCGGGCGCCCCCTTCGTCGTACGTGAGGAATACGGCCGCTAGATGCGTACTTCCACGGTCCGCGCCAGCCGGTCGTGCAGCCCCCGCCCGTCGCGGTCCCAGATCAGGGCCGGGATCGCGACGCACAGCAGGGCCGTGCGCAGCAGGGCGCGCAGCGGGTTGACCGTGCCGGTCTCCAGGGTGACCACGCGGAGGCCGAAGAGGCGTTTGCCCGGGGTGTAGCCGACGGTGCCGACGGTCAGGACGCTCATCAGGAAGAAGAGGAGCAGCGCCCAGTTGCTGGTCGCCTGGCCGTAGCCGTCGGTGATGAGACCGTATGCGATCAACAGGCTGATGCCCCAGTCGACGGCCAGTGCTCCGAGCCGTCGTCCCGGGCGGGCGATGGAGCCCGGCCCGTCCTCCGGAAGGCCGAGTTGCTGACCCCGGTATCCGAAGTCGACACCCGCTTCCTCGGCGGCCGCGCGGGGGCCCGAGAGCCAGGATCCGATTGCTTGCCTCTTGTCCACCCGACCACCGTACTGTGCACGTTTTGCGATGTGGACAGGTGGGGTGAGGTGCGGGATGTCCGGTTAACGTGTGCGAAACAAATGGGTCACGCCCGAGAAATCACCCGTCCCTAGGGTCGAGGACAGCGTGTGCCACCGCACTGGCCGCACGAACGAACTACCACCCCGGTCGGACGGTCGGGAGTAGGAGGAGCTGGATGTTCCAGAACGCCGACGAGGCCAAGAAGTTCATCGCGGACGAGGACGTCAAGTTCGTCGACGTCCGCTTCTGCGACCTGCCGGGCGTCATGCAGCACTTCACGGTGCCCGTCGAGGCGTTCGACCCGGACGAGGAGCTCGCCTTCGACGGATCGTCGATCCGTGGTTTCCAGGCCATTCACGAGTCCGACATGGCGCTGCGCGCGGACCTGTCGACCGCCCGGGTCGACCCGTTCCGCCGGGACAAGACCCTCAACGTCAACTTCTTCATCCACGACCCGATCACGGGCGAGCAGTACTCCCGTGACCCGCGGAACGTGGCCAAGAAGGCCGAGGCCTACCTCGCCTCCACCGGTATCGCGGACACCGCGTACTTCGGTCCTGAGGCCGAGTTCTACGTCTTCGACAGCGTGCGTTTCGCCACCGGCGCGAACGAGTCCTTCTACCACATCGACTCCGAGGCGGGCGCCTGGAACACCGGCGCCCTCGAGGACAACCGTGGTTACAAGGTCCGCTACAAGGGCGGCTACTTCCCGGTTCCGCCGGTCGACCACTTCGCCGACCTGCGTGCCGAGATCTCCCTGGAGCTGGACAAGCAGGGCCTGAAGGTCGAGCGCCAGCACCACGAGGTGGGCACCGCCGGCCAGGCCGAGATCAACTACAAGTTCAACACGCTGCTCGCCGCGGCCGACGACCTGATGCTCTTCAAGTACATCGTGAAGAACGTCGCCTGGCGCAACGGCAAGACCGCGACCTTCATGCCGAAGCCGATCTTCGGTGACAACGGTTCGGGCATGCACGTCCACCAGTCGCTGTGGACCGGCGGCCAGCCGCTCTTCTACGACGAGGCCGGTTACGCGGGCCTGTCGGACACCGCCCGCTACTACATCGGCGGCATCCTCAAGCACGCCCCGTCGCTGCTGGCCTTCACCAACCCGACGGTGAACTCGTACCACCGTCTGGTGCCCGGCTTCGAGGCCCCGATCAACCTCGTCTACTCGCAGCGCAACCGCTCCGCCGCGATGCGTATCCCGATCACGGGCTCCAACCCGAAGGCCAAGCGCGTCGAGTTCCGCGCGCCCGACTCCTCCGGCAACCCGTACCTGGCCTTCTCGGCCCTGCTGCTCGCGGGCCTGGACGGCATCAAGAACAAGATCGAGCCGGCCGAGCCGATCGACAAGGACCTCTACGAGCTGGCTCCCGAGGAGCACGCGAACGTCGCGCAGGTCCCGACCTCCCTCCCGGCCGTCCTCGACTCGCTCGAGGCCGACCACGAGTTCCTCCTCCAGGGCGACGTCTTCACGCCGGACCTGATCGAGACGTGGATCGACTACAAGCGCACGAACGAGATCGCGCCGCTGCAGCTGCGTCCGCACCCGCACGAGTTCGAGCTCTACTTCGACGTGTGATCGGCACCGTCGACGCCTGACCCAGGCATCGCGCCCGCGCCCCCGCTGTCATACCGACGGCGGGGGCGCGGGCGTATGTTCTATTCTTCTGTCGCTGGGACGACACGGGGGTGGACGAGATGCCGGAGCGGCACGAACAGGACGACCAGGAGCGCGAGTTCGATCTGCGCTGGGCGGACAGCGCCGAGCACAAGGAGCCCTCGGCCCGGGCCCGGATGCTCGCCGCCCGCTGGAAGGAGAACCCGCCCGGGCCGGTGCCGTTCCGGGCCGAGCCCGATCATGTGGCGCGACGGCAGCGCCGGTCGGGCTGGATCTCCACGGCCATCGTGCTCGGCTGCGTCGCCGGGGTGATCGTGCTGCTGGGCTACGTCAACTTCCGCGGGGCCTACTAGGCGGCGGCCGCTCCCTGCGGCCTTTGCTGGCCCTAGGGCCGATCACGACCCGTTCATGGGGGTCACCGGGTGCACACTGGGCAGTGGGACGAGTGCCTGAGTGTGCGCGCGGGGTGATGCGAGATGCAGAGCCGGTTCCGGAGTGATCGGCGGTTGACCGCCCGGATGGGGATCACTCTGTTTCTGCTCGGGTTGTTGTACGTGGCGTTCGTGGTCGCGTTGATATTTCTGCTGAAGTCCTGGGTGCTCGTCGTGGTCGTGGCAGCGGGACTGCTGGGGGCGCAGTACTTCTTCTCCGACCGGGTCGCGCTGTTCGCGATGCGGGGGCGGGTCGTGGAGCGGGAGGAGTATCCCGAGCTGCACGGGGTCGTCGACCGGCTGTGCGCCATCGCCGACATGCCGAAGCCCGTGGTCGCCGTGTCGGAGATGGACATGCCGAACGCGTTCGCGACCGGGCGCAACCCCGACCATGCCGTGGTCTGTGTGACCACGGGGCTGCTGCGGCGGCTGGAGCCGGACGAGCTGGAGGGTGTGCTCGCGCACGAGCTGTCGCATGTGGCGCACAAGGACGTCGCCGTGATCACGGTGGCCTCGTTCCTCGGGGTGATCGCCGGGCTGATCGTGCGGTTCGCGTTCTACAGTCAGCTCTTCGGTGGCGGGCGGCGGGATCAGAACACCGCCGTGGTCTTCGCCGCCGTGATGGGTGTGTCGGCGGCCGTGTACGCGATCAGCTTCCTGCTGATCCGGGCCCTGTCCCGGTACCGGGAGCTGGCCGCCGACCGGGCCGCGGCGCTGCTCACCGGGCGGCCCTCGGCGCTGGCCTCCGCGCTGACCAAGGTCTCCGGCGACATCGCCCGGATCCCGACGAAGGACCTACGGACGGCGCAGGCCTTCAACGCCTTCTACTTCACGCCCGCGCTGGGCCGCGAGCCCGGCGTGGCGCGGATCTTCTCCACTCACCCGAGCCTGGAGCAGCGGCTCGACCAGCTGGGGCGGATCTCCGCCGAGCTGGGCGAGGCCGCGGCTCCCGGAGGGGTGTGAGCATGGGGCTGCTGGACATCCTGTTCGGCCGTACGAAGCCGGTCGCGCCCGATCTCGACCAGCTCTTCGCGCTGCCGTCGGCCGCGGTGACCCTGGAGGTCGCGGCCGGGTTCCGGCCGACGGGCAGCGGGGCGGTGTGCTTCGCGACGGTCGAGGGCGCCGTCTTCGAACAGACGCACCGCGAGGTGCAGGCGCTGCTGGACGCGGACGCCGAGCGCGAGGGGCGGCCGGTGCGGCTGACGCGGGACGGCTACGGCTACTCGTGGCTGGTCTCCACGCGCAAGCCCGACGATCTGCCGGAGCTGGTCAACGACCTGCACGCGGTGAACAGCGCGATGGAGGTCAACGGGTTCGGGCCGCAGCTGCTGTGCTCGCTGGCCGGGTTCGAGGACGACGCGGGCAGGCGGCTCGCCCTCGTCTACCTCTACAAGCGGGGCACCTTCTACCCGTTCGCGCCGCTGTCCGGCACCGCGGAGCGGCGCGACAACTCGTTGGAACTGCGGGTCAAGGCGGCCCTCACGAACGATCTGCGGATCGAGCAGGACCTGGGCCGCTGGTTCCCGCTGTGGGGCGCCCCCGGTCTGTGACCGGAAGGCGCCTCGGGCTGCGGGCGCGCTACCAGCGGAACTGGTCTCACTTGCTCTTCCCACGCTCCTGCCGACGGGCTTCGAGGGGGCGCTCGCGGCGGTAGCGGCGCTCCCACTTGGCCTGCATGTCACGGCGGTCGCGGTAGGACCGGTAGTCCGCGGGCATGGAGCTTCCCGCCGAGGCCCCTCCCCCGGCCCTGCCGCTCGGCGCGGAGGAGCTCCGGCCGTACTGCGAGTAGAGGAAGAGCACCGCGACGGCGGCCAGCCAGTAGAGGTGGTTGTCGAATCCTAAGATCACCAGGACGACTGTCCCGGACATGACGATGGTGCCCATCACGGGCCTCCGTGAGCGTGGATCGAATCTGGATCTTGAGCGGTGAACACGAGGGACACAACCCAGGGGAAGGGCGACCGTCCGTCGGTGCGTAGAGACTAGCGTCGAGTCCGCAGGGTGACGCCTGCCCTGCGCGAAGCGGCGTGAGCTGCTCCGTTACGCGTGTCCAGCGTAGGGATCCGGTCACCGGGCGTGCACCCCCTTTTCCCGTGGCGGGGGCGCCGGGCGGGTCTGAGGTGGTCAGACCCCGGGCGCGGCGGTGATCACCCCCGCCCCGACGGCCGCGCCCAGGCTCGTGTGGTCGGTGACGGTCTGGTCGGCGTAGGCCAGGGCGAAGTCGGTGACCGCCCGGTCGAAGGTGTCGGCACTGCCGAGGTAGCCGGCGATGGCGATACGGTCGCCGGAGCGGGCGTGTGCCCGGGCGAGGGCGGTGCCGCACAGCCGGGCGTAGGCGAGGAGGTCGTCCGGGCTCATCCCGGCGACGTCCGCGGAGCCCTTCATGTCGCGCAGTTGGCGCCAGTAGAAGGCACGGCCCTGCGGCCCGGACATCCAGCCGAGGAAGATGTCACTGGCCGCCTGCAACAGCCGCTGCCCCGCGACGACGCGATGGCCGGGGTGGACGTACGGACCGCTCGGCAGATGCTCCTCCAGTACGGACGGCCGCGCCTCCTTGATCTGGAGGAACAGAGGGTCGTCGGTGTCCCGCCCGGCGAGCAGCACGATGAAACAGCGCAGTCCCACGCTGCCGACGCCGACGACCTTGCGGGCGGCGTCGACGAAGCGGTAGCGGTCGAGGAGCAGTCGGCGTTCCTCGGTGAGGGTCGAGCGGTAGTCGCTGAAGATCTTGCGCAGCGAGGCCATGTCGGACATGCCCGCGGGTTCGAGGAGCGGCGGGTCGTGGATGATGCGGCGGCGGCCGTCGACGACCTCGGTCAGCCGGCCGAAGGCCCGCAGACTGGTGCGGCGGCGGGCGCGGCCGAGGCCGGCCTCGACGCGGCGGCGGTCGCGGGTGGAGCGGACCAGGGGCAGAAGCTGGTCGGCCTCGATGCTCGTGTACCAGACGTCCAGTTCGCCGCGCCGGGCCAGCCGCCGCATGGTGGTGCGGTACGCCGTCACCGCCGCGAGGGCCGCTCGGCCGGCCTTGGCGTCGGGGTGGCCGATCTCGCGGGCGGCCACGGCGACCGAGGTGGCGAGCCGTTTGACGTCCCACTCGAAGGGTCCGCCGAACGTTTCGTCGAAGTCGTTCAGGTCGAAGAGCAGGGAGCGTTCCGGCGAGGCGTACAGGCCGAAGTTGAGCAGATGGGCGTCGCCGCACAGCTGCACGGTGAGGCCGGTGTGCGGGGCGGCGGCGAGGTCGGCGGCCATCACGGCGGCGGCGCCGCGCAGGAACGCGAAGGGGGACGCCGCCATCCTGCCGTATCTGATCGGCAGCAGCTCCGGCAGCCGGTCGCGGCCCTGGCGTTCCAGTACGGCGACGGGGTCGGGGCGGTCCACGGAGGGGACCCAGGCGGCGTGCGCGGACCGGGGGACCAGCTTGCGGGCGGTCTTGCCGCGAAGCGCCCGGTCGGCAGGGGTGGCGGGGGTCGTCATGGGGAGAGGGTTCTGTGTACGTCCGCCCTGAGCGCCGGTACGGGTACGGCCGACCCGTCGACCGGCCTTCGTATGCCGTGCCTGCCCATCGCGCCTCCCGCCGCCACGCCCGCTCGGGGCGAGGTCCGTCACCTCCTGATCGCAGTGAAGGCGGGGCCGGGGGTGGACGCATGCCGGGTACGGCAATCGGGTGACGGGCCGTCGGGCGCGCGGGGGCCGTTGTCAGTGGCGTCGGGGAGGATGCGGTCACTGGTACGCGACGGGTGGAGGTCGGGATGGGGCGTGACGGACTGCGGTACATCGGGGCGGCGGAGCGGCGTGCTCGGCTGGGGCTGCGGCATCGGCTTGCGGGGGCGGCGCGGGCCGGGAGCCCGGAGGAGGTCGCGGAGTCGCTCGTCGCGCTGCACGGCACCGACCCGGCGACCGTGTACCTGGCCGTGGGGGCGCGGCTGGCGGAGCCCGCGAAGACCGTGGCGGAGACCGAGCGGGCGTTGTACGAGGAGCGGGCGCTGGTCCGGATGCACGGCATGCGGCACACCGTGTTCGTCTTCCCCACCCGGCTGACGGCCGTCGTGCACGCCTCGACCGGCCTCGCGGTGGCCGCCCGGGAGCGGGCCTCGCTGGTCAAGCACATGGCGACGGCGGGGGCGCCGGACGCTGCCTGGCTGACGGAGGTCGAGGCGTCGACGCTGGCCGCGCTCGCGCGGCGCGGACAGGCCACGGCGGCCGAACTCGCCCAGGACGAGCCGCGGTTGCGCGAGCAGTTCGTGTACGCGGCCGGCAAGAGCTACGAGGGGGTGCACACCGTCTCGACGCGGCTGCTGCGGGTGCTGGGCGTCGAGGGGAAGGTGGTGCGGGGTCGGCCGCTGGGCTCCTGGACGTCCTCGCAGTTCCGGTGGGCGCCGGCACCCGCGCATCCCGAGCTGGACGTCGCCGGGGCGCAGGCGGAGCTGCTGCGGAACTGGCTCGCGGTGTGCGGGCCGGCGACCGAGGCCGACCTCAAGTGGTGGACGGGGTGGCGGGTCACCGAGGTGCGCCGGGCGCTGGCGGCGACGGGGGCGCGGGCCGTGTCCCTCGACGAGGGGACGGGGTACGTCGTCGACGGCGACGTCGATCCGGTGGCGGGGCCCGAGGAGCCGTGGGCGGCACTGCTGCCGGGGCTCGACCCCACGGCGATGGGGTGGCAGCGGCGCGAGTGGTATCTGGCGCCGGAGCTGTGGCCGCAGCTGTTCGACCGGAGTGGCAACGTGGGGCCGACGGTGTGGTGGGACGGACGGGTGGTGGGCGGATGGGCCCAGCGCAGGGACGGGGAGGTCGTCTGGCGGTTGCTGGAGAAGCTGGGGAGCGTGGAGCGGCGGGCCGTGGAGGCGGCGGTCGCGGTGGAGGCGGAGCGGCTGCGGGGGTGGGTGGGGGCGGCTCGGGTGACGCCTCGGTTCCGGACGCCGTTGGAGCGGGAGTTGTCGGCGTAGCGGTGGGCCGTCGCCCGATGCCGGGTACCGGGTGCCGGGTGCCCGTGGTCCTGAGGGCACCCGGCGTGGCGCGGCTTACCTGGAGTACCTCATGAGCGCCCGCACCATGTGGCACGTCGTGTCCGACGGCGGGTGGACGCCGATCGTCTCGGCTGTGCTGCGGATCGTCTCGTTGCGGGCCTGGTTGGGCATGTAGACGCCCGTGTCGAGGAGGGCTATCGCGAGGCGCAGGGCCTTGAGGCGGCGGTTGTGGGTGATGTACCACTCGCGCGGACGGCCCGGCGGCAGCGGCCGCTTCTCCACGGGCGCGTACGGCAGGTCGAGCAGCACCGGGTGCTGCGCGGTGGACTGGGTGGGCAGCGGCCTCCGGGCCGGCTTCTGCTTCAGTGCGGCAGCGGGCACAGGCATCCTCCTGTCGCGGTGGAGCGCCGTCCGGCTTGCCCGGCGACGCTCTCGAACACTGCTTACAGTTTACTGCCCGGCACTGACAATCGGGGGGTGTGGGCGTTCGCTGAAATGGCCTGGTCAGCAACGAAATTGTGTCTCTGTCACGGTGGGGTCGCGAGATGTGGTTGAGGTGGCGGAAAATTCGAACACCGGCTGGCTCGGGAGGGTGGCGGCGGCCCGGTCCGGGATCGGCTCGGGCGGCTCGGGATACCGTGAGCGACATGGAGATCTGGATCAATCCGGCCTGTTCCAAGTGCCGTAGCGCCCTGACACTGCTCGACGCCGAAGGGGCCGACTACACCGTCCGCCGTTATCTGGAGGACGTGCCGAGCGAGGACGAGATCAGGGAGGTGCTCGACCGGCTGGGGCTGGAGCCGTGGGACATCACCCGGACCCAGGAGGCCGAGGCCAAGGAGCTCGGGGTCAAGGAGTGGGCCCGGGACGCGGGTTCGCGGGAGCGGTGGGTGCGGGCGCTGGCCGAGCATCCGAAGCTGATCCAGCGGCCGATCATCACGGCGCAGGACGGTACGGCAGTGGTGGGGCGCAGCGAGGAGGCCGTGCGGGACGCGCTGTCACGGGAGGGCGCCTGAGGGGCTCCCAAGGCGGGTGTGACGCAGGTTACTTGAGCGGCTCGCATGACCACTGAGTAACTACGTTCGGTATCTCGTACATAGCGGCGTACGCTCCCCGACCTCTTCAGGAGGCGCGCATGTCGCGTAGGAGAACTGTCAGTGCAAAGAAGAAGCTCGCGCTGTTGGTGAGTGCGGCGACGGTGGCGGGAGGCGGCGCCTTCGTCATGGCGAACACCTCGAACGCCTCGCAGGCGCCGACGGTCAAGTCCGCCGCGGACTCGACCGTCTGCCAGGGGCTCGCCACCGCACTCGGCAACAACCAGCGGTTCATCGACGGGCAACGGGCCGATCCCGACGCCCAGTCCGAAGCGCGGATCGCCAACCGCGAGGCCGTGATCGCGCAGATCAAGGTCCAGCAGGAGGCGTCCGGGTGTGTCGCCGGGGAGTCGGCTCAGGACTCCCAGGCCGCACAGCCGGCGGCGCCGAGTGCTCCGGCGGGTGCCGAGGAGGCGGGAGGCGCCGAGGGCGCCGGGAACGCGGGGGACGCGGCGGGCAACGGCGGCGGTGCCGCGGCCTCGGGGCAGCAGGTCTGCAACGGGTCGACGGTCACGCTCTCCGGTGAGGGCGGGGCCCCGGCCGCTTCCAGCAGCCAGTTCCCGGCCGGTACGAAGCTGAAGGTCACCAACCTGGACAACAACAAGTCCACGACGGTGGAGGTCACCTCGGTCTCCGGCAGCTGCGTGCTGCTCAACAACGCGGCGTTCGAGCAGGTGCGAGAGGCCGGCAAGTTCCTGATCCGGCGAGCGGTGATCGAGAAGGTGGGGTGAGGCTCCGGTAACCACGCCGTACGTGTCAGGGGTCCCGCCGCTCGCGGCCACGGGTGGCGGGACCCCGCTTGTGCGGGCGGGCGTGAAGCTCGCCACACCGTCGGCCGGTAACACGGGGTTCACATTCGGGCAATGATCGGGAAATCGCCTGTTGACAGGCTCGCGGGCATCAAGTGCGGCGCCTCAGTGCCGCTGCGCCGCAGCACCCGCAAGTGCGCCTAGACCCACCCCCGAAGGATGTGGCCCGTGACCTTCAAGGCTGAGTACATCTGGATCGACGGCACCGAGCCGACGGCCAAGCTTCGTTCCAAGACGAAGATCATGACGGGTTCTCCCGCCGGTGTCGACTCGCTGCCGATCTGGGGCTTCGACGGGTCCTCCACGAACCAGGCCGAGGGCCACGCCTCGGACTGCGTGCTCAAGCCGGTCTTCTCCTGCCCCGACCCGATCCGCGGCGGCGACGACATCCTGGTGCTGTGCGAGGTCCTGAACATCGACCTCACCCCGCACGCCAGCAACACCCGTGCAGCGCTCGCCGAGGTGGCGGAGAAGTTCGCCGCCCAGGAGCCGATCTTCGGTATCGAGCAGGAGTACACGTTCTTCCAGGACGGTTACCCGCTCGGCTTCCCCAAGGGCGGCTTCCCGGCCCCGCAGGGCGGCTACTACTGCGGTGTCGGCGCCGACGAGATCTTCGGCCGTGAGGTCGTCGAGGCCCACCTGGAGAACTGCCTGGCCGCCGGTCTCGCGATCTCCGGCATCAACGCCGAGGTCATGCCCGGTCAGTGGGAGTTCCAGGTCGGCCCGGTCTCCCCGCTGGAGGTCTCCGACCACCTGTGGGTCGCCCGCTGGCTGCTCTACCGCACCGCCGAGGACTTCGGCATCGCCGCGACGCTGGACCCGAAGCCGGTGAAGGGCGACTGGAACGGCGCCGGTGCGCACACCAACTTCTCGACGAAGGCGATGCGCGAGGGATACGACGCGATCATCACCGCGTGCGAGTCGCTCGGTGAGGGCTCCAAGCCGCTCGACCACGTCAAGAACTACGGCGCCGGCATCGACGACCGCCTGACCGGTCTGCACGAGACCGCCCCGTGGAACGAGTACTCCTACGGCGTCTCCAACCGCGGCGCCTCGGTCCGTATCCCGTGGCAGGTCGAGAAGGACGGCAAGGGCTACATCGAGGACCGCCGCCCGAACGCCAACGTCGACCCGTACGTGGTGACGCGTCTGCTCGTCGACACGTGCTGCTCCGCGCTGGAGAAGGCCGGCCAGGTCTGATCCGCCCGGCTCCCGGCTTCCCCGAAGGGGCGTCCACCGTCGTGGTGGGCGCCCCTTCGCCATGTGAGGCGTGTCGGCGTCCGAGCAGTGAGAGGAGGCTCCTTTCCATGGTCGGTGTCTGCTTCAATGGGGGCATGACCGGCTTCCAGAAGTACTCCGCGACAGGTCGCCATGACCTTGAGCCCTTCTGGCCTTCCCGTCAGCACCACGACTTCGACCGGGTGTGTTGCCGCGCGTGAACGCGCGGGCCCTGTAAAGCCGTAACCTCCCGGCCTTCGGCCAGCGCGCAACGACGTACGTCCCCCACGGACCTCTCGCGCGAAAAGAGCTGACCTCTCATGGCGACCACTCGTTCCCTCTCCCCCGCCCCCACGCTCACCTCCCCGACCGGTGCCCGGCATCATCTGCGCGCCGTCGACCGGGACGAGCTCATCGACCTGGCGGACCTCCTGCCCCCGGGTGCCACCTGGCTGCCCGCTCCCCAGCACTCCCTGCCCGCGCTGCCCGGCCGGCCGCCGATGATCGGCTACCTGGTGCTCGTTCCGGCCGACCGGCAGCCCCCGCCAGTCGCGGCGCCCGTCGGCGCGGCGGGCGATCCGCTCGTCACCGTCGACACCGTGCGGCGCACCGCGGCGGTCGACGGGCGTGAACTCGACCTCACCTACCTGGAGTTCGAGCTGCTCGCCCACCTCGTGGCCAACCCGCACCGCGTGCACACCCGCGACCAGCTGGTCACCACGGTGTGGGGGTACGGGCATGTGGGGGACGGCCGTACCGTCGACGTCCACATCGCCCGGCTGCGCCGCAAGCTGGGCGCCGAGCACCGGGACACGATCCGGACCGTGCGGCGGGTCGGCTACAAGTACACCCCGCCGGTCGGCCGCTGATCCCGTCCTCTGCTGACGGCAGAGTCCTGTTCCGTCCGGGCCGCGCGGCGTGCAGAGTCGGCTGTATGAGGCTTCTGGTGCTGGGTGGTACGGAGTTCGCGGGACGGGCCGTCGTGGAGGCGGCCCTCGGGCGTGGCTGGGAGGTGACCGTCTTCCACCGGGGGCGGCACACTGTGCCTTTCCGGGGGGCACCCGCCGGACCTCCGGGCCCGGCCGGGGTGCGGTCGTTGTACGGCGACCGCACCGCGCCCGACGGGCTGGCCGCGCTCGCGGCCGAGGGTGAGTGGGACGCCGTCGTCGACACCTGGTCGGCGGCGCCCCGTGCGGTGCGGGACTCGGCGCGGCTGCTGCGGGGCCGCGCCGGGCGGTACGCGTACGTGTCGAGCGTGTCGGTGTACGAGTGGGCGCCGCCCGCGGGGTTCGGCGAGGACGCGCCGGTGGTGACGGGTGCCGAGCCCGGCGCGGAGCAGACCGAGTACGCGCAGGACAAGCTGGGCGCCGAACTCGCCGTCGTCGAGGAGTTCGGGGCCGAGCACTCGGTGCTCGTGCGGGCCGGGCTGCTCCTCGGGCCGTACGAGAACGTCGGCCGGCTGCCGTGGTGGCTGGCCCGGATCGCCCGTGGCGGTCCGGTGCTGGCTCCGGGGCCACGGGAGCTGCCGCTCCAGTACGTCGACGTCCGTGATCTCGCGGAGTGGACGTTGGGGGCGGTGGAGCAGGAGTTGAGCGGGCCGTACAACCTGATCGGCCCGCAGGGACACGCCACCATGGGCAGCCTGCTGGACGCCTGTGTCGCGACCGTCGGTGGTGCGGCCGAGCTCCGGTGGGTCGAGCCGCAGGTGATCCTCGACGCGGGGATCGAGCCGTGGACGCAGCTGCCGGTGTGGGTGCCGCCGGCCAGCGACATGCACGACGCCCTGCACAGCGCGGACGTGTCCCGGGCCCTGGCGACCGGGCTGCGCTGCCGGCCCGTGGAGGAGACCGTCGCCGACACCTGGCGGTGGCTCCAGGACCTCGGCGGCGCGGCGCCCATGCGGCCGGACCGGACCCTCAAGGGGCTCGATCCAAAGGTGGAGGCGAAGGTGCTGGCGGGCCTTGGGGGTGTATCTGACACCACCTCCTGATCGGGGGTTCTGCCCCCGTGACCGGTGCCGCGGCCCTCGGCGAGACTGACGCCATGACCAATGACACGAAAAGCGGCCGGAGTTCGAGGGCGCGCGGCATGGGGGTCGCGGCGCTGCGGGGGCTGGCGTTGGCCCTCGTCGCACTGCCGGGGTCCGTTCTCTGCTTCGTCCTGTCCCTCGTGTCCATCGCGCTCATCCCCATCGGCGTCGGACTGGTCACGACGCCGTGGGTACTGACGGGGGTGCGGGCGTACGCCGACTGGCGGCGGGTCCTGGCGGCAGAGTGGGGCGGGGTGCTGATTCCACGGGCGTACCGGCCGTCGCCGTCGCCGTGGGTCGCCAACCCGTGGACGCGGACCTTCGGGATGCTGGGCGACCCGGCGACCTGGCGCGATCTGCGGTGGCTGCCGGTCGACATGACGGCGGGGTTCGTCACCGCGCTGCTGCCGGCCGTGCTGCTCATCTATCCGTTGGAGGGGTTCGCGGTGGCCGCCGGGCTGTGGCGGGCCTTCACGGACGCGGGTGGAGGGACGTACTGGTACGGCTTCGTGCCGGTCACCGGGCAGGCTTCCGCGCTCGCCGCCGGTGCTCTGGGGCTCGTCCTGCTCTTCTTCGCCCACTTCCTCACCGCGCGTCTGCTCCAGGTCCACTTCCGGCTCACCCGGGCCGTCCTCGCGTCCAACCAGGGGGAACTGGCCGAACGGGTACGGGTGTTGACCGAGACCCGGCGCGACGCCGTGGACACGTCCGCCGCCGAGCTGCGCCGTATCGAACGGGATCTGCACGACGGGGCGCAGGCGCGGCTGGTGGCGATGGGCATGGATCTCGGGACCATCGAGATGCTCCTCGACAAGGACCCGGAGAAAGCCAAGCAGCTCGTCGCGCAGGCCCGCCGGTCCTCCGCGGACGCCCTCGCCGAGCTGCGCGACCTGGTGCGCGGCATCCATCCGCCGGTGCTGGCCGAGCGTGGACTGGGCGACGCCGTGCGGGCGTTGGCGCTACGGCTGCCGGTGGCGACCGAGGTGACCGTGGAGCTGTCCGGGCGGGCGGAGGCGCCTGTGGAGTCGGCGGCGTACTTCGCGGTCAGCGAGGTCCTCACCAACGCCGTCAAGCATGCCGACGCCGACCGGATCTGGATCGACCTGCATCACGTGGCCGAGGGCGGCGGCATGCTGCGGATCAGCGTCACCGACAACGGCAAGGGCGGTGCGGTGGTCGGGAGCGGTTCGGGGCTCGCCGGGGTCGAGCGGCGACTGGGTACATTCGACGGCGTCCTGGCCGTCAGCTCGCCCGCGGGCGGTCCCACCATGGTCACCATGGAGATTCCTTGCGCGTTGTCCTAGCCGAAGACCTGTTCCTGCTGCGCGACGGGCTCGTCCGGCTCCTCCAGGCCTACGACTTCGAGATCGCGGCGGCCGTCGAGACCGGCCCCGAGCTGGCGCGGGCGCTGGCCGAGCTGGAACCGGACGTCGCCGTCGTCGACGTACGTCTGCCGCCGACCCACACCGACGAGGGGCTGCAGTGCGCGCTGGAGGCCCGGCGCAGGAAGCCGGGACTGCCGGTGCTGGTGCTGTCCCAGCACGTGGAGCAGCTGTACGCGCGGGAGTTGCTGGCCGACGGCAGCGGCGGGGTGGGGTATCTGCTGAAGGACCGGGTGTTCGACGCGGACCAGTTCGTGGACGCCGTACGGCGGGTCGCGGCGGGCGGCACCGCGATGGACCCGCAGGTGATCCAGCAGCTGCTGACCCGGCGCGCGGCCGACGACCAGCCGCTGGCCCGGCTCACCCCCCGGGAGACGGAGGTGCTGGAGCTGATGGCGCAGGGGCGGACGAACGCGGCCATCGCCGACCGGCTCGTCGTCACGGAACGGGCCATCGCGAAACACACCGCCAATATCTTCGCCAAACTGGGCCTTGAGGTGTCGGACGACGACAACCGTCGCGTGCTGGCGGTTCTCGCGTATCTCGACCATGGCCGGTGAAATCGGACCGGGCCGCGCACCCGCCGTGCGGGATCAACAACTACCGGTGTTTTCGGGGCGGTTGAGCACGCGGCGTTCTCACGAATCTCTCAACAATTTCCGGGACGGCTGAACACCTCTGGGGCGCCCTCCGTATGAATGGGAGCCGCTTCACTCCTGTCGGGCGCCTCGATGCCCCCGAAAAAGGAAGTCAGAGGAGTTCCATGGGACGCAACACAAGAAAACGCCGGATGCCGCTGGCCACCAAGGCCATAGCTGGGACGGCGGCCCTAGCGCTCGGTGGGGGCGGGCTTGTATGGGCCAACTTCTATGCTTCGGCACACGAGGACAACAACTCTGGGTGGAACCAGACGAAGTCCACGAACGCCCAGGTCGCGACGATCAACTGCCCGGATGTCGGCCAGCAGCTGACAGACGTCCCGGAAGGCGCGCGTCAAGGTGTCGCCAAGGAGCTGGCGCTGCTCGACAAACAGATCACGGACGCCTATGCGCGTCTCGCGGACACGCGGAGGGCTCAGGCGGGTGACCCCGGCTTCGTCAACAACGCCATCCTCGGCCCGCTGAAGTCCAAGCGCGTGGCCACGCTCGACCGGATCGGTATCAACATCAACCGGGCCGGTGGCCAGCGACCGCAGGGCCTCGACCAGCTCGCCCAGTGCCAGGGCGTCCCGGCCGAGCAGCCGGGGGTCAACGACGGCAACGGTGACGGCCAGAACAACGACGGCCAGGACCAGGACCAGAACAACGACGGTCAGGACCAGGGCCAGGACGGCGGTCAGGGCCAGGACAACGGTCTCGACCCGGTGCCGGAGGGCAACGGAGGCCAGGCCGGCAACGGCCCGGTGGCGCAGGACTTCGTCAACATCGAGGACGTCCAGCCCAACTCCCGCAACCTGCAGAACGGCCTGGCCGCGAACGGCGACTCCGGCTCGACGGGTACCTTCACCACCGAGTGCGGCACCAACGAGAACGGCAACGCCAACACGGACAACATCATTGTCGCTCCCGGTGTCGACAACGGCGCCCACCACCGCCACGACTACGTCGGCAACCAGGACAACGACGCCTTCACCAGCGATCAGGAGTTCCTGCAGGCCGACACCAGCTGCCAGAACCAGGCCGACAAGTCCACGTACTACTGGCCGGTGCTGCGTCTGCAGGACGGTACGCAGGAGGCGGACGCGAACGAGGCCGGTGGCGGTCTCGAAGGCAACGTGGGCAAGGTCCTGCGTGCCTCCCAGGCGGAGCTGAAGTTCGTCGGCAACAAGACGAGCGACGTCGTGGCGATGCCGACGGCCCTGCGCATCATCACCGGTGACGCCAAGGCGTTCACCAACGGTCTCGCGAACGCCAACACCTCCTGGAGCTGCACCGGCTTCGAGGACCGGCAGTTGACGGAGCAGTACCCGATCTGCCCCGAGGGCAGCTCCGTGGTGCGGACGTCCAACTTCCAGAGCTGCTGGGACGGTCAGAACACCGACAGCGCCAACCACCGTGACCACGTTGCCTTCGTCCAGGCGGACGGCAGCTGCCCGAACGGTTTCCAGGCGATCCCGCAGCTGCAGGCCAAGCTGGTCTACGACGTTCCCGCCCCGCAGATCCAGAACGGGCAGGTCGTGAACCCGTTCGCGGTGGACGGCTTCCCCGAGCAATTGCACAAGCCGATCACTGACCACAACGACTTCATCAACTTCATGTCCGAAGATCTGATGAACCAGGTCGTCCAGTGCATCAACTCGGGCCAGGACTGCAACTGACCCACACCAGAAAGCCGGCGGTGGGATTTCCCACCGCCGGCTTTCGCATGTCCGGATTCCGTGTGGTCAGCTTTTGTGCGAGGCGGAGTGGTCGTCCGAGTGACCGGAGTGGTCGGTCCCTATCTCGATGCCTCCCCCCAGCTCGCCCCGCAACGACGTGACTACGTCCTTATGGCCGACGGCCACCCACTTGCGACCGACGAGGTAGTACCCGCCGTAGTCCTTCGCCGAGTTGATCCACTCGCGCTGACCGCGATCTGTGGCGAACGTGACGAGGATGTACTTCTCCTTGCCGCTCTTGCAGATGGCCTGCCGGATCTCGTCGGCGTCGGTCTGCATGTTCGGCTCGCATTTCGCCTCGGCTGCCAGGTGCTCCAGACTGCCGGTGGCGGTCTCGGGCACCGCGGCCTGCTCGTCACCGCCGGATCCGCAACCTGCGAGCGCGAACACCGCCGCCGCACCAGCCGCCACCAGCATCGGTCGGGTCACCTTCATGTCTTCCTCCCTGAGGGCCTCCCGGTGGATACGGCTCCCGCACGCGGAGCGCTCAAAATACCGCTGCCGGTGTTCGCCCCACCGTGCGAAAGTGGCGCGATGAACCAGGACTGGGAAGATCGCGTGACCGCCGCGTGGTCGACGTTCGACACCTACGCGGAGCAGGACGCGGCCGACTTCCGCGCCGTCATCGACACCCTCGTCGCCGAACTGCCGGCCGACAGCCCGCTCGGGCCGTTCGAGCGGGCGTGCGCGTGGGACTCGACGGGCCACTCGGACAACGCGGTGCCGCTGTACCGGGAGGCCCTGGAGCTCGGGCTGAGCGGCTACAAGGCACGGCGGGCCAAGATCCAGCTGTCCAGTTCGCTGCGGAACATCGGACTGGCGGAGGAAGGCGTCAAGTTGCTGACGCCCGAGCTCGACGCGCCGTCGGACGAGCTGGACGACGCCGTGCGGGCGACGTTGGCGCTGTGTCTTTCGAGCCTCGGGCGGGATCGGGAGGGGTTGTCGTTGGTGCTGGAGGCGCTTGCGGGACACTTGCCGCGATACCAGAGGTCGATGGCGAATTATGCGCGGGCGCTGGTGGATACGCCGGTCGGCCAGCGCCCCTGAGGGGCGCGGGGCGGTATCGATATGCGGCTCCGCCGCGGGGCGCGACCAGCCACAACGAGCCGGCACACGGCAGCCGACCTCCGGCGACTGTGACCTACTGACCATTCGCTCGTTCTGCTGAACGTGCAGTCACAGGATGTCGCCCCGCGCCCCGCACCCGAATCCGCCGATCCGGTCGTCGATGTCGAGCGGGCCGAGGCCGCGCTCGTCGAGCACTATCCGCGTCTTGTCCGGCTCGCCTACCTGGTGCTGCCGCCGAGCCTCGGCCGCAACCGACGTGTGGTGACCGCGCACTCGCTCACCCAGCGTGCGCTGCCCCGGGGCCGGGCGGCGTCGGCGCCCGCGATCCCGGCCCAGTCGACGGGACGCGAGGGCGACCCCGGGTACGCCCTGCTGCGACTGCGGGTTCTCAGTACGGCGCTGGAGGCGGGTCTGCCGTTGCGCCGCCTTGCCTGGCCGAAGCGCTCCCAGTTGCCGCCCCTGCTGCCCCAGATCTGGGGCCTGCGCCTGTTCCCCCGGTCGGGCGGCGCCGACGAGCTCGCGCTGGACCAGCGGCTGTCGGCGCTGTCCGGCCCGGCGCGAGCGGCCTACGTGCTGCGCGGGCTGGAGCAGCTCCCGGACGGCGAGGTGCGCGACGTGCTGAAGGCGGCCGGTGTCGAGGACGTGGACGACGCGCTGGAGGAGGCCGACGCCGTCCCGGCGCAGTACGCGCTGCTCGACTCCCCCGAGTTCGACCCGTGCTCGCTCCAGGCCCGGCCCACCGACCTGATGCGGCGCAGACAGCACACGAAGGCGGCGCTGGCCGCCGGGGCCGCGCTCCTGGTGTGCGGGGCGCTGCTCGGTCTGCCCGGTGAGGGCTGGGGCCCCGACGGTCCGGCCGCGCCCTCGTACGCGCAGAACCCGGCTGCCGAGGCGGCCCTCGACCCGGCCCAGTTGTCGAAGGTCCCGACGCTGGCCTGGCAGTCCTCGGCCCGTACCGACTTCTCCGTGTGGCCCGCGCGCGGCGACCTCGCCGGTGACTCGGCCCTGCTGCGGCGCGCGCTCGCGGTGTGGGCGCGCCCCGGCGAAACGGTCACCGTCTCGGCGACGCCCGGCACCCCGTCCGGCGGCCCGTCCGGCGCGCCGCAACTGCTGTACGCGGGCGCCGTCGACAACGCGCGCGTGGTGATCCTCTACGACGGTCTGCGCATCGCCCGTTACGCCGAGCCGCTGGACGGCACGGCCGGTGCCGCCCTGGACTTCTCGCGGGTCGACAACGCGACCAGGGCGGAGGCGAGCGCGGTGGTGCTGAGCCGTGCCGACGGCAATGTCCGCTATCTGATGGCGCCCTGGGTGAAGAAGGCGGCCGAGCGGGATCTGCTGAAGCCGGACGCCGGGGCGATGGACCTCACGGTGACCGACGGGGTCACCTCGCCGATGGCGAGCCCCGCCGCCCAGCAGACCGGCGCGTGCTCGTCGTGGAACGCCCTCCAGGTGACCGACGGCACCGGCACCCGGCTGCTGACCGACCTCGCCGAACTGGTCCCGGCCCGTCTCACCACCGGCCGCCCCGGCGAGGCCAAGGACGTGTCCGGCACACAGGCGCTGCACACCTGGGCGCCGTACTCCTGCTGGCTGGGCGCGATGCGTTCGGCCGGTGTGCGCACGGTCAACGCCTGGGCGTACGCCCGGCAGCCGCTGCCCGACGGGACCGGCGCCGCGGACTGGGTGTGCTCGCGTGCCGAGACCTGGCGGGGCGGTGGCGAGCGGGTGCTGGCCCAGTTCCGGACGCCGGGCGCGACGCACGCGACGGTGGCGGCGAAGGCGCAGAACGTGCCGGCGTGCGGGGCGCGTGATCCGCATGTGCTGGCGGGGGTGCTGTGGAAGGCGCGGGCGGGCGGCTGGTACCTGCTGGCGGCGGGCACCGCGGACACGGAGTCGATCCGGGCCACGGGCGGGGTGCGTGGCAGCTCCGAGAGCAGTCTGCTGGCGGTGCGGGCGAAGCAGGGTGCGCAGGCGGAGCTGCAGGGCAGGTTGGAGAGCGGGCGCTCGATCGACGGGCTCAAGTGAGGCCCAGGCTTGCTGACGGGAAAGTAAATAAGGGGCCGCACAAGGGTTCACCCCGGTCCTACCCGTCAGTACATTGACGCCATGTCTAATACGCAGGACCGGATACCCCTCAAGGCCCGCAAGGTGTCCTTCTCCTGGGACGACACCCCGCTGCACTGGGTCCCCGGCGATCCCTTCACCACGCACACCATCAATGTGCTGCATCTGCTCCTGCCCGCCGGCGAGCGGTGGTTCGTGCATGTCTACAAGCAGGTGCTGCCGTACATCCGGGACGAGCGGCTGCGCGAGGACGTGATCGGGTTCATCGGGCAGGAGGCGATGCACTCGCAGGCCCATGACGAGGTGCTGCCGCATCTGCGGGAGCAGGGGCTCGACCCGACGCCGTACACCGCCCAGGTCGACTGGCTCTTCGAGAAGCTGCTCGGCGACCGCACTCTGCCGCCGGGCCGCGCGCGCCGCTGGTGGCTGATGGAGCGGGTGGCGATCATCGCGGCCATCGAGCACTACACCGCCTTCCTCGGCGACTGGGTGCTCAACGCGCAGGAGCTGGACCGGCGCGGCGCCGACCCGACCATGCTGGACCTGCTGCGCTGGCACGGCGCCGAGGAGGTCGAGCACCGGTCGGTGGCGTTCGACCTGTTCACGCATGTCGACGGCGACTACCGGCGGCGGGTGCGGACCTGGGCGACGGCGTTCGCCGCGCTGGTCTTCCTGTGGCAGCGCGGGGCGCGTTTCTTCATGGAGAACGACCCGACGCTCGTCGACGGCCGGGCCACCTTCAAGGACTTCTACGTCCGGGGCAGGCGGGGCACGCTTCCGGCGACCGGGGAGATGCTCAGGTCCATCCCCCGGTATCTGAGCCGCGCGTACCACCCCTCGCAGGAGGGCTCCACCGCGCAGGCCGTCGCCTATCTGGCCTCCTCCCCCGCCGCCCTGGCCGCCGAGAAGGGTGCCGCCTGATGCCGAAGCCGCGCACGGTCGCCGTCCTCGCCGGGACCGCCCTGCTCGTCCGGCGGGCGATGCGGCGCCGTATCCGGACCTCTCCGCTGTGGCCGATGCCCGCCCTGGAGGAGCCGGTCTCCGGGCGGCCCCGGTCGCGGGCGCTGCGGGTGCTGGTGGCCTCGCGGGAGGAGATCGCGGAGGGGGTCGTCCAGCTACGGCTGGAGGGGCGCGACCTGCCGGGCTGGGAGCCCGGCGCGCATCTCGATCTCGTGCTGCCGTCGGGGCTGGTCCGGCAGTACTCGCTGTGCGGGGACCCGGAGGACGGCTCGTCGTACACGGTGGCGACCAGGCTGGTCGCGGACGGGCGGGGCGGCTCGCGCGAGGTGCACGAGCAGGTGCGGGAGGGGATGGAGCTGGAGGTGCGGGGGCCACGGAACCGATTCCCACTGGCGGAGGCGCCGTCGTACGTGTTCGTCGCGGGCGGTATCGGGATCACGCCCGTGCTGCCGATGCTGCGGGCGCTGGGCGAGGGCGTGGAGTGGCGGCTGCTGTACTGCGGGCGGGACCGCGCCTCGATGCCGTTCCTGGAAGAGGTCGAAAAGCTGGGCGGGGGCCGGGTGAGCGTCGTGGAGGGGGTGCCCGACCTCGACGGGCTCCTCGCGGACGTGCCCGAGGGCGCCGCCGTGTACTGCTGCGGCCCGGAAGGGCTGATGGCCGCCGTCGAGGAGCGGTTCCCGCACGTCCAGCTGGAGCGGTTCACGCCGCGTGCCTCGACGGGCGGTTCGTTCGAGGTCGAACTGCGGCGCAGCGGGCGGACGTTGACGGTCCCGGCCGACTCGACCGTACTGGCCGCCGTACGGGCGGAGTTGCCCGACACCGCCTACTCCTGCGAGCAGGGCTTCTGCGGGACCTGCCAACAGCGGGTGCTGGAGGGCGAGGTGGAGCACCGGGACGAGCTGCTGACCGACGGGGAGCGGGCCGACTCGATGCTGATCTGTGTGTCGCGGGCACGGAGTGATCGCCTGGTGTTGGACATGTGAGCACAGGCATGAGGGGGTGTGTGAACGTCCTTGATCGGTCCGGCCCGTTCGGGGCCGGAATCGATCGGTAAGGTGTTCGCATGACTACCGGGGTACGCCGAAGAATGGGAGTCGAGGAGCGACGGCAGCAGTTGATCGGCGTCGCCCTCGAACTGTTCAGCCAGCGCTCGCCCGACGATGTCTCCATCGACGAGATAGCGTCGGCCGCGGGCATCTCACGCCCGCTGGTCTACCACTACTTCCCCGGCAAACTCAGCCTGTACGAAGCCGCGTTGAAGCGGGCCTCGGACGACCTGGCGAGCCGGTTCGTAGAGCCGCACGAGGGGCCGCTGGGGGCACGGCTGCTGCGGGTGATGCGGCGGTTCTTCGACTTCGTGGACGAGCACGGGCCCGGTTTCTCGGCACTGATGCGGGGCGGCCCGGCCGTCGGCTCCACGGCGACGAACGCGCTCATCGACTCCGTACGGCAGGCCGCGTATGTCCAAATCCTTTCGCATCTGAACGTGGAGAACCCGCCCGCCCGCCTGGAGCTGGTCGTCCGCTCCTGGATCTCGCTCGCCGAGTCCACGGCCCTGATCTGGCTCGACGGCCGGCGCATCCCGCGCGCCGAGCTGGAGGTGCAGCTCGTGCACGACTTCGCCGCGCTGGCCGCCGTCAGCGCCGCCTGCGACGAGGAGATGGGCGCGCTGTTGCGCCGCATGCTCAAGGACGAGCCGGCCGACGGCCCGTTCAGCGTGCTGGTCGGCCGGCTGATCTCGCTGGCGTCCTAGCGTTCGAACTTGCGGTACGACGGGTCGAGGTCGCGTACCTCGGCGGAGGCGTGCAGCACGATGCCGTTGTCCTCGATGTGCTTGCGCAGCAGGTCCAGGACCTTCTCGGTCAGTTTGGCCTTGGTCTCGTCCGTTCGGCCGGCGAGCAGGCCGAGGGTGACGTGGACGACCGCGTGGCCCTGCTCCTCGGGGTCCTCGTAGCCGAAGGCCGTGTACTGGCTGGGCCGGAACTGTGTCTTGCACGCCTCCGGCTTGGCCGCCGCGATCTCGACGGTCGCGGTGTGCAGGTCCCGGGCGAAGCCCTCCCGGTCCAGGGAGATCGTGTTCGAGTAGTCGACGGTGATCTGCGGCATGAGCACTCCTGTTCTACGTCAGCAGCGCTCACCCTAACCGGACACACGAGCGGGGCGGCCCGGTGACCGGACCGCCCCACCCGTGTGTCAGTGAGCCCTGGTGAAGACGGCGACCGTGCGTCCCGGGACGGCGAACGTGCCCGTCGCCTCGTCGTACGACGAGGTCCTGACGACAGGGTCCGCACCCGAGGCCTGCACCGGGTGCAGCTGGTAGCCCTCGTCGGCCAGTGAGGCGATCTTCTGCTCCTGCCGCTCGGGCGTCGCGTTGAAGACGACGACCAGGTCACCGAGGCGCATGGTGATCACGCCGGGCGTCTCGTCCTTCCCGGACAGCGGGAAGGAGAGCTTCGACTGCACCTGACCGGCCGTGTCGAGGGAGAAGGCGCTCTCCGTCGTACGGATCCGCAGCAGGTCCTGGTACGCCGCCGAGCTGCCCTCGATCTGCTCGCAGCCGACCTTGACGGTGCCCAGCAGAGGCTTGGCGTACGGCCACTTGGACGCGTTGTCGGCCGCCGGCGGCAGCCCCCGTCCGAAGCCGTTGCCGTCGGCGCAGTTCCAGTGGATGGCGTTGAACCAGTCGCCGCTGTCGTAGGAGTTGCGGTCCAGGGACTTGGAGCGCAGCAGGTCGGTGCCCGCCTGGGACAGGGCCGGGCCCTGCGACAGGGTGGCCGTGGCCATGGCGAGGACCTGCATCCGGGCGCGGTCGCCGGCGCTCACCGTCGTGGGCAGCTTGAAGGCGAGGGCGTCGAACAGCGACTCGTTGTCGTGCGCGTCCGCGTAGGCGAGGGCGTCGCCGGGGGCGGCCGCGTAGCCGGCGGGTGCGCCGTTGTAGTCGACCTCTGAGCCCTTGACCTCCTTGCCGTCGGTGTCGGTGAAGCGGTAGTCGGCGAGGTTGCCGGAGAGGCCGACCTTGATCAGGTCCTGGTAGTGCAGCAGGCGGGCCTTCTGCTCCGCCGAAGTGCCGTTGTTCTTCGAGGAGTTGGGTTCGGTGTACAGACCGGACGCGAAGCCCTGGACACCCGGGTCCTCGTCGAAGGGGCCGCCGCCGCGTACGGCGTCGCGCGCGCGGTCGGAGAAGGTGGCGATGCCGGTGCCGGCCATGTTCTTCTGCGTGGCCTGGACGAACCGGGCGTCGTCGGCGATCTCGCCGAAGTTCCAGCCTTCGCCGTACAGGATGATCTTCTTGCCGTCGACGCCGTCCTTGGCAAGGGTCAGCTCGTCCAGGGCCTTCCTGACCGCGAGGATGTTGGCCTTCGGATGGTGGCCCATGAGGTCGAAGCGGAAGCCGTCGACCTTGTACTCCTTGGCCCAGGTGACGATCGAGTCGACGACCAGCTTGCCCATCATGGCGTTCTCGGTGGCCGTGTTGGAGCAGCAGGTGCTGTTGGCGACCGAGCCGTCGGCCAGGAGCCGCTGGTAGTAGCCGGGGACGATCCGGTCGAGGACGGAGGTGTCCGCCTGACCGCTGGCCGCCGTGTGGTTGTAGACGACGTCCATGACGACCCTGAGGCCGTCCTCGTTCAGCGCCTTGACCATCTCGCGGAACTCGACCGTGCGCCGTGTCCCGTCCGGGTCACTGGCGTACGAGCCCTCGGGGACCGTGTAGTGGTACGGGTCGTAGCCCCAGTTGAAGGCGTCCTTCGCGGCGATCTTCGCCACGCACTCCTGCTGCTTGTCGGAGTCGGCCGGGAAGGAGGCCAGGTCGCAGTCGGTGGTCGCCTGCTCCGACTTCTTCTCGGGGATGGTGGCGATGTCGAAGGCGGGCAGGAGATGGACGTACGACGTGCCCGCCTCGGCCAGCCGCCTCAGGTGCTTGGAGCCGTCGCTGAGCTTGTCGGTGAAGGCGCGGTAGGTGCCCCGGTCCCCCGCCGGCACCGTCTTGTCCGCCACCGAGAAGTCCCGGATGTGCAGCTCCTGGATCTGGGCGTCCTTCAGCGGTACGGCCCTGGGCTTGGTGTACGTGGACCAGCCGCTCGGCGCCAGGGACCGGTCGCCGAGGTCGACGACCAGGCTGCGCTCGGAGTTCGCGGTGAGGGCGACGGCGTAGGGGTCGGTGACCTTGTTGGTGACGACCTTGCGGACGCTGGGCGCCCAGACCTTCACCACGTACCGGTACGGCTTGTTCTTCCAGGACCGCGGACCGGTGACGGACCAGACGCCGGTGGTGTCGTTCCGCTTCATGGCGACGGTGGAGTCGCCGATCTCCAGCCTGACCGACTGGGCCGTGGGCGCCCAGACGGCGAGCGTCGGACGGCCCTTGGCGAAGGCCGGACCGAAGTCGGCCTTCGTCGCCGCGGAGGAGTAGAGGTCGTCGAGCACGCCCGCGATCTGTACACCGGTCGCGGCCAGGACGGCACCGCTGGCGGCCCGCTGGGAGGCGACGAGCTGACCGCGGAGGGCCTCGCGGACCCGGTCGCGGTCGCGCGGGTCGACGGACCAGGCGGCGTAGTTCTTCAGGTGCGGGAACCTGGCCTTCTGGGCGTCGGTGAGCGCCGTCTTGGACAGCCGGAGCCAGCGCTCGTCGTCGCTGGTCAGGGCGCCGTCCTTGACCTCGATCGAGCCGTCGCGGGAGTACAGCAGCTGGGTGGAGGCGGCCGTCTCGGCGCCGTTCCAGACGAGCGTGTCCCGGTCGATCCAGATCGCCTTGGAGGTGGTCAGGTCGAGCGCGGCGGCGGAGCCCGCGGGCTGCGGGAGCAGGTACTTCTCCTGGCCGCTCAACAGCCACACCTCATGGCCGTTCGCCGTGAGGTCGAGCGACTGGTCGGTGGGCAGGTCCTTCTCGTCGCCCTTGTGGAGGATGTAGCTGAGGCTGGTGGCACCGTCGGTGAGCGGTACCTCGAAGACTGCGCCATAGGAATCAGTCTTGACCGGCTTGAGCGGGTTCGACCAGTCGGTGGGGTTCGCGGCACCCGTCCAGACGTGCAGGCCCCAGCCGTCGTAGTCGCCGTCGGCGCGCTGGTAGTGCAGGACGGCCTTGGTCTTGTCCGGGGCCGGGTAGTCGGCCGCCGGCTTCTCGGTGCGGACGGTCTCCTTGCCCTGCTCGATCCAGATCTCGCCGGTCTTGGTGACGTCGATCGTGCGGTCGGCGGAGACGTCCTTGTCGCCGTCCTTGTCGATGACGAGGAAGCCGACGCTGGAGGCGCCCGGCTTCAGCTTGACGTAGGCGAAGGCTCCGTAGGAGTCACGGCCGACGAAGGGGTGGCTGTCGGGCCAGTCGGTGGACTCGCCGTCGGCGAGGTCGCCCCAGGCGTACAGGCCCCAGTTCGCGTAGTCGCCGTCGGTGCGCTTGTAGTGGACGACCGCGTAGTCGCGGGAGGAGGCGGAGGGGGTCTCGGGGGCGGGCGGGGTACCGGTGGTGCTCGCCGCTGTCGCGCTCGCCGTGCGGCCCGCGGAGTCGATCACGACCGCCTTGTAGCGCAGGGCCGTTCCGGCCGGCACGTCCTTCCCGATGGCCTGCGTGACCTTGTACGGGGCGTGGTCGGCGGACCCCAGGGTCCGCCACCTGCCGCCGCCGACCTGCGCGGCGAAGACGACGCGGTTGAGCTGCCCGCCGTCCACGTCGGCGCCGATCTCGACGGTGCCGGTGGCACCGGCGGCCGGGGCCTTGAGCGTGATCGTCGGCTCGGTGGCCGGCTTGGCGGGCCTGCCGGTCGCCTTGAGGACGATCGCCGAGCCGGCCGGGACGGTGACCGTGAGCTTCTTGTCGGCGTCGCTCTTCGGGGAGACGTCGGTGCCGTAGAGGCCCTTGTACGTCATGCCCGCCGAACCGGTCGCGAAGGTCGCCGGCTTCGCCTCGCCCGCGTTGTTGAAGGCGACTACGTACTCGGTGCCGGTCCGGGCGTCGGTACGGGAGAAGGCGTAGACGCCGGGGCCGTCGGCGGCGTAGCGCTCGGTCTGGATGCCGTCGGCGAGGGCGGGGTTGGCCTTGCGTAGCTTCGAGAGGGCGCTGATCTGCCGGTAGAGCGGGGCGCTGGTGTCGTAGGCGTCGCTCGCGTGGGTGCGGTCGGTGCCGAGCTGGTCGTCGTCGAGGTAGTCGGCGGTCTTCGAGGCGAAGAGGGTCTGGCGGGCGTCCTTGTCGCCGCCGGCGCCGGTGAAGCCCTGCTCGTCGCCGTAGTAGACGACCGGGTTGCCGCGGCTGAGGAACATCAGCTCGTTGGCGAGCCTGTCCTTGGCGAGCAGTTCGGCGTCGGTGGCCTTCGGGTCGTCCTGGTTCAGGAAGTAGCCGATGCGGCCCATGTCGTGGTTGCCGAGGAAGGTGACCTGCTCGTAGGCGTTGGCCTTGTCGGTCGTGTACTTGTAGTCGTCACCGAAGACCGAGGCCAGCTTCCGCGCGCTGCCGCCCTGGGAGGCGTACTGCCGTGCCGCCTCCTGGAAGGGGAAGTCGAGCGTGGCGTCGAGGCGGCCCTGGGTGACGTACGGGGCGGTGACGTTCGTGTCGGCGGAGTAGACCTCGCCGAACATGAAGAAGTCGTCGCGGCCCTTCTTGGCCGCGTAGGAGTCGAGGGCCGTGGCCCACTGGGTCCAGAACTCCGGATTGACGTGCTTCACGGTGTCGATCCGGAAGCCGTCGATGTCGAAGTCCCTGACCCAGCGCTGGTAGATCTTCTCCATGCCGCTGACGACCTCGGGCCGCTCGGTCCACAGGTCGTCGAGGCCGCCGAAGTCGCCGTGCGTGGAGCTCTCACCGGCGAAGGTGGAGTCGCCGCGGTTGTGGTACATCGTCGGGTCGTTGAGCCACGACGGGACCTTGACGTTCTTCTTCGCGGCCGGGACGGTCGGGGTGCGCGGGAAGGAGTCGGCGTCGACGGCCGGGAACCTGGACCTCCCGTCCGTGTAGTCGGCGTCGTCGAAGGGCCTGCCGTCCTTGGTGAGGTAGGGGAAGGCGCCCTTGGAGAGGTAGCCGTACGACTTCTCCTCATAGTCGACGACGTCGGCCGTGTGGTTGGTGATGACGTCGAAGAAGACCTTCATGCCCTTGGCGTGGGCCTTGGAGATGAGGGTCTCCAAGTCCTTGTTGGTGCCGAAGTGCGGGTCGACCTGGGTGAAGTCGGTGATCCAGTAGCCGTGGTAGCCGGCCGAGGCGTCGCTCCCCGTCCCCTGCACGGGCTGGTTCTTGAAGATGGGGGCCATCCAGATGGCGGTGGTGCCGAGGCCCTTGATGTAGTCGAGCTTCTTGGTCAGACCCTTGAGGTCACCGCCCTGATAGAAGCCCTTGTCGGTGGGGTCGTAGCCGGTGGCGAGGCGCGAGCCGGTCAGGCCGCCCTTGTCGTTGGCCGTGTCGCCGTTGGCGAAACGGTCCGGCAGGACGAAGTAGAACTGCTCGCGGGTCGCGTCGTGCCTGGCGGGCTCGGCGGCCAGCTTGGCGTCGGACGGCGGCGGAGGCGGGGTGTCCGCCCGCGCCGCCAGAGGCTGGACGAGTGCTGCGGCCAGCGCGGTCACGGTGACCGCGGCGACCCGCCCGGCATGGGCTGTTCGGCGCCTCGACGGCGTCGGCCATCTCGGTATCACAGATGGACTCCTTGCGATTGCGGCTCTCTTGGGTCCGACCCCGCGTGACCGTATCGCCGTCGAAAGGTTTACAGCAAGACTTCTGAAACCACAGGAAAGAACTTTCAGCAGGAGGAGTTCGTCTGCGTCAGCAGGCCGAGGCGCCAGGGCAGGGTGTTGTAGGGGCCGCTCGCCGAGGGGTCCATGCCCTGGTAGAGGAACTGGAGTCGGCACGGGTTGATGGTGAGGGACTGGTCGTTGAAGTGGCGGACCATCTCTCCGTGACTGATGTCCTGGCTCCAGGGAGTGCCGCTGAACGCGACGTTGTTCGACCGCGCGAAGGGATTGGACTCGGTCTCGGCCAGCGGGGTCCAGGTGCCGGCGATGCTGTTCGACGTCCAGGAGCGGAAGTAGCGCCTGCCGTTGCCGCCGATCGCCTCGTTGAGCAGCAGGTAGCTGCCCGAGTCCTTGAGTCTGTAGACGTTGGCCGCCTCCCACAGGCGGTACTTGTTGGCGTCCCGCAGCGCGATGACGGTGTTGGTGAAGCCGTTCGGGAAGTTGGCCACCGAGGTCTCCGAGCGGTACAGGTGCCCGTTGTCGTCGGAGGAGAACAGGTAGCACTTGGAGCTGTCGCAGATGTTCCAGAAGTCGACCCAGTAGCCGCTGCCGATGTTGTCCTTGATGATCTGCGGCATGCCGTTCGCGTAGATCTTCTTCGGCGCGGTCCACGAGGCGGGGTTGGCGATGTCCGTCGTGGTCGAGTACGCCGCGTTGTCCCCGGTCTGGTAGACGAGGTACCACAGCTTCTGCGGGGCGAACCAGAACACCTGCGGCGCCGCCTTGTACCCGGCGCCGATCGCGGTGCGGTCCAGGTAGTGGTGCTGCGCGGCACCGGCCTCCTGCCAGCTGGCGAAGTTCAGGTACACCATGCTGTACGTGCCGTTGGTGGTCGTGGTGCTGGCGAAGACGTGCCACCGGCCGTTGTGGTACACGACCGACGGGTCCTTGATCGCGCTGAGCTGGTGGGCCGCGTCGGACTTCGGGGAGATCAGCACGCCGCTGGAGTTCCACCGGAAGCTGTTCGGCAGCGCGGCGGCCGACGGCGATGCCATGGCGCCGAGCAGCAGGGCGAGGGCGGCGGCCAGGACCCCGAGCATTCTGGTCACACGCATGGCGACTCCTATCGCTTGACGGAGTAGGTGACGAGGGAACGGGCCGGGACGGTGGCGGTCAGCAAGCCTCCGCTCACCGCGACGGCGGCCTGCCGGGCCATGCTGCTGGAGCCGTTGGTGACGTACGGCGTCGCGGTCCCGGTCGTGATGCCGGTGTTCTGCAGGCTGTACGACACCTGCTGGGCGGCGGTGCCCGCGTTGAGCGCCACGATGGTGAGCGTGCCGTCGGTGTTGCGGAAGGCCGACAGCCGGAGGTTGGTGTCGGGAGTGGTGGCGGCGATGCGGGTGGCGCCGGGGCGGACGAAGCGGCTGTAGTTGGCCAGCGCCCACAGCCGCTTGGACACCCGGTAGTTCGCCCCGTCCATCTGGATCAGGCCGCGGGTGGCGCCGACCGAGGCGCCGTACCAGTACACATAGCCGCTGGTGTTGCCCTTGGTGAGGGCGTCATGGACCGCGGAGGCGACGGTGAAGCCGTCGTAGCCGCTGCCGTCGTCCCAGTTCTCGTTCCAGGTGGTGCCGTCGGGCGACCACTCCGACATCCAGGTGCGCCTCTGGGTGGGCAGCGGCCCGTCGACCCGGCTGGCGTAGGTGTGTCCGGTGTGGGTGGCGACGAGGTTCCGGGCGGTCGCGTCCGCCTCGATGGCGCTGCTGTAGGCCTTCTGCTGGTTCCAGCCGAAGGAGTCGCAGCAGGCCACCTTGTACCCGGCCGCGTTCGCGACCGGCCCGAAGACCTTGGTGAACTCCACGGCCTGGGCGGGAGTGAGCCGCATGGAGTCGTACGTCGCGGTCCAGTCGGGCTCGTTGGTGAAGCCGAGGTCGGTGATCCCGATGCCCTCCTGGCCGTAGAACCTCGCGTACTGGACGAGGAAGTTCGCGTACGCCCGCCGCCAGTCGCCGCTCGCGCAGGTGGCCCCGGAGAGTCCGCACAGCGTGCCACCGTTGGCATCCGTGCCGTTGGTCTTCATATAGCCGGGCGCGGTCCAGGCGTCGGCGTAGAAGCGGTTCACCCCGTACGCCCTGGCCTGCTGGGCGAGCCACACCTGGCCCTTGTCCTGGCGGTCCCAGACGTACTTGGGGGTGGCGTTCGGGCCGCCGGGGTCGGTGGGCTGGATGCCCGAGTCGATGCCGAGGCGCAGGATGCTGAGGCCGGCGCCGGTGGTGCGGTTGAGCAGCAGGTCGAGGATCTCGCGCTGTTTCTGAGCCGGTAAGCCCTGCGAGCCGCGCATGATGTCGGCCCGTCCGAAGTGCTCGGAGAAGCCGAAGCCGTCGATGGGCTGGTGGGTGGTGGAGCCGTTGACGGTGGCCGTCGTGGCTGCGTAGGCGTTGGGTGTGCCCGCCGCGGTGAAGCCGGCCGCTGTCAGCAGCACCGACAGCGACGTCAGCGTCCATTTCCTGAGTCTGCGTGTCATGATCCGCCAATCGTGGGAGCGCTCCCATTCACAGGGCGGAACGTAGGACGATGTTCTGAACACGTCAACCCCACCCGTGCCACGGATAACCGGTCGCCACCCGCGACCACCCTGGCTACCGTCCTCGCATGGAGCAGGAACCACCGCTCGTTCGCGACGTCTTCCCGGAGCTCGTCGACGAACTGGCCACCCTCTTGGAGGAGGAGGGGGAACACTGGCTGGCCGTCTGCGTGCGGGATGTCCGCCTCGTCGGCGAGTGCGGCTGCCGCGACGACTTCTGCCAGAGCATCCGGACGACGGACCGACCGCCGGGACAGCCGTACGGTCCGGGCCATCGCTGTGTGCCGCTGCTGCCCTCCTCGGGCGATCTGATCCTCGACGTCGTGCACGGCCGGATCATGTACATCGAGATACTCGGACGGCCACCCCTGCGCCGGCGTGGTCAGCCGTGACCGGGGTGGCCGCCTCGGCGGTACGGTGGACTCAGCAGCTCGACTTGCCGGAGTAGATCGCGAGGGCGGTGTTGGAGCCCAGGGTGGCCGTGAACTGGCCGCTGGAGTTGACCGTCACCGTCGTGTTGTTCTGCACGTCGCAGTACGTGCCCGCCGCCAGTGACGTCTGGTAGGTGCGGGTCAGGCTGCCCGACTCGTGGTTGATGGCCACATAGCCCTTGCCGCCCCGCCCGAAGGCGATGGCGTCGCCGCCGTTGTCCCACCAGTTGGTGACGGCCTCACCGCGGGTGGCGTTGCGGAAGGCGACCATGCGGATGATCTCCGGCCAGGCGTGCTGGCACTTCCAGCCGTCCTGCCAGCAGGCGGTGACGGAGCCGTTGCCGGGCGGCCCCGCATCCGTGCTGGACCACTCGTAGCCGGAGTTGATGTCCGGGGCGCCGTACGGGTAGGCCAGCATGAAGACGTTGGCCAGGGTGTAGTTGGCGCCGTCCTTGTAGTTGAGGGTCGAGCCGTTGCGCTCGGTGTCGTGGTTGTCGACGAAGACACCGGCGACGCCGCTGCTCAGGTAGCCCCAGCCCTCGCCGTAGTTCTTCAGATAGGCGAGGTTCTCGCTGTTGAAGACCCGTTTCAGGTCATACGCGTACCGGAACTCCTGCACATCCCCGTTGCCCGTGTACTCGGTGGGCTGGACGGCCTCTCCGCTGCCGTAGATGACCTCCTGCTTCCAGTAGACCGACGGGTTGCTCAGACGCGACTTGATGTTGGCGAGGTCGGCGGCGGGCATGTGCTTGGCCGCGTCTATGCGGAAGCCGTCCACGCCGTAGCCGAGCAGGGTGTTCATATAGCCGGCGATGGTGGCGCGGACGTACTCCTCGCCGGTGTCCAGGTCGGCGAGGCCGACCAGTTCGCAGTTCTGGACGTTGGCGCGGTTGGTGTAGTCGCTGATCGTGGCCGTGCAGTCGTTCATGTCGGCCGCGGAGTACAGGCCGGGGTAGTCGTACTTCGTGTACGACGAGCCGCCGGTGCCGGTGCCACTGCCCGCGGACATGTGGTTGATGACGGTGTCGACGACGACCTTCACACCCGCGTTGTGGCAGGTGTTCACCATGTTCCGGAAGGCGGTGGCGTCACCGAGACGGCCGGCGATCTTGTAGCTGACGGGCTGGTACGAGGTCCACCACTGCGAGCCCTGGATGTGCTCCTGGGGCGGGGAGACCTGGACGTAGCCGTAACCGGCCGGCCCGAGGGTGTTGGTGCACTCCTTGGCGACCGAGGCGAAGTTCCACTCGAACATCACCGCGGTGACGTCCTTGGTGCCGGGCGGGGAGGCGGAGGCGGTGGTGCCGGGAAGGACGAGGGTGGCGGCCGCGGCCGCTGCGAGCGCGGTGACGGCGGCCGCGGCGGCGGTGCGGCGGTGCTTCCTGTGGCGCTTCGGGGGCGCCGAGTGTGTCGGTATCACAGGCTGAACTCCTTGCGAGTGCGGCTCAGTTGGGTCCCCCCTGCGCCGCGGCGCGGCGTCATTGCCGGGCGTCGGCGCGACCGTACCGCCACGAAAGGTTTACAGCAAGAGAGTTGAAAGTCATAGCAAACACTTTCAACCGCAACCTTGACGTGGCTGTCTCGACTGCCGCACTCTCAAGCGGTCGTCGAATCCCGTCCCCGTCCTTCCGCTTTCTTGCCGGATGTGGCCACTGGGACGGCCGGACATGTCTAGCGTCGGTCTTGGCCCGGTGGTCGGGGCATGTGCCGGACGGGGAAGGATCAGTGCGGGAGTCGACAGCGGCTGGACAGCCGACGGGGAATGCGGGCGGAGCGCGACGGCATGCCGTGGTCTCCTTGGGAATCGCGTTGACGCGTGACGAGGACGGTGACCCTCCACGCGCGGGACTGGACGTGCTGGCGGAAGCCCCCGTTCACGCCGACAGGGTTGCCGAGATCCTGTCGGAGTTCCAGTACGAGCCGTTCCCAGGCACCGGGTCCCTCGATGCGGACGGGTACGGGAGGCTGGTCGAGGAGGCCGTGGTGGCCCAGCACGTCGACGTGCTGATCGTGCACGTCGTCGGGCACGGCGAACTGGCCGAGGGCAGCAGCGAGAAGCTCTATGTCCTGGGCAGTGACGGAGAGCGCCTGAGCCGGCCAGTGGGCGCGTGGATCGACCTGATCGAGGACCACCCGCAGCGGCACCGGCCGACCACACTCTTCGTCCTCGACGTCTGCTACGCGGGCGAGGCCGCGGTGACCGCCTGGCATTCGCGCATGGATGTCGCCCGGCGCCGGGCCTGGGTGCTGGCCGCTTCCGGGCCCGGCCAGCGGGCGTTCGGCTACCGCCTGAGCCAGGCCCTGGTACAGGTCCTGGAGAAGTACCGCACCCTGAAGGTGCGCTTCGATCCGTCCGTGCGGTACATCCCGCCGCACACGGTCTGGAGGGACATCGAGGACACGGTCAACGAGCTGGCCGCGCAGACCGGCGGCCTGCCGCAGACGATTCTGACCAGCCTCGTACCCGGGCACGCGGATCTGTCCCACCTGCCGTTCTTCCCCAACCCCTCCTTCGATCACGATCGTGGATCCCCCGCCGTGGCCCCGGACCTGCCGCCGGAGATAGCCCGGCTGGCGGACTGGGCCGTGGACCCGCTGCACTTCATGGGACGCGCCGGCGGCGCGGAGCCGGTGCACCGCGACTGGGCCGAGGGCTACTTCAGCGGGCGAACCGCTCAGCTGGACGTCCTCACCGGCTGGCTCGACGACGAGAAGGCCGCGCCGGGGCTGCGCGTGCTGACGGGCAAGCCCGGCGCGGGGAAGTCCGCGCTGCTCGGCGTGCTGATCTGCGCCGCGCACCCGGACCTGCGCCGGCACACCAGGTCCCTGTGGGCGGGCCTGGGCAACCGAGCCCCAGGGGCGAACGACCGGATCATCGTGGTCCACGCACGCCGCCTGGGCCTGGACGACGTCGTCGACTCCCTGGCCCGCCAGTTGCGGCACATCCGCGGAGAAGCCGACGATTTCGACGGGGGTGGCGCGAGTGAGGCGGCTGCGCGTAGCCCTGCGAACCGCCTGCTGCGGATGCTGCCCCTGGACGGGCGGCCGGTCACCGTGGTCATCGACGCCCTCGACGAAGCCCTGCGGCCCCAGGACATCACCACCGCGTTGCTGCTCCCGCTCGCCCGCCAGGCACGCGGGCCGGGCAGCCGACTGCGGCTGCTGGTGGGCACCCGTGACGACGAGCGGTTCCACGGCCTGCTGGCCCTGGCACGGGACGCCGGTGACTGCATGGACCTGAGTGCCGCCCCGCCCCAGGCCGTGCGCGGGGACGTGGCCGACTACGTCAGGCGGCTCCTCGCGGCCGAGGGCCCCTATGCCGCCGGTGCTCTGCGGCCGGTTCGGGACACCCTGGCGAAGGCGATCGCCGACACGCTCACCGGGTACGGCAACGGACAAACCAAGGACACCGGTGCCTTGCAGTGGGGCGAGTTCCTGACCGCCGGGCTCTACACCCACTACCTCCTCACCGGCCCCCTGCCCGGCGGCGTCGAGGAAGCTGCCGCGCTGGGGCGGGCCGTGCCCCGCAGCTTGCCCGCTCTTCTGGAACTCGACCTGCGACGCCACCTGGACGACCGGCCCCTCCTGCGGCCCGTGCTGACCGCCCTCTCCTTCGCCCAGGGCCGGGGCATGCCGGAAAGCGTCCTGGCGCAGGTCGCCCCGGCCTTCATCACACCTACCGAAGGCGCCGCGCGTACCGACGACGCCACCCCGTTGTCCCTGCCGGACCTGTACCGGCTCCTGGACGGGGAAGCCCGCTTCTACCTGCGCCGCGACGTCGACGACGACGGCACCACCCTCTACCGGCTCTTCCACGAAGGGCTCGCCGACTGGCTGCGCGACCCGGTTGGACGGCCACTCGATCAGGGCGCCTCCACAACGCCGGGCCGCCCGCTCGGACCGGCAGAGCGGCTGTACGAGCGGCTGCTGGACTCCGTACCCCGTGACGCCTCGGGCCGCGGACAGTGGCATCGGGCCGTCCCGTACCTGCTACGGCACACCGCCCAGCACGCGATCAGCGCCGGGTGTCTGGACGAACTCCTCGACGACGGCGGCTTCCTCCTGCACGCCGACCCCAACGCCCTCGCGGATGCCCTCAGGCACGCCCGTTCCCAGCGGGCCAGGCTCAACGCCGCGGTCTACCGGGCGTCCTGGGCCAGGCACCACGACCTGTCCCCCGAGGAGCGCCGGCAGCTTCTCGCCCTGGACGCGACACGTTTCCGAAACGCCTCGCTGCGGGCACAGCTGCATGGGGACAGGGACTGGCAGGTGCGGTGGGCGACAGGCAGCCAGATCTCCACCGCACTGGTCCGCGCTCTCACGGACACCCTGTGTTCGGTGACCGCGGCAGGAGTGGTGGAGCTGGACGGCCGACCCCACGCCGTCACCGGCAACAACGAGGGCACGGTCCGGCTGTGGGACCTGACCACCGGCGCCGAGACCCGCGAACTGGCCGGAGCGCACAACGGCGAGGTGTCCGCGCTACGGGTGGTGGAGCTGAACGGTCGGCCCCACGCCATCACGGGCGGGGAAGACGGTTCGGTGCTCGTGTGGGACCTCTCCACCGGAACCAGGGTCCGTGAACTGGCGCGTGGCTTCAGCATGGTGACCGCGATAGCGACGATGGAGATAGACGGCCGGCCCCACGCCGTCATCGGCGACCTCAGCGGTGAAATGGTCGTGTGGGATCTGATCACTGCTGCCAGGACCCATTGGCTGTACGTCCACGAGGACGACATCGACTACGACGAGGACGACAGCGACGAGGGCGCCTACCTCTCGACGGTCACCGCGGTGGAGCTGCACGGGCGTCCGCACGCCATCACCGGTGGCAAAGGTCCGGCCCGCGTATGGGATCTGACCACCGGCACGCAGGTCGCCGAACTGGCCGGGGGGCACGACGACGAGGTGTCCGCGACAGCGGTGGTGGAGTTGGCGGGCCGACCCCACGCCGTCACCGGCGGCAACGGGCGGGTGCTCGTGTGGGACCTCATCACCGGCACCGCAATCCGTGAACTGGTCGGCCACACACGCTGGGTGTCGGCGATGGAGGTGACGGAGCTGGAGGGTCGGCCGCACGCGATCACCAGCGCCTACGACGGTTCGGTCCTTGTGTGGGACCTCACCACTGGCGTCCAGGTCCGTGAACTCGCCGGTCATACGGGCGCGGTGAGCGGCGTGGGGGTGGTCGAGCTGTACGGCCGGCCACACGCCGTCACGGGCGGCCAGGACGGGTCGGTGCTCGTCTGGGACCTGACGGTCAGTGCCGAGCGTCCTGAAGTGGCCGGTCACACGGATCAGGTGAGCGCGGTGGAGACAATGGAACTGGACGGCCGCGCCCACGCCGTCACGAGCGCCTTCGACCGACGAGTGCTGATCTGGGACGTGGCCACTGGCGTCCTGATCCGTGAACTGACCGGCCACACCACGCCGGTGCATGGCCTGCGGGTGGTAGAGCTGGAGGGCCGGCCGCACGCCATCATCGGCAGCTACGGGTCGGTGCGGGTATGGGACCTCACCACAGGCGCCCGCAGCCGAGAGCTGGCCGGCCTCCGTTCGCTGAATGCGGTGGCGGTGGCCGAGCTGGACGGTCGCCCGCACGCCGTCACCAACGGCGACTCCGGATCGGCGCTCGTGTGGGACTTGACCACCGCGACCCGGGTCCGAGAATTGACGGGCCCCGGTCATGACGCGGTGATGGCGGTGGCGGTGGCGGAGTTGGACGGACGCCCCGTCGCCATCACAGGCGGCAGTCACGGACGGGTACGGGTGTGGGACCTGACCAACGGTGAGCAGCCGAGCGAGCTGCTCGGCCACATCCCGAACGGGCGGGTGGAGGCGGTACGGGTGGTGGAGTTGAACAACCGTCCCCACGTCGTCACGGCGGACGGCCTCGCGGTGCGGGTGTGGGATCTGACCACCGGCGCCCTGGTCCAGGAACATTTCGCCGGCCTCTTGTCCGCGTTGGAGGTGGTGCGGCTGGACGGCCGCCCCTACGCCGTCACCGGCGGCTACTCGGTGCAGGTGTGGGACCTGAGCTCGGGCACCTGCCTGACCAGGTATCCCTGTCCCTCGCCCGTGAAGGCCCTCACCGTCACCCCGGACGCCACCGTGGTCGCCGGATTCGGAAACGAGGTCGCCGCTCTCAGCTTCGCACCTCTGAAAGGCAGACTCAGTGACCGCCCCCGGTAGTCCACCGCTGCGGATCGTCACCGTGCACGGCGTCGGCAACAGCTTCGGTGCCGGTGTCACCGGCACCCGCAGGGAAGAGCTCCGCGCGTTGAAGGCGGCCGCCTGGGCCCGACCGTTGGCCGCGGGCCTCGACGTTCCCGCGGACCGGTTCGATCTGGACTTCGCCTATTACGCGGATCGGCTCCTCACCGCCCCGGCGGCCCAGGGAGAGCCGAACGGCGACTTCCTGGGCGACCCGCTCGCCCAGGAGATGCTCGCGGCCTGGGCGCGGCAGTTGGGTGTCCCTGACGAGGTGTCGCAGGGGCATGCCACAGTGCCGCTGCGGGCGCTGTCGTCGTGGGTGGCGCGCAGGTTCGATCTGGCGGAGGGGCCGCTGCGAGTCTTCCTGCGCATGCTGTTCCCGGAGGTCGCCATGTACTTGCGGGCGGAAGACGCCCCGGAGCGCGCAGCGGCCCGGGAGGCGGTCGCCGAGCGGATCGGCAGGCACCGGCCACGCGTCGTCATCGCCCATTCCCTGGGCTCGGTCGTCGCCTACGAGGCCCTGCACGCCCACCCGGACCTCCAGCCGGAACTGTTCCTCACCCTGGGCTCACCGCTGGCGTTGCCCCGCGCGGTCTTCGAACGCCTGGTCCCCGCACCACGTCCGTGCGACCCCACGCCGCAGGGAGCACGTCTGCCCGGTCGGACGCGATGGGTCAACATCGCCGACCCCGGAGACCCGGTGGCCGTCCCGAACCGACTCGGTCGGCACTTCGAGGGGATCGCGCTGGACCACACCGCCGTGATCAGCAGCCTCTTCCGCTTCCACCACGCCACCAACTACCTGCGGTCCGCGGCCACCGCCGCCACCATCGCCCCGTACCTCGGCATCTGACACCGGGGACGGCGAGCGTGTGCCTCCGGCCCGCCGTCCGAAGCGGGCGGCGGGCCGGAGGCGTCGGCGGCCTTCACCGCCTACGCATGCGCCGCACGGTCAGGCCCTCGTCCACCAGACCGTGGTGTCGCCGGGAAGCTTCGCCTCGCCGTCCGTCTCGCTGATCTCGCCGCTGGCGAGCAGGAGACGGCCGTACGCCGGAGTCGTCACCGACTCGCCGCCGGTGTTGGCGACGCACACGAACTCGCCGCGGCGGAAGGCGAGGACGCCCTCGGGGGCCTTCAGCCACTCCACCGTCTCACCGGCTCCCAGGTCGGGCTGCTCACGGCGGGCGGCGAGCGCGGCGCGGTACAGCTCGAGCGTGGAATCGGGGTCGCCGGTCTGCGCCTCGACGCTCAGCCCGCCCCAGCCCGCCGGCTGCGGCAGCCAGCTGCCGCCCGTGCCGAAGCCGTACGACGAGCCCTCGCGCGTCCACGGGATCGGCACCCGGCAGCCGTCGCGGAAGCCGTCCTGGCCCTCGCCCCGGAAGTACGCGGGGTCCTGGCGGACCTCGTCGGGCAGGTCGACGACGTCCGGCAGGCCGAGCTCCTCGCCCTGGTAGACGTACGCCGAACCGGGCAGCGCGAGCATGAGGAGCGTGGCGGCGCGGGCGCGGCGCAGGCCCAGTTCGCGGTCGCCGGCCGTGCGGATCTGGGTGCCGAGGCCGGGCGGGTTGGCGAAGCGGGTGGCGTGGCGGGTGACGTCGTGGTTGGACAGCACCCAGGTCGCCGGGGCGCCGACCGGGCGCATCGCCTCCAGCGTGCGGTCGACGACCTTGCGCAGTTCCTCGGCCTCCCACTCCGTGCCCAGGTACTGGAAGTTGAAGGCCTGGTGCAGTTCGTCCGGGCGGACGTAGTTCGCGGTGCGCTCGACGGTCGGCGTCCAGGCCTCCGCGACGAAGATGCGCTCGCCCGCGTACTCGTCGAGGACCGTGCGCCACTGCCGGTAGACGGCGTGCACGCCGTCCTGGTCGAAGAACGGCATGACATCGTTGCCCAGCAGCTTGAGCTGATCGTGGGATCCGAGGTCCGGCAGCCCCTCCGCCTTCACCAGGCCGTGAGCGACGTCGATACGGAAGCCGTCGACACCCATGTCGAGCCAGAAGCGCAGGATCGAGCGGAACTCGTCCCCCACCGCCGGGTGCTCCCAGTTGAAGTCGGGCTGCTCGGGCGCGAAGAGGTGCAGATACCACTCCCCGTCGGCGACACGCGTCCAGGCGGGGCCGCCGAAGATGGACTCCCAGTCGTTGGGCGGCAGTTCGCCGTCCTTCCCCTTGCCGGGGCGGAAGTGGTAGCGGTCCCGGAGCGGGGAGCCGGGCCCCTCGGCGACCGCCCGCTTGAACCACTCGTGCTGGTCGGAGGAATGGTTCGGGACCAGGTCGACGATGATCCTGAGCCCCAGCTCGTGGGCGTCCCGGATCAGCGCGTCCGCGTCGAGGAGGTTGCCGAACATGGGGTCGACGGCCCGGTAGTCGGCGACGTCGTAGCCGGCGTCGGCCTGCGGCGAGGCGTAGAAGGGGCTGAGCCACACGGCGTCGACGCCGAGGTCGCGCAGATAGGGCAGGCGGGAGCGTACGCCTTCCAGGTCGCCCATGCCGTCGCCGTTGCTGTCGGCGAAGCTGCGCGGATAGACCTGGTAGATCACCGCGTCGCGCCACCAGTCGCTGCGCTTGGCTTTGGCGGGGTTCGGGGCCGGGGCGAGGGCGGAGTGCTGCTGGCTCATGGCGTCCTTGGTACGTAACGGATTCATGGGGTCGGACGAGGCGGCCGCGGTGACAGCGGGGTCGGATGGACACAGCGGCCGCCTCGGGTTTCTGGGGGTGAGGGGGGCAGCGCCGGCCTCAAGGGGCGCGGGGCTGCATCGAGGTGCGGCTACCGCCGCGTGGGCGCGATCAGCCACGACGTCGCCGCGACTGATCGGCTACGACCGTCACCCCTTGGTGCCACCGGCGGTGAGTCCGGTCACCAGGTTCTTCTGCACGAAGTAGAAGAAGGCGGAAACCGGTATGGCGACCAACACCGCCGTCGCGGCCATCAGGTTGCGCTGCGCGTCGTGCTCGCTGATGAAGGTCTGCAGACCGACCGCGAACGTGTACTTCGTGTCGGACAGCATGAACGTGGACGCGAACGCCACCTCACCGAAGGCCGTGAGGAAGCTGTAGAACGCGGCGACCGCCAGGCCCGGCTTGGCGAGCGGCAGTATCAGTCGCGCGAACGTGCCGAAGGGGGTCAGCCCGTCGACGCGTCCTGCCTCGTCGATCTCGAACGGGATCGTGTCGAAGTACCCCTTCATCAGCCAGGCACAGTACGGCACGGTCGTCGTGCAGTACACGAGGACGAGGCCGAGATAGCTGTCGATGAGCTGGAGCTCGGACAGGATCTGGTACATCGGCACCATGAGGACGGCGACCGGGAACATCTGGGTCACCAGCAGCACCCACATGAACTTCTTGTAGCCCGGAAAGCGCATCCGCGAGACCGCGTAGCCGGTGGTGGCGGCGATGACGACGCCGATGAGCGTGGTGCCCAGCGTGACGATGAGTGTGCTCGTCAGCCAGTCGAGGAACTTCGTCTCCTGCAGGACGTACGTGTAGTTGTCCAGCGTCATCTTTCCCCAGATGCCGCCGGGGTGGAGGTAGTCGTCCTTGTCCGGGCCGAGGGAGAGGAAGACCAGCCAGGCCACGGGGAAGAGCGCGATCAGGCTCGCCACGACGAGGATGCCGTGCGAGACGAGGGACGTGCCCCGGCGGTGGCCCTCGCGCGGGCCGGCAGTGGGCACGGGCTCCTGCTTCTTCACCGGGGCCTCAACAGTGGTGGTACTCATGGGGACTCCTGCCTCAGATCGCGAGCTGCTGGTCGTTGCGGTTCAGCCAGCGGCGGTAGAAGGAGGTGAAGACGATCAGGATGGCCAGCAGCAGCATGCCGTAGGCGGCCGACTGCGCGAAGTCACGTGGCTGCTGTCCGAAGCCGAGGCGGTAGGCCCAGGTGACGAGGATGTCGGCGTCCGGGGCGGTCTTGCCGAACAGCAGGAAGATGATCGCGAACTGGTTGAAGGTCCAGATGACGCCGAGCAGTACGACGGTGGAGCTCACGGACCTGAGGCCCGGCAGGGTGACGTACCGGAACTGCTGCCACTTGCTCGCGCCGTCCATCTCGGCGGCCTCGTACAGCGAGGAGTCGATGGACTGCAGTCCGCCGAGCAGCGACAGCATCATGAACGGCACACCGCACCAGGTGTTGACCATGACCGCGGCGAAGCGCTGCCAGAAGGTGTCCTCCAGCCACAGCGGGGTCGGCAGGTGGAGCGTCTCCAGGAAGGAGTTCACGACGCCGCCGTCGGCGAGCATGATCCGCCAGCCGAAGACGGTGACGAAGGTCGGCACGGCCCACGGCAGGATGAGGATCAGCCGGTACAGGGTGCGCCCGCGCAGCTTCTGGTTGAGCAGCAGGGCGAGGCCGAGGCCGATCGTGTAGTGGAGGGTGACGCAGGCGGCCGTCCACACGACCGTCCAGATGAAGTGCGACCAGAAGCGGTCGTACGCCGTCTCGCCCCAGAGGATGTCGGCGTAGTTGTCGAAGCCGACGAACTTGTAGGTGGCCTCGATCTCGTTGACGCCGATGGTGCGGGCGCTGTTGAGGCTGTTGGCGTCGGTGAGGGTGAGGTAGAAGCCGTACACCAGGGGGTACACGACGAGCACGCCGAGGACGATCACCACGGGGGCGATCATCGCGTAGGCGTACCAGTGCTTCTGGTAGCCGTGCTTCAGGCGCTGGCCGAGTCCGCGGCGTGGCCCGCGTTCGCCTCGGGTCTTGCCGGTCGCGCGGTCGATGGCGACTGTCATGGTTCGACAACCTTCATGAGGATCGACAGATCAGGGTGTACGGCGCACAGCCGGTGACCGCCGGATCCTTCCCCCCATGATCAGGAGGATCCGACGGCCACGCGGGGTCACTTGCTGAAGTCCGGGACCAGCTTGGCGATCTCGGTCTCGGCGGTGCTCAGGCCCTTGTCGAGGGACTCCTTGCCCCCGGCGACCTTGAGCAGCTCGGTGTCGAGCGGCACCCACAGCGAGCTGTACTCGGGCAGGGCCGGCCGCGGCTGGGCGGCGGCGAGGACCGTCTGGTAGCCGGCGATGCCCGGGTCGGCCTTGACCTTGTCCGTGTAGGCGTCGTCACGCGTGGGCAGCGTGGAGTTCTTCAGCGCGATGGTCTCCTGGGCCTTCGCCGAGGTCATGAAGTTCACGAACTTCAGCGCGGCCTTCTGGTGCGCCTCGTCGGAGCCGGCGTAGACCGACAGGTTGTGACCACCGGTCGGGGCGCCCGCCTTGCCGGAGGAGCCGGCCGGGACGGTGGCGATGCCGAGGTTGGCCTTGTCCTTGAACGCGGAGCCCTTGTAGAAGTTGGTGATCTCCCAGGGGCCCTGCATGATCGCGGCGACCTTGCCGTTGACGAACGCCTCCTGGATGTGGGCGTAGGCGTCGGCGGTGGTGTCGGCCTTGTGCAGGCCCTTGCCGTCGAAGAGGCTCAGCCAGGTGCCGTAGCCCTTCTTGGCCTCGGCCCCGTTGACGGTGATCTTCTTGGCGTCGGCGTCGACGGTGTCGGTGCCCTCGCCGTAGAGGAACGTCTGGGCGTAGTAGGCCTGGGTGGAGCCCCAGTAGCCGTCGACGCCGGTCTTGTCCTTGATCGTGGCGGCGGCCTTCTTCAGGTCGTCCCAGGTCTTGGGGGCCTCGACGCCGGCCTTCTTGAACAGGGCCTTGTTGTAGACGAAGGCGAGGGTGTCCGTGGTGAACGGAACGCCGTAGACCTTGCCCTCGTACTTGGCCTGCTCGATCAGGCTGGGCTGGAACTCAGCCTGGTCGGTGAGGGCCTCGGTGCCGTCCAGCGGCGCGAAGAAGCCCTTCTTGGCGAAGGCGGGGGTCCAGCCGACCTCGGAGCGCAGGACGTCCGGGGCACCCTTGGAACCGGCGGCGGTGTCGAACTTGTTCTGCGCCTGGTCGAAGGGGACGTTGACGTACTTGACCTTGATGTCCTTGTTGGCGGCCTCGAACTCCTTGACCAGGGCCTGGTACGTCGGCGCCTCGTTGGTGGCGTTGGAGGTGTCCCACCAGGTGATGGTGACCGGCCCGCCCGAGTCGCTGCCACTGTCGTCCCCGCCGCACGCCGTCGCCGCGAGAGCGAGGGACGCCACCAGCGCGGTGGCCGCTATGCCACGCCGCATGAGTTCTCCTTGAGGGTGAAAGCCCGTGTGGTGGGCCCTGACGAGAGGGCCCTACAGGGAACGGCCCCGTCTGCCGGACCCTGCTGTCTTGCCGACTGCGCCGTTGCGGCCGCCGGGCGACGTGAACGTAACAGCGTTGAAAGCCTTACGAAAGACCTTGCAGAAAAAATGTGCAAGAGGTCTCCGAAGTTATCCGCGCGTGACCAGTCGGCGACCGTCATGAGACGCTTCTTTCCAAGGGTGGAGCACCACGCGAGCCACTTGTGCAAGACTCTGCAAGCTCTTGCCACCACTTTCACGAGGGAGCGCGATGACGCAGCAACCCGGACCAGGCCGGCCAACAGGTCGCCCCAGGCGTCCGATTGGTGTGCAAGGCGACTTTCGGCCGGTACAGTCCAGTGCCGTGACCACACGGCTTGCAGACATCGCTGCTCAGGCGGGGGTGAGCGAGGCGACCGTCAGCCGCGTTCTCAACGGGAAGCCGGGCGTCGCCGCCACCACTCGCCAGTCCGTGCTGGCCGCACTCGACGTGCTCGGCTACGAGCGTCCGGTGCGGCTGCGGCAACGGAGCGAGGGCCTGGTGGGCCTGATCACCCCGGAGCTGGAGAACCCGATATTCCCGGCCCTGGCCCAGGTCATCGGCCAGGCACTGACCAGGCAGGGCTACACCCCGGTGCTGGCCACGCAGACGCCGGGCGGCTCCACCGAGGACGAGCTCACCGAGATGCTCGTGGACCGCGGAGTGGCCGGCATCATCTACGTCTCCGGCCTCCACGCCGACACCACCGCCGACATGCAGCGCTACGAGCGGCTGCGCGCCCAGGGCGTCCCCTTCGTCCTGGTCGACGGTTTCTCCCCCAAGGTCCAGGCACCTTTCATCTCCCCGGACGATCGCGCCGCGATGAACCTGTCGGTCACGCATCTCGCCTCGCTCGGCCACACCCGCATCGGCCTCGCGCTCGGCCCCAAGCGCTTCGTGCCGGTCCAGCGCAAGATCGAGGGCTTCGTCCGCACGATGCAGGACCAGCTGAACCTGCCGCCGGACACGATCGAGGCGGACCTGATCCAGCATTCCCTCTACACGCTGGAGGGCGGTCAGGCGGCCGCCACGGCCCTGATCGACCGCGGCTGCACCGCGATCGTCTGCGCCAGCGACATGATGGCGCTGGGCGCGATACGCGCGGCCCGGCAGCGCGGCCTGGAGGTCCCCAGGGACGTCTCGGTCGTGGGCTTCGACGACTCCCCCCTGATCGCCTTCACCGACCCGCCCCTCACCACCGTCCGCAAGCCGGTCCCGGCGATGGGCCAGGCCGCGGTACGCACGCTCCTGGAGGAAATCGGCGGGACCCCCGCCCCCCACAGCGAGTTCGTGTTCATGCCGGAGCTGGTGGTGCGCGGTTCGACGGCCTCGGCACCGGGGAACAGAAACCATCCCTGAGAGGGGGAATCCCCGCAGCCACCCCACCGTTGGCAGGAGAACGGGGCTCTACTCCCGCCGTAGAACGTGCGTCCTGCCCCCGACCGGAGGATGATCGGTCGGGGAAGTCTTTTCTGGCAGACTCTGTGCCCATGGGTGACACGACCGTGACGACACTGGAAGGCCGGGAAGCGGCCGTTCTTCCCCCCGTCGCGGACAGGACGGGGCGGGGCCCCCTGCGCCGTCTGCGCACCCCCCGTCGCCCCCGCCTCTGGTTCGAGATCCTGCTGATCGCGGTGAGTTACTGGACGTACTCACTCATCCGCAACGCGGTCCCGGAACAAAAAGCAGAAGCCCTCCGCAACGCGGACTGGCTCTGGAACCTGGAACACCACCTCGGCATCGCCGTCGAGCAGTCGGTGAACCACGCCGTGAACTCGGTGACTTGGCTCATCGTCGGCATGAACTACTACTACGCGACGCTGCACTTCATCATCACCCTGGCCGTCCTGGTCTGGCTCTACCGCAGCCACCCCGGCCGCTACGCGGCAGCGAGACTGGTCCTCTTCGCCACCACAGGCGTGGCCCTGATCGGTTACTACCTGTATCCGCTCGCTCCCCCGCGCCTGATGACCGGCACCGGATTCATCGACACGGTCCTGGTCCACGACACCTGGGGTTCGATGGCCTCGGGCGACCTGAAGAACATGTCGAACCAGTACGCCGCGATGCCCTCCATGCACATCGGCTGGTCCGTCTGGTCGGGCCTGACGATCTTCGCCCTCGCCAGAATCCCCTGGATCCGCGTCCTGGGCCTCCTGTACCCCGCGGCCACCCTCCTGGTGATCGTGGCCACGGCCAACCACTTCTGGCTGGACGCGGTCGGCGGCCTGATCTGCCTGGCCTTCGGCTACACGGTGGCCCGCCTCTGGTACGGCGCCCTCCCCCACGCGCTGCCGAGGCGGGTACCCCCCACCCGCCCGCACTCGCCGACGGCGGAGAGGGGACGTGCCGGGGGGTGTCCGCCCGCAGCGGCGAGTGTCAACGCAGAGCACCTCTCCAAACCGAGCCGCCCGACCGAGGACGGACACCCCCCGGCGCGGTCCCGCCCCACGACCCACGCGTAGGCGCTACGCACCCCCACCGGCCCCCGCGCAGGCCGCCGCGGGCATCCCCGGCCACCCGCCGGAGGCACCCCGTCACCCGCCGTAGAAGAGCTCCTCCACGACCCCCCGAGCCCGCCGAGCCGTACGCCGATACGCATCGAGCATGTCCCCCACGTGCCCGGGCTCGTACCCCAGATACCGCCCGACCGCGGCCAGCTCACGGCTGTCCGAGGGAAACGTGTCCCCGGCCCGCCCCCGCACCAGCATCACGGCGTTGCGCACCCGGGTCGCCAGCACCCACGCCTCGTCCAGGATCCCGGCCTCCTCCTCCGGAATGAGCCCGGCCGAACACGCGGCGACGAGAGCTTCCCGAGTCCGAGTGGTCCGCAGCCCGGGCTGGTCCCACCCGTGCTGCAGCTGCAGCAGCTGCACGGTCCACTCCACATCGGACAGCCCCCCGGGCCCGAGCTTGGTGTGCAGCTTGGGATCGGCACCGCGCGGCAGCCGCTCGGACTCCATACGGGCCTTCAGCCGCCGGATCTCCCGCACGGCCTCGTCCCCGAGTCCCTCGGCCGGATACCGCAACGGATCGATCAACTCGACGAACCGAGATCCCAGCTCGGCGTCCCCCGCGACCGGCACGGCCCGCAGCAACGCCTGCGACTCCCACACCAGCGACCACCGCCGGTAGTACGCCGCGTACGACTTCAGCGTACGGACGAGCGGTCCCGACTTCCCCTCCGGCCGCAGATCGGCGTCGATCAACAGCGGCGGATCCGCACTCGGGAGCTGCAGCAGCCGACGCATCTCCTCCACGACCCGGTTCGCCGCCACCGCGGCCTCGTGCTCATCGACGCCGTCCTGCGGCTCGTGCACGAACAGCACATCGGCGTCGCTGCCGTAACTCAGCTCCTGCCCGCCGAACCGCCCCATGCCGATGATCGCGAACCGGGTGGGCAGCGTGTCGCCCCACCCCTCCCGCACCACCGCCCGCAGCGTCCCCGCCAACGTCGCCGCCGTCAGGTCGGACACCGCGGCCCCGACCCGGTCCACCAGCGCCCCCTGGTCCGCCTCGGCCGGCTTGGTCTCGGTGCCGTAGGAGTCGACGACGTCGGCGGCGACCGTACGGAACAGCTCCCGCCGCCGCACCCCCCGGGCCGCCGCGACCGCCTGCGCGGCACCGTCCGCGCGGCGCACCGCGGCGAAGATCTCCTGCTCCAGGTGGCTGCGCGACCGCGGCTCAAGACCGGTCCCGCCGTCGCCGTCCCCGAGCAGCGCCACGGCCTCCGGTGCCCGCATCAGCAGATCGGGAGCGAGCCGGCCGGCCGACAGCACCCGGGCGAGGTTCTCGGCGGCGGCGCCCTCGTCCCGCAACAGCCGCAGATACCAAGGGGTCTTGCCGAGCGCGTCCGACACCTTGCGGAAGTTCAGCAGACCGGCGTCCGGATCGGCGGAGTCCGCGAACCAGCCCAACAGCACGGGCAGCAGGGTCCGTTGGATCGCCGCCTTCCGCGTCACCCCGGAGGCCAGCGCCTCCAGATGCCGCAGCGCGGCCGCCGGGTCGGCGTACCCGAGCGCGACCAGCCGCTCGCGGGCCGCCCCGGCACTCAACCGTGCCTCGCCCGGGGCGAGTTGGGCGACGGCGTCGAGCAGCGGCCGGTAGAAGAGCTTCTCGTGCAGCCGCCGTACGACACCGGCGTGCCGTTTCCACTCGCGGTTCAGCTCGGCGACCGGGTCGACGCGCAGGCCGAGGGAGCGGCCGATGCGCCGCAGGTCGGCGTCGTCCTCGGGGACGAGGTGGGTCCGGCGCAGCCGGTAGAGCTGGATGCGGTGCTCCATGGAGCGCAGGAAGCGGTAGGCGTCGTCGAGCTGCGCGGCGTCGGCGCGGCCGACGTAGCCGCCGGCGGCGAGTGCCTGGAGGGCGTCCAGGGTGGTGCCGCTGCGCAGTGACGCGTCGTGCCTGCCGTGCACCAACTGCAGCAACTGGACGGCGAACTCGACGTCCCGCAGTCCGCCGGGGCCCAGCTTGAGCTGCCGGTCCAGCTCGCCCACCGGGATGTTCTCGACGACCCGGCGGCGCATCTTCTGCACGTCGGCGACGAAGTTCTCCCGTTCGGCGGCCTTCCACACCAGAGGTTGCAGCGCGGCGACGTACTCCTCGCCCAGCTCGATGTCGCCCGCCACCGGGCGGGCCTTGAGCAGTGCCTGGAACTCCCAGGTCTTGGCCCAGCGCTGGTAGTAGGCGAGGTGGCTGCTGAGCGTCCGCACCAGCGGACCGTTGCGGCCCTCGGGCCGCAGATTGGCGTCCACGGGCCAGATGGACCCCTCGACGGTCGTCTCGGAGCAGATCCGCATCATGTGCGAGGCGAGCTTGGTGGCCGACCGCAGGGCCTTGCCCTCGTCGGCGCCGTCGGCGGTCTCACCGACGAAGATCACATCGACGTCGGAGACGTAGTTGAGCTCATGGCCCCCGCACTTGCCCATCGCGATCACCGAGAGCCGGCACTGTGCGGCGTCCTCCGGTGCGGCGGCGCGGGCGAGGGCGAGGGCGGCGCGCAGGGTGGCGGTGGCGAGGTCGGCGAGTTCGGCGGCGGTCTGGGCCACGTCGGTGGTGCCGCACACGTCGCGGGCGGCGATGGACAGCAGGCAGCGCCGGTAGGCGACGCGCAGGGAGACGGGGTCGGTGGCCTCGGCGAGGCCCTGCTCGAACTCCTCCACCTCGGGGTGCAGGTCCCGCGGCTCGTACATGACCAGTGCCTGCCAGTCGGCGGCGTGCTTGGCGAGGTGGTCGGCGAGGGCGGCGGAGGCGCCGAGGACACCGAGCAGGCGGTCGCGCAGGGGTTTGGCCGCTATCACGGTGTCGAGCAGTTCGCGCTGGGCGGCGTGGCCGGGCTGTGCTTCGAGCAGGCGGACGAGGCCGTGCAGGGCGAGGTCGGGGTCCGCCGTGGCGCCCAGGGCCTCCAGCAGGACCGGGTCGTTCTTGATCGGCGCGAGCTCGGGGCTGTCCAGCAGCCGGTCGGCGGCCGAGGGGTCGGTGAATCCGTGCCGTAGCAGCCTGGTGAAGGTACTGCTTCTGCGCCCCGGCGCCGTCATGCTCGCCCTCCCGTCCGATCGGGGTACGCGCCCGATCAAGGTCGTACGCGATCGAGCCTAGCCGCTGCGCCGGCTTGGGCGGGGTGCCAGCGGCGGCCCGTTGCGGTGAGCGGGGGTTCGCCCGCCTCGCGTCCGGCGCCGGTGCTCTGAAGATACGGAACCTGACCCTCACGTGGCGCAGAGCGTCGGTTTCCGCTTCGGTAGGGGGAGCCGTTCAGTCAGACCCGCTGGCGATTCTCCATGGAGGACCGGTAATGGACTTCACCCTCGAAGTGATCCCGCTGCCCGTGAGCGACATCGACCGGGCCCGTGACTTCTACCGGGACAAGGTCGGCTTCCACGTCGACATCGACCAGGAGGTCATGCCGGGCATGCGCATCGTCCAGCTGACCCCTCCGGGCTCCGGCTGTTCGATCGCCCTCGGCGACAGCATCTGGGACCTGACCAAGGGCGAGACGGTCCCCGAGCCCGGCTCCTACCAGGGCCTCCAGCTCTGCGTGGCCGATATCAAGGCGGCCCACGCGGAACTGGTGGAGCGGGGGCTGGAGGTATCGGAGCCGGTGCAGTACTCCCCCGACGACGGCGCCACCTTCATGTACTTCAAGGACCCGGACGGCAACGGCTGGTCGATCCAGGAGTACCGCCGAAGGGCGACGGAACCCCTGCATCAGGTCCTCGCAGATCTGGCAAACAAGCGCGAGCAGTGACGCCGTAAAGGGGCGCGGGACTGTATCGATAGCGGCTCCGCCGGGTGGGCGCGACCAGCCCACGACGGGCCGCACTCGCCACGAATCCCGCGCCCCACGGCGATCAGGCGCTAGAGAACCGGCAGGTTCTTCCGCAGCTCGAACGCAGTGACCTCGGACCGGTACTCCTCCCACTCCTGCCGCTTGTTGCGCAGGAAGAAGTCGAAGACGTGTTCGCCAAGTGTCTCGGCGACCAGGTCGCTGTTCTCCATGAGGGTCAGCGCCTCGCCGAGGTTCTGCGGGAGGGGCTCGATGCCCATCGCGCGGCGCTCGGCGTTGGAGAGGGCCCAGACGTCGTCCTCGGCGCCCGGAGGGAGCTCGTAGCCCTCCTCGATGCCCTTGAGGCCGGCGGCGAGGAGGACGGCGTAGGCCAGGTAGGGGTTGGCGCCGGAGTCCAGGGAGCGGACCTCGACCCGGGCGGAACCCGTCTTGCCGGGCTTGTACATCGGGACGCGGACCAGGGCCGAGCGGTTGTTGTGGCCCCAGCAGATGTACGAGGGGGCCTCGCCGCCGGCGCCCGCGGTGCGCTCGGAGCCGCCCCAGATGCGCTTGTAGGAGTTGACCCACTGGTTGGTGACCGCCGAGATCTCCGCCGCGTGGCGGAGCAGGCCCGCGATGAAGGAGCGGCCGACCTTGGAGAGCTGGTACTCGGAACCGGATTCGTAGAACGCGTTCCGGTCGCCCTCGAAGAGGGACAGGTGCGTGTGCATGCCGCTGCCGGGGTGCTCGGAGAACGGCTTCGGCATGAACGTCGCGTGGACGCCCTGCTCCAGCGCCACCTGCTTCATGACCAGGCGGAACGTCATGATGTTGTCCGCCGTGGACAGCGCGTCGGCGTAGCGCAGGTCGATCTCCTGCTGGCCGGGGGCGCCCTCGTGGTGGGAGAACTCGACCGAGATGCCCATCGACTCCAGCATGGTGATCGCCTGGCGGCGGAAGTCCATGCCGACGTTGGTCGGGGTGTGGTCGAAGTAGCCCGAGTTGTCGGCCGGCTGCGGGCGTGAGCCGTCCAGGGGCCGGTCCTTCAGGAGGAAGAACTCGATCTCGGGGTGGGTGTAGAAGGTGAAGCCCAGGTCGGAGGCGCGGGCGAGGGCGCGCTTGAGGACGTAGCGCGGGTCCGCGAAGGACGGGGAGCCGTCCGGCATCAGGATGTCGCAGAACATGCGGGCGGTGCCGGGGGCCTCGGCGCGCCAGGGCAGGATCTGGAAGGTCGACGGGTCGGGCTTGGCGATCATGTCGGACTCGTAGACCCGGGCGAAGCCCTCGATCGCCGAGCCGTCGAAGCCGATGCCCTCGTCGAAGGCCTGCTCCAGCTCGGCGGGGGCCACGGCGACCGACTTGAGGAAGCCCAGCACGTCCGTGAACCACAGGCGTACGAACCGGATGTCGCGCTCCTCCAACGTCCGGAGCACGAACTCCTGCTGCTTGTCCATCTTCCGCTTCCCCATCCTTGCTGGTCAGGCCGCCTGTCTCCGGTACAGCGGGAGGCGGTCGGGCACCTGAGCATCACACCACAACACCATTTCAGGCGCGTTGCGCACCTTGATCGCCGAGGCGACCCAGGGGCGAAGTCCCGGCATGCGGCGGGTGTCCCTCCGTATGCCGGTGCACTGCTCTGCCGCCCATCTTGCCTGCTCGGACCGACATCCGTAATGCCCGGCCCCACAGGACCCACCCCGCTTTAATTTGCATCTCGGATGCAAGTTTTAATGGTGGCACCGGATCGGCCCGATCGAGCCTGAGGAGACCCGATGCTGTCCGAGCAGTCCGCCGCCACCGTGCGTGCCACCCTTCCCGTCGTCGGCGGGGCCATCGGTGAGATCACCGAGCGCTTCTACGCCGGTTTGTTCGCCGCCCGCCCCGATCTGTTGCGCGACCTCTTCAACCGCGGCAACCAGGCGGCCGGCACCCAGCGGCAGGCCCTCGCGGGGTCGATCGCCGCGTTCGCGACGCACCTCGTGGACCACCCCGAGGAGCGGCCCGACGCGATGCTGGGGCGCATCGCCCACAAGCACGCCTCCCTGGGCGTCACGGCGGAGCAGTACGCGCTGGTGCACGAGCACCTCTTCGCCGCCATCGTCGAGGTGCTCGGCGAGGCCGTCACGCCCGAGGTCGCGGCCGCCTGGGACGAGGTCTACTGGCTGATGGCGAACGCCCTGGTCGCGATCGAGAAGCGGCTCTACGAAGAGCGGGGTGGGAGCGGGTGGCGGGAGTGGGAGGTCGTCGGGCGGGTCGAGGAGACCGCCGACGTCGCCACCCTCCGGCTGCGGCCGGCCGACGGGCGCCCGGCGCCGGACTTCCGGGCCGGGCAGTACGTCTCCGTCCAGGTCGAGCTGGAGGACGGGGCCCGGCAGATACGGCAGTACAGCCTCTCCGCCGCCCCGGGCTCACCCGTACGCCAGATCAGCGTGAGGCGGGTGCTGGGGGACGCGGCTCCCGACGGCGAGGTCTCGAACCATCTCCACGCGCGCGTGGGGGCCGGCGACCGGCTGAGCCTGTCGGCGCCGTCCGGCGATCTCGTGCTCGGCGACCCACACGCCGACGCCCCGCTGCTCCTCGCCTCCGCCGGCATCGGTGTGACACCGATCGTCGCCATGCTGGGGCACCTCGTGGACACCGGGCACGAGGGCCCGGTGCTCGTCGTGCACGGCGACCGCTCCCCCGCCGAGCACGCCCTGCGCGCCGACCACGAGGCGTACGTGGAGAAGCTGGCGGACGCGTCCGTCCACTTCTTCTACGAGGCGGACGCCGACGCCGCCGAGGCGGCCCACCGCACCGGCCTGGTCGACCTCGCCGACGTCGCCGTACCGGAGGGCACGCGCGCGTACCTGTGCGGGCCGCTGCCCTTCATGCGCGCGGTGCGGGCACAGTTGATCGAGAAAGGGGTGGCGCCTGCCGACATCCACTACGAGGTGTTCGGGCCCGACCTCTGGCTGGCGCAGGCGGGGTGAGCCGAGGCGCCGGGGCTCAGGGCGTCCGGCCGATCTGCAGCAGCAGCGGTCCGGTGGGGTCCGCGGTCACGTCGGTCACCGTCAGCGGGTCCAGCGAGGCGTAGAAGGCCTCCTGGGCCCGCCGCAGCGCGCCGCGCAGCCGGCAGCCGGAGTGCAGCGGGCAGGGGTTGTCGCCCTCGCACTCGACGACGTCGCCGTCCCCCTCGAAGGCCCGCACGATCGCGCCGACCGACGCGGTACGGCCCCGCTCGCTGAGCGAGAGCCCGCCGCCGCGCCCCCGGCGGGCATCCACCAGGCCCATGTGCTGCAACTCGGCGACGACCTTGGCGGCGTGCGTGTACGGCACCTCCATGTCGGCGGCGACCTCGCGGGTCGTCGGGGTGGCGTCCCCCAGCACGGCGAGCCGCATCAGAAGGCGCAGTGCCAGGTCGGTGGAGCGCAACAGCCGCATGTTCCGCAGCGTAGATAATGCGCATCCACGATTCAAAATATTGGCCGGATCGGAATGATCCAGCCGTTCCGCCGCTCTTTCCCGCGCCCGCCCTACGAGACGTCCCACCTTCCCCCTTACGATCAGCGGACCCGACCGTCCCTTTCGCCAGAAGGACAACGCCTCATGGGCTCCGCCAAGAACAAGAGCAACACTTCGCGCCAAGCGCGGATAGAAGAGATGCGGCGTGCCGAGCGTGCTCGTGAGCGTCGCAACCGCATCCTCACGATCGTGACCAGCACGGTGGTCGTCGCCGGTCTCGTCGTCGGCGGTGTCGTGCTCATCCGGTCGCAGTCCGACGACGGCGCCGCGGCGGTCGACTCCAGTTCCCCCGGCAAGTTCGTCACCGGCAAGGACGGCGTGCGGACCTGGGAGGGCAAGCTCGGGCGCACCCACGTCGCCAAGAGCGTGAAGTACTCCTCGGAGCCCCCGGTCGGCGGTGACCACAACCAGGTGTGGATGAACTGCAACGGCGACGTCTACACCAAGGAGCTCAAGAACGAGCACGCCGTGCACTCGCTGGAGCACGGCGCCGTCTGGGTGACGTACACGTCCAAGGCGTCCAAGAGCGACGTCGAGGCGCTGGCGGCGAAGGTGAAGCAGACGCCGTACACGCTGATGAGCCCGGACGAGAAGCAGAAGGACCCGATCATGCTCACCGCGTGGGGCCACCAGCGCACGGTGACGGGTGCGGACGACCCGAACGTCGGCAAGTTCTTCGAGACGTACGTCCAGGGCAAGCAGACGCCCGAGCCGGGCGCGGCGTGCACGGGTGGTCTGTCGGAGTGAAGAAGCACGTCGGCTGGATCGCCGGGACCGCGGCGGCCGTGCTCGTCGCGGTCGGCGCGCTCACCTACGCCGTCGCCGAGGAGGGCGGTTCGGGCGACACGCCGTCCGCCGACTCGGCGGACGCCGGGTTCGCACGGGACATGGCGGTGCACCATCAGCAGGCCGTGGAGATGTCGTACATCGTGCGGGACCGCACGGACGACAAGGAGGTGCGGCTGCTGGCGTACGACATCGCGCAGACGCAGGCCAACCAGCGCGGCATGCTGCTGGGCTGGCTGGACCTGTGGGGGCTGCCGAAGGTGTCGGCGAAGCCGCCGATGACCTGGATGGGCATGGGCGACATGCCCTCCGCCGGGGACGGCTCGCTGATGCCGGGCATGGCGACCGACGCGGAGATGGAGAAGCTTCAGGGCCTCAGCGGGAGGCAGGCCGAGGTCTTCTATCTCCAGTTGATGACGGCCCATCACAAGGGCGGCATCCATATGGCCGAGGGCTGTGTCGACAAGTGCGATGTCGAGGTGGAGAAGCGGCTCGCGCAGGGCATGGTGGACGCGCAGCAGTCGGAGATCGACCTGATGGCGGATCTGCTGAAGAAGCGGGGCGCGAAGCCGGCGGCGTAGTGCGTACGGCTGTAGTCCTCACGGCTGTGAAATGGCGTTGTCATTAGGTTAGTTGGGATCTTCTTGGTCCGGGCATTTCCCTGGCGTGAACGGTTCGGCGATTGAGTGGCCACCGTCGGGTGATCCACTCGCACACGAATCGCACAGGGGGTTCCATGAGATCTCGACGTGCCGCGCTGCGCACCTCCGTGAGTCTGGCGGCGACACTGCCTCTGCTCACCGGCGCGCTGGCGCTCGGCATACCGGCGGCGCACGCCGCGGACAACCCGGGGCGTGACCGGCTCGCCGGGACCAAGCCCACGTGGGCCACGGCCGGGGCTGACAAGGGCGCGACCTCGGACGGCGCCCGGGTCGCCGTGCGCGTCTACCTCGCGGGCCGGGACGCGACCGGCCTCGCCGCCTACGCCAAGGCGGTGTCGGACCCGCGCTCGGCCTCGTACGGCAAGTACCTGTCGGCCGACCGGGCGCGGGCCCGCTTCGGCGCGACCAAAGCCCAGGTCACCGCCGTCAAGAAGTGGCTGACCTCCGCCGGGCTGAAGGTCACGGGCGTCACGCAGCACTACGTCGCCGTCTCCGGCGATGTGGCCGCCGCGGAGAAGGCGTTCGGCACCCAGCTGCACAACTACACCAAGGGCGCCAGGACTTACCGCGCTCCAGTGGCCGCCGTCTCGGTGCCGGACGCGCTGAAGGACGCCGTCCTGACCGTCACCGGACTGGACAACGCCCCGCACCTGGCGAGCCACAAGGACCAACTGCCGCCGCCGCAGACCGTGTTCCGCAACTCCGGGCCGTTCTCGACGTACCACGGCTCGAACGTGGCGAGCACGCTGCCGGACGCGTACGGCACGAAGGTCCCGTACGCCGTGAAGGGCTACACGGGCAAGCAGCTGCGCGCCGCGTACGGCGCGGGCCGGCGCACCGGCAAGGGGGTGCGCGTCGCCATCACCGACGCGTACGCCTCCCCGACCATCGCCTACGACGCGGCCACGTACGCGAAGCGGAACGGTGACCCTGCCTACACCAGTGGTCAGCTGCGGCAGGTCCTGCCGGCGAAGTACACCCGGACCGAGGAGTGCGGTGCGGCCGGCTGGTACGGCGAGGAGACCCTCGACGTCGAGGCCGTGCACGCGGTCGCCCCCGGCGCGCAGATCACGTACGTGGGCGCCGCCTCCTGCTACGACGAGGATCTGCTCGACTCGCTCGGCAAGATCGTCGACAACCATCTGGCCGACATCGTCTCCAACTCCTGGGGCGAGGTGGAGGCCGCCCAGACACCCGACCTCGCGGCCGCCTACGACCAGGTCTTCCAGTTCGGCGCGGTGGAGGGCATCGGCTTCTACTACTCCTCCGGCGACGACGGCGACGAGGTCGCGAGCAGCGGCACCAAGCAGGTCGACATCCCGGCGAGTTCGGCGTGGGTGACGGCGGTCGGCGGGACCTCGCTCGCGGTCGGCAAGGGCGACAAGTACCTGTGGGAGACCGGCTGGGGCACCGAGAAGGCGGACCTGTCGGCCGACGGAAAGAGCTGGACCGGTTTCCCGGGCGCGTTCACCTCGGGCGCGGGCGGCGGCACCAGCAGGACGGTCGCCGAACCGTACTGGCAGCAGGGCGTCGTACCGGACGCGCTGGCCAGGGCCAACAGCGCCGACGGCAACCGTGTCGTCCCGGACATCTCGGCCATCGCCGACCCGAACACCGGGTTCCTGGTGGGCCAGACGCAGACCATGCCGGACGGGAAGACACAGGCCTACGACGAGTACCGGATCGGCGGCACCTCACTGGCGGCGCCGGTCGTCGCGGCCGTCCAGGCACTCGCTCAGGAGGCCCGCGGCGGGAAGCCGATCGGTTTCGCCAACCCGTCGATCTACGCGCGGTACGGGTCGAAGGCGTACCACGACGTCACGGACAACCCGACGGGGGCGGGGCTCGCGGTGGCGCGCGTCGACTTCGTCAACGGCTATGACGCGACAGGCGGTCTGGCCACGTCCGTACGCTCCCTCGGCAAGGACAGCTCGCTGAGCGCCGTGAAGGGCTACGACGACGTCACCGGCGTGGGCACGCCCGCGGCCGGCTATGTGGAGTCGTACCGCCACCGCTGACCGGCGTTGCGGCAGGGGTGGGCGTGGCATGAGGGCCGCGCCACCCCTGCTCGTTCACCGAATGCTCTGAAGGGCGCCGGATTCATTTCCACGCCCCCACAGCAACCATCAATTGAGGAACCCCGACGCCGAGCAACCACTTTTGCGAGAGCGGCGCCGGTTTAGGCGCAAAAAGGTGACAGCCCGCCGACGGGGGAAGATCGGCGGGCTGTCGTGGTGGTGCCGCAGTGGCTCTGTGGGGCCCCGGTGGGGCTCAGTGGACGGAGTGCTCCTCCAGCGGGAACGTTCCGCCGACGACGTCCTCCGCGAACGCCTTCGCCGCGTTGCCCATGACTTCGCGGAGGTCGGCGTACTGCTTGACGAACTTGGGGACGCGGCCGCCGGTCAGGCCCAGCATGTCCGTCCAGACCAGGACCTGTGCGTCGGTCTCCGGGCCGGCGCCGATGCCGACCGTCGGGATGTGCAGCACGCGCGTCACCTCGGCCGCGAGCTCCGCCGGAACCAGCTCCAGGACGACCGCGAACGCGCCCGCGTCCTGGACCGCCTTGGCGTCGCGCAGCAGCTGCTGGGCCGCCTCCTCGCCGCGGCCCTGGACGCGGTAGCCCATGGCGTTGACGGACTGCGGGGTCAGGCCGATGTGGGCCATGACCGGGATGCCGGACTCGACCAGCAGGCGGATCTGCTCGTGGGAGCGCTCGCCGCCCTCCAGCTTGACCGCGCCGACCCCGGCCTCCTTGACCAGCCGGGTCGCCGAGCGCAGCGCCTGCACCGGGCCCTCCTGGTACGAACCGAAGGGCAGGTCGCCGACGATCAGGGCGCGCGAGGTGCCCCGTACGACGGCGGCCGACAGCATGGTCATCTCGTCGAGCGTGACGGGCACGGTGGTCTCGTACCCGAGGTGACAGTTGCCCGCCGAGTCGCCGACGAGCATGACCGGGATGCCGGCCTCGTCGAAGACGGACGCGGTCATCGCGTCGTAGGCGGTGAGCATGGGCCACTTCTCGCCCCGCTCCTTGGCGAGCGCGATGTCCCGGACAGTGATGCGGCGGGTGCCCTTCCCCCCGTACAGCGCCTTGCTGCCGTCGGAGGTCTTCGCCTGAGGCGTCTGGGCAGCCGAAAGCTGCGTCATTGCAACGGCTCCTTCACGTCATCTCGAGGCGCCCTGACGGCGTCCCCGGACTCCCCTCCATGGTGGCACCTCGTGCCAGGGAGGGCTAGGCCGTGCCGCGTGCGTTCCACCACCCCGCGAACGGCACGTAAGTTCTCGGTAAGAATTTACGATACGAGACGGTTCCGTATCGTAAATCAGGTACGTTCGGCAGCATGACTTCTCCCGCCGCCACAGCCCCCCGCATACCGGAAGCCGTGCACCGGCGCCGCTGGGCGATCCTCGGCGTGCTGATGCTGAGCCTGCTGATCGTCGTCCTCGACAACTCCATCCTCAACGTCGCCATCAAGACCATCTCGACCCCGGCGCCGACCGGCCTGGGCGCCACCCAGAGCGAGCTGGAGTGGGCGATCAACGCCTACACGCTCGTCTTCGCCGGACTGCTGTTCAGCGCGGGCATCCTGGGTGACCGGCTCGGCCGCAAGAAGGTCCTGCTGGGCGGGCTCGCGGTGTTCGGCATCGGCTCCGCCCTCGCCGCGTTCTCCGGCTCGCCCGGCGAGCTGATCGCCTTCCGCGCGGTGATGGGCCTCGGTGCCGCCTTCGTGATGCCGGCCACCCTCGCCGTCCTCATGAACGTCTTCGAGCGCGACGAGCAGCCCAAGGCCATCGGCATCTGGGCGGGCGGCGTCGGACTCGCCATCGCCATCGGGCCGATCACCGGCGGGGTACTGCTCGACCACTTCTGGTGGGGGTCCGTCTTCCTCGTCAACGTGCCGATCGTGCTGCTCGCGCTCGCGCTGATGCTGTGGCTGGTCCCGGACTCCCGCGACCCCAGCCCCGGCCGCATCGACCCGATCGGCGTCGTGCTCTCCGTCGTCGGGCTCGTCCTGCTCGTCTACGGCATCATCAAGGGCGGCCAGCTCGCCGACTTCACGGACGCCACGGTCCTCGCGACCATCGCCGCCGGTCTCGCCGTACTCGCCGCCTTCGTGATGTTCGAGAAGCGCAGCGACCATCCGTCCATCGACGTCACGTACTTCCGCAACAAGGTCTTCTCGGCCGCGATCGGCGTCATCGCGCTGGTCTTCTTCGCGCTGATGGGCGTGACGTTCTTCTCGGTCTTCTACACCCAGAGCGTGCGCGGCTACTCGCCGCTGGAGACCGGTCTGCTGATGCTGCCGCTCGCCGCCGCGCAGATGGTCTTCGCGCCGCGTGCCCGGCTCGTCGTCGACCGGTTCGGCAACCGCGCCACGACCACCGGCGCCATGCTGCTGATCGCGCTGACCCTGGCCGCGTTCGCCACGTTCGAGGCGGACACGCCGATCTGGCTGCTGGAGGTCGTCTTCTTCCTGATGGGCGCCGCGATGGCGCACATCATGACCCCGGTCAGCGTCGTCATCATGCAGGCGCTGCCCCGCGAGAAGGCCGGCTCCGCCTCCGCCCTCAGCAACACCTTCCGCCAGGTCGGCGGCGCGCTCGGCATCGCCGTCCTCGGCTCCGTCATGTCGACGGCCTACCGAGGCGGCATCGAGGACCGGCTCACGGTGCTGCCGGAGGGCGTACGGCACACCGCGGGCGAGTCCATCGAGGCCACGCTCGGCTTCGCGGACCGGCTCGGCCCGAAGGGCGAGTCCCTCGTCGGCGCGGCCCACGACGCCTTCCTGCACTCCATGCACGTCACGGCGCTGTGGGGCGCGGGCGTCGCGGTGCTCGGCGCGGTGGTCGTGGCGCTGTGCCTGCCGGGGCGGCCGACGACGTCTCAGGAGGACGAGGAAAAGCGGGAGTTGGCGTCCACCGAGTAGCGGCGGGCGGGGCCGTCGTCGACGCCGCGTGCGGGACCTGTCGTACCGGGAGGAGAACCGGGGGGACAATCAGCACAGCCCACGGAAAGGACCGAGACCAAGTGAGCCTCGCCGACAGCCACCCCCGGCACGACGGCCCGGTCAGGGGCCGCCCCCGCAGCGAGGCCGTGGAACGGGCCATCATGGAGGGCATCCTGAAGCTGCTGGAGGACGGCGTGCCGCTCGCGGACCTCTCCATCGAGCGCATCGCCCGGACCGCGGGCGTCGGCAAGGCCACCATCTACCGTCGCTGGAGCGGCAAGGAGGAGCTCTTCGTCGACGTCGTGCGCACCGCCGAGCCCCCGGACCCCGAACTGCCCGGCACCTCCATGCGCGACGACCTCGTGGCGCTGCTGGAGCAGTTGCGCCAGCGCGGTCTGCTGACCCGTTCGTCGATGCTGCTGCACAACGTCATCGCCCAGATGAAGAGCACGCCGAAGATCTGGGACGCCTACCACGCGATCGTCGTCGAGCCGCGCCGCCGCAAGCAGCACGCGATCCTGCGCCGCGGGCAGGCCAACGGCGAGTTGCGCACGGACCTCGACGTCGACGTGATCAACGACATGATCTTCGGCCCGATGCTGGTGCGTGCCGTCATGCGACCGGACGCCGACCTCCCGGAAGGGCTCGCGGAGCAGATGGTCGACGCCGTGCTCGTAGGTCTACGGCCCGTCAGTTCGCGCACCCCGTAGCTCGCATGTGCGCGTTTCGTCACAGAGCGCGCTTTCCCCCGCCGCAGCCGGAACTTGCGAAGGCAACTTGTACGTCCTCGCCCCCGTACGGCCGTCATGAGTACGGCATGAACGGAGCCGATCATCCCCTAGGGTTTCTGTGGGCGCGGGGGGACGACGGAGTGCACGGCAGGTAGTGAGGCGACGGTATGGCGCAGCAGGCGTACGTGACGGAGACGGACAACGGCGGCTCGGGGCCCGAGCGCCGGGAATCTGGGCTTCGGCGCCTGACGAACCGCCTGAAGGGCCTGGCGGCGGGCTGGCGCGGCGATCCGCGCATCTGGCGTCGCGGGATCGTGCTGGCCGCGCTCGCGGCGATCCTCGCCCTGGTGATGGGGCTGCACGCGAAGATCCCGAACGCGATCGGCAACCTCGGCAGCCTGACCGAGACGTTCCTGCCCTGGCTGGGCCTGTGCGTCCCGGTGCTGCTTCTGCTGGCCCTGGTGCGCAGGTCCGCCACCGCGCTCATCGCCGTGCTGCTCCCGGCGGTCGTGTGGCTGAACCTCTTCGGCGGCCAGCTCAGCGACAAGACCGGCACCGGCGGCGACCTGACGGTGGCCACGCACAACGTCAACGCCGACAACGCCGATCCGGCCGGCACCGCCAAGGACGTGGCCGCCTCCGGCGCCGACGTCGTGGCGCTGGAGGAGCTGACGGCCGGGGCGGTCCCGACGTACGAGAAGGCGCTGGCGTCGACGTACAGGTACCACACGGTGCAGGGCACCGTCGGGCTGTGGAGCAAGTACCCGCTGAGCGGCGTCAAGCCCGTCGACATCCAGCTGGGCTGGACCCGCGCCATGCGGGCCGCGGTGGCCACGCCGGCCGGGCAGGTCGCGGTGTACGTCGCCCATCTGCCGTCGGTGCGGGTGAAGGTGGAGGCCGGTTTCACCGCCCGGCAGCGTGACAAGAGCGCCGACGCACTGGGTGAGGCCATCGCCGACGAGCCGGTGCGCAAGGTCGTCCTGCTCGGCGACCTGAACGGCACGATGAACGACCGCGCGCTGCGCGCCGTCACCGCCCAGATGCGTTCCACGCAGGGCGCCTCCGGCAGCGGGATGGGGTTCAGCTGGCCGGCGTCGTTCCCGATGGCGCGGATCGACCAGATCATGGTGAAGGGCGTCGAACCCATGAGCTCGTGGACGCTGCCGGAGACCGGGAGCGACCATCTGCCGGTGGCGGCGCGTGTGAAGGTCGACACATCCGCGTCCTGACGCGCTCGTGAAAACCCCTGGTCAGCCCGTGGTGGGCGGGTGGCCGGCCGCGCGCGGACGGGTTTCGGCAACCTGATCGTCAGCTGCCGGAATACTGGGCCTGAGAGGCTTTGTTCCGTAACTGAACATACAAGGTACGGAACCACGCTCTCGACCCCCTGAAAGGCACAGGCTCTTTTCATGCCCCTGGCCCTGCTCGCCCTGGCCGTCGGCGCCTTCGGCATAGGTACGACCGAGTTCGTGATGATGGGCCTCCTGCCCGAAGTCGCGAACGACCTGGACATCTCGATCCCCACCGCCGGGCACCTGGTCTCGGCGTACGCGCTCGGCGTCGTCATCGGCGCCCCGCTGCTGGCGGCGGTCACGGCCCGGATGCCCCGCCGCACGGTCCTGATCGGCCTCATGGCCCTGTTCGTCGCGGGCAACGCCCTGTCGGCGTTCGCCCCGACCTACGACTGGCTGGTGGCCGCCCGCTTCCTGAGCGGTCTGCCGCACGGCGCCTTCTTCGGGGTCGGCGCGGTCGTGGCGACCGGCATGGTCGCGCCGGAACGCAAGGCCCGCTCCGTGTCGCTGATGTTCCTGGGCCTGACGATGGCCAACGTCGCCGGCGTCCCGGTGGCCACGCTGATGGGGCAGCACCTGGGCTGGCGGGCGACCTTCCTCGGCGTGAGCACGATCGGCCTGGCCGCGATGGCGGCGCTGGCCCTGCTCATCCCGCGCGGCGAGGCACACGCCGCCGCCCCGCCGGCCGGCCTGCGCGGCGAGTTGGCCGCCCTGCGTTCGCTGCCGGTGTGGCTGGCGCTCGGAACTACGGTCGCGGGCTTCGGCGCGCTCTTCGCCGCGTACAGCTACATCACGCCGATGCTGACCGACGCCGCCGGGTACGCCGACGCCAGCGTGACGCTGCTGCTGGCGCTGTTCGGGGTGGGCGCGACCGTCGGCAACCTGCTGGGCGGACGCCTGGCGGACCACTCGATGCGCAGGACACTGTTCGGGGGCCTGCTGTCCCTCGCCGCGGTGCTGGCCCTGTTCCCGCTGCTGATGACGACGGCGTGGAGCGCGGCCCTGGCGGTGACGCTGCTCGGCATGGCGGCCTTCGTGACCGGCTCCCCGCTCAACCTGATGGTGATGGAGAAGGCCTCGTCGGCCCCGTCCCTCGCCTCCTCCGCCAACCAGGCCGCCTTCAACCTCGCGAACGCCGGCGGCGCGTGGGTCGGTGGCCTCGCCCTCGCGGCCGGGTTCGGTGTGACGTCTCCGGCGCTGGTGGGCTCCGCGCTTGCGGTGCTCGGACTCGGGGTCGCTTCCGTCGCGTACGCGGTGGATCGGCGGCGCGCTCCGCTGGGCGCTCCGCTGGGGGCGCGGGAGCGTGTCGTCGCGGGGCATGTTCCGGAGCACGCCGAGGCTGTTCGGTACTGACGCCTTCCGGTAAGGGCGCGACTACGGATTTGCCGCGGTGTGTGGGTTGTCGGGTGCTGCGCCGTCGTGGCTGGTCGCGCAGTTCCCCGCGCCCCTTTGGGGCGTTGCTGCTCGGGCGTTTGTCGGTGGGGTGTCGGTGGTTTGTCGGTGGGGGGTGGCACCGTCGGGGCCATGACGCGAATCGACAAGAAGCCGGGCGGTGCGAGCACGGCCGTCTCGGTGCGGGGGTTGGTCAAGCACTACGGCGAGACCAAGGCGCTGGACGGCGTGGATCTGGAGGTGCGCGAGGGCACCGTGATGGGGGTGCTCGGGCCGAACGGGGCCGGGAAGACCACCCTGGTGCGGATCCTGTCCACGCTGCTCGCGCCGGACGCCGGGAAGGCCGTCGTCGCCGGGTACGACGTCGTACGGCAGCCTCGGCAGTTGCGGCGGGTGATCGGGCTGACCGGGCAGTACGCCTCCGTGGACGAGAAGCTTCCCGGGTGGGAGAACCTGTATCTGATCGGGCGGCTGCTCGATCTGCCGCGGAAGGACGCACGCGCGCGTGCCGATGAGCTGCTGGAGCGGTTCTCGCTGACCGACGCGGCCAAGCGGCCCGCCAGCACGTACTCCGGTGGCATGCGGCGGCGGCTCGACCTGGCCGCGTCCATGATCGGGCGGCCCGCCGTGCTCTTCCTGGACGAGCCGACCACCGGCCTTGACCCGCGCACCCGCAACGAGGTGTGGGACGAGGTCAAGGCCATGGTGGGGGACGGTGTGACCGTGCTGCTGACCACCCAGTACATGGAGGAGGCCGAGCAGCTCGCCTCCGAGCTGACCGTCGTCGACCGGGGCAAGGTCATCGCGGGCGGCGGCATCGAGGAGCTGAAGGCCAAGGTCGGCGGGCGGACGCTGCGGATCCGGCCGGCCGACGCCCTCCAGCTGCGGCCCCTCGCCGCCTACCTCGACGATCTCGGCATCACCGGGCTCGCCACCACCACCGTGGACACCGAGGCCGGCACCCTGCTCGTCCCGGTGCTCAGCGACGAGCAGCTCACCGCCATCGTCGGCGCGCTCACCGCGCAGGGCGTCACGCTCGCCTCCATCACCACCGAACTGCCCAGCCTGGACGAGGTGTTCCTGTCCCTCACCGGCCACCGCGCCAGTGCCCCGCAGGACGCCCCGCCCGCCGACGCCCGCGAGGAGGTCGCCGTATGAGCGCCACCATCATCACCCCTCCCGCTCCCACGGACGACGCCCGCATCACCCTGCGCGCCCATCTGCGGCACACCGGCGCCCTCGTCCGCCGCAATCTGCTGTGGATCCGGCAGGACCCGGAGTCGATGGCCGACGCGCTGCTGATGCCGGTCATCTTCACCCTGCTGTTCGTGTTCGTCTTCGGCGGCTCGATCGGGCAGGCGCTCGGCGGCGGGCAGGAGCGGTACGTGCAGTACGTGATCCCCGGCATGATCGCGATGATGAGCATGACGCTGTCCCAGGGCGTCGGCACCGGCTTCAGCCAGGACTTCAACTCCGGTGTCATGGACCGCTTCCGGTCCCTGCCGATCGGACGCGGCTCGGTGCTCTTCGCGAAGATCTCGGTGGAGCTGCTGCGGATGCTGTTCGCGACCGCCGTACTGATGATCGTCGCCGTGGCGGTCGGGTTCGACATCACCAACTGGCCCGGCCTGTTCGCGACGGTGGCCCTGTCCACGGCGTTCGCCTCGTCGATCATGTGGGTGTTCCTCACCCTCGGCGTGATCCTGAAGAACGCGCAGTCCGTGCAGGCGATGGGCTTCCTGGTGCTGTTCCCGCTCCAGTTCGGCTCGTCGATCTTCGCGCCGACGACCACGATGCCGGGCTGGCTGCGGGCCTTCACCGACTACAACCCGCTGTCCACGCTCGCGGACGCCGCGCGCGGCCTGATGGTGGGCGGGCCGGTCGCGCACGACCTGTGGGTGACGCTCGGCTGGTCGGTGGCGATCACGGCGGTGATGGCGCCGGTCGCGATCCACAAGTTCCGGACGAAGAGCTGACGCCCGCCGGGGTGTCGGTGCGCGTCAGACGAGGGCGGCGGCCTCCTCGGGGGAGAGGCCGCCGCCCTCGGCGTACGCCGACTCGTAGGCCGCGTCCCCGAGTACCGCGCGCAGTTCGCGGGTGGCCCGCGCGCGGGTCTCGCGTTCCATGCGCGTCGGGACATGGGCGGGCGGCAGCAGCGCGTCGCCGGCACCGACGCAGAGGGCGCCGACGCGGGCGCGCCCGCCATCGTCCAGGCCGGCGAGGGCGTGGCCGGCGATGTGCAGCAACAGGGTGCGCATGCCGGGCGCGATGGCCAGGGACAGCGGGTCCCCGGCCTGCTCCAGGGCCCGGCGGACCTTGACCAGGCACTCCTCGTAGCACGCGTCGACGGCTTCGAGCCAGGCCTCCGAGCCGAGAATGAACGCGTCGAAGATGACGAAGCTGGCGACGGAGAACTGTTCGCGCAGCAGCCGGAGTTGCTCCCGCGCCTCGGGGATGCGGCCGGTCATACCGAGGTGGCCGGCGAGGAACATCCGGGCGGCCGGCATCGCCTCGTTGCGCGCGCCGTCCCGGCAGACGATCACCTCGCGCAGCAGGCGTTCTCCGCGCCCGGTCGCGCCGGCCTCCATCAGCGCGTTGCCGAGGCGGGCGTTCAGGACCGAGATCTGGGCGCGGGCGCCGAGCCGTCCGGCGCGCTCGATCGCCGCCTCGTAGTCGGCGGCGGCGGACTCCCACTCGCCCCTGCGTTCGCATGCCTCGGCGCGCGCGGCGAGGGCCTCGGCGGTGCCCCACAGGTCCCCGAGGCGCTCGTAGATCTCCAGCGCCTCGTCGGCGTCGCGGGTGGCGTCGCCCGCCCAGTCGCTGCGGTTGGCGAGCAGGTTGGCACGTGCGTGCAGGCTCGCGGCGAGCTCCCAGTCGTATCCGGGCGTCTCGCGGGAGGTGCGGACGGTGGCGTCGACGACCTCCCGCAGCCGCTCCATGTCCCCGGTCAGCATGACGGCGAAGAACCACAGCGAGCCGGGGAGCCGGCAGGTCTGCGGCATGCCCGGCTCGTAGGTGGCGGCGATGGTGCGCAGTTTGGCCTGCGCGCCGGGGGTCTGCCAGGCGTCCAGTTCGGTGTCCATGCAGGCCAGGTGCACGAGATGGACTCCGCGCCGGGCCTCTTGGAGGACCTCTCCCGTCCACGGCGGCGGGGTGTCCGTGCACCGCTCCCGCACCGGGCGCGCGCGACGGACCGGCTCGGCGAACGGGTCCGGGCCGAGGGCGTGCACCTCACGGGACCAGTTGCGCGCCTCGATCCGCAGATCGCGCATCTGCCAGTACCAGGACAGCGAAAGGACCAGGCACAGTGCCTCCTGCTCGTCGCGGTCGGCGACGGCGTGGCGCAGGGCGATCCGCAGGTTCTCGTACTCGCGTTCCAGGCGCCCGATGGCGGCGAGCTGGCCGGGGCCGCGCAGCAACGGGTCGGTGGCGCGGGCGAGTTCGCGGTAGTACGTCAGATGCGCCCGCTCCGCCCGCTGACGCCGTCCCGTCTCGTCGAGGCGCTCGCCGGCGTACTCGGCGACGGTCTCCAGCAGCCGGTAGCGCATCGCGCCGTCCGCCGACGGGGCGGCCACCACGAGGGACTTGTCGACGAGGGAGCCGAGCGTGTCGAGGGCGGCGGGCCCGCAGACGGCCTCGGCGGCCGTGAGGTCACAGCCGCCCGCGAAGACGGACAGCCGCCGCAGCACCTCCCGTTCGTCCTCGTTCAGCAGTTCCCAGGACCAGTCGACGACCGCCCGGAGGGTCTGCTGACGGGGCCGGACGGTCCGGCTGCCGGAGGTGAGGAGGCGGAAGCGGTCGTCGAGCCGGTCGGCGATCTGGCGTGCCGTCAGCATGCGCAGCCGGGCGGCGGCGAGCTCGATGGCGAGCGGGAGGCCGTCGAGACGCCGGCAGATCTCCACGCAGGCCGCCGCGGTCTCGTCGTCGGCGTCGACGCGGAAGCCGGGCCGGGCGGCCGCGCCCCGGTCGGCGAGCAGCCGCAGCGCGACGGGCTCCGGCAACGGCTCGACGGGGCGCAGCAACTCCCCCGGTACGCCGAGGGGTTCCCGGCTGGTGGCCAGCACCGTCAGCTCCGGGCAGCGCTCCAGCAGCTCCGCCACGAGACGGGCGGCGGCCTCGACGACATGCTCGCAGTTGTCGAGGATCAGCAGGATCCGGCGCTTGCCGAAGTGCTCGGCGAGCCGCTCGACGGGGTCGTCGTGCCGCTCCGACCCGGCGCGCATGGCCTCGGCGCCGGCGCCGTAGAGCACGGTCTCGCGGGCCCCGACAGCGGTGAGGACGGCCTCCGGCACCCCGTCGGGGACATCGACCGGCGCGAGCTCGGCCAGCCACACCCCGTCCGGCGCGCAGTCCCGCACGCTCTCGGCGGCCTCCTGCGACAGCCGCGTCTTCCCGGCGCCGCCGGGGCCGAGCAGGGTGACGAGCCGGGTGGTGGTGAGATCACCGCGGATGGCCTCGATGTCGGCTTCACGACCGACGAAGGAGGTGAGACGGGCGCGGAGGTTGCCCGCACCGCCCCCACCCCCGACCTGCGCGGCACCCTTCGCCCCACCGACCCCGTCCCACTCCGGCCCGCCGCCGGACGCGCCCGTGCCCGCACCAGCCGACTTGCCGGACGCACCCGCACCCGCGAACGCCGGACGGCGGGCCCCCGCGTCGGAGTCGCCGCGCGGCCAGGCCCCTTGGCCGTCGCGGGCGGCACCCGACGCACCGTGGGCGTGCCGGAGCCCGTCATGCGCCCGCGGACCGGCCTCCGCCCCGTGCGCGCTCTCCCCTGGCCGAAGCAACTCCCCATGCAGCGCGCGCAGTTCAGGCCCCAGGTCGGAACCGAGCCGGTCCGCCAGCAGTCGTCGTACGTCCTCGTAGGCGGCCAGCGCCTCCGCCGTGCGACCTGCGTCGCGCAGGGCGCGCAGGCGCAGGGCCTGGAGAGGTTCGTCCAAGGGGTGGGTGTCGCACAGGGCGGCCAGCTCGGGCAGGGACTGTTCGGGGTGGCCGAGCGCGAGGGCGGCGGTGTGGCGGGCGCGCAGTGCGCCGAGGCGCCGGGTCTCCCAGCGGGCCGCTTCGGCGGTGCGGTCGGGCAGGTCGGCGAGGGCGGGGCCGCGCCACAGGGCGAGGCCGTCATCCAGGACGACGACCGCCTTCGCCGGGTCACCGTCGGCCAACGCGCGCGTGCCCTCGCCGACGAGGCGTTCGAAGCGGTGCAGGTCGATGTCGTCGGGCGGGGCGGTGAGCCGGTATCCGCCCTCCGCGGAGGCGACGGCGTCGGCCCCGAGGGCGCGGCGCAAGCGGCCGACCAAAGCCTGCAGGGCGGCCGGGGCATCGGCGGGCGGGTCGCCGGCCCAGACCTCGTCGACCAGGAGGCCCGCGGGGACGGTGCGGCCGGGGCGCAGTGCGAGCACCGTCAGCAGCGCACGCAGCCGTGCGCCGCCGACCGGGACGACCGTGCCGTCGGGGCTGAATGCCTGCGTGGTGCCGAGGATGCGATAGCGCACTGGCCCATTGTCCCCGGTGCCCTCGGGCACGGTCACCGGGTTTCTCCCGTGCGGCGTGGTGGAGCAGGCCGGACGGCACCACTTCCTGCCCAGGAAAGATCCATACGGTTCACTGGCGGTTCGTACCACTCGGTACCCCCTTCGCCGAGCGTCGGCTGAGCATGGGGGTCACCGCCATCGGTGACGATCTGGTCCATGCCGGCATCACGGTTTGCGGAGTTCTTGACGTGGTCAAGCACCTGCAACTGCCGGGACCTACGCCCTCCCGTGCCCCCGGCTCTGGGAAACTCCCAGGTACACGATTCTGTGTTCCCATATCAACCGGCACGGTCGAGGTTCCCTCGGCTCGACCGCCACGTACCAGGAGTCCGCCCATGACCACCGCCTCTCGCACCGGCGAACAGCGGATCAGCCCTGTCTTCCTAGGAATCACCGCCGTCACGGCAGTCACCGGGTGGGCGGTGTGGACGGGCTTCGCCGCGTCGCCGGGACTAGCCGTGTTCCTCTTCGTGACCTCGGCCTGGGTGGTCTCCCTGTGTCTCCATGAGTACGCACACGCTCGTACCGCACTGCACTCGGGCGACATCACCGTGGGAGCCAAGGGCTACTTGAGCCTCAATCCTCTCGCCTACACACACGCGCTGCTCAGCATCGTGCTCCCGGTCATCTTCGTGATCATGGGCGGCATCGGCCTCCCCGGTGGCGCCGTCTTCATCGAGCGCGGGCGGATCCGGGGTCGCTGGCGGCACAGTCTGATCTCGGCCGCCGGGCCGCTGACCAACGTGCTGTTCGCCGTCGTGTGCACCGCCCCGTTCTGGCTGGACGCGCTGGACGGCGTCCCCCGGGACTTCCGGTTCGCGCTCGCCTTCCTCGCGCTGCTCCAGGTCACGGCGGCGATCCTGAACTTCCTGCCGGTCCCGGGCCTGGACGGCTACGGCGTGATCGAGCCGTGGCTGTCGCACCGGATCAAGCGCCAGGTGGAGCCGTTCGCCCCGTTCGGCCTTCTGTTCGTGTTCGCGCTGCTGTGGGTGCCGTCGATCAACAGCACGTTCTTCGACGTGATCGACACGGTGCTGCGCGGCCTGGGCATCAGCGACGTCGAGACGTACTGCGGCTACGACCTGTTCCGCTTCTGGCGGGACTCGAACGAGCTCTGCTCGATGAGCGCGTGACCTCGGTCAGCCGGTGACGGAGCCGTTCCGGGCGTCCCGGCCGCGCTTGAAGTAGTACCAGGTCATGTTCGACGAGAGCCCCGCGAGCAGCACCCACACGATCCCCAGCCAGCTGCCCTGCGCGAAGGAGACCACGGCCGCGACCACGGCCAGCACACAGACGATCAGGGCATAGACACCAAGGCGGGGCATTTCACTCGGCTCCTTCGGGGGACACTGCTACCCGGACAGTGTCCCCCATCGGCTCATACGTCCGTGACGCGCAGTCCCGCGTGTGCCTTGTAGCGCCGGTTCACCGAGATCAGGTTCGCCACCAGCGACTCCACCTGGTGGGCGTTGCGCAGCCGGCCCGAGAAGATGCCGCGCATGCCGGGGATACGGCCGGCCAGGGCCTGGACGATCTCCACGTCCGCCCGCTCCTCGCCGAGCACCATCACATCGGTGTCGATCTCGTCGATCTCCGGGTCCTGGAGCAGCACCGCCGACAGATGGTGGAAGGCGGCCGTCACCCGGGAGTCCGGCAGCAGGGCGGCGGCCTGCTCGGCGGCGCTGCCCTCCTCCGGCTTGAGCGCGTAGGCGCCCTTCTTGTCGAAGCCGAGCGGGTTGACGCAGTCGACGACCAGCTTGCCGGCCAGTTCCTCGCGCAGGGACTGAAGCGTCTTGCCGTGGCCCTCCCACGGCACGGCGACGATCACGATGTCGCTGCGCCGCGCGCACTCGGCGTTGTCGGCACCCTCGACACCGTGCCCGAGCTCGTCGGCGGCGGCCCGGGCGCGGTCGGCCGCCCGGGAACCGATGATCACCTTCTGTCCGGCCATGGCGAGCCGGTAGGCGAGGCCTTTGCCCTGCGGCCCGGTCCCGCCGAGCACGCCGACGACCAGCCCGGAGACGTCGGGGAGGTCCCAGGGGTCCTTGGCCGGGGCCTTGGCGGGGGTCCCGGCGGGCTGCTGTGCACTGTCGGTAGAGGTCATGGGCCGACTTTACGTGGGCGTACTCGACGACTTCCCCTGCCTCCCCCGGGGCTCAGGTGAGGTCCGTCACGGGGACCCGCCGGAAGGCGATGGTCTCGTACGGGCCGAAGTCGCCGGTCTCGTAGAGGAGTCCGACCGTTGCGTCGTCGATCCGTGCGAGGTCCGAGTACGCGGCGGGCAGCCCGCTCACCGTGTGCGCGGACCGCCAGGTGAGGCCGCCGTCGGTGGAGGCGCGGATGGTCATCAGGGCGCGGGCGGCGGGGTCGGCGGGGCCGGAGAAGAGCAGGACGTCGGGGTCGCGGAGCTGGAGGACGCTGCCCTCGCAGACGGGCGCGGACAGGCCGGCCTGCGGGCGGAAGGGCTTGACCAGGGTCTCGCCGCCGTCCGCGGAGTGGGCGTCGGCGCGGTTGCCGGGGGACGGGGAGTCGTTGCGGGTGTTGAAGTAGACACGGCCGTCGGGGAGTTCGGCGGCGGTGGTCTCGTTGACGTTGACGTAGCCGTCGGTGTTCTCGTCGACGTAGCCGATGCGCCAGGTGACGCCCCGGTCGTCGCTGAGGAGACAGTGCCCGCTGTTGTATCTGGCCTCGGTGCCGATGTCGTCGCCGGTGGGCGGGATCGTGTGGTTGGCGGGGACGACGACCCGGCCGGTGCTCAGCTGGATCGCGTGGCCGGGGGTGGTGGCGTACCAGCGCCAGCCCGGCCGCTTCACCTGCGCGGTGATCTCCTTCGAGCTCGACCAGGTGACGCCGTCGTCGTCGCTGTACCGCACCCAGATCCGGCGGCCGTCGGCGTCGCCGACCTCGCCGCGCAGGATGGCGGCCTCGGTGGCGGTGGCGTGGTTGCGGATGTAGACGAGCAGGATGCGGCCGGTGTCGAGGACGACGGGGGCGGGGTTGCCGGCCAGGTGCCAGTTGTTGTCGGCGACCACTCTGAGCGGGCCCCAGGTGCGGCCGCCGTCCGCGGACCGCTTCAGCACGATGTCGATGTGGCCGTGGTCGGCCGCGGACTCGACCCGGCCCTCGCAGAAGGCGAGCACCGTGCCCGCACCGCTGACCACGACGGCCGGGATACGGAAGGAGGCGTACCCCTCCTGCCCCGCACGGAAGGGAACAGTGGTCTCGGTCATCGTCGCACTCCTCGCCATGGCCGCCGGGGCCCACTGCTTCCCCGTGCCGGGCGAATTCGGGGTGAACTCCCGGTCACGAGTGGTCGGTCAGGGCAGGATGAGGTCGCATGGATGCCGTACGGGTCGCGTTGCTGCGCGAAGTACTCGCCGGAACCGAGTGGTTGGGGGCCACCCGGCGGTTCGCGGGGGCGTTGCGGGCGTCCGCTGTGGCGCACGGGGGCGGGCTGCTGGTGGTGGGCACGCCGGAGTACGAGCCGTGGCATCTCGCGGCCCACCTGGTGGACGAGGCCGCGTGGTCGGGGACGCCGGAGCTGGCCCCGACACTCGTACGACATGCCGCGCGCCCCTCGGATCCGGCCCATCTGGCGGTCGGGCTGGGCCGGTTGGCGGCGGCACGGCACGGGGAGACCCTGCTGGTGGTGTCGCCGGACGAGCCCGGGGCGCCGCTCCTGGAGCGGGTGCACGACGTGCGACGGGCCGGCGCGACGGTGTTGGCCCTCGGCACCGGCGAGGGCGAGCTGACGGCCATGGCCCACGAGGCACTGGCCGTGCCGGAGGGCGGGGAGCTGGACCTCGACACCGTGCAGCATCTGGTGAGCGCGGGGGCCGGCGAGAACGGGGTGCCCTCCGGGCGGGGGCGGGGGCGGTTTCGGGACCGTCTGTCCAGGCTGGCGGAGTCATTGACGGCGCCGCCACCGCCGCAGTGGTGACGCGCCGGATGGGGGGGTGGGCTCTGTCGTCCGGCGGTCGAATGTGCGGCTGCCGCCGCGCGGGCGCGACCGGCCACACAACCCGCACTCGGCCAGTCAGCACTCGAAATCCGGTTGCCCCCGCCACCTGCCCGCCCCGACCATGACCCCTCGTGAACCTCCGTGCCGTGCTCCCCGACCTCGCCCCCTGGCGCGCCTCGGCCGACTTCCGGCGGCTGTGGCTGGCGGGGCTCGTGTCCTCCTTCGGCAGCTTCCTGACCTTCGTCGCGCTGCCCGTGCAGATCAAGGAGCTCACCGGGTCGGCAGCGGCGGTCGGGGCGATCGGGGCCGTGGAGTTGGTGCCGTTGATCGCGTTCGGGCTGTACGGGGGTGCGCTCGCCGACGCGCTGGACAAGCGGAAGCTGATCGTGTGGACGGAGGCCGGGCAGGCGGTGCTGAGCGCGGCGCTGCTGGTCAACGCGCTGCTGCCGAGCCCCGCGATCTGGCCGCTGTACGTCGTCGCCGCCCTGTCCTCCGCGCTGGTCTCGGTCCAACGCCCCGCCCTGGACGCCCTGTTGCCCCGGATCGTGGCCCACGACCACCTCCCGGCCGCCGCCTCGCTCAACGCGCTGCGCTGGCAGGTCGGCGGGGTCGCGGGCCCGGCCCTGGCCGGCGTGGTCGTCGCGTACGCGGGCCTCGGCTGGGCGTACGGCACGGACCTGCTGACCTTCGTCGTGTCCGTCCTGTTCGCCGTCGGCCTCGCCCCCTCCCCCGCCTCACACGAGGCCGCCAAGCCGTCGCTGAGGGCCATCGCCGAGGGTGCCCGCTACGCCTGGAGCCGCAAGGAACTCCTCGGCACGTACGTCATCGACATCGCGGCGATGCTCTTCGCGATGCCGCTGGCCGTACTGCCCTTCCTCGCTGACGAGTTGAACGCCCCCTGGGCGCTGGGTCTGATGTACGCCTCCGTGCCGGCGGGCGCGATGCTGGTGAGCCTGACGAGTGGCTGGACCTCGCGGGTGCACCGGCACGGGCGGGCCGTCGTCGTGTCGGCCGCGCTGTGGGGCACGGCCATCGCCGCGGCCGGTGTCTCGGGGAACGTATGGCTGGTGCTGCTGTTCCTGACCGTCGGCGGCGCGGCCGACATGGTCAGCGGCGTCTTCCGCGGGGTGATGTGGAACCAGACGATCCCGGACGAGCTGCGTGGCCGGCTCGCCGGGATCGAACTGCTGTCGTACTCGGTGGGCCCGCAGCTCGGCCAGACCTATGTGGGCGGCGTCGCGGCCTGGCGTGGCGTGCGCACGTCCGTCTGGTCGGGCGGGCTGCTGTGCGTGGGCGC